>JAPLIB010000153.1 GCA_026389335.1 Cyanobacteriota bacterium | reverse complement strand
GACGGATGCGGGCTACTGCAGCGAGGAGAACATCAAGAGCTGCGAGCAGCGAGGCATTGATCCCCACATCGCCACCGGTCGCCTGCCCCACGGACAACCGCCTCCGCCCCTGCGGGGCCCGATCCCGAGGAATCTCGATGCCAAAGGCCGCATGGTCCGCAAGCTGCGCTGCAAGAAGGGGAAAAAGATCTACGCCAGGCGAAAGACCATCGTCGAGCCCGTGTTTGGCCAGAGCAAGGAGGCCAGGGGGTTACGCAAGTTCCTGCTGCGGAGCCTGGAGAAGGTGAACAGCGAATGGAGCCTGATGTGCACCGGTCACAACCTGTTGAAGCTGTTCCGATTCAGAAGAGCGGCAGCCAACCTCGCTGCATCCACAGGATGAGCCTCCTGCTCCCAGTCCCTTGGGCTGGGAGCAGGGCTGAGGCCAAGGCCTCAGCAAGCGGTGCAGAGGCAAGTCCCACTCCGTAGACATCGGCCAGGGTGATCCAGCCGCGACCACAGGCTGCTCCCAAGATTTGGTGGCTCGCGGGGCTGGGGGCTACAGGCAACAAACTCCTAGGGGCTGGAGTACGATGGCTGCGTTCCATGAGCAGCTCAGCCAGCAGTTGGTGCGGTTGTGACTATGAGTGCTTCTTCTGTCAGCTCTCGTTCAATAAACCAAGTGCCAGTGAGCACCACCATCAAGTCCATCTGCTGCATCGGCGCCGGCTACGTGGGTGGGCCAACGATGGCGGTAATCGCCGATCGCTGCCCGGCCGTGCAGGTCACGGTGGTGGACCTCAATGCCGATCGGATTGCAGCCTGGAATGATCCGGATTTGAGCCAGTTGCCGGTCTATGAGCCGGGATTGGATGTGGTCGTAGGCCGGGCCCGGGGCCGTAATCTTCACTTCTCCACGGCGGTGGAGGAGGCGATCGCGGCGGCAGATCTGGTGTTCATCTCGGTGAATACCCCCACCAAGACCAAGGGGTTGGGGGCAGGGCAGGCCAGTGATCTCAAGTGGGTGGAGGCCTCTGCCCGTACGGTGGCTAGAGCCGCCCAGGGGCACACGATCGTGGTGGAGAAGAGCACCCTGCCGGTGCGCACTGCCGCAGTGATTCAGGAGATTCTGGAAGCAGCCGAAGGCCGCGGCGAGCAGAAGACCTTCTCGATGCTCTCCAATCCAGAATTCCTGGCGGAGGGCACGGCGATTCCCGATCTGGAAGCACCCGATCGGGTGCTGATCGGCGGCCAAGACCCCGAGGCGATTGAGGCTCTGTCGGCGATCTACCGCCAGTGGGTGCCGGCCGAGCGGATCCTCACCACCAACCTCTGGAGCAGTGAGCTGAGCAAGCTCACCGCTAATGCTTTTCTGGCTCAGCGGATCAGCTCAATCAATGGCATCGCCGCCTTATGTGAGGCCACCGGCGCCGATGTGCGCGAGGTGGCGAGGGCGGTCGGTGCCGACAGCCGCATCGGAGCCAAATTTCTGCAGGCAGGGCCGGGCTTTGGCGGTAGCTGCTTCCAGAAGGACATCCTCAATCTGGTGTACCTCTGCCGCCACTACGGGCTGGAGGAGGTGGCTGCCTACTGGGAGCAGGTGGTGGCGCTGAACAGCTGGCAGCAGCACCGCATAGCTCGTCTTGTGGTGACCAAGCTGTTTGGCACGGTCACGGGTAAGCGGCTGGCGGTGCTGGGTTTTGCCTTCAAGGCCGACACCAACGACACGCGCGAATCCCCCGCGATTCAGATTTGCCAGGATCTGCTTGAGGAAGGGGCCCAGCTGGTGATCGTCGACCCCAAGGTGTCAGAAGCTCAGATCACTAAAGATCTTGGCCAAGGTAGCCTTGGAGACGTTAATCCTGGAGGTTGGCAGATGGCCAGCTCCGCAGCCGAGGCTGCCGCAGGCGCGGATGCGGTGCTGCTGCTCACCGAATGGGCCGAGTTTGGAGCCTTGGATTGGGACGGGATCGCGGCGGTGATGCGTCAGCCCGCCTGGCTGTTTGATGCCCGTGCACTCTTAGACCCAGAAATATTCCACTCTGCCAATGCCACTATAAAATTATGGATGATAGGCAAAGGCTAGCTCGATTCAGCACAAAAAACCTTCGGCATCAATCACTAGCCCACACGTCACCAAGCCCACCATGAATCAAGATATTCTAGTTGCTGACCGCCTGTTTAGAAATAAAGAGTGGCAAGAAGCCTTGGAAAAATACAAAGAAGCCTTGGACAAAGAGAGAGATGCAAAAGAAAAAGTAAGACTAGAAACATCTGCCAAAATTTGCGCTAAAAAGATATCTCATCAAATTGAGAAGCGCTCGTCCGCTCCCAAGCCAAATCATCAAACTCTAGATATAATTCGAAATATTCTCGCGCAGAAAATTGTCACTCCAGGCACTCGAGAAGTAACCCCTTGCTATACAGGGGAAGTCGTCACTGATAGCGGTATTGTCGATATCTCAGTTCTGTTAAACCATTTTGCACAGTCTCCATGGCAAACTTCAATAGGAATAGCTTCGTCTCTCCTGTTAAGAGACGTATTTGGCCTAGGCATAATACAAGAAATGGCCCAGGAAAGCCTGCGAAAAGGCGATTTATCTCTTTCCAGCATTATTTATGCATATCTTTCGCCAATTGGCCTGGGCGAGTTTGTCACCACGGTGGCAACACACAGGGATCTCGGGCAAGCATTCAGAATAGCTGAATCTAGCATTGCTTTGATGTGTACAACTGATAAATTGTCTCCATGTGATTATGCAAATCCCGAAAATCTTAGCGCCTTGCTCAGATTCACTAGCGCAAACTGTAAGCGCTATATACTAGAGCGCAATCAGTTATCTCTTGATCCGCAAAAGTCTCAAAGCCTGAATCAAGACAGATTCGAAACATGTGGTGGATCCATATTTTTGAATGAAGAAAAGTTTATCCAAAAATGCGTCTTTAACCACTATCCGATGCTGGACAAGTGGTACATAGTTGAAGGGGCATGCAAAGGATATCCTGCAAATAAAATTACCAAAAAAGGGTTTTCCAAGGATTACTCCTGGTTAAAGCTTGAGCTTTGCCCAGACCCTTGCCGCAAGCTCCATTATATTGCCTATGGATGGACCCACTCGGATGGTGAAAATGCCAAATCTGAACTTAGGAATCAATACATCAAAAAGTGCAATGGGTCGGCACTGGTTGTCATTGACATCGACGAATTTTATTCCAGAAAAGCCCTGGATGATGGAATACAGAAGCTCAAGGAAGGTTTTTCTGGCGTTACTTTGCCTCAGGTACACTTATGGAAAGCAACAAATCGGTTCATTACGGGTGGCTATTATGACGTTAGCCATATGAGATTCTTTCTTGTATGCCAGGGCTTTAAATACATTTCTAATCACAACTTTCCAGAAACACCTGAAAAAATTCGATTGGACAAGATTAATCCGTATAAGTTCCATCGAGTCATCAAAGAGAAAGACACCAAACCCTACTGGGAAGAGCCATACTGTTGCCATCTTGGTTTTGCGAAAAACGTCGACGATATGAGAGATAAAACCAACTACTACTTGAACCGAGGAGAAGCGGAAACACGACCAGTCACAACATCGTCTAGATCTTCTTGGTTTACTGATGTGCTTCCGCCCGAGTGTAGGGTCTACCCTTACTCACAAAGCCTCCCCAAGGTGCTGCAACCATGAGATTAGGCTTGGTTGGTTGGTGTACAGCATCCGGTAACGGCGGCATGAATACAGATATTGCCACCTTGGCACCATTTGTAACAAAGTGGCTAATACCCGAGCATCCCAACCATGAGATACATGAACCTTATCTCAGCAAGGCAAAAACATCCGTTGAAACCATTATAAGCAGCGTGCATTCGAAGCCTGAAGAAATCGACTCCTTTTTTGATGGAATCGACGGACTTCTCTACGTCGAGCATCCTGTATTTAGAGAAAAGCACTTTGGTCACTATGATATAGTCAGTGATTGCTGTCGCAGGAACCTTAAGGTTTTTGGGATACCAATGTGGGAGTGGTGGCCAGAGTCTGAATCATGGTCTCTAAATACGTCTGCACTTTGGGCTGTGACTCGGTACACTTCCAGTTATTTAAAGTCCCTATCGATCGTTCTTGGCTCCAGGGGTTTGCATCCTAAGTGGAGCAATAATATCCATGGCTCGCGATGGGGTGTCAATACAAATGATTTTTCATTCAAGTTGCGGACGTCAATTCAGAAAGTGGTTTTCGTTGCTGGAAATGGAGGTTATAAAGACAGGAAAGCTGGTGCAATCCTGCTGCCTCGACTGATAAATCTAGCAAGCCAGCGCAAGATGCAGGTTGATATTTTTTCTCAGCGCTCAATCCTGGATATCAACAACTTGCCAGAGGGTTTTGCTGTGCACGAAAAAACTTTTCCAGACAGGTCTTCTGCTTATGACGATGGTGATCTATTTCTTTTCCCTTCTTACTGGGAAGGGTTGTGTCATGGCATATACGAGGCATCATATAGTGGCGGAATTGTGATTACTACTGATCATCCACCCATGAACGAATGTGTTCCAGCTCTGAAGATTCCGGTCACCCATTGCTTGCGAGAAAAACTTGACAAGCCTATAAATAAGGCTATCCCGTGCATGGATTCCTTGGAGAGACTTGTCCTTTCTTTGTATGGAGAAAAATGCGAAAGCCTTTCGCTCTTGGCGCATAAATGGGTTGCGAATGAGCGCTATTTGCCGGATACTCTCGACGAACTGTATGCTGCATTTGCTGGAGAGCTATGAGACCCTATTTTTTTGTTGCATTTAGAGTCGCAAATGAAGCCATGACATGTAATGTAAGTCAAATTTCACTGTTGTCATGAAAATTGTTTTTGTCTGGAGATTTCTCACCCCTAACCGCGGGGATCTTTCTTCGTCTCCTTGGAACTATCTTTTCTTCCCTGGTGGCGCATGTGTCAAAATTGATATTTCGCATGATCTTGCTAGTAAGGAAAAAGTTTCAATCTTTAATGAGGCTGATCTCATCATCCTAGGCGGAGGAGGGTTATTAGGCATGGATAAATATCTTCCAAAGATTGATTTCCTGGCCAACTCTTTTGGTCATAAGTTATTTGTTTGGGGGGCTGGGTCTAACTGGTATCAGCCCCCCGCGACATTGCCAAGGCTAGGGAATGTTTTTCAAGTAGGCTTGCGAGATCACCCTATGTCGGAGTCTTACCAAGAGTATCCTGAAGGATTGGCCATTTCTAGTTCTTATTTGCCATGTGCGTCGGCATTGCATACTTATTTTTTGGCTTATTGGGCGGCACGGGCTAATTTTCATTCAGGGTCAAATGTTTTTGCAAATGATAGAAAAGCTTCATTAAAAATTCTTGTCTCGGTTAATGATGCCGGCAAGGCAGAACATGGTTTTGGTAGTAAATTTTTTGACCAACTAGAGAATTTGCTGCTCAACTATCCTGCCTTTAAGTATCAGCTGCTGGGAAATTCAAGGCTTCAGATAGAGTCATGCTTGGACGCAATTCGTTGGGCCGATATAGTGGTCACTCGCAGCTATCACTGTGCATACTGGGGAAGTTTAATGGGTAAAGTGGTCCTTTCGCTCCCTACTACTTCCAAGTTTAGAAGTTTTTCTCCTCTTGCAACGGGCTATCATTCATTTGGCTCGTCAGATCAAATTATTGAGAGGTTGCCCGCTGTATTTGCAGAGAGTTTGAAAAATGACCGCTTCCATGATCTTGCTAATTCAATTGCATTTTACCGGGATTCGCTGTCTTTAAATTGCAAGGCCGCCTGCTTGGCTTACAGTAAATTGGATTTGGAAGAATATTTTTCAATGTTCTACGAAAAATATTCTGATTTATTGAGGAAGGACTCCTTCGCGGTGAATCGCGCCAAGTCCACCACTGAAAAGCTTGCAAACGAGCTAAAATCGGCAATAATTGACGTGTCAGCAGCAAGCAGGCGTGCTGGAAGGAATTTTATTGCAAGAGATTAGCGATGCTGATTGCATGCCAAGGGTTACCTCCAAAAAAATTTAGATAAATTAGATAAACTTGAATCGCGTAGCATTATGGTTTTGATGAGTTAACCAGCCTGTTGATCTGGCCGCGAAAGGTTACTGAATCTTTTATGGTACAATTGAGTTTGTCCGCATTCAATGGCTCAAGTTTCTAATGGTCTAATGACCTTCTAAAGCCTGCTAAAATTGAGGAGTTGATTGGACTTGTGGCCTGATTGGCGGGCATCAGCGATTGAAGGGCAACACAATTCGGTTGTAAGAATTTAACGCCAAAGCGGCGTGTATTGAATGAACGAAACTGAAGCTCTTCCCTGGCAACAACCCAATGCCACAGAAGCCACGGCCGCCGAGCGTCTAGCCGCCGCCGATCTCTCCAGTGGCAACTTTTATCTGGCCTACCCATGGGCCACCTTTGTTGATCGCATACGTCGTGGGTCGCCAGTCGATGTGGAGTCCCAATTGTGCATGAGCACAAATGCCCCTGGCAACGGCATCACCGCCAGCGTTTGCCAGCATATCTGGGCCTTCGATCACCTTGATCTCTTCCAGAAAGCCGGCATCACCGACCTGTTCTGGAGCCATGCCACCAAGGGCCTCCAGCAGGTGGATGGCATCCGCATCCATCCCTTTCCCCTTTATCCGGTGCGCTGCGCTACGCATCCGCCCCAGCCAACCCTGTTGGCTCTATGGCAACGCCCTCTGCTCTACAGCTTCCAAGGGGCCTATGCACCTGGGCTTTATCTCACCCCGGTGCGTGATTGGCTCCTTGATTTGCCCCTCCGTAGCGATGCCCTGCTGGAGCGCCGGAGCGAATGGCATTACGAGCAAGCCGTTTACCGCGAACAGGTGCTCAGACAGGCGGCCGATGAGGCTCGCCGCAGCCAACTCGTTGCTGAAGCCTCGGCCTATGCAGACACATTGCAGAAGAGCTGTTTTGCCCTTTGCCCCTCCGGCTCCGGCCCCAATTCGATCCGCCTTTGGGAAGCCCTCGGCTACGGCGCCATCCCCGTGATCCTTTCGGATCAGCTGCAGCTCCCTGGCCCAGCTCCGCTGTGGCAATCCGCCGCGCTGTTTGTGCCTGAAACCCAGGAAGCAGTCGCGGCGTTACCAAGCCAGCTCGAAGCCCTGGCAACCGATCCCCAGCGCCTGGAGGCCATGCAGCAGGCCGGCCAGCAGCTTTGGCACCGCTATGGGCTGAATGGCCTTGCCACGGATGTAGTCGAGTTCCTGCGTGATCCCCTGCCGGTGCTGCGCTCCCGAGCACTGCAGCAGTTGCCGGGCGAGGCTCTGGAGCTCACGGCTGCCTCCCCTGCCGCCTTGCCGTTGGAGTTGCGACGCTGCCTCCGCACCGCGCCCCAGGATCGCTCGCTGATGATCCAGATCACGGATCAAGAAGCCCCTGAGCTGCTACAGGTGCGCTGGGGGGCAGCCCTGCAGATCTGTGCCGAGCTCCTTGGCTCACGTCCCTGGGGCGTGGCGAGTCTGTCGCCCGCCCTTGAACGCTTCGGCTCGAAGCAGTGTTCACGCTTATCCTGATGCACATGGTTTGCTGAGCTTTGCCTTCGCCCGATGGTCGATCCACAACAGGCTCAGCCCGACTCCTCCGTGCGCATCGAAGAGCTCGCCGAGCTGGTGTGCCAACAGGCCGAAGCCATCCAGGGCTTGAAGGCCCAGCTCTCCAAACAGATCACCCGAGAAATCGCCAATTCCACTCAGCAGTTGGAGGCCCATCAGGCCCTCCAAGCCCTGATCGGCGATGTGTCTGCGCCTCTGCATGGCTGGCTGATCTCACCCGATTTTGCACTTCTCTTGGTGCGTTTGATTCGCGACAATCAATATGACCTGATCATCGAATTCGGCAGCGGCACCAGCACGTTGCTGAGCTTGCGTGCGCTTGAGCGGTTTGCCCCACTCCCTAGTGCTGACGATGCGTCCCTTCATCGTTTGCTCAGCTTTGAGCTTTTGGAGGCCTACCACCAGAAAACCGCAGATCTGGTGATGTCCTGCAAGAATAGAGCCCTGTTGGATCTACGCCTGAGCGAGCTTTTGCCTTGGGCTGATGCCACCGGCAGTTACAGCCACTACTCAGGAACTGCTGCCATTGAGTCGGCGATCCAATCTGTTCACGCCTTGCTTGGCCACCCTCTTAAGCTTCTGGTGGTTATTGATGGTCCGCCTGGAGCCACTTGTCATTGGGCGCGTTATCCAGCTATGTCCATCGTGTTGGATGCTGCAAGTGGCATGGATCTGTCGATCGACTTTTTGCTTGATGACATGATCCGCCCCGACGAACAAGAGTTGGCGCTCGCCTGGGAGCAGCAGCTCAAATCGTTCGGGCTGTCGTATCAGCGCGTTGACTACAACTTCGAGAAAGGAGGGCTGTTGCTGAGCCTCAAGGGCTTGGACGGAATCGATACTTCTTTTGTCCGCAGCGATCAGTTAGCGGCTGAGAAGAGTGAGCAGGAAGCCGTCGCAGCCGCTATCGCACGCGTCGATGAGCTGTTGAGTGAGCTGGAAACTGCCAAGCGGTCCTCCGCTCAGGCTTTGCAACAGAGTCAGGCAATTCGCGATGAGCAGGCCGCCAGGGTGAAAGTTCTGGAACGTGAGCTGGCCAAGAGCAGAGGTGAACGTGATGCCGCTGTCAAGGAGAAAGTCGCTGCCCAGCAGAGTGCTGCGGACCTCAAGCAGCAGCTCACCACCCAGCGCGATGCCCTTCAGCAGGCGGAAAAAGCCCGCGATGATTACGCCAACAGGCTTAAAGACCTCAACGTTGAACTGGCCAAGTTCAAAACTGAGCGAGGCGCCGCGGTAGCAGGCTTGCAGCGGCTGCGTCATCTCGCCCAACCCGCAGGCACCACACGTCTGTGAACGATTCGCCCTTGCGTTGGCAGTCTTCTCTTCCGGTGTTGCGGTGTGTGCTCCTCCGTCCACCAGGTTTGCGGGCTTCGAGCACCGGCTGTGAATCAGGTGATGCATGAAGCGCTCAGGCAGGCCCCCTGAACAACCGTTGTCTGTCGGCCAGCCCTGTGTCTCCGTGCTGATGCCCTGTTTCAATGCCGGGCCGTTTCTGCGCGAGGCCGTGGAGTCGGTGCTGCTGCAGTCCGAATGCCTGGAGCTGCTGGTGGCGGATGGCGGCTCTGGCGATGGCAGCCTTGATCTGCTCCGAGAACGGGCCGCTGTTGATCCGCGTCTGCGCCTTGTGAGTCGCCGTGATCACGGTCCGGCCGATGCCCTCAACAAAGCCTTTCGAGCCGCACGCGGAACCCTGATCGGCTGGCTCAATGCCGACGATCTCTACACCCCTGGCGCCCTGGCGCGCGCCAGGGCCGCATTGGCTGCACATCCCGACTGGCTGATGGTGTACGGCGAGGGAGAAGAATTCGATCTCGCCACTGGATGGAATCAGCGCTATCCCACCTGCTCACCCTCGGTCGGGATCGAGGGTTTTGGCTCCCATTGCTTCATCTGCCAGCCCACGGTGGTGTTTCGCCGCACCATGCCGCTGCTGCTGGGGCCCTTTGCCGATCACTGGCGCACGGCTTTTGATTTCGACTACTGGCTGCGGGCGTTTGCCGCCTTCCCCCAGCGCGTCGGCTATCTCCCCCATCTTCAGGGCCGCACTCGCCTGCATCAGGGCACGATCACCAGCCAGCAGCGCGCCCAGGTGGCTCTGGAAGCCACGGCCCTGCTCGCACGGCAGTTCGGCGTCGCCCCCGCCACCCGGTTGCACAACTACGCATTGGAGTTGCAGCTGGGGATCGCTGCACTTCCTGAAGGCGCTGGCACCGGTGAGCATCTGGCCGAGCTGGTAGCGCAAGCTGAGCCGTGGCTGGAGCCCCATGCTTTGCGTGTGCTCCGGGCCAACTGGTTGCTGGAGCCCGAAACGGCAGCGGCGGCGCTTGCTGCTGAGGAACGGGCCGCAGCGTTGCAGTTGCCCCGCCAACTGCCGGTGCGCTTGTTTCAGGCCCTGCACCCTGAGCTGCTGTTGGAGACTCCGGGCCCGCCGGCCGGGCCCCACCTCCGGTTGGGGCAGGCTGTGGAGCAGTGCAGCAGCGCCTATCCCCTGCTGCGGCGCGTGTCTGCCGCTGTTGGCGACGCCACCGTTCCCCACCCCCAGCCTGCGGGTGCGCTGGTGCCCTTTGCCGAGCGGCCCTTCGGTGTGAACCTGATCGGCCATGCGTTCGAGGTCTTCGGCATCGGTGAAGACCTCCGCATGGCGGCTCGCGCCCTCCAGGCGGCTGGGGTGCCCTGCTGCGTGCTTCACCTGCCCGCCGCCAATGGTGCCGCCTGCAGCGATCGCGCCATGGAGCCGTTGCTATGCGCCGATTCAGCCGGCGGTCCGTTCGCCTTCAATCTGGTCTGCATGGCGGCCCCGACCCAGGCTCGCTGGCTGCTTGAGAAAGGGGTTGATCCCCTTCGTGAGCGCTACACCATGGCCGCCTGGCCCTGGGAAACCCAACAGTGGCCGCAGCCTTGGCTGCCCCTGCTGGAGGTGGCTGATGAGCTCTGGCCTTCGAGTGCGTTTGCTGCCGGAGCGCTTCAGGCGCCAGCCGCTGTGGCTGGCCTGCCGCTGCAGCTGATGCCGATGGCCGCCGAAGTGCCCGATCCCCATCGCTTCCGTGAGCCAGCGGCCTGCCACGCTGCCCGCGCCCGCCATGGCCTGCCCGCGGATGCGGTGGTGTTCGGTTATGGCTTCGACTTCAACTCCACAGCCATCCGCAAAAACCCGCTTGGCACCCTCGAGGCGTTCCAGCTGGCCTTTCCCCTGCCGGAGCTGCCGGCCAGCTTCGGGCGGCACCGCAACCACCACCATTCCCGCCAGGTGGCACTGTTGATCAAAACCTTTCCACCCCAGGTCTTCAGTGCCGAATGGCACTGGTTGCAGTTGCGGGTTGCGGAAGATCCGCGTATCCATCTGGTGGCCACCACCCTCGAGCGCGATGAGCTCCTCGCCCTGTACGGCTGCTGCGACGTGTTCCTGTCACTGCACCGCTCTGAAGGCTTCGGGCGTGGCATCGCCGAAGCCCTGCAGCTGGGCCTGGATGTGATCGCCACCGCCTATGGCGGCAACACCGACTTCTGCACCGGTCCGCTGGCCCATCCCGTGCGTCATCAGGTGGTGCCCATCCCCCGTGGCGCTTATCCCTGCGCCGACGGCCACAGTTGGGCGGAGCCGGATCTGGAGCATGCGGCCGAGTTGATGCAGCAGGTGGCCGCTCGGCGGTTGGCCCTGGCCTCTGCTCCCGCTCTCGCCGCTGCCCAGGATCCGAGCCGTGATCCGGCCGTGCTGGCGGTCTATGGCGAGCGATTGTCGTGCGCTGCTGCCGGTGCCCGCTATCGGCAGCGGCTGCAGGAGTTGTGGGCCCATCGGCAGGCGCTGGGGGGGCGGCTCAAGTGGCGGGCCGACACGCCCGTTTGAAGGGGTGGCGGCGGAAACATGGATACAGGGGAGTGGCACAAGTGCATGATGGATTGATCGGTTGGGGACGTTGTTGCTGCGCTGATAGAAGACATCGAACCGCCCTGATCTGTGCGGTCTGTTGGACCCCGAAGCCCGTTTCTGGATCGCCAGGTTATTGCCACTGTTGTTGTCGGCAGCCTGCTGCTTCTGATGCTGTCATCACGCGGTGGAGCCGAATTTGTCCTCTCCTAATCCTGGCTTGCCTCACCGGGTGTCGCCTCCAGCAAGGCCAGGATTTGATCCAGCTCGGTTGAAATCTGCCGCTGACTGGACAGCAATCCATCCCGTTCTGCGATCAATCCATCCCGTTCGGTGATCCATCCCTCGCGCTCGGCGATCCATCCATCCCGCTCGGTAACCAACCGGTCCCGTTCCGCCTGCAGCACGCGCAAGGCATCCAGGCGCCAGAGCTGGGGATCACTCGCCTCGCTGTCCAGCCGGAAACAGAGCGCCTCCAGCCGCTCGGCCAGGCCGGCCGGATCTTCTGGTTCACCCGCCACCTGCAGCACCTGCAGCCGCTGCAGCCAGGGGCCGCAGCCCGCCAGCACCGTCTGGACCAGCTCTGCGGGCAGCCACAGCAGCCCTCCTTCGTTGGGCGGTTGGGGGAGTGAATCGCTCCAGGCATCCAGCACCTCGGCCAGGGTGCGCTGCCGCCGCCGTTCCAGGCCCTCCAGTCGCAGATTCGGCAGCAGCGGCTGCAGCACCTCCAGCGGCGTGGTGCCGTTGCGCCGGGCATCGTTATAGCGATACCAGCACACGTCCCCGGCTGTGGCGGCGAGCAGCTCCGGGCACACCGTCACCGTCTTGATGCCCTCGCCATTCAATTGCTCCCGCAGGCTGTTTGCCTGCTCCAGCTGCGGCTCGATCACCAGCACGGGGACGCCGGTACGGCCGGCTGCGGCGATCCAGTCGTCCTCCTCGCCGGTTGGAAGCGGCCCCAGGATCACCATCCAAGCCGCCGTGCTGGCCTGCTGCTGCAGTTGCTCCAGCCACTGCACAGGGTGTCGGGTGGCTGTCGCCATGGATCAGCTCATTCGCTCCGCTCAAGAGTACGAAAGCTTGGGTCCTGACGCCCTGCAGGCATCGCTATCGAGCCACCGGCTCCTTCGCACCGCAGCATCAGCTGCTGATGCGGTGCACAACACACGTAAATTGCCTGCATGCAAGAGCTTTCACCCTTGGTCAGCCATTCAGGCGTCGCTCAGTTCGACCCGCCAGCTCGGTTGCGTCTTGTCGCCTGTGTCGGCGCCCAGTGGCCAGCAGCGTTGGTCTCGCGACCGGTGAAATCCATTGATCCGGCTCGTGTGCTCGAAAAGCTGTCGGGCAGCAAGCGGCGGCCTGTCTGGATGGGCTACATCAGTCCGGTGGATCTACTGATTGATCAGCAGCCCAGCCAGGCCTCCGAGCTTGAGCAGCTGCTCAATGCCTGGCTGGAGCACACCGCCATCTTTCTGCAGGCCCGGGAACTGGAGCCCAATGACACCCGCCTGATCAAGCTCAGCCACTTGGATCCAGGCATCACTGGCCGCCCGCCCGCCACTCCAGCCGAGCTGCCGTTGCCCCTGCAGCTCTATCTGCAACGTCGCCATGACGTACTCCAGCGCTATGCGGATCTGGAAGGTCAGGCCGACTTGCTCGGGCGTCAGCCGGAGTTCACGCTGCCCGTCGCTCGGCTGAGCAACAGCGACTGGCAGGCCCTGCTGCTCCAGGCTTGGGAGACCCAGGCGCTCCTGCCCGAGCTCCAGAACAAACAGGAAGCATTACAGCGGAAAGTAGTGCAACTCGAACCGCTGCAAGCCGAGCTGCAGGCAGCCCGCGACCAGCTCAGCGAGGCCCGCGAAGAAGCAGACCTCACCCTGCTGCAGTTGCATCAGGTGCAGGAGGAGCAAGGCGCCAAGATTCTGGTGCTGGAAGCGGAGGCGGTTCAGCTCAGGAGAGCGCGCGGCGGCCGATGGCCGCGAGCAGCAGGGCCGGAGTGTGGCCGATCTCCAGCAGCAGCTGTCGAGCCAGGCGGAGGCTCTCACCGAGGCCCGCGAAGAAGCAGATCTCACCCTGCTGCAGTTGCATCAGGTGCAGGAGGAGCTCGAGCAATACTTCCTGCGATCCCGTTCTGCTGATCAGTTGGCGGCGACCCAGACCGAAGCCCTCCAGCAGGCTGAGATCTCCGGCCAGGAGCAAGGCGCCAAGATTCTGGCGCTGGAAGCGGAGGCGGTTCAGCTCAGGAGAGCGCGCGATGAGGCGGCCGATGGCCGCGAGCAGCAGGGCCGGAGTGTGGCCGAGGCGGCCGATGGCCGCGAGCAGCAGGGCCGGAGTGTGGCCGATCTCCAGCAGCAGCTGTCGAGCCAGGCGGAGGCTCTCACCGAGGCCCGCGAAGAAGCAGATCTCACCCTGCTGCAGTTGCATCAGGTGCAGGAGGAGCTGGAGCGCTACTTCCTGCGCTCCCGTGCCGGTGATCAGTTGGTGGCGGCCCAGGCCGAGCAGAACGGCCGTGCCTTCGCCTTATTGGGACGCATGCTTCAGCTCACCACCACCTCTGGACCGTGGCGGTCCGAGCCTCAGCTCGCGCCCCCCAGCAGCCTCAGCAAGCGGTCACGCTTGCGCTGGGCTCGCTGAGTGTTCAGGGCCTGGTTCCGGTTGGTGTGTTGCATCGTTTCAGCCCGGTTGATCTGGGTTTCCAGGCTGTCCAGAAACAGCCGAAACTGCTCGACGGCCTGCCAGCTCTGCTGCAGCTCCATCGGGGCATCGCTGAGGCGCGGCGCGTAGGGCGAGCCCGAGGCTGGATGCATCAAGGAGGCCGTTCTCGTGGGCAGGGCGGGGATGGTGCAGTTCGCCGCTCCAGGCAGCGGGATCTGGCCAGCGGCATCAAAACTCACCCGCACCTCCCGCCCGGCCCAGTTGGAGGGCAACCCCTCCAGCTTCAGCGAAAATCCGCAGCTCTCCGGATGGCCCTGGGCGGCCATGCCAGGCCGGTACTGGTCACAGCGCACAGCCTGAGCTGGCTGCCCCTCCACCTGCACCCACACCTGAAACGGTTCCTGGCCCGTCTGCCCCCGCCGGTAGCCCCAACCTTGAAGCGCTTTGCCTTCAGGGCTCAGCCCATCAAAATGACCCATCGCACCGCGCACCTCCGCATCAAGAACCTGCTGGAGCCGCTGCGTTGTCTGGGCCCGCGCCGGCAGATGCTGCAGCTCCACCCGCACACTGCCATCGGCTGATGTGGCCAGGATCTGGGGGGGCTGGTCGCCCAGCGCTGCCGGCAACGCAGCGCTCATGATCAGCTGAAAGCCGAAGTTGCCCGGTACGCCAAGCATCTCAGCGACATCGGGCCGGGGCTGGTTGATCGCCGCCTGGGCCAGCAGATGGGGCCCCTGGAGCAGGCGTACATCCGTCAACGGCACCGTGGTCCCGTACACCCAGCCCGAGATCAAGCCCGGCGTGAGGGAGTCAACGCCTCCTCTGTGCGTGATCGTCTTACGCCGACGCTTGAGAAAAGCCAGCATCGTCTTGCGACTGAAAGGATGTAATTTTCACTTTAATCGATCAGTGTTGGGCCGGGCCTTATTCCCATGCCCACCACCTGCGGCTCAGAAGGGCATGCCCAGCATCCGGAACAGGGAGCCGGCGTTGACGAGCGGGGCAATCGGCTCCACCGCCGAACGCAAACCGTCGTTGACCTTGGCCCAGCCATGGCGGTCAACGATCACCACGTCGCCCTGCTGCAGCGGCGGGTTCTGGCTGGTGCCCATCGGTGCGGTGGGTGTGTAGGTCACGGTGGCCTGGCGGATTGTGCCGTTCGGCTCCAGTCTCAACAGTCGCACGTTGCTGGCGCTTGCCCGTTTGGTCA
The DNA here is from genome assembly GCA_026389335.1 of Cyanobacteriota bacterium. Lineage (GTDB taxonomy): Bacteria > Cyanobacteriota > Cyanobacteriia > PCC-6307 > Cyanobiaceae > Cyanobium. The sequence goes on along the minus strand of JAPLIB010000153.1, from coordinate 70,020 downwards.
GACCTCCGGCCGCAAGCAGCGCCTGGGACAGGGGGCTGTTTGCCTTGATGGCCTGGGCTCCAGGTCGCTCCACCTCGCCCACCACATTCACGCTGATCGTGTCGGGGGCAAAGGTGGAAGAGGCCACCTTCAGCAGCTCCGCTTCGCTGAGCAAATCCGCTCTTGGGATCAAGACGCTGTCGCCGTCATACAGAAGCGGATTGTCGGTGGGGCCGCCTGTTTCGAGCTGCTTCAGGAAGTCGTAGTGCATGCTGAGCACCACAGAGCCCGCTCCGCCGCTGCGGCGCTGGATCGTCACCCGGCGCAGATCGCCATAAGCCGTCAGCCCACCGGCTCGTTGGATCGCATCCACGAGCGTCGGCCAGCCGGCGCTCTGAATCGCGGTGGCACTGGCGCCGCTACCGCTACTGGCCAGCTGGTTCGTGCCTCCCTTCCCGATGCTGTACAGACCGGGCCGCTGCACTTCTCCGCTGACCGAGATCCGGACGGGACGGGCCTGCAGCAAGTCGAGATACACGATCGGGCGGCGCAGAATCGCCGCGTAGCCACGGGTGATGCGGGCCCGGGCCTCGTCCATCGTCAGCCCCCAGACGGGCACCGAGCCGAGTCGGGGCAGGTTGAGCGAGCCATCGCTCATCACCTCTGCGCTGGTGTCGTATCCCTCCATCCGGAAGACGGTCATCTTCAGCTGGTCGCCAGGGCCAAGCCGATAGCGAACCGGATCGGCAGCGGCAGCCTGCACCCAGCCACTGCGCACCGGCTGGGCCACGACCGGCAGGCTCGCTCCGAGCTGCAGCGTCATCAGCCAGCCCCCAGCCAGTGGAACCAGCCATCGACTGGGCCGCAACGCGATGCGGAGAGAGGAAGCCGGCATCGGACGCTTCGATGGTGGGGTCATGAGCTTATGGGGAGGGCAAGATCGTCAGGATTGGGCTGGTCCATCCGATCGCCAGGCATGTGGCTCAGCTCTAGGGCGCGCCGTCGCCCAGCCTCGGCCAGTCGCCCCCGCTCCTCAGGGTCGGCGATCAGCCGCTCGATCGCCGCCAGCCAGCTGCTCGGTTCGTCGTCGAGCAGCAGGCCGTCGACACCGTGGTGCACAAACCCGCGGTACGGGGCTCGGTCGGAGTACAGGCCCGCAGCGCCGCAGCGGGCGGCATCGATCACTTTCACCGGGGCCTTCGCCGCATTGAAGGGCACGGCCAGCAGCGGCGTCAGCAGAAGATCGATGCGGCCATATCCCGTCTCGGCCAGATAGTTGTCCCAGCGCATCGGATGCAGGATGCGCGTGCGCGGCAGATGGCGGAAGTGGCGGTTCAGGGCCAGGTCGCCGAACAGTTCCACATGGGTGTGCTGGTGGCGTTGCTGCAACGTCGCCAGCAGGGGCAGCAGCCAGAGAAATTCAGCCTCATGCACACTCGTGCCGAGATAGGCCAGTTGGAGCCGGGGCCTCACGGTCAACAGGTCTGGATGGGGTGAAAGCGGCAGGAGTTCGGCCCCGAGCTGGCGATACTTGTGGGCCAGGGGTTCGCTGGTCACCCAGAGGTGATCCACCAGCCGCGGCAGGCGGCGATGCAGGCGCGTCACCCGTTCCCACAGCCGCCTGCGGTAGGCCCGCGGCAGCAGGGTGTGAATGCTGGGGTCGAGCAGATCGTCGTCCATCAGGTAAGCGACGGTGGCGCCGCCTTGGCGCAGCCGTGCCAGCGGTGCCACCCAGGGGCGAGGCAGGTAGCGCACCGCCACGATCAGCCTGCAGCCAGCCAGCTCCAGAAGGAGCTGATCACTGGGACCTTGCTCTGAATCGATCAGCAGAAGCCTCACCCCGTTGGCCTCGAGGGGGCCACGCAGGAAGTGGTCAATGGTTGAGCCGCCGCCTTGATGAAGCAGGGCGACACACCCCCCGGAGATCTGGAGCAGGGATCCGAACAGTGGCGCCAGGGTTGTGGACAATCACAGGTTTTTACTCTAGTGAGTAACCTGACGGGTCTATGGTTGTTCATGGGTCCAGCAAGTTCAGATGCAAGATCAGGGACTCCTTCGGCTGCCAAGTGATCTGAAGGCCAATCTCTGTTTCGGAACAGACCAGTTCAGCGCCTACTTCCTCTCCCCAGAACAGTTCCGTTCCGTCGCCTTGTGGGTGGGCTCTGTTCGGGCCAGCACCTACCGCACACTCTCCCCACACGGCCCCGAAGACGCCGATCTTGACGGTCGCGACGACCACTATTGGCACCTGCTCATCTGGGACAACCACCGGCAGGCACTGGCTGGGTCCCTGCGCATGGCCCTCTCCGGTTGGCATCACTCCGGCTGGGATGGCAATCGCTCCTATCTGGAACATTGCTACCCGGGGTTGGATGCCCATCTGAGCAGCCAGCAACTGGCCTATGCCGAGATCGGCCGCACCTTCGTCGCTGCCCCCTATCAGCGCACCAGTCTTGTGTTGATGCTGCTGTTGCAGGCCATGGCCAGCATCCCTCTGGCTACGGGTCATCAGCATGTTCTGGGGTTGGTCTCTTACAATCATTTCGCCCATGGCGAGCAGCTCAATCGTCAGTTCCTAGCCGCGCTGCTCGCTCCCCCATTTTGCGATGTTCTGTCCGCTCCGCCGCCGCGACACCCACTCTCCCCCTTGCCTGATGCTTGCGATTCGCTGCCAGCCAAGTCTCTGCGAGATCTGGAAGATCAGTTGCAAGTGAGTTTCCAGGTACCCTTCCGGGTTCCTGTGCTGCTGAGGCGGTACATGCAAATCGCCAATGCCAGAGTGGCGGGCCTCTCCCTGGCGCGCGACTTCAACCAGATCACTGAAATCCTGATGCACTGCAACCTGCAGGAACTCACCAAACGCCAGCATCGCAGTCTGGTGGTTGAGCCGCTGACTCCGGTCTGGGAGTTGGATCGCTGATCACGTCAGCCTCGAGTCGTCTTTTCTGCCTCAATTTAATGAGCCAGGCTAGGATTTAGGTGATCCCTGTAATATTGTCTAACGTAATCGCAAAATGATTGCTCGTCGCTGAAGTCCAACGGGTTGATCGGATCACCTTCCCTGCAGCGGATGGTGGCCTTGGGGCCGCTGAGGCGAGAGCGCATCATGGCAAGGGGGCGATAGTGCATGTCGCCTTCGCCGGATTCAAAGCCCTCATAATCAAGAATCCAGGGAATGATCAGGGCTTTATTGCGGCGCGCCAGCAGGTAAAGGCTGCCGGAAACCCGCTCGGTGATCGGAGTCACCAGCGAGCCACTGGGGAAAAGGAACAAGCGGCCGTGGCGTTGCATCATGCGCATCAGCCGCCTCAGGCCTCCAATCCTGGAGGTGGGGCAAAGATGGTTGAGATGGATATGGCCGTAGTTCTCGGCGCTGTGCCGAAATAATGGCAAGATATGGCGTAGATGGTTGGCGGCAGTCGTCATACTGCATTGGCGAAAATAACCCTGAATCAGCAATACATCGAGAGGATGTCCGTGGTTGGCGATGCTGATTCGGGGTTGGTCGATCTGTCCCTGGTCCAGCTGGTTCTGCTCCAGGTGCACCTGCACCCCCAGGCCGGCCATGACATCGCGGGCACTTCCCTCCAGCAGGCGTCGAGCCGTGGTTTTGGCTCCCACCGCGATGGCCAGGAGTTGCAGGTAATAGGTGGCAAAACCTCGGCCGAGGACCAGCAGGCGTTGCCATACTTGCAGGACGTTGGGTTGGTTTCGTGGGGTCGTTTGGATGGCTAGATTCGGGGAAATTCGGAATGTGTCTGCGAAAGGAAAGTAGCCATCAAAATTGCCCCTGATTTGGGTGCTTTCAATCAAATAGTTGTAGAAACGTTGAAATAGGCTGCGATCCTGGCCGTGGGGATTGCTCCAGAATTCTGACAGTGGTTGTTGGTCGGTGAGGCCATGCAGGTTATAAAAGGTGCGGCCCAGCGCTTTGGTGGGGGTGCCGTGATACAACGCCTGCAAGCCCACCGTGCTGTTGATCGTCACCACGGCGCGGGCCGCTTTGAGGGCCGGACCCAGAGGCGCATCATGAAAATAGACAACCCGATCCCTCACCCCATGGGTTGTGGCGAGGCGATCAATCAGGCGGCTGTAGTTGTTGTAGCCCCGGTCGCGGGGATGGTGTTTGAAGGCGAGTCGGTCACAGGGCCGACCATGGATCGCGAAGGAAGTAATCAGCTCTTTGATGAAGGGCTCCATACCCTGGTAGTCAGATCCCAGGCTGATCTGAGAATCACTGGCGACTTGAAGCGGAACGAGAATGTAGGGCCGACCATCTTGAAGCTGCAGCCGAATCTTCCGTTCTGTCACTTGATAGATGTGTTTGCGTACGAGCCCACGCAGTTGTGCAAGTAGGTACGAAGGGCGGGGCTGTAACTTGTGTGGTCCCTTGATAATGGGATAAGCGGTGAAAGCATGCTGGATGAAGGTGGGTGTTTTCCAGCATTTGCGCCAGCGAAGCTCAGTTTTGCCAGTGCGCTTGGGGATGCTGTTAGCCTCCGGCAGTGATCGGTAGAAGCCAGCCGGCCGATTCAAGGAAGAGCGGGCATTGCAGCGCTCCCGTTCCAGGCTTATGTAGTTAGGCCGAATGTAGCCAAGTTCGAACACCCAGGCGTCGAGTTTGTGCTGTCGTTCGGGTTGGGCATTGAGTCGTTGGACCAACTCGATGGCGAGGCGATGCGGATCAATAAAGTCGCCATACATGAACAGATGGCGGATGCCTTTGGATTCAATCTGTTCCAGCAGAAAGCTCTGGAAATCATCCATGGATCCGTCGTAGGCGAGGCGCTCACGGTTCGAATAGCCAAACTCGTGTAGAGGAAAGGATACTTTCCACACGGGCACGCCGCCCCTGTTCAGATGCTCAGCTAGCCTTGCAAAAAAGGTGCCGATGGGTCCCATCAGCAATAGCACGGGACCTTCGATGTCGACAGATGGTGCCATGCGATGGAAAGCAACTGCGATTCGATCAGTTATCGATTACTAAGGCCAAGCCGTTCTCGCGTCCGCCCCCACTGGCAAAACAAAAGCTGCCACCATCGCAACACATTCGGAGATTCCTGGCGCCATTGACACAGCTCGTCAATGGCTTCCTCCGGCTCAATGAAAAGCCCACTAGTGCGGCTCATATACCGCGGATATGCTACCAGACTGGCATAGGCAAGCTCGTCGAGCTGCAGGTGGCGCTGGCGCCGATCACAGCTCAACCTGTCATGAGTGAGGCCCCAGCCGGCATAGAAAGGCAGCCCCCAGGTGTGCACTTCCCGCCGGCGCAGTAAGGCTTCAAAACCCGCCAGCGAGGTGAGGACATGGACGGTATCAACGGCTTCATACAGTGGGCCAATTGCGGCTTCGATGACTACCTCGTCGCTGAACCCATCGGGATCGAAGCCGCTCGAGCTGCCTTGCCGTAGCCCTGCAACCACGTCTGGATGCGGTTTGTAGATCAGCCAGGCTTCCGGTTCGGCAGCCCGCACCGCCTCCAGCAGTTGCCGATTCGTCCGCAACCCGGCAGTTCCATACCGAATTGAGGCGTCACTTTCCACCTGGCCGACGACGAGCACCACGCGTGTGGCGTGATCGGGACGACGCCAGGGCGGCGCGGCCAGGTTATATTTTGTAATCGCGGCATTCACCAGCTGTTGGCGCAGAGCCTCGCCCCGTTGCCGCTCTTGCGCCGTAAACGTGTGCTCGGCGAGAAACAGCTCGAGATCAGAAGCGGAGCCCGCGTCGTAATAGATACCGCGCCGATCAATCACCCAGGAGAGCGGGGCGATCAGATTGGCTCCCAGACCAACCGAGCGCACGAAGCCGTCCTCGACGCGCAGCAAGGGTCTGAGGTTCTGGTGCTGTTGTTGCACCACGCCCTTGCCCGGATCGCGGCCCCAGATCGCCAGCGCCTCCGCCCGCCGCGATGGTCGGCTTTGCCGCCGCCGGAAGCGCACCTGGCTGCCGGTCAGAAAGCGACGCAGGATCGGCTGCTTCCAGGGCTTGAAGCCAAAGGCTTCGATCCGCTCCGGAAACTCGCGCTGTCGCCGTTGCTGCAGACCCAGCACCCGCATCAGCCGTTCCGGGCTACAGCGGTTGTGGTGATGGGGGTCGAAGTAGGCCGGGTAGTCGATCAGCGCCGCATGAATCAACCGTTCAAGATCGCTGCCGTCCAGTCGTCGTTCCGGTGCCGGCAGGGCATCACGGGTGAGACCCCAGCCGGCATAGAACGGCATGCCGAAGCAATGCACAGTTTTGTTCCAGAGCAGTGCTTCAAAGCCCAGCTGCGATGTCACCACATACACGGCCCGGGCCTGTTGCAGCAGAGCCGCGGGATGGCCGCCATCGGCACAGAGCACCAAGCGCGGATCCCTGCGGAGGGCTGCGCTGTAATGCCCCTTTTTGCGGCCTCGGGCCACATCCGGATGAATCTTGAGCACGACCCGGCAGTGCGGATGGTCGCGCCGGGCAGTCTCCAGCATGGTATGGAAGCTGCCGGCATCGGCCAAGCCGCTGCGGATCGACTGGTCGCCGGCCGTCTGGTCCACAACCAGCACAAAAGGCTCCAGGGGTGGTATGGATTCGCGGGCGCCGTTGTACTTGCTCAGCCGTTCCTGGCACCAGAGCTGTTGTAAATGCTGGGCTCGCTGTCGGGCGTTGGCCCCCAGCGGGGCGGCGATCAAGGCCTCCAGCCGGCTCGGTCGCGTCGCGTCGTAATAGATGCCGAGGTCGTCCACCACCAGAGAGAGGGGTGGGCCGTCAGCACCGAGTCCGAGCGAGCGCAGAAAACCGTCCTCGCAGCGCCATAGGGGGAGGTTGCGCTGCTCGGCCAGGCGTTCGGCCTTTTGTGCCGATGGCTTGTTGCCCCAAGCCAGCAGCGCGTCAAGAGCCTGCTCTCGGCAGGCTTTGTGGCCCCGAAGGAGTTGGGCCGGCGCCAGCAACGGCTCCAGGGTGGAGATCCGGGCCATGCCGGCGCTGGGCACACCCAGAACGGGGCCAGCCTGCAGGAGCCTTGGTGTCCTGAGGTCCGCTGGCGTGGTGTTAGGCGGTGTGGGAGTTGGGTTATTCTCCATCAGCTTGCCGCCTAGTCCATCGCAACCTGCTAACGATTGACATGCGCTGATTGAAATGAACAATAAGCCGTCAGCTCAGGCATCGAACGAGGACGTCATGGTCACGCGTCGTCGCGATTGTGCCTTGCAGGTGAACGATCCCGGTGCCACACCAGAGCGGCTTGCGGCCTATCTGGCCTTGGTGGATCGGCCTGTGGCTGCGCTGCTCGCTCACAGTAGAACACAAGCGCTTGGTCTCGGTCGCTTCCGCTACTCTTCCAATCCTCTCCGGCTGCTGCAGTATGAACTGGTGCCCACCCTGGAGCTTCAGGCCTGCTGCCAGGGGGCCTGCCTCCATCTGCTCAGTGTCAACTGCCGCATTGTCGGGCTGGGTCGCTGGGCCGATGTCCTCACCTTTGGCCTCGTGGCAGATCTCAGGCCAGGTTCAGCGGTGTTGAATGTGTTGGCGACTGTGTGGGTGGCCTTGCCTTCTACGGTGCCAGGCTGGGGAAAATCGCTGGCGGCCAGGGCGCTCGAACAGGTTCTGGACAGGATGGAGCGTCGTCTGAGGCGTGGACTGGCCAAGGACCTGCTGGTTTGGCTCTCGTATGTACAGGCTGAGGTTTAGAGTGGGGCAGTTGTTTTGTTTGGTTGGCAACTTCTATCGCTGGCAGTGGTCGATTGGGAAAGCGCACCGATGGCATCCAAGGTCTTAGCGGTTGGCGTATTCAGTGGCGTGTGGTTGATGCTCTCACCTATCGCGAGCTACGCACACGCGTTAGCGAGGTGAGGGGTGGCTTCCTGGGTGTGCTGCTGCAGCCGCTCGGGCTGTTGGCAATCTGGATGATCTTTCTTTCAGCTTTGAATGTAAATCGAGGTGGCAGCTTGAATGTGGTCCTTTTTCTGACATCTGGGATTATCCTGTATAGTATTTTTTCCACAATAGCAAGTCGCAGTATTACGGCTATTCAGGCTAATGAAGCGCTTTTATTCTATCGACCCGTTAAGCCGATTGATACGGTTATTTCTCGCGCAGTCTGTGAATCAGGCCTTTTCTTCTGCTGCATGTTCATCATGCTTGCGGGTACCTGGATTTACCTTGATCAGGTGGTGATGTCAGATCTTGGCCTCTTTCTGGTTTCAATCTTGTTGGCGACGTTTTTGGGGTTTTCTACGGGAGTCATTTTTATGACAGCCAGCCATATTTTGCCGGCTTTTAGTCAGGTGGCTATTTGGATTCCTCGCATTTTGTGGTTCCTTTCGGGAGTTCCTTTCCGTTACTGGAAATTCCCCGACTGGACAAGGTCCTTTTTCGTCTGGAACCCTCTGATGCATTGTATCGAATTGAACCGTAAGGCGATGAGTGATGAATACTTTACGCCAGATGCTAGCTTGAATTATGTTATTGTTTGGGCCATTGTCCAGGCAGCTATCGCTTGCTGGTTTTATTCAATCAATGAGCGCCGTCTTTTAACGCTTTGATTGTATTAATTGGGTTTTGGAAGCCTCTGTTTGCCCTTTGTGAGAAGCTGGTATGATTCGAGTTCGCGGTCTCACCAAAAGCTATGTGTATAAGGGGCGTCGCAGTATCATCTTTGAAAACCTTGATTTCACGATTGCAACGGGTGAATCAGTGGCGATCCTTGGCGCCAATGGTGCTGGCAAGAGCACGTTGCTGAGGCTGCTCGGTGGCATTGATCTCCCCGACAGGGGCACGATTGAAACAGATGCTTCCGTTTCTTGGCCCGTGGGGATTGCCGGTGGTTTTCAAGGAAGCCTGACGGGCCGAGAGAATGTCACGTTTGTCAGCCGTATTTATGCCGCCAAGCGAAATATTCCCGAGAAGATTCGTTACGTAGAAGAGTTTGCCGAGCTTGGCGTGTACTTTGATCGCCCTTTCAAGACCTATTCAAGTGGTATGCGCTCTCGCATCGCCTTCGGTTTGTCGATGGCGTTTGATTTTGATGTTTATCTGATTGACGAGGTTACCGCTGCAGGAGATCAGAGATTCCGGGAAAAGAGCAAGAGAATGTTGCTGGACAGAAAGAAGCGGGCGGATTTCCTGATGGTGGATCACAACCTATGGGGCTTGAAGCTGCATTGCGATCGGGCCTTTATTCTCGAACGTGGCAACATAGAGGAATTTGATAATCTTGATGAAGCCGTTGCAATTCATACTGACCGTCTCCTGGCCGGTACGGTATCGGCTGCTTCGGCGCATTAGAACAGACCTGGAGTTTCCAGTGATCCTGTGATTTGACCATAGCTTTTAACCGTTAGCGCTCTTTCTCTTGTTTTAATCATGATCGATTTGGATCGCAGCCCGCTCAAGCGTTTTTTCGCTGACAATCAGAAGTCACAGTTGCTCACCGATGACGATTTTGCCAGCAACGCGAAGGTGGTGCCCGTTGTCCCCCCAGCGGTACGCGCCAATCGTCTGCGCCGATTCTCTGTTGCTCAGTTATTGCTCATTCCCGTGCTGGGTTCGGCGCTCTACTTCTATGTCATTGCCAGGGATCGCTTTGTGACTCGATCTGATTTTGTGATCCGCAAAGCTGAAGATGCAGCCAATGCTGATGGTGGCAGTCTTGGCTCTCTGTTGGGCCGAAGTAATCAACTGTCGCTAGAAGATGCTCGCTACCTTAAGACTTATCTGCAGTCCCCGCAGGTTCTCAGTGATCTCAAGCGCAGCTTCAATATTGAAAAATCTTACGCCCGTGATAGTCGTGATCCCTTCGCCGGTATTCAGGCGGGCTCGAGTCCCGAGAAAACGCTTAACTTCTTCAAGAAGCAGGTTTCGGTAAGCCTGGATGAGCTGTCAGGTGCCATTGTATTGCGCACTGTGGCTCTGGACCCTCGGACTTCCTTTGATCTGAATCGTTTCATGCTCGCAAAAAGTGAGAATTTTGTCAATCGCCTCAATCAAGATATCAGTCTGAAGCAGCTCCGCTTTGCAGAAGCAGAGCTGCGGCGTGCCCGTGCTAACTTGGAGTTGATCAAGAATCGGCTGATCATTTACCAGGATAAGAATGCGGTGGTGATTGATCCCAAGGGTGAGGCCCAGATGGCTAGTATGTCTATCAATAAGCTTCAGGAGCAGCTTGTCGAGAAGAAGGTTGAACTGGCTACATTGCGACGCCAGTACAAGGATCCACGCGAGCCTGAGGTTCTCGCCGTTGCCGATGCAGCGCGTGAGCTGGAGCAGCAGGTTGCCCAGGAGCGTCGCCTGCTGCTATCCGTCAAGGGGCGTAATCTCAATCGCAAGGCTGCCGATGTTGTCAAGCTTGAATCTGATGTATCCTTCGCCACAGATAGCTACAAACTGGCGCTGACGTCGGTGGAAAAGGCTCGAGTTGAAAGCACGCGCCAGCAGAAGTTCATGGCTCTGCTTTCAGCCCCTCAGCTGCCTGAGGATCCAGATGGCAACTGGCGCAGCAAAGGTTTTATCACAATAGTGGCTACGTGTGCAGTCGCTTTCAGCTTGTCGAAGTTTGTGCTTGGCATGCAAGCCAGTCATCGCCAGTAGGACGATGTCATTCCTTTCTCTACATCGTTGGCTCTCCATTCGCCTCCGTCAGGATTGGGTCTGGGATGTTGAGACCTCACCAGCGCGTCTCGCTCTCAAGTCGCCTCCAAGGCCCGGCTGGTACATGCTGACCGTGCTGCATCGCAGCGAGCAGCTGCGCTGTTTTGGCCTCTTCAATGGGTGTCAGGGTCGCGTTCTGGTCAGCAACCGATTGCGTCGTCGTCTGGTGCGCATTCGTGCCGGTACGCAGGAGCTCACCTTTGAGCTCTATGGACTCAATGGCGATAGTCAGGTGCCTGTGCTGAGGCTGCAGCCCCAAACAGCCTGGCGGGCTCGTCGCTTGATGCAGCGTAAGTTGCTGAGGCTGCACCCTGGTTACGATCAGCACACGCGCAGACGTCCATTCTCAAGGCTCTGGAGCGACTACAACCGCCTGCTGGCTCGTGGCAATTGGCCCCTGGTGGGCTACGACGAGTGGATCGAGCGTCTCGAGCAGCCCGCGCTGGCCGCGGATCCGAGCGTGGCCCAGGACCCGCTCCACCCTGCCGCTGCCGGTGACAATCGGCACCGGCCCCGTTTCGCTCCAGGCCTCTGGGGCCAAAGTCCCGATGCCAACGGCCTGCAGATCTCGGTTCAGAGCCTGAAACGTCAGTTCCCTGGCCCTTTTGAGCTCCTTGATCCAGACCGTGCGGCTGAGAACGAGGATCCCCAGGCTTGGTTGGTGCTGCTGCAGATCGGGGATCGGCTGGCTCGCCAGGCCCTGCTCCGCTTTACAGCTGCGCTCGCCCAGCATCCAGAGGCCTTGGTGCTCTATGCCGACGAGGATCGCATCAGCTCAGCAGGCCGGCGTCACAGTCCCCAGTTCAAGCCGTCCTGGAATCCTGATCTGCTCTACAGCGACCCCCACTATTCCCATTGCTGGTTGATCCGAGCCGATCTGGCCCAGAAGGTTGCCCGCAGACTCGCCGATGCGGCTGAGTCCGTCAGTCTCTATGGCCTGGTGCTTGAGGCTACGGCTGCCTGCCGGCCCGAGCAGATCGTGCATCTGCCCGAGGTGTTGTATCACCGGGCCGATCGCTGCGGTGAGTGCCGTGGCGACTCCGTCAGCGCCACCACTCTGGCTAACTTTCTGGCGCGTCAGGGTCGCTCGATCGAGGTCACGTCCCGCCCGGCTGGCGGCCACTGCCTGCATTGGTCGCTTCCGGATCTTGCGCCCCTCGTCAGTGTGATCATTCCCACCCGTGATCGATCCGAGTTGCTGCGCGGCTGTCTGGATTCGCTGGAGCGTACGGCGGCGGCCCATCTCCCCGTCGAGCTTCTGTTGATCGATAACGGCAGCTCCGATCCAGCCAGTGTGGCTTATCTGGCCGAACTCGAGTCTCGTCCGGGCGTGCGACTGCTGCGACGGCCCGGGCCGTTCAACTACGCCGCTCTGAATAATGATGCTGCCAGCCTGGCCCGCGGCGAGGTTCTTGCTTTTCTCAATAACGATGTTGAAGCCTTGCAGCCCGGCTGGTTGGCCACGATGGTGGCCCAGGCTCTGCGCCCGGAGATTGGAGCGGTGGGTGCCCGCTTGTTGTTTGATGATGGCACCGTGCAGCATGCCGGCGTACTGCTCGGCATCGGTGGTATTGCCGGTCATGCGCATAAATATTTTGCTGCGGGGGCCGATGGCTACCAGTTGCGGCTGCAACTCACCCATCAGCTCAGTGCCGTTACCGCGGCCGTGATGGTTGTGCGCAAGGCTTTGTTTCTGGAGGTGGGTGGCTTTGATGCCGCCTGCTTCGCCGTGAGCTACAACGACGTTGATCTCTGTCTGCGCTTGATGGCTCGTGGCTACCGCAATCTCTACTGCCCCGATGCCTCACTCATCCATCATGAATCTCGCAGCCGCGGCGCTCCTTCCAGCCCCGAAGCCATGGCTCAATGGCAACAGGAGCGCCAGTCGATGCTGCAGCGTTGGGGACATCTGTTGAATGCGGATCCTCACTATAGTCCCCATCTTTCACTGGTTGAGGAGAACTTTTCTCTGGCTCTACGCCCATCAGGTTCAACTACCAGGCCTGGAGGAATGCTCCAGGCCCAGCATCGATGACCCTCGATCTCCAAGGACTGCCGCTGATTGATCGACCCGATGTCGACACCCTTCTGGCCGAGGGCCGCTTTGGCCGCTGGTCAAAGCAGGCCGCCAATCTCAGCCGCCAAGGCTTTTGCCTGCTCGAGATCGACGATGCTTCATTTCTGAGCGATTGCCGTGAGGTGATCGCCGATCAGCAGCGGCGCCTCAAGCCTGAATTGAGCGACTGGGAGGCTGGGCGGACGGGCGCACCAAGGGTGCAGGACGGATGGCGTGAGCAGGCCGCGGTGCGGAGCCTGGCCCTGCAACCTGCTGTGCTGGATTTGCTGCGCCATGTCTATGGCCGTGAACCCTTTGCCTTCCAAACGCTCAACTTTGCCGTGGGCAGCGAGCAGCCTTATCACAGTGATGCTGTGCACTTTCATTCTCAGCCCCATGGCTTCATGTGTGGTGTGTGGATTCCTCTGGATGATGTTCAACCCGATAGTGGCCCGTTGATTTACTTTCCTGGTAGTCATCGGCTTGATTACCACAGTGCAGGCAGTCTTGGCCTCAGTCCTGAACAAGTAGCGGCCGAACCTCATCCCCAGCGTTTTTTTGAATCTGTCTGGCAACGGGAGGTCGACCTTCACGGTCTGCAGGTTGAACAGTTTCTTCCCCGTCGTGGTGAGGTGCTGATCTGGCATGCCAATCTTCTCCACGGTGGGACCCCGGTGCTCAACAAGCAGGCCCGGCGTTGGAGTCAGGTGGTGCATTACTACTTTGCGGATTGTCTCTATACGACTCCTTTGAACAGCTTCCCCGCTGATCAGGGTGGGCCGTACCTGCGCAATCCGTTCGATCTCGCCACGGGGCGGAACCGCTGGTCCCAGTCCCAATGGGAGATGGTTCAGGCGAATTTGCCGATGTTGCCTGAGCCGTCTCAACGGCAGGGACCGGATCGGAGCGCGCCGGCCGGGATCAGCCGGTTGAGAGCCTTGCTCCCGCAGAAGGACCCACCGAAGATCAAGCCTTCAACGCCTCTTCAGGGAGTGGTTGATGTCATCACGCCATCCCAGGTGATGGGCTGGGTGAGCCATGCCGAGCTGGCCCTCACGGAGGTGCGTCTTCTCCTGGGTTCCCAGGTGATCGCCACGGCTCCGATCAATGTGGAGCGTCCTGATGTGGTCGAACGACTCGGACGCAGCGGCCGCTTTGGTTTTCAGCTTGAGATACCCGATTCCCACCCTGATCCCTCGGCCGGCGAGCCGCTGCGCCTGCTGGCCATGACGGCGGATCGAGCCTTCTGCTTCCCGCTGGTTCTGGCTAACGATGCCGGCGACGGCACCGGCGAGCGCCTCAGAGCGGCCCTCGCCTTGGCGTTGCGCGGGATGCGGGGTCATTTCGATGGGCTCAGTCCCGAAGCTGACGAGCTGCGGGGTTGGTGCTATTCCCGCTCTTCTGGTCCCGCCACGGTCTGGTTGCACGCCGAGGGGTTGGTCTCTCGGGCGTTGAGCTGCACGCTGCCCCGTGCCGGCATGGCGGCCCAGGGGCACCACGAGGCGTGCGGGTTTGTCCTGCCGCTTCACCTCTGGCCTGAGGCCGCCGGCCGCCAGGTCTGGGCCAGTTTTGATGAGGCCGGTGAACTCTGGCTCCCGCCGATGACCTCGGTGCGGCTACCGGAAGCTGAGAGTGCTCTGCCAGAGTCCCCCTTGGCTGGAGACCAGTCTGCCTGGCTGGCGTTGCTGCACGTTCGTGAACGGATCGACCGCATGGAAGAGCAGCGGCCCGATCTGGAGACACCTCCATCGCTGAATTGACGTCGATTCCCGCCTCAGCTGGTGGAAGTGCAGGACACCGACGGCATCGCTGTCGCTGCAGAGCATGGTGCGGCGGTATTTAAGTCAGTTGTCGAAATGCATTGCACTGGTTGTGCCGACATCTGGCGACATCTATAATCTTGATGATTTTACCCCTTGTCCATGGCGGCATCTTTAGCCTACGAACAGCCTACAATTAACAAGTCTTGGGAGGCTTTTCTGGCGCATATTCCGACAATCCTCTTGATCTGGATTGTTACGGTTCTGCTGGCCGGTGTTGGCTTCGGGGTCTCTTTTGTGATTGCCCTTGTTGGGTTGGGTATCGGCGGCAACTCCGGCGATAGCGTTGTCACTCTCTCCACCGCCCTCGCCCAGCTGGGCCAGCTCCCTTTCTCGATCCTCTCCAGTTTGGTTGGTGTGTTGTTTGTGGCGGTACCAGCGATGTATTATCACGGCGGCGAAACAATTGCCGTCAATGATGCCTTTGCTTCGCTGATGAGACGCCCGCTTCGCTACCTGTTGGCTGGAGTCCTGTTTTCGCTGGTTGCAGCCATCGGTTTTGTGTTGTGCATTCTTCCTGGTCTGGCAGTCGTGCTGGTGATGCCGATCTATGTGAATCGTATTTTCTTGACCAATCAGTCCATAGCTGATGCATTTGCCGCCTCTTTTCGGGCTGTCTATCGATCTTCCAATGGTATGAGTTTCCTGGGGATTGAGCTTCTGGCCTGGTTGCTTGTCGTGGTGGTTTCGATGTGCACTTGTGGCCTTGGTGCGCTAGTTGCAGTGCCGGTGAGCACGTTCTATCTGCAGAATGCCGCTTACCACAAGGGCTTGATCAGCTGATCAGCTTCAGCCGGCCGGCTCTGCCGGAAACCCCGGAGATCCTTGCAGGCCTAGGCCAACGCTGAGGACGAGCCGCAGGATCCAGTAGGCCAGCAGCCCCACGGCTGTCAGGCCCAGCGGCCAGGCCGGTAGATCAGCAGGCAGCAGGCGCCGTTGGCGGACGGCCGTGATGGACCACCACAGCAAGGCTGTGGCAGCGAGGGGGCCGAAGGCATGCAGTTGGAGCGAACCGCTCAGATCACCATGTAGAGCCGCTGCCGTGGCGCGGGTGAGGAAGCAGGTGGGGCAGGGAATGCCGGTGAGGGCCCGTAGCGGGCAGCTGAAGCCCGGCAACAAGGGGTGGGCGCCCTTCAGCCACAGGTAGCCCGTCAGCCCAGCAGGGAGGATGGATCCGCTCCGGCGGAAGCGGCTGAGGAAGACGGTCCTGGCCATGGAGCGGAAAGCCCCACAATGTGGGCTGGTGCCTTGCGCTGGGCTGAAAAATAAAGATTAATACGGTTGGTCGAGCCGTGAAACCAACGCTGAGTCAAGGTCGCACAGGGGGCTGGCTTCTGCCCTGAACTGTTGCGATGACCAGAAGTGGTTTGGTCAACCTTGAACAGGAGATTCTTGGCCTAGGCCTTGATTGAGCTGATTGAGCTGTTGGCGCAAAGCTCGTCAGTGAATGGCCCGGGCCTCTCTGTCTTGTCCCCGGGGGAACGTGTCCAGGAGGGGTCGGGCCTGCCAGCTGCAATCAAATAATCACAAGATCACTGAGGCTTCCCGTATAGCCGGTGATTTCAACCATCAGGTCCTTGCCAGCCTGGAAGCCAATCTGGGAATCATTCAAGGCCAGGAACGTGCGATCTCCGCCAGTGGAGCTCACCACAAAGGCCGCAGCCCCATTGGCCAGGAAGTTGCTTGTGGTCAGCACTTTGCTGAGATCAACGGCATTCAGGCTCGTTGCGCTGCCGACACGGCTGACTGCAGCTGCGGCCCTGCCATCGATGGAATCAACACCAATGGCCAGGTCTGTGATCTGGTCGAAGCCGCTCAGTAGAGAATCCCCATAGCCGACTACAAAGGTATCGCTGCCTGCACCACCGGTCAGGTTGTCCTTGCCACCAAGGCCGGTGAGGATGTCATTGCCCGCATTGCCGAGCAATCGATTGTTGCCTTTATCGCCGGTGATCGTATCGGCATTCTCGGATCCATTGACATCGGTAAAGTTCTTTACCGTGAGGGCGGCGGTGCCGATAAACGGCAGGCCAGTGATCGTGACATTCTGCTTGGAGAGATCGACGTTGAGGGCAGCTGTTACCCCGGTAGAGCCGTCAATCGTGTTGACCACGCCCTTGGTTCCGATGATGGTTTCAATGGAAAAATCGGCGATGGTGTCAATCGAGCCATTCGTCTTGATGATCGTGCCCCCACGCACGAGGGTGACGCCCCCAGCGAAGTCTTCGTAGCTGAGGCTGTCGGCGCCTGTCCCGCCTCGGTAGACATCGGAACCGCTTGATCCGAGGAAGCGGTCGTCACCACCAGCACCGGACATGCTGTCGTCGCCTCCGGCTCCGTTGATCACATTGCTCTTGTCATCGCCGATGATCACATCATTGTTCTCGGAGCCATTGACATTGCTGAAGTTGACGACCGTCAGCTTGGCGCTGCCAATCACGGGTAATCCGGTAATTTCAAGAGAATTGGTTGAGAGATCAACGTTGATGGCGGCGGTTGTGCCTCCGCTTCCGTCGATCGTATTGATGCGATTGGCATTGCCCTTGATCACTTCAATATCAAAAGCGGCGATGGTGTCAGTGCCCATGCCACCAGATTTTGTGATTACCCCACCCCTGGAGAAGGTGATATCGGCGTTCACTCCCCCATAATCCAGGGTGTCGATCCCAGAACCACCGCTGAGGCTGTCATTGCCGGCAGAGCCATTGATCAGGTCGTCACCCGAGCCGGCCAGGTAAGCGTTGTTGTTTCTGTTGCCATACAAGATATCGGTTTCATCGGTGCCGATCAAATTGAGCAGTTCGGGGGGCTTCTTCGCTGTGATTGGTTCCGGCAGGGGCTGGCGCTTTGGCGTTTCCATGACGGGGGGGACGACGACGGAAGTCATGGCCTGTTAGTTAAGGTCTGGCCAAGATAGCACCCTGATTCGCCCCATATTTGCTTGGAATATGCATCTACAGCGCCCAGTTGTGATCAGATGTGCTTTCAGGTGCAGTCTCGGCTCACGCCAGGGTGGTTTGCCCTGATCCCAGCGTCTTTGCTGTCGAGGCTTCCCTGGCGGAGTGACCCTTCCCGAGGCCCTGACCAGTCCGCTGATGCCAGCACGGGAAGTTGGCCTTCGGCAGCGCCGGCCTGATGATCAACAAGTCAGGGAACGCCCCAGGTGCGAGTGATCAGCAACGATCACGCTGAATCAGCGATCCACCGACCCCAGGATCACATCGATCGAGCCGAGGATCGGCATGAGGTCGGCCACCTTGGCTCCCTTGAGAATGTGGGGCAGGATCTGGAGATTGTTGAAGTCGGCGGCGCGGATCTTGAAGCGCCAGGGGGTGACGTCGTCATTGCCCTGGATCAGCACGCCGATTTCACCTTTGCCGGACTCGAGCCGGGTGTAGAGCTCACCAGAGGGAATCTTGAAGGTGGGAGCCACTTTTTTGGCCACGTACTGATAGTCAAAGCCGAACCACTCACTGCCTTTACCTTCGGCCAGGCGCCGGGCTTCGAGGTTTTCGGTGGGACCGCCGGGAATCATCGTGATCGCCTGGCGCAGGATTTTCAGGGATTCGCGCATTTCCTGCAGCCGCACCCGATAGCGGGCGTAGCAGTCGCCTTCCTTCTCCCAGGCCACATTCCAGTCGAAGTCGTCGTAGCACTCGTAGTGATCCACTTTGCGCAGATCCCAGGGCACGCCGGAGGCACGCAGCATCGGCCCCGACAGGCTCCAGTTGATCGCCTGTTCGCGGCTGACAATCCCCAGCCCTTCAACCCGCTTGCGGAAGATGGGGTTGTTGGTGATCAGCTTCTCGTATTCATCAATCTTGGGGCCGAACCAATCACAGAAGTCCGCACATTTTTCCAGCCAGCCATAGGGCAGATCCACCGCCACTCCGCCGATGCGGAAGTAGTTGTTGTTGATCAGGCGTTGGCCGGTGGCGGCTTCCCAGAGGTCATAGATCATCTCCCGTTCGCGGAAGATGTAGAAAAATGGCGTCTGAGCTCCCACGTCGGCCAGGAAAGGACCAAGCCAGAGCAGGTGATTGGCGATGCGGTTCAGTTCCAGCATCAGCACCCGGATGTAGCTGGCCCGCTTCGGCACCGGCACGTTGGCCAGCCGTTCCGGCGCATTCACCACGATCGCCTCGTAGAACATGCCGGCGGCGTAGTCCATGCGGCTGACGTACGGCACGTACATCACGCTGGTGCGGTTTTCGGCGATCTTCTCCATGCCGCGATGCAGGTAGCCGATCACCGGCTCGCAGTCCACCACGTCCTCGCCATCAAGGGTGACCACCAGCCGCAGCACCCCGTGCATCGAGGGGTGATGGGGACCGAAGTTGATCACCATCGGCTCCGTGCGCGTTTCCAGCTGCGTCATGGGGCCGTGGGCTGCTCATGGATGCGGGGATCTTAGGAAGGTCCCGATGCCGGAAGGGTTGGTGTCGCACTCCGACTCGGACTCCTAACCCATCAGCTGCTTTCAGCGCCAGCCCGTCCTGGCCCAGGGCCTGGCCGCTGGCCGGGATTGCGATGGTCTCGGATGTCCTGGCTGGAGCCGTTCCCGTGTACCAGGGGTGAGATTCTGGGTCCGGTCTGGGGCTGGGGTGTGGTGCTGTGAGCGTCAGCGACAAGCTCTTCTACTGGGTGTTCCAGAACCAGCCCGACTGGATCCTGCAGCTCCAGGCTGACCTGCCGGCCGATGCCGGCGGATACCGCTTCTCGGCACCGGTGCTCAAAGAGCGGGACTACCGGCTGGATGGGCTGTTTCTGCCTCCGCCGCAGCAGCCGGCGGTGATCCTGGAGGCGCAGATGGCCGCCGATCCGACCTTCCTGCGGCGGCTCTATGCGGAGTGCGGCCGCTGGCTGCAGCAGGAAGCCAGCCTCGACCACTGGCGGGTGGTGGTGATCTGCCCCCACCGGAACCTCAACTTCGGCCGGCCCCAGGCGGTGGCGGAGTTTCTGCGGGAGCGGGTGCACTGGATCGAGTTGCAGCCTGCCGCTGCCGACCCCACGGCACCGCCATTGCTCCGCGCCCTGGCGCTCCTGGTGCAGCCGGAGGAGCAGGTGCCGGCCAGCAGTGCCGCCATTCGCAAGCAAGTGGCCGGCACGACGGATGCCCGTGCCTTGACGGATGTAATCGCCGCTATCGTTGTCACAATATTCAACGGACGATCACTAGAGGAGCTCTGCGCCATGGGCGGCATCACCCTTGAGGATTTCACCCAGAGCGTGGCGTACCTCGAGATCTTTGGGCAGGGTCGTCTGGAAGGCCGCCAGGAGGGCGAGCTGGAGATGGCCCTCCGCCTGCTTCGTCGCCGCTGCGGCCAGCTCAGTCCCAAGCAGGAGGCCTGCCTCCGAGCCCTGCCGCTGGAGCAACTGGAAACCCTGGCGGAAGCCCTGCTTGATTTTGAGGGCCCCAGCGACCTTGAGGCCTGGCTGGCTGCGGCGGGCTGACGGCAGGCACTTTCAATCAGGCCGCCTGGGCTCGCCCGGTGGGGGTTGGGCCCGGATTGCTGGAGCTGACGGCCAACGGATCAAGAAGGGGGCAGGGTTTAGGACAGAGCCATGGACTCCGCCTCCTATTCCCATCTCCCGGTGCTCGCCGACCAGGTGTTGGCCGCCTTCGCCGCCTTGCCGCTCCCACCCGGCGGCGAGTCGCCCCTGCTGCTCGATGCCACCCTCGGCGGCGGCGGCCACAGCGCCCTGCTGTTGGCGGCCCATCCGCAGCTGCGGCTGATCGGCCTGGATCGTGATCCCACCGCCCGCGCCGCCGCCGCCGAGCAGCTGGCGCCTTACGGCGATCGCGTCACGATCGTGGCCACCAGCTTCGGCGACCACACCCCGGATCAGCCGTTGCAGGGGGTGTTGGCGGATCTGGGGGTCAGCAGCCCCCAGCTCGAGGTGGCGGCCCGGGGCTTCAGTTTCCGCGCCGATGGGCCGATCGATATGCGCATGAATCCGGAGGCCGGTGAGACGGCGGCGCAGCTGATCGACCGGCTGCAGGAAAGCGAGCTGGCGGACCTGATCTATGCCTACGGAGAGGAGCGCCTGTCGCGCCGCATCGCCCGGCGCCTGGTGGCGGAGCGCCCCTGGAGCGGCAGCGACCGCAGCAGCGCTGATCTGGCCTATGTGATCGGCGGCTGTTTCCCGCCTCCGGCCCGGCGCGGCCGCATTCACCCCGCCACCCGCACCTTCCAGGCCCTGCGCATCGCCGTCAACGACGAACTCGGCCAGCTCGATCGGCTGCTGCAGCGGGCCCCCGACTGGCTGCTGCCCGGCGGCCTGCTGGCGATCATCAGCTTCCATTCACTTGAGGATCGGCGCGTCAAGACCGCCTTCCTCAGCGACGACCGCTTGGAGCGGATCACCCGCAAGCCCCTGGTGGCCGAGGCGGCCGAGGCGGAGGCCAATCCCCGCAGCCGCTCCGCCAAACTGCGAGTGGCCCGGCGCCGTTGATGACCTTCGCTCTGCTCTCTTCGCCGTTGCTGTTGGCTTTGCCACTGTCTTCGCCGCTGTCCTCGCCACTGTCCTCGCCACTGGCCTTGACGGGCATGGCGGACCTGACCCGCAGTGATCTGCTCTGGTGGGCAGCCCTGCTGGTGCAGGTGCTGGCGATTCCCGGCACCCTGCTGCCGGTGCTGCCCGGGCTGGCCCTGTTGCCCCTTGGTGCCTTGCTCTGGGTGGCGGCGGTGGGCTGGGCCACGGCCTGGCCGACGCTGCTGCTCGGCGTTGTGATTCTGCTGCTGGGCTGGGGGGCGGAGGCCCTGGGGCTGCTGCTCGGCGCCGCCCGGCTGCAGGCCAGCCGCTGGGCCTACATCGGTGCCGCCATCGGTCTGGTGGTTGGACTGTTGGGCTTGCTGCCAGCTCTGCCGATCGGCGGGCCGCTGCTGGGAGCCCTGCTGGGGCCTCTGCTCGGCGCCAGCCTGGGCGAACTGCTGAGTGCCCCCACCGCCCTGGGCCGCTTCGGTCTGCAGCGTTTGCAGCGTTCCCTGCAGGTGGGCCTGGCGGTGCTGGCCGGCATGTTGGTCAGCCGGCTGGCCCAGGTGCTGCTGGCGCTGCTCGGGGTGCTGGGCTTTGTGCTGCTGAGTGTTCGCTGGGGTTAGGGGGCCCGGTTGGCCTCGGGTAAGGGCGGCGGCGCGGCTTCCAGTGCCAGCAGCTGGCGATAGGCGGCGGTGGACACACACACCACCACGGGCCAGGCCACGAAGAAGCCCACGAAGCAGGCCAGCACCCCCAGCAGGCTGAGCAGCGCCTCGACGATCACCAGCAGCAGCAGCAGCGGCCAGTGGGGATCCACCAGGGCGCGGCTGCGTCGCAGCGTGGCCCAGGGGCCCAGCCGTTCCGTCAGCGAGATCTGGGCCTGAAACTGCTGGTTGACGCTCACATAGATCAGCCCCACCAGCCAGAAGCCGACCAGCAGCAGCAGCAGCACGGCCACGACCAGGGTCATCAGCTGCAGACCTGGTGACAGGCTGCCGGCCCTGGCGTCGGCCATGGCGGTCAGGAGGCCAAGGGGCCCTCCCAGCAGCACCGTGATCGCCGCCAGCGCCGCCAACAGCAGCGCCCCCAGCAGCAGCGCGGCCCAGAACAGACGGGTGATGGCGCCGCCATCCCAGCGGATCAGGTCGGCGAAGCGAGGGCGGCGGCCCTCGAGGCCCATCAGGGCGCCGCGCACCATGCCGATCGTGCCCCAGAAGTAGCTGGTGAGGCTGCCCACCAGGCCCACCAGGGCCAGAAGCCAATCGGCGGGATCGGCGGAGAGCGCTGCGGCGGTCCCGATGCGGGCCTGCAGCAGCTGAAACAACACCTGCAGGCCCCAGAGCAGCAGCGCGAACAGCACAAAGGCGCCTGGGCTGCGGCAGAAGGCCTGCCAGCCGTCATGGACGGCATCACCGATGTTGAGGCGGGGGGCCGCACGACCGGGGAAGGGGGCGGTCATGACGGGGGCTGCGGATCGCTGAAAGCTAGATGGGCTGCCGGAGTTCGGCCAGGGCCGCGGTCACGGCCGCCAGGGCCCGATCGATCTCGGCGGCGCTGGTGTCGCGGCCCAGCCCGAAGCGGATCGAGGCGGCGGCCTGGAGGCGGCTGCGGCCGAGGGCTGCCAGCACGTGGGAGGGACTGCCCTGACTGCAGGCCGAGCCGCTGCTCACCGCCAGTTCAGCGCGCAGCAGCCGGTGCAGCCGCTGGCCGTCGACGCCTGCGATGCAAACATTGAGATTGTGGCCCAGGCGCTGGCGTTGCGGGCCGTTGAGCTGCACGCCCCCCAGCAGCTCCAGGCCTTCCCAGAGGCGATCCCGCAGGGCCGTGAGCCGGGCACCACGTTCGGCCTGGTCCGCCAGGGCCAGCTCCACCGCTGCCCCCAGACCCACCAGCAGGGGCACCGCCAGGGTGCCGGCCCGCAGGCCCCCTTCCTGGCTGCCGCCGTGCTGCTGGGGGGCGAGGGCGACGCCGTCACGGCGCAGCAGGGCCCCGCAACCCTTGGGGCCATAGAGCTTGTGGCCGCTGAGGCTGAGCAGGTCGATGCCCAGTGCGGCCATCGCCAGGGGGATGTGTCCCACCGCCTGGGCGGCGTCGCAGTGGAACAGGGCACCGTGCTGGCGGCAGAGGGCGCCGATGGCGGCCAGATCCTGCAGCACGCCGATTTCGTTGTTGGCGGCCATCACCGACACCAGCAGGGTGTCAGCACTGAGGGCGTCAGCCAGCCGTTGGGGATCCAGCAGGCCATCGGATCGCACCGGCAGCACGGTGAGAGGGAACCCATGGCGGTCCAGCCAGGCCAGCGGATCGAGCACGGCCCGGTGTTCGGTGGCGAGGGTGATCAGGCCGCGGCGCGGCTCACCGCGTTCCAGGGCGGCTTCAGCGACCCCTTTGAGGGCCAGGTTGTTGGCTTCGGTGGCACCGCTGGTGAAGATCACCGCTTCAGTCGGCATCTGCAGGGCGGCGGCCACCTGGCCGCGGGCGATCTCCACGGCGGCAGCGGCCTCCAGCGCCGTCCGGTAGAGGCGACTGGCGGGGTTGGCGAACTGCTGACGCCACCAGGGTTCCATCGCCGCCAGCACCCGGGCGTCGCAGGCGGTGGTGGCGTGGTGATCGAGGTAGGCGAGCATGGACCCATGCTGACGTTCCTTCGTACACACCTCCGTACATGCCGCCTGGGGCCGCTGGCTCCGCAGGTGCCTGCCACCCTGGCCGCCCTGATGCTGGCGCTGGCCTTGCTGCCCGGCGGCTTGCTGCCCGGCAGCCTGCGCCCCGCAGCGGCGGCTCAGAATCCCCTGCCCGACGATGCCAAGCCGCCCCGGCCTGCGGATCTGGTGATCCTGCAGGAGTGGATCAGCCGCGAGGGGCCCCAGTCGATCGGGGTGTACGGCGTCAAGGCCGATCCGCGGATGCCCGATAACTGGAGTGTGCAGATCTGGCAGGAGCAGCCGGATCGAATCACGATCGCCACCGACAAGATCCGTTGCAGCCCCACGGGGCCGATGCGGGTCACCGGCACCGCCACGCGCCTGATCGTGCGGGAACTGAACCCCGGTGGGTCGATCACCCCGGCCAATCGCCTCGACCATCTGATCTGGTGGGCGGTGTGTGTGCCGGCCCAGGCGGGCAAGGATCCCGCCACGCTCGGGCCCCTGGCCCGCTCCCTGGGCTACAGCGGCCGGCTGATCGAACGGGAAGAGGTGCTGGTGGTGCCGCGGCGCTGAGCTTGCCGATCCGGATCACGGACCTGAAGGGATTTCGAGTCGGCCCAGAGGACTCGGATCTGACCAACGCGGGTCTGGGCTGGCAAACCTGGATAGATTCTCGCCATGAGCAGTGAATCCATGGCCGGTGTCAACGCCGCGTTCAACGCCAACAACCCCGTCAATCCTGCGGCCAGCCCTGCCGCTGATGCCAGCAGCTCTGCCGCCGAGGAGGTCGCCAAGCTGCCGGTGCGGCTGCTGCTGGTGGATGACGAACCCGGCCTGCGCATCGCCGTCAAGACCTATCTGGAGGACGAGGGCTTCCACGTCAGCACCGCCAATGACGGCGAAGAGGGCTGGACGGCGGCCCAGGAGTTGCTGCCCGATGTGGTCATCACCGACGTGATGATGCCCCGCTGCGATGGCTATGGCCTGCTCAAGCGCCTGCGGGCTGATGAGCGTCTCGGCGGCACGCCGGTGATCTTTCTCACCGCCAAGGGCATGACCGCCGATCGCATCTCCGGTTTCCAGGCCGGTGCGGACGACTACATCCCCAAGCCCTTCGATCCCGATGAACTGGTGGCGCGGGTGCGCAATGTGGTGCGGCGCCAGGACCGGCTGCTGGCGGAAGCGGCCCGCTTCGCCGATGCCGACATCGGCGCGATGGCCAAACAGATCACCGAGATCCGCTCGATGCTCGGCACCGGTGGCTCCAGAAAGCCCGTGGCCGATGTGAAGCTGGACTTCACCCCGCGGGAGGCCAGTGTGCTGCAGCTGGTGGCGGAAGGGATGATGAACAAGGAGATCGCCCGGCGGCTGGAAACCTCGATCCGCAATGTCGAGAAATATGTGAGTCGCCTGTTCATCAAGACCGGCACCGCCAGCCGCACCGAACTGGTGCGCTTTGCGCTTGAACACGGGCTGGTGGACTGAAGGCCGTCCTGGCCGCTGGCAACCTGGCTATTGGCAACCGTGGCCGCGGTCTCTCGC
Source organism: Cyanobacteriota bacterium (assembly GCA_026389335.1). GTDB lineage: Bacteria > Cyanobacteriota > Cyanobacteriia > PCC-6307 > Cyanobiaceae > Cyanobium. The sequence continues at coordinate 44,869 of JAPLIB010000153.1, read as the reverse complement.
TCGTGGCGGTAGGCCTCGTGGCGGCTGGGGCCTGAAGGTCAGAGTGACGGTGCTTGGCGCCGGATGGCCTGTCGTTGTTCTGCCTGGAATCCCGTGATGTGGCTTGCCACCATGGATCGGCTCCTGCTTCTTCCCCAGCTCCCCTTGCCCCGATGACCCCATTGTTCGCTTTGATTGCTCCCCTCCGCGTTGCCGGTGCTCTGGCGGCCTCCGCCCTGCTGAGCTGGGGGATTCCCGCGGCGCAGGCCCAGGAGAAGTGCCGTTTCCTGATGCCCCTCGGTGGCGGTGGTCAGCCGGTGGTGTCCAAGCGCATCGGCCCCGATCGCCTGCTGGGGCGCACCAACTGGAACACGGATTTCATCGTCGACAAGACCTTCCGCAGCTATCGCTTCTTCTTCACCTCCGCCTCCAGCGAGCGGGCCAGTTTCCCGGTGTCCGGCTTCATGCGCTTCACCGATGGCAGCAGCCTGCAGGTGATCAATGAAACCCCCACCTTTGAACCGGGCAGCGGCCGCATGTTCGGTCCGTTCCTCGCCGTTCCGGGCAAGCGCACCAACCTGATGAACTTCCGGGTGGGCTCCAGCAGCCAGCCCGCGGCCATCGGCTTCAGCTACCGCATCTCCGTGCAGGGATGCACCTGACGCTCCGCTGCGATCCCACCGCTGAGGGGCGCCGCCTCCCGGCCGCGGCCGCGGCCCTGCCGCCGCGGCGATGACTCCCGAAGGCTGGCTGCCGCGAGCACGCAACGGCGGCTGGAGCTATCACGATCGGATCGATGTCCGCTCCCACGGCCTGCCCGTCACCGCCTTCTATGCCGGCCGTTATCGCCATTCCGCTCAGCAGGAGTGGCAGCGGCGCCTGGCCGCCGGCGAGATCGAGCGCAACGGCCAGCGGCTCCTGGCCGATGTGGTCCTGGGGGCCGGCGATCGGCTGGTCTGGCAGCGGCCCCCCTGGTGGGAGGAGGCCGTACCGGGCACCTGGGCGGTGGTGCTGGATGACGGCGATCTGCTGGTGATCGACAAGCCGGCCGGCTTGCCGGTGCTGCCCGCCGGTGGTTGGTTGGCGCACACCGTGCTGGGGCTGCTGCAGCGGCGCCACCAGGGCGATGCCGCCGGCGTACCGCGGCCGGTGCACCGGCTGGGGCGCTTCACCAGCGGCCTGCTGGTCTGTGCCCGCCGCCCGGCCACGCGGGCCTGGTTGAGTGCGCGGCTGCGGGACAGCACCGCTGGCGGCGTGGATCAGGGGGCTGACCGCGGGGCTGTCAGGGGTGCTGCTTCCGATCTCGTGGCTGCCGCGGGCAGGGTTGATGAGGATCCAAGGGCCGCGATCGCCTCAGGGCCCATAGCTGGCCCGCTGTGGCCGGAGGCGCCCGGCTGGCCCACTGGCCTGAAGGCAGCCGGAGTCGGGCCTCCGACGCCCGCTGCTGGCCCTTCCGATGCCGGCGAACGACCTGGATCTGCTGCGGAACCCGGCTGCCGCAAGCTGTATCGCGCCTTGTTGGTGCCGGGGGTGCTGGCGCTGGCGCCGGGGGACTCGCGCTCGATCACCACGCCGATCGGGCGCCGTCCCCATCCCCAGCTGGGACAGATCTGGTGCGCCGCCGATGGTTCCCAGGCTGGGGATCTGGCCGCCCGCAGCACCCTCACCCTGTTGGAGCGCCATGCCGAGGCCGACCTGGTGCAGGTGGCGATCGCCAGCGGTCGCCCCCACCAGATCCGCATCCACTGCGCCGCCCTTGGCGCCCCGCTGCTGGGTGATCCGCTCTACTGGTCCGGCGGCCTGGCGGCGGCGACGGCCCTTCCCGGCGATGGCGGCTACCGGTTGCAGGCCTGGCGGCTGGAATTGCCATGCCCCGGGGGGGAGCGGTTGGATCTGGAGGTGCCGGTGGCCCTGGCCCTGGGCGGCCCGATCAGCCAGGGCTGGCTGGCGCCGACCCCCTGACTGCCCAGCGCCAGCCGCAGCACCGTTGAGCCCAGCCATGAGGCGCGAACAACCGGGGAGGGGAGAGATTGCTAGGAGCGTGTTGCGCATAGATCTCCGAGCAGAAAGTGGGGGCGTTTCCGCCGCCGAGGAGATTCAATCCGGAATCGAACTGAGAAAGATGCGAATTGATTTTGGGTCGGTGGTTCGCTCAAACTAAGTTGCACCACAATCGATCTCAGGTTTTGGCTGGCCTGACGTGAGGGAGCCGGCGAGACCTGCCTGAGACCGAATTTGACGTTGGCGTGGAGCGAATCGGGTCTTTTCGTCCGGAACGGTCTATGTGCAACAGGCTCCTAGACAGGGAAGCTATCGCCTGTCGCCCGTGCTCTCGGAGCCTGCCACCCAGATCGGCGGCAGCGATTGCCGTGAGAGCGGCAGTGGCAGTGGCAGTGGCGGTGGCGGTGACGAGAGCGCCGCCGTGATCGCCATGCACAACGTCAGCCGGCGCTACGGCCAGCTGGTCGCCCTGGAGGGGCTCAGCCTCTCGATCGCCGCCGGCGAGTTCTTCTCCCTGCTGGGCCCCTCCGGCTGCGGCAAGACCACCACCCTGCGTCTGATCGCCGGCTTCGATCGCCCCCAGGCGGGCCGGATCCTGCTGCAGGGCCGCGATCTCACCGAGGCGCCGCCGCATCGGCGGCCGGTGAACCTGGTGTTTCAGAACTACGCCCTCTTTCCCCACCTCAGCGTCTGGGACAACGTCGCCTTCGGCCCCCGGTCCCAGCGGTTGCCGGAGCCGGAGCTCCGCCGGCGGGTGGGCGAGAGCCTGGAGGTGGTGCGACTGTCTGAGCTGGCCCGGCGCCGGCCCCACCAGCTCTCCGGCGGCCAGCAGCAGCGGGTGGCCCTGGCCCGGGCCCTGGTCAATGCCCCGGCTGCCCTGCTGCTCGACGAACCGCTGGCCGCCCTCGATCCCGACCTGCGCCGCACGATGCGCTCCGAGCTCAAGCGCATCCAGCGGGAGGTGGGCATCACCTTCCTGCTCGTCACCCACGACCGCGAAGAGGCCCTCAGCCTCAGCGACCGCCTGGCGGTGATGCACGGCGGCCGGCTGGAGCAGGTGGGCACGCCGCGCCAGCTCTACGACCAGCCCCGCAGTGCCGTGGTGGCCACCTTCCTGGGGGCCGCCAACCTGCTGCCGGCGGTGAACGGCGAAGGGCTGCGGCTGCTACGTCCGGAGCGCCTGCGGCTCAGTGCCGCCCCACCGGGCCAGGGGGAGCGGGGGCTGCGGGCGCGGGTGCGCGAGCTGGTCTTCCAGGGGGCCACGGTGGAGGTGCGGCTGTGTGGTGCCGATGATCTGCAGCTGATCGCCATCGACACCAGCGCCGCTCTGCCGGACAATCTGCGCATCGGTGAGGAAGTCTGGTGCCGCTGGAATCCCGCCGACAGTCACCTGCTGGAGGCCCCCCAGAGCTGATGGCCCCGCTCTTCCAGGAGGGCCGCTGCGACGGCCTGGGTGCTGCCGCCGCCGCTCCCTTCCGGTCCGGCCGCCGGGCCTTCCTGCGGCGGCTGGGCTGGGGAGCCACCGGCGCCGTGCTGGCCCCCGGGCTGTTGCAGGCCTGCGGCCGGGGCCCCAAGGGTGCGGCCGCAGGCGGTGGGCGTGGTGGCGAGCTGGTGATCTCCACCTTCCCCCTCTACATCGATCCGGGCCAACCCGGCGCTCCCGGCAGTGTCGAGCGCTTCCGCGCCGCGACCGGCATCGATCTGCGCTATGTCGAGGACATCAACGATGTGCGCCAGTTCTTCGCCCGCATCCGTCCCCAGCTGGCCGCCGGCCGGCCCCTCTCCCAGGATCTGGTGGTGCTCACCGGCTGGATGGCCGAGCGGCTGAACCGCCTGGGCTGGATCGAGCCGCTGCCCCTGGAGCAGGTGCCCAACGCCCGCAACCTGATCCCCTCCCTGCGCCATCCCGCCTGGGATCCCCAGCAGCGCTACAGCCTGCCCTGGCAGTCCGGCATCGCCGGCATCGCCTACAACATCAAGGCCACCGGCCGGCCGTTGCGGGGCATCGACGACCTGTTCGATCCGGCCCTCAAGGGGCGGGTCTCGGCGCTGCTGGAGATGCGCGACACGATGGGCCTGTTGATGCTGGCCGACGGTCAGGACATCACCCGTCCCACCTGGGCCACGGCCCAGTCCAGCTTCCAGCGGTTGGAGAAGGCCCGAAGGGACGGCCAGATCCGCCGTTTCACCGGCAACGACTACCAGAACGATCTGCTCTCCGGCAATCTGGCCGCCTGCATGGGCTGGTCTGGCGATGTGGCCCAACTGGCCCTGGAGCAACCGGATCTGCGCTTCGTGGTGCCCGAAAGCGGTGGCGTGCTCTGGGCCGACGTGATGGTGATGCCCAAGGGGTCTCGCCATCGCCGCGAGGTGGCCCAATGGCTGAACTGGGTCTACGACCCCGTCGAGGCGGCCCGCATTGCCGCCGCCGTGCAGTACATCTCGCCGGTGGAGGGGGTGCAGCAGGTGCTGGCGAAGACTCCGGCCACCGCCGCCCTGGCCCGCAATCCGCTGATGTTCCCCGATGCGGCCGAGCAGCAGCGGCTGCACATGTTCGGCCCCCTGAGCGATGCCGAAGAGGCCCGCTGGGACGAGCGCTTCGCCCGCATCACTGAGGGCTGAGCCACTGACTGCTGAAACTCTCGCGGCTGAATCATCCAAGGCTGCACTGCGGAGGCAGCGCCAGCGGTGGCAAGGGCCGCGCCGGTCCGGGGTTCAGAGGCGCCTGTGGCCCTGGCTGCTGCTGGCACCGGGCCTGATCTGGCTGCTGGGGCTCTATGGGCTGCCCCTGCTGGCCCTGGTGCCGCTGTCGTTGTCGGAGCCGCTCAGTCGCTTCGGCCTGGAGACCGTGTTCAGCGGCCGGGTGGCCAACTACCTGGAGGTGCTGCAGGCCTACGGCCCGATCCTGGCTCGCTCCCTGGGCTACGCCGTCGTCGCCACGGCCCTGGGCCTGTTGCTGGCCTATCCGTTGGCCTTCGCGATCCGCTTCCGCGGCGGGCGCTGGCAGCCGCTCCTGATCGGCCTGGTGGTGCTGCCCTCGCTCAGCTCCTATCTGGTGCGGGCGATCGCCTGGACCAGCCTGCTCGGGGACCAGGGACCGGTGCTGGCCCTGGTGTCGGCCCTCGGTCTGACTGGGCCGCTCGATGCCCTGGGGGTGCTGCGCGATGGCCGGCTGCTGAACACCGCCACAGCGGTGATTCTCGGGCTCACCAACAACCTGCTGCCGTTCCTGGTGCTGCCCCTGGTGGTGGCGATGGAGCGGATTGATCACCGGCTACTGGAGGCGGCCGCCGATCTGCATGCCGGTCCCTGGCGCTGCTTTGTCCAGGTGGTCTGGCCCCTGTCACGGCCGGGGCTGGCGGCTGGCATCCTGCTGAGCCTGATTCCCGCCGCCGGTGATCTGGTGAATCCCCTGATTCTCGGCGGGCCGAACGAGCGCATGATCGCGAACACGATTGAGAATCTGCTGCTGGTGCAGATGCAGGCGCCGCGGGCGGCGGCGCTCACGCTGGTGTTGATGGCCCTCATCACCGTGGCCGTGTTGCTGCAGCTGCGCGGCCGGGGGCTGGAGGAGCTGCCGCTGCCATGAACCGGATCGGGAGCGTGCTGCTGGGACTGGCAAGTGCCCTGGCCTTCGGGCTGCTGTACGCACCGGTGGTCGTCATGGTGCTGTTCAGCTTCAATGCGCCGCGGGGCCGCTTCAACCTGGTGTGGCAGGGCTTCACCCTGGAGAACTGGCGCCAGCCGCTGCGCGATGCCGCCCTCAGCGAGGCCTTTCTCACCAGCCTTGGCCTGGCCCTGGCCGCGACGCTGCTGGCGGTGCTGCTGGGGGGCCTGATGGCGCTGGCCCTCGAGCGCGCCCGCTTCCGGGGCCGCCGCTCGATCGAGCTGTTGTTGGCGCTGCCGCTCACCAACCCGGAGATCGTGTTGGCCACCGCCCTGCTCAACCTGTTCGTGGGCGTCGATCTGCCGCGCGGACCGCTCACCTTGCTGCTCTCCCACAGCCTGTTCTGCCTGAGCTATGCGGCGCTCACCCTCAAGGCCCGGCTGGCGGGTTTCGATTCCACCCTGGAGCTGGCGGCCCAGGATCTGGGGGCGCCGCCGCTGCAGGCTTTCTGCCGCGTCACCTTGCCGTTGCTGGTGCCGGGGCTGCTGGCGGCCGCCCTGCTCTCCTTCTCCCTGTCCTTCGACGATTACGTGGTCAGCAGCTTCACGGCCGGCGAAATCGTCACCCTGCCCCTCTATCTGGCCGGGGCTTTCCAGCGGGAGATCTCGCCCCAGATCCAGGTGCTCTCCAGCCTGGTGCTGCTGGTCAGCGCGGCCCTGCTGGCGCTGGCCTCGCCGTTCCGCCAGGGGCGGCCGTGAAGGGGGCACTGTTGATCAGCGGATCTGAGCCCGGCTGGCTGGCGCCGATCGTTGCTGCTGCCTCAAGTCGCCAGCGCGCCTTTATCTTGAGGCCATGGCCCTGCCAGCAGCCAGGGAGTTGTGGTTCATGACGGCAGACGAGCGCAATCGCAGACTCAAATACGGGACTGACGTGCCCCGCTGGTGGATCCCGGACTTCAACAGGCCCCCGGAGCCGCCGTCGCGCCAGGAGCGGGCTGGTCGTTCTGGTCAGCCATCCGCAGAAGGTGCCGCGAGCGACGATTATCAGGTGTTCGAGCGGCGTCGGCGTCAGCTGCTGCGACGCGAACAAGCGCGCAGGATCAATCGGACTGTCCGGATTCTGCAGCTGGTGATTGCGCTGCTGATCGCCGCGCTGGCTTTCCTGGCGGCGGGTGTCGTTGGCTTGGCGATTGGCGCGGTTTTTGGTCTGCTGTTGTTTTCTTTTCGGTTTGAGCGCTGAGAGTGACGACTCTGGCCACCGGCTGGCGGTATCAGCAGGAGATGGTGGCAGGCCGCTCCGTAATCACAGCCGTGTACCCAAGGGCTCACCAGCCCGGTGCTGGAGCTCGTCGAGGCGGCCAGGGCTGAGGGGCTTGGCAGAAACGATGTAGATGAATTCCTTGTTCTTCAGATGGCTGACGACCCCAGTGCGATCCCCTTCCGGGTTATGGATACCGATCTGGGCTCCCACATAGCGTTTGTAATCCAGCTCGATCGTCTGCAGATGGCCCTTCTCGCTCAGCAGCTTCTCCATGGAACTGCGATCAATGAAGCCCTCATTGCTAAACGAGACGATCAGGTTGGGTGTGCGTAATCTGCTGATCAGATCTGTGAAGGTGGGTAGTGCCTTTGGCTTGCTGTTGAAATCACTTTTATTCTGTTTGCAGTCGATGCGCTTGCAGGCGATGCCATACACTTCTGGTTGGTCCCAGCGGACGATGCTTTCCCAGATGTGATAGTTTCCCAAATAGGAGTGTTGGTTGTAAGGTGGATCAAGATAGGCGCAGTCCGCCGGGATGGTATCGGCCGCGGCGAGGGCATCCAGTTGATAGGACTGGCAGGGGTGATTGGCTGCGGCGTTAAGCATTGCCGGCAGTCTCAGCTGCAGGGGGTTGTAGGAGCGTTTGGCCCATTGCTTCAGGTAGGCCATCTGCATCCCGGTGGTGGAATCAACTCGATCGGCCGCTTCGATCAACGCTGTGAGACAGATGGCCTTCAGGGTTGGTGAAAGCTGCCAAGACTCGATCTTATCGCGGATCGCATCGATTCTTTCGCCATTTTGAGGTTGAAAGAATCGACTGTTGATGCAGTAGGTTTCGGTGATATAGCCATGTTTGCCTGATAGTTGATTGAGCTCTTTAATTAATTGGGTGGCTGTTGTCAGGGTGGAGTTGGCTTCCGCTTCCACATGGCACTGGGCCAGGGTATGGGCATAGGTGTTGATGTCGTTGCTGAACACCTGATAGCCGCTCTTTTTTAGCTCATAGCCCACTCTTGAGGTTCCAGAAAACGCATCCAGCACGGAATTTACGCCTTGTAAGCTACGTATCGCTACCATTAGTCTCGGCAGGATTGTGCGCTTTGAGCCGAGATATTTGATCACCCAGAAATCTGTTTCGATCGAATCAATTGTACCAGTTCTTCCAGCGCTGATCGCAACGGTCCTGTGGTTTGAGCCGTGATACATGACATCACGGCGCTGCTGGAACGCCGCTCTGGGGCTTGCTCGGTGGAGGTGGCGACTGCCAGTGGCGGCCCTTATTCAATCCGTATTCACACAGCACCGTTGCCGCTACCCCTCGGGCCTCGTGTCTGCCGATGCTGGCGAAATGATTGTTTAAGGGCAATATGTTTTGACCCAGGTCTTTGCGTCAGATTTGGACATGCCTTTGAACTCTATTGGTGCTGGATCTTGAGGGGAGCAGGGGCCGACAACTTCCGAGTTGTCGTTCCAGTAAACGCCAAGGTATATCTTGTTGCCGTCATAGATCCCCTGGCACACCTCTACGGGATTTCCGCTTACATCGCGGTTGGTGCGGCATTGGCTATCCCTCCAGTCGTCGCCCGGTTCCCAGGCGAGCGCCGCTGTCGGGGTGAGGGCTAGGCCTAGGCAGCCGGTTGCGGCCAGTAAGACATGCCGCAGTTCTTTGCTGAGAGTTGCAGCCCTAAGTGCTCCGGTTCTGATCTTCCTTGGGTGGAGCATTTTTAGGGGACTGTTGGCTTGGATCTCATGGTACACGGGGCGACTTGCTCCTTCGGCTCTTTGCAAAACGTTGTGTCTGGGTCTGGTGGGCCGGTGCCTGGCGCGGCAGTGATGGCCGCCCGCTTGGGGTGGGTGCAGTTGGCTGATTGGGTGCGTGCAACTCCTCGGTGGATCGATGAAGCTACGCCGATAGCGGTCTGTGTTTGATGCGACTCCTCGTTCCCCGTTTGGCTTCAATCTCTGTGGGGTTGATGGTTGGGGTTTGCGCTCCGGGTGGGGGTGGGGGTGCTGCTGCGGCGCATGCGGCACCGGGATGCCCTGCTGAGGCAGCCCGCACCGTGACTCGGCTTTATGACTGGTATCTCCATGCAGGTGATGCCTATCGTGATCATTTGCAGCAGCAGCAGCAGCTGTTTGTGCAAGCTTTCTATGTTGATCTGCAGGCGGCTTTCAACATGGCACGGGCCGGCAAGGCCTCCCTCGATTTCGGTCCTTTTAATGGGGTCCAGGTGAGCTCCTACGGTTATCAACTCCAGCGATGCCGATTGGAGGTGGATGGTCGCTTGAAAGCTCAGGTGGCTGTTCGGGCAGGCTTGGGCCCTCAGCGGGTATCCAATCAAATTGTCAATCTTGTGTTGCGAAGATGGGCTAATACTTGGCTGATCAGTGACATCGTTTATGGCGGTGATCGTAAATCTGGTAGTAGCTGGAGCTTGCAGCCCCTGTTGGATCAATTACTTGATTCGGAGGGAGAAGTGCTGCTCACACCTAGCTTTCGTGTGGTTGTGAACCGCCGTTGCCCTGAGGGTGCTGTGGTGTGTGACCGTGTGAGTTATCTGGGGGTTGATCGGCAAAGCGGCGCATCGCTGCGTCTCATGGGGAAAACGCTCCATGTGACCTGTGCTGATGGTGTTACGCCCTGCCGCTTTCTTGGCTATGAGTTTCGTCATGGTGCCTATCTTTACATGGTCTGGGAAGATGGCCGGCTTGAGGTGAGTCGGTCCGTAACAATCTTGCTCGCGGAGCAGGGGGAATGGCAGCGATGAAGGCGGCGGCATTGGCTGGGTCTAGAGGCTTGCCAGCAGCAGGATTGCGGCTATCCCAAGTAACACCCAGGTGCTCACCATCCAGATGCGCCGCCAGCGGCGAATGGCACGGCTGAATGTTTCTTCATTGCCGCGGCGCACCACAAACAAGCCCCCTGTCTGTGGTGCTTGTAGAAGCAGGCTCCCACTGGCATCACTGCACTCCCCCACCACGAAGGCCATGCCGCTGGCGCGCAGGATCGCCTCTTCGCGGCGGATGCCCAGTTGGCGGGTGTCGGCCGTGTCGCGGCGGGTGGGTGGTTCCACTTCCGTGAATACGGTTTCCAGTTCCAGTTCGGCGTCATCGGGCTTGAGCGGCAGGGTCTGGCAGCCGTGGCGCAGCTCAAACCCTTGCCGGCGTTCCAGCTTGTCGAGGGTTTCCTCCCGGCGCTCCCAGCTCACCTCGATGCGGCTGTTGCCGTCACTGTCGGTGCGGGTGGTTTCCGTGCGCACCTCCATCAGGCAGGTGGTTGTGTTGATGAATGCCACGCAGGGTTCGCCGCTCCATGGGGCCGTGAGCGGTTCTGTGCAGACGATCTCCCCCGAGAGTTTCACCTGCTCTTGAAAGGAGCCCTCACCCATCTGCTCGGCCACCGTGGCCTGGAGGTCAAGCAGTTCGGTAACGCTGGATGAGCGGGCATCCAGCAGATGGGCCAGTTTGCGAGCCTGATGTCGGCGGGCCAGGCCTGTGGCCATGGCACCGCAGCCCAGCACTGCGGGGATCAGGAGGAGTGAGGCCTCCATCTCAGCCCCGTTCAAAGGCGATCAGCCGTGAGAAATAGAAGGGCGCCTGGTTGAGGCTGCGGCGCACGGGCCGGAAGCCGGCCGCCGCCGCTGCCGCCACAATGCCGTCTTCGCGCAGGGTGTAGGCGCGGGTGGTTTTGCTGGGGCCAGGGAACAGCTGGCCGATGCCCTTGAGCAGGGCCAGCAACGGAGTGTAAGGCGCAAAACTGACCAGCAGGTGGGTCTCGGCCATGGCGGCGAGGTGAGCGACCATCTCTTCTGCGGCCGCCTGGGGGTAGTGGATGAACACATCCAGGCAGACCACCGTGTCGTAGCGCCCCTGCAGGCTTTCGAGGTCCGAGGTACTGAAGCTGAGGCGCTCGCCGCTGAGGCCGGCTTCTCCCGCCCGCCGGGCCGCCTCGGTCACCATCGCCGCCGACAGATCGCTGGCGGCCACCGAGCCCGCCCCCAGCTGGGCCAGCGGCAGGCTGAGGCTGCCGACGCCGCAGCCGGCATCGCAGAAGCTGCGGCCTGCCAGGTTGCCCTGCTCCTGCAGCCAGCGCAGCACCTCATCGACGGTTTTCTGGTGGCCGATGCGGATGTTGCGCTGAACCTTGTTCACCTCATCGCTGTCGCTGTAGATGCGATTCCAGCGCTCGAAGCCGGTGCTCTCGAAATAGGCCTGCACTTCAGCCTTCTCGGCCTGCTTGCCAATCCCCGCCGGCGTCTGAGGGCCAGCGGTGCTGGCGCTGGTCGGGCCGGGCTGAGTCTCCTGGAGGTCGGGGGACATCGGACTGGGGCACGCACTGGTGGGGCGGATCCTAGGCAGTGACCCCTGCCAGGAGCCAGGAGCGGCTCGATTGGCGCTGGTTGTTCCCTTGCCGGCGAATCACTGCGTGAGAGTGGCGAGCACTGTATTCAGTGGGGCCATCCCGTCGCATTGGTCGATCATCTGAGGCCGTTGAATCGCGACGAGCTGGAGATAGCGCCCGAATTGTCAGCGGCTTTTTCGCACGACGCCATGTTTCCAGGTCCGGGTCCACATCCCGATCAGGGCCTGGGGCCGTTTCCGCTGGGCAACGACGCCCTGGCTTGATCGCTGGTGAAGACCTTGTCCGCTGCCGAGCTTGCTGGAAGAGCCGGATGACAGCGATCTTGTGCCCAGGGGGATCAACCTTGCCCAGCCGGCAGCGGGCTCAGGTCGGCCGCCGCCAGCGCAGGTCTGCGGCGCTTCCCTGCCAGCGCAGGGTGTCTGCCAGCGCCATCCCCAGCAGCGCCCTATCGGCAGCGGCGCTACCACCCATCAAGCTGCGGGGCCGCAGGGTGGCGGCGGCAATCGCCTGCCCGGGTTGGTCGCTCCAGCGCGCCAGTCGCACCACCCCCTCCAGCAGCGGCAAGGTCACCCCGGCCAGGGTGCCATCGTCCAGGCGGCAGCTGCCGTCACGCACGCTGAGCATGCGTTCATCCCAGCGATGCTGGCCTTCCGCCAGGCCGTAGGGGGCGAGGGCATCGCTGACGATCACCAGTTGCTCGGGGGCCAGGCGTTGCAGCAGCACCGCCATGGTGGGGGCCACGTGCACGCCATCGGCGATCAGGCCCACGGCCACATCCTGGCGCAGCAGCGCGGCGGCGACGGGTCCCGGGGCGCGGCGGTGCATGTCGGGCATGGCATTGAAGGCGTGGGTGAGCATGCCGACGCCGGCCTCGAAGGCCGCCTGGGCTTCCACCTCGCTGGCGGCGCTGTGGCCCAGGCTCACCAGCACGTCCATCGCCCGCAGGGCGGCGATCACCGCGGCGCTGCCTGCCAGCTCCGGCGCCAATGTCACCAAAGCGATGTCGGCCTCGGGGCCGCCGCGAAAGCCGCCGATGCGCGCCTCCAGGGCCGCCAGGCTTGGCTCGCAGAGATGCTGATTCGGGTGGGCGCCGCGGCGGGCCGCTGCCAGGAATGGCCCCTCCAGATGGGCTCCCAGCAGGCGGCAGCGCCCTGGCCGATGTCGGCGCCTCGCTGCCGCCAGCACCGTGAGTGCCTGGCGCAGCGACGCCACTTCACAGGTGACCAAGGTCGGGCAGATCGCCTCGACGCCATCGCGCCAGAGCAGCTCCAACAGCTCCTCCAGTCGGGGCAGATCCGCCGCCGTCAACTCCGGAAAGGCGAGCCCCAGGCCGCCGTTGATCTGCAGGTCCACCCCGGCGGGCGACAGCCAGTCGCCGCCCCAGTCTTCGCCGGCGGCCTGGCTGCCGGGAGTGAGCACCTGGATGCTGGCGATGCGCTCCTGAGCATCCAGACCCACGCGCCAGTGTCGTTCGGGCTGCTGGCCATGGCCCCGGTGGTCGGGCAGGCGCAGGTTGGTGAGCCAGCGCATCGAGTTGCAGTCACGCCTGGCAGAGAGAATGCCATCGCCAGTGCCCCAGCCCGCCGTGGCCTCCCCCTTGTCCTCCACGGCTGCCGTAGCGGCCAGCCCTGCGACCCAGGCCTTCGCCCCACCCCCCTGCGGCGCCCCGCGGGTGGCCGTGATCATGGGCAGTGATTCCGATCTGCCGACCATGGCACCGGCGCAGCTGATCCTGGAGCAGTTCGGGGTGGCTTGTGAAGTGCGGGTGCTTTCGGCCCATCGCACGCCGCTGGAGATGGTGGCCTTCGCCGAGGCGGCAGCGGCCCGGGGGGTGAAAGTGATCATTGCCGGCGCCGGTGGTGCCGCCCATCTGCCCGGCATGGTGGCCGCGCTCACCACCTTGCCGGTGATCGGCGTGCCGGTTCAGAGCCGGGCGCTGTCGGGGGTGGATTCGCTGCATTCGATTGTGCAGATGCCGGGTGGCATCCCTGTTGCCACGGTGGCGATCGGCAATGGGCTCAATGCCGGCCTGCTGGCGGCGCGGATCCTGGCCATCGCCGACGATGGGCTGGCCGGCCAGTTGGCCCGCTATCAGGCCGAACTGCACGATCAGGTGGTGGCCAAGGACGAGCGCCTGCAGCAGCTCGGCAGTGCCGCCTACCTGGACCAGATGTGAAGGCTGCCCCAAGGCCACGGCCACCAGCCTCTCCGATTCCGATGCCCTGCTGAACCAGGCCCCAGGCCCGACTCAGGCCCAGGAAGGGATTTCTGTAGAGAGGATCCGGGCCAATCAGACGATCAAGCGCCATTCACTGGTGGCTCGATCTGATAGCGGCTTGAATAGAGCTGGAGACGGAGCCGCTCTCAATTCCTGTTTGAGAATCTAGATGAAACAGACTGATTGTCCCTGGCGCCGGCCTTGGGGGGTTATAGAATCCGACCAGTTTTTCCGATTCCGTCTCTTGTCCCTGTTGTCCTCTCCTATCTCGGCTGGGCGGATTGTTGTTCTGAGCGCTCTGGTTGCCTGGATCGGCGGCCCGGCCCAGGCGGCAACCTGGTATTTCTACGTCCAGAACTCCAGCCGCTCTGCCATCACCCGTCTGGAAACCAGGGAAAAGAGCGGCAGCTGGGGCCAGTTCGATCTGGATGGGGGCATCGCGGCGGGGCAGAAGGTTCGGATCGACTGGGCCAAATCCACCGACAACGAAGATTGCAAACAGAGCATCCGGGCCACCTTCGCCGATGGCACCACTTCTGAGCCGGCTATGTTCGACTTCTGCGATGACCTGAACACGCCGATCGTCTTTTCGGACTGAAGTCAGCTTGCTGGACTGCTATCCGGCCGCGAGCGGTTGCGGGTGGGTGAACTGTCTCCGGGAACCATGGCAGCCTGGTGCGCGCCTGGACCATGCTCAGTCGCGGGTTCGCCTCAGGGAGGCCCAGGGATCAGGCTCAATGGCGGCCCTGCTGAATGCAGCGAATCACGCCACCAGGATCCCTTCGCTGTCCTCTGCGGGGCAGCTCCCAAACCCTTGGTCTCCAGCGTCCTGCGAGGCGTGATCCCTTCCAGAAGCCTGCCTTCTCTGGTCGGGGAGGCGCACTGGTACGGCGGGGGCACCAGCCAATCCCAGGCTGATGGCTGGGCCGAGCTCCCCGCCGGCCTGATTTAGGGCCGCACCTGGCTCTGAATCAAGCGCCGGCCCAGTCCGCCCGCCAAGCTGAGCCCATCCTTGCTCCAACGATGGAGCCCCTTGTTCTGAGGCCATGCTCGAACGGTTGGTGTTGCCTCCTTGGTTACGATTCAGCCTGGCCTTGCCGCTGCTGGTGCTCAACCTCTGGGTGTTGCGCCAGTTGCTGGTGCCCCTGGCGCCCTTCCCGGCCCTGTTTCTGACGGCGGCGTTGCTGGCCTTTTTGCTGGATATCCCCACCCGTTGGCTGGTGGCACGCGGTCTGCCCCGAGCGCTGGCCTTGCTGCTGGTGCTGGGGATCAGTTTCGGAGGGGTGGTGCTGGCGGCCCTGTGGCTGCTGCCGCGTCTGGTCACCCAGCTCGATGAACTGATCACCGCGTTGCCGGGCTGGCTGGCCCAGGGCGAAACATTGCTGTCTGATCTGCAGACCTGGGCAGTGGCCAAAGGTTTACCCACCGATATCGGTAATCTCAGCAGTGAACTGATCAGTCGCACCAGCAAACTGGCCAGCCAGCTCAGCCAGCAGCTGCTCAGTTTGCTCGGCGCCACTGTGGGCCTCACGGTCAACACCGTGATCGTGCTGGTGCTCACCGTGTTCCTGCTGCTGGGTGGAGAGCGGATTGCCCAGGGGCTGGCGGAGTGGTTGCCCCCCGGTGTGCGCTCCCTGGTGACAAGCACTCTTTATCGCACCTTCCGCGGCTACTTCGCCGGCCAGGTGGTGTTGGCCCTGATCCTCAGCCTGCTGCAGATCGTGGTCTTCGCCCTGCTCGGCATTCCCTATGGCGTGCTGTTTGCGGTGGCCATCGGCTTCACCACCCTGGTGCCCTATGCCAGTGCCCTGATGATTGTGCTGGTGAGCCTGCTGCTGGCGCTGCAGGATCCGCGCCAGGGGCTGGAGGTGCTGGCGGCGGCGATCACGGTGGGCCAGGTGGTCGATCAGGTGATCCAGCCCCGGCTGATGGGCAGCATCGTCGGGCTGCAGCCCGCCTGGCTGCTGATCAGCCTGCCGATCGGGGCGCGGCTGGGCAGCCTGCTGGGGCTGGGTGAGTTGCTGGGGCTGCTGCTGGCGGTACCGGTGGCCAGTTGTGGCAAGACGTTTCTGGATGCCTGGGCGGGGCGGTTGCGGCGGGGGGATGGGCCCCCAGGCGGGGCTGAGGGGGTGGTGGATCTGGCTTGAGCCCTGGAGACTTCTGCTGGTCTGCCACTCCACAGCAGGCCCCGTCTGGGATCTTGCCATCACTCCAGGCCAGAAACGAGGGGGTTGTCCAGCGCTTCCTTGCTGGGCTGGCCAAAAAACATCCGGCTTGAGCTGATTGGCTGCCGCTCGAATGTCCAGGGAGCCCTGATCTGGCGGCTTGTGCTCGAGCTGTAAGGCGTTTTGATCACCAGCTGTGAAATCGAAGGGAGTGACTGGCGTTGCCGCAACAGCTGTTTGTTCAGTGGCACCAGTGGAAGAATGTCGCGATTGATGGGCCAACGTTGCCGCCGAGTTGCCGGCCGATCCGCCAGGCCGGGAGCCCTGGCGGTTCCGGGAGCCGGCCTGGATTGCCCCTCCCCGCAGTGGCGTGATGCCATCCTGAAGCTTGCTGATATGGCCACCCACTCCTGGCTGGCCGTGGAGTCGGAGTGTGCGGCGCGCTTCACCCCTCCCGCGGCGCCGGCACCATCCCGTGCTGTATCCGTCCCGTGCTTTATCCGTCGGGTGTCTTCCCTTCGCCCGGGCCCGCTGCCGATCAGCCTGGGCCAGTGACAGGACACGACAGCTAAGTGGACGTTCCCGTTCGGCTGTGGGCAAGGCTATAGTAGTCAAAGGTCAGGATCAATCTTCGACAGGATGAAAGATTTTTCTCAAGCTCTTGCAGTCAACGGCTATTGAGGATCTCCCTGCTGGATGTCTTTGCTGTTCTTGATTATCTGAATGCTTCGCCATGATGCTGTTTTGATTATTTCTATTCTGTTGCGTTTCCCCCTCGGCTCTGAGCGAGTTTTGCTCAGGATAGATCCCTGAACCGTTAAGCAATGAATCACAGGATCCGTCTTCTTGTCTCAATCATTGTGCTCGTTTTGCTTGCGGGCACATTGATTCGGCTAGTCTCCAGTGTTGACCGTAATCCGCCGGCGCCCAAGGTCCAGCGTTCCAAAGTTTCCAAAGTTGCAAAAGCCGCTTATGTCTCTGCCTTGGGATATCTGGAGCCAGCTGGTGATGTGAGAATATTGGCGGCGCCGATCCAGGGTGTGGATGGCTCACCGCGCATTAAAACTCTGGATGTTGAAGAGGGGCAGATTGTTGCTCAATCTCAGCTGCTGGCAACTTTTGATACTGTCGATAGAATCCTTTCCCAGCAGAATACAATAGACGTTAGAATACTCTCAATTAAGTCCCAGCTTGCAGTGTTGGAGAGTGAAACGAGTCGTTACCGTGCCCTGACGCGTGAGGGCGTTTTTTCTAAGGCTGATCTTGAGTTGCGTGAGTTAAAGCTTTTGCAGTTGAAGGGTGAACTCAAGCAGGCTAAGGCGGAGCTGGGCCAACTGCAAACGGAGGAAAGCTACGGCAAGCTTTATTCTCCAATTGGTGGAACAGTCTTGAAGATTAATTCACGAGTTGGCGAACGGCCTGGTCGCCAGGGGGTGATGGAAATTGGCGCAAATCAGCATATGGAGGCAATCGCCCAAGTCAATGAGGATGACATCAGCTTTGTCCGGCTGGGACAAAAAGTATCGATATCAAGTGAAAATGGTAGTTTCTCCCAAAAGCTGGCAGGCAGGGTCGTGCGCATCGCTCCAAAGGTCAGCTGGAGAAAGCGGCTTACGGTTGATCCCGCTTCTGACTCTGATGCAGAGGCGAGAACAATAGATGTTCGTGTTGCTATCTTGCCAGAATATATTGACGTGGTCAGAAATCTTTCCGGCGTTAAAATTATGGCAACTTTTGTAGAGTAGTCTTTTGTCTCGCCCTGCTGCTTATGTTGCCTAGATTTCGCCGCCGTCTACCCCTGGCTTGGTTGCTGCTAACGCGCCAACCAGCTCGTTTGATCACTGCCTTTGTTGGCGTTGCTGCGGCCGGTATTCTGATCCTGATGCAGTTTGCGTTTCAGGACGCAATGTTTCGTTCAAGCGTCTCGATTGTCGATAAGTTTGACGCTGACTTGCTGTTGATTAGTTCCCAGTCTGCCAGTCTTGTTGGCTTGGCGGGTTTTCCTGAGGAACGACTTTCAAGCGTTTTGCGTAGTCCTGATGTTCAGTCGGTGCTGCCAGTCCGATGGCATTATGTCAAATGGCGCCTACCAGGTGAGCTCCAGTCGCGGCTTGCAATTGCTGTTGGTATTAATCCATTTCAGCCAATTTTTAATGATCCTTTGATATCCAGTCAGCAGCACTTATTGGGCGCAAAGGATAGGGTGTTATACGATAGTCTTTCTCGTCCGGAGTTTGGCCCGGTAAAAGAGCAGTTTGAGGCAGGCAAGAAAGTAGTCGCTTATGTTGGCTCCCATCGCCTTTTCGTTGCTGGGCTTGTGCGTTTTGGGCCATCTTTCGGCTACGACTCTTCTTTCCTGACCAGCATTGTAACCTGGAATCAGCTTGTCCCTACCTCTTTGGGCTTGACGGAGCTGGGGGTCGTTAAGTTGGCCCCTGGTAGCGACCCTGATCTTGTGGTCCGAAGGCTTTCGCCTCAGTTGCCTGAAGATGTAGTGGTCATGACAAAATCTGCTTTCGAGAGTTATGAAAAAGTTTATTGGGCCAAGAGTAAGCCGATTGGCTTTGTCTTTTCCTTTTGCTCGTTAATGGGCTTGGCAGTAGGCGCAACCATGGTGTATCAGCTCTTGCATATGGATGTGACCTTCCATCTGCCAGCCTATGCCCTTTTGATGTCGATAGGCTATCAGAGGCAGAGATTGGAGATGATTGTTTTTACGGAGGGCTTGATTCTTTCTTGTCTTGGTTTCCCGCTTGCTTGGCTTGTTGGCGCTTTTTTGTGCGGCCTCGTCGTAAGTTATACATCCTTGCCAATGATCCTGTCGCCTCAAATGGTGGTGACGACATTTTTGTTGATTTTGTTCATGTGTAGCACCTCCGCGATGTTGGCTATGGGCAAGATCAAGGATGCCGATCCTGCTGATCTTTTTCAGTAAGTTTGTCGACCCATGAACTCCGTGCATGATGTGGCTAATCCCTCTGTTCTCGCCGTTGGCCTCAATCATTTCTATGGCGATGGTCCTGAAAGGATGCATGTGCTCAAGGACATCTGTTTTGAGGTGCAGCCCGGTGAATTTGTCACACTTGCTGGTCCATCTGGCTGTGGAAAATCCACATTACTCACCTTGATCGGTGGCTTGAAGAGTGTGCAATCTGGTTCCCTTGATGTCCTTGGTTGCTCCCTGAAAGGCTGTTCTCCCTCCTTGCTCAATGGGCTCCGAACTAAGATTGGCATGATTTTTCAGTCCCATCATCTGATGGAATTTTTGACCGCAAATCAGAATGTGCAGGTTGCTACCGAAGCGGTGATCGATCGTTCTTTTCGAGCCAGGGAGCTGCGATGTCTTGAACTACTTGCTTCTGTTGGCTTGAAAGACAGGGCTAATCATTATCCTTCCATGCTCTCTGGTGGTCAGAAGCAGCGGGTTGCTTTCGCAAGGGCTTTGGCCTGCAACCCCCAGTTGATTGTGGCCGATGAGCCAACGGCTGCACTTGATGCCAAAACAGGGCGAGATGTGGTGGCTATCCTGAGATCAATAGCGAAGGAAAGATCAATCTCAATTGTGATGGCCACCCACGACCCTCGGGTGATGGATATGGCAGATCGGGTTATCGGCATTGATGACGGCCGCCTGCTCGCCCCTGCGTAAGTCAGGGTGTCTTCTGGTTGTTTTCTGGGGCTCCGCCTTAGCCAACGCAGTGCCTCGCTCCCAAGCCGCTTGATTGGCTTGCTCGGGCTGGTTCAGCTCTCCCCCGGCGCCGGCACCACCCCCTGCTGCTCCAGGTAGCTGATCACCTGCGCCACCGATTCCTCCAGGCTCTGGCTGCCGGTATTCACCCGCAGTTCTGGCGCTTCCGGTTCTTCGTAGGGGCTGGAGATGCCGGTGAAGTCTTTGATCGTGCCAGCCCTGGCCTTGGCGTAGAGGCCCTTGGTGTCGCGCAGTTCGCACACCTCCAGATCTGCGGCGCAGTGGATCTCGATGAAGTCGCCGCTGTCCACCAGGGCGCGGGCGCGGGCGCGGTCGGCGCGGAAGGGCGACACGAAGGCGGTGAGCACCACCACGCCGGCATCGAGGAACAGCTTGGCCACTTCGCCGATGCGACGGATGTTTTCCTCCCGGTCGCCGTCGCTGAAGCCCAGGTCGGCGCAGAGGCCGTGGCGCACGTTGTCGCCATCGAGCACGTAACAGGCCAGTCCTTGCTCGAACAGGGCCGAGTTGACCGCGTTGGCCAGGGTGCTCTTACCGGCACCGCTCAGCCCGGTGAACCAGAGGATGGCGCTGCGATGGCCGCGCTGGTGGGCCCGGGCGGCGCGGGTCACGGTGGAGTGGTGCCAGACGATGTTGGTGGCTTTGCCGGGGTTGGTCTCCAGGGCGTCGTTGCTGGCCTGGGCGGAGCTGGGCGATGTCATGGCATCGGCGGCAGGATCGCCGCAGGGTCAAGGGGAGGCTGGCATTCTCCCTGCTGAGCAGTCCAATCAGCCATCCATCGCTTGGGTTGGGCCCGTCGATCAGCCACCCGCCTGCTTCGGGCGGAACCCCTCTCTCTCCAGGGCTGCCAAGGCGCAAGTCAGCTGGTCGCCCTGTAGTTCGATCACACCGTCCTTGAGGGTGCCGCCGGTGCCGGCTGTGGCCTTGAGGGCCTTGAGCAGCGCCTTGGCTTCCGCCTCGGGGATCTCCAGTCCCGTGATGGCTGTCACCAGCTTGCCGCCCTTGCCCGCCTTGGTGCGCTGCACCCGCACTTTCTGCTGGGTCCTGGCGATGGCGGACGGCGCCGGGAGGCCGCGCTGCAGGCTTTCCGTCCGGCTGAATTCCTGCCAGCCGCCTTTGTTTGCCATGGCCTCCGTCCTCCCCTGTGCCAACCGCATGCGCGGCCATTCTGAGTTGCGAGCGAACCAGCGGCTTTGGCCCGGCCAAGCCCGCTCGCCCGGGCCCCAAGCAACGGAAGTAACTTGATCGCGCCCAGCGCTGGCTGAGATCCTGGTTGTGAAGTTGAAGCGGGCCATCGGGCTGCGGCCGTTCACGGGCTGGTCTGCGGCTCGGGGCCAGTCCTCCTGCCCCTGTCCTGGATTGGGGAGCGCGCGCCAGGTGCGGTGGAGCGATCCCTGGGTCGTATCGCTGAGTGGGGCGGGCTTGGCGCTGGCTTTGTTCCCTCCCCTGCTGGCGGCCCGTGCGGCGGACCCGGTGCCTCTGGCCCGCTCCCCTGCTGCCCCAGATGCGGGCCTGGCGGCAGCCGCGGAGCCGCTCGCCGCACCCAGCCGCTTCAGCGAGGTGCGTCCCGGCGATTGGGCTTATCAGGCGCTGAGCCAGCTGGTGGCCCTGGATGGCTGTCCCGCCGCCGCTGGTCGGGTTGGGCTGGATGGGGGGCTGCCCCTGAGCCGCTATGAAGCGGCGGCGCTGCTCCAGGCCTGTCTGGTCACGAGCGGCGCCAGGACTGATCTGGTCCGTCGCTTGCAGCTGGAATTTGAACAGGAGCTGGCCGTGCTGCAGGGGCTTGCCGATGGGCTCGAGACCCGATTGGGCGAGCTGCAAGCCAGCCAATTCGCGGCCAGCACGATCCTCTGGGCCGATGCGAGATTGTGGCTCGGGGCGGTGCAGTATGGCGGCAATCAGATCGATCGTGCCCGCAGCACCTATAGCGGCCAACTGTTGCGCGAAGCGCTGGTTTTAGTCTATGACGTGCGCCTCAACTTCGACACCAGTTTCAACGGCCAGGACCTGCTGCGGGTGCGGCTGCGCAGCGGTAACGGCGGTTATAGCGATTTCCGCAGTAATACAGCTCCGCCGCTGCAAGCGTCTGGTGTCTCCCCCGGCAGTTGTCAGCCGGGCAAGATCTGCCGGAATGGTCAGATCGTTGTCGACAAGCTCTATTATCAGCGCTCAATTGGCGATCATCTGCACCTCACTGTTGGTAGTCGGGTTAACCAGAAGGACATGCTCGGCATCTGGCCTTCGGTGTATGGCGACAACGAGGTGTTGCTGATCCCTTTCGACAAAGCAGGCGCTCCTGGCGCTTACAGCGACATCAAGGGCTCCGGGATCGGGCTCTACTGGAACCAGCGTGACCGGGCGGCGACCAATCCGGGGCTGGTGCTGAGCGGCGTCTATGTGACAGCTGCCGGCAAGGATGGCAACCCCTCCGAAGGCGGTCTGTTCACGGCCGCTGCAGTGGGGGCGGCCACGGCCCAGCTGGGCTACCTGGGCCGGGGCTGGGGCCTGGCCGCTGCCTACACCTACAACCAGGCCGGTGCCTACGATCGCGCCGCCAGCACCCCCCTGGCGGCGCAGAGTTGGCCGAAGCTTGAAGAGGGCCTGGGGGGGTACGTGCATTCCTATGGCCTCTCCGCCTTCTGGCAGCCCTTGCGCCGCGGCTGGATTCCCTCCATCAACCTCGGCTGGGGCCTCAGTCGCAATGTCTACGACCAAGACGGTCCCTACGCGGCCAGCAGCCTGCTGGCGGGCACCAGCCAATCCTGGATGCTGGGCCTCAACTGGTCGGATGCCTTCGATTCGGGGAGCGAGCTGGGGATGGCGATCGGTTCGCCCCAGTTCATGACGCGCTACACGAATCCCGCTGGCGAGCAGGGGGCCGATGACCAGGCGCTGATGCTGGAGTTCTGGTATCGCTATCAGGCCACGGACTGGCTCTCGATCACGCCGGGCTTGTTCTGGCTGCCCCGTCCCCGCGGGCAGCTCACCGCCAGCGGCAGCGAGTGGAACAGCACCCCCTTGCCCAGGAGCCAAGGCTCCAGCTTCGGGGCCCTCGGGGCGCTGCTGAAGTTGCGCTTCCGCTTCTGAGGCCCCTGGAGCGCTCGCCTCAATCCAGCGGCGCATCCCCGTGGGTTGGTTGCTCCAAAGAATGGGATGATCGATCCAATGGATCTGTCTTCCTGATCCTTTCCCCTGGGCTCCTGTTGTGGGGCTGTCATGCAGTCCTGGCGCGGGATGGCCCTGTTGGCCTTGGGCTCAACTTCGCTGTGGAGCTGTCATGGTGGAGATTCATTTTCAGGGTTTAAGGCTTGAAGTCTGCTGCTGAACTTGATCGCTGCACTTGGCCTTTGGGCTTGATCCTTGATCCGGTGTTCGGATTCGCGATGGGGGCTCAGGATTTGGATGACGCAGCATTATTTGCCTTTGCCATTGCGCCCTGGGATTTTGCCATTGCGCCTTAGGATTAATTCTTCTGGCTGAGCCTTCCGGCCCATCCCATCCCTGCCCCTGTGTCGCTGAATCGCTCGATGGCCTGATGGCATTGGTGGTGTCTCCGCTTCGGTTTCCCCCGGTGTCTGCTGGCCGCGTCGTTACCCCTATCGCTATCTGTATCGCTATCCGCGTCGCTAACCATATCGCTACCCGTATCGCTCCCTGCAGCGGCTGGTCTCTGGCCGATTTGCCCATGACTCCCACCCCATCCCTGCTTCTTGCTGCCGGGATCGGCCCTGCCCGCAGCTCGTTTGCGCGTCTTGCGCTGGCGCTCTGGGCCCCGTTGCTGGTCTTGCCCTTGCTGGCCTGGGCCCTGCCCGCGAGCCTGGCGGAGCCCCCCGGCTCACCCAGCCGTGCCGGCACCAGCCCCAGCAGCAGCCCACCGGCGGCCAGGCCGGCCAGTCACTGCCAGCGGCTCTGGGGGGATGGTCGCAGCTTCCAGTCGCTGGATTTCGTGCAGGTGCTTGCGATCCGGCTCAAGAGCTCCCGGTACGACCTGCTGATCCGCCCGGATGACTATGGGGCGCCGCTCTCCTCGCTCAGCCTGCGCTTCCCGGCCAGCTTCGATGGCGGTCTGACCCTCGAGAGCCTGCGCCTCTGCCGCATGCTCACGCCACCGACAGCCCATCGCACCCGTTGCAGCGAGACCCTGCCGGCCCGTGTGGAGCGGTCCAATCCCAAGGAGGTGCTGATCATTCCCCAGACCCCTTTGTATGGTGCGGGCACCTATGGCCTGTCGCTGGTGCTGTTCAACCCCAGCGTCCCCGACCGGTATCCCTTACGCCTGTACGCCGGCAGCCCCGAGACTCCCGAGCTCACCTACCGGGGCACCTGGCTGATCCGAATCACGCCTGAACAGGATTGACACGCCTCGCCGCGCCCGCCCGCCCGTTCAGCCGATCCAGAGGCCTTGGGCGAAGCGCAAGGCGTAGAGCAGTAGCAGCAGGCTGCCGAAGCCCAACAGAAAGCGACGCCACTGCTGATGCTGTTCGAACCAGGCGCCATACAGCATCAGCAGTGGCGCCGTGGCGAAGATATGGCGCTCGAGGCTGATCGTGTTCTGTTTGAGCAGATAGAGCGCCAGGCTGGCAGCGCCGAAGATCCAGAGTTCCAGCGGCAGCCGCCGATAGCCCCAGCAGATCAGCAGGGCGGCGCCGACCACCAGCAGCAGGTTGAGGCCTGGCATGCCGGCCAGGAGCCAATAGGCGAGAAAGGCGAGCAGCGAGAGCAGGAAGCTTGATCGCGGCCGTTTGTGGCGCAGTCGGAAGGCGGCGACGCCCACCAGCAAGCTGGCCGTGATCAGCAGCGGGTGGACGCGATCGATCAGGGCACCGGCCCTGGTGTTGGCCAGGCCGAACAGCACCTGGGTCAGCAGCTTGTTCCAGGAGGGCAGCCCGGAGAGATTGAAGCCCGGCTGCACGT
This sequence comes from Cyanobacteriota bacterium, assembly GCA_026389335.1. Classification (GTDB taxonomy): domain Bacteria; phylum Cyanobacteriota; class Cyanobacteriia; order PCC-6307; family Cyanobiaceae; genus Cyanobium. The sequence goes on along the minus strand of JAPLIB010000153.1, from coordinate 20,653 downwards.
TCCAGGCCTTCTGGGCCTGGACAAAGGCGAGGGGATTGCCACTCAGGTGCAGGTTGATCCAGGCCACGGCGCCCAGTCCACCCAGGGCCAGCAGCGCCACCACCAGGCCGGTGGCCAGGCGGCGCTGGCGGCCAAAGGCCACCAGGATTGCGGGGGCGATCACCAGGCCGGTGGGGCGGGTTGCGGCGATCAGGGCGCCAATGAAGGCGATCCGGGGGGCATGCAACCGGGGGCGCAGCAGCTCCAGCAGGGCCTGGCAGGTGAACAGCAGATAGAGCGACTCCGTGTAGGGAATGGCGAAGAAGATGCTCATGGGGTTGAAGCAGCTCAGCAGCACCACACTCCGGGCCGTGGCGTTTCCCTGGCATTGCTGACTGAGCCGATAGAGCAGTCCCAGGGCGATCAGAAAGGCCCCGTTGCTGAGCACCAGCGCCACGGCCAGGGGCGGCAGCTGCAGCAGGCTGGCCGTCAGCCTGGTGAAGTATGGAAAGAAGGGAAAGAAGGCGAAGTTGTCACCGCTGTAGCCCTCCGTCACGATCTGCAGGTAGTGGGCGGCGTCCCATTGGCTGAGCCGCGAGGCCAGGCTGCCGGGCGCCTGACGCTGCACGGCGATCAGCAGCGGTCCAAAGAACAACAGGCGGCTTAGCAGCCAGCTGCCGAGCACCAGGGGCGGCAGCAACGCCTCGCCTCGGTTGCCCGCACCGGTAGGCCCAGGCCCACCGGTGGGGACCAGCCCGCTGGCGGGCTGAGGGAATGGCATGGGCGCGGCCGGCTGGGCGGGTAGGGGGAGCGTCAGGGGAACAGGCCGGCAGGGCAGGGAGCGTGCTGGCGTGGCGAGCCAGCCAGCCCCGCGGCAGGCTGGGGCCTGGCCGGTTGGGACTGGCAGGGATCAGGTCGCCAGGGCTCGGAGGATCTGGGGCTGAACAGCCACCCATCCCACTCCGGTGGGGACTGGAGAGAGGGCGTGAGCCTAGGCGCCCGCTGCACGGCGCTTCCCGCGTCAGGGCCTGGTGCCAGTCAGCCGACGGCACCGTGCCAGCACGGCCAGATTCCTGCTGGGGATGGAGCTGTGGATCCATCCCCAGCAAGAGCGGCGATTGAGCCCGCACCCCATCGGAGCGCTCCCGTCGCCCACAAGGCCGGTTCCGTCGCGGGAGTGGTGTCTGAGTTGGCTGGGCAGCCCAGGCTTGAGAGGGGGCCTGGGGCCCCGCGAGTTGGCGGAACACCCTGTAGGGGCCAGGCTTGGCCGCTGCTTCACCACCCGGCCCCCCCAAGTCCATCGGTTTGTACCCGTCCGGCCCAACGCCAGTCAGGTCTTCTGAGGGGTCTGCAGCGGTCTTCTGAACCGGAGCCGCCGCTGGCGGCCCAGGCCGGTCGGCGCAGTCTCTACGCTAAAGATCCGTCCACCGAGCGCCGCTGGTGACCAGCACCATCCCGCCGATCCCCGCCGCCCGCCCCGATGCTGCGGCGCTGCAGCCGTCCGCCCGGCCCGATGCTCTCGGCCGCTTTGGCCCCTATGGCGGTCAGTACGTGCCGGAAACGCTGATGCCGGCCCTGGCCGAACTGGAGGCCGCCGCCGCTGAAGCCTGGCGCGATCCGGCCTTCACCGAACGGCTCAATCATCTTTTGCGCGACTACGTCGGGCGGCCCAGCCCCCTTTATGAGGCGGAGCGGCTGAGCGAGCACTATCGCCGCCCCGAAGGCGGCCCGCGCCTCTGGCTCAAGCGCGAAGACCTCAACCACACCGGTGCCCACAAGATCAACAACGCCCTCGGCCAGGCCCTGCTGGCCCTGCGCATGGGCAAGCAGCGGATCATTGCCGAAACCGGCGCCGGCCAGCATGGCGTCGCCACGGCCACGGTCTGCGCCCGCTTCGGCCTCGAGTGCGTCATCTACATGGGCGCCGAGGACATGCGCCGCCAGGAGCTGAACGTGTTCCGCATGCGCCTGCTCGGCGCCACCGTGCAGCCGGTCACCGCCGGTACCGCCACCCTCAAGGACGCCACCAGCGAGGCCATCCGCGACTGGGTCACCAATGTGGAGCGCACCCATTACATCCTCGGTTCGGTGGCCGGTCCCCATCCCTATCCGATGCTGGTGCGCGATTTTCACGCTGTGATCGGCGAGGAAACCAAGCGTCAGTGCGCCGAGGCCTTCGGCCGGTTGCCCGATGTGCTGGTGGCCTGTGTCGGTGGCGGCTCCAATGCCATGGGCCTGTTCCATCCCTTCGTACAGGACACCTCGGTGCGCCTGATCGGGGTTGAGGCCGCAGGTGATGGCGTCGCCACCGGCCGCCATGCGGCCACGATCACCGAAGGGCGGGTGGGGGTGCTGCACGGTGCCATGAGCCTGCTGCTGCAGGACAGCGAGGGTCAGGTGCAGGAAGCCCATTCGATCAGCGCCGGCCTCGATTACCCCGGGGTGGGCCCGGAGCACAGCTATCTCAAGGGCATCGGCCGCGCCGAATACGCCGCCGTCACCGACCAGCAGGCCCTCGACGCCCTGCAGCTGCTCTGCCGGCTCGAAGGCATCATCCCGGCCCTGGAAACCGCCCACGCCTTCGCCTGGCTGGAGACCCTCTGCCCCAGCCTGGCCCCCGGCACCGAAGTGGTGCTCAACCTTTCCGGCCGCGGCGATAAGGATGTCAACACCATGGTCGAACGCCTGGGGGATCGGCTGGGGGGCTGAGGGCTGCGTGCTCGCCCTCGAGCCGTCGCCGGGCCGAAAGGCGTGGTGCCAGGGCGATTGTCCTGAGCCCGTCATGGGCTTGGACCCGGGATCAGCGCGAACGTTTGGCTCGCCCCTGGCTCCATGCCACACACCCGCCCCTGGCTCAGGTGCCCATCAGCAGTGCAGCTACCCCTGCTGATGGGCGAACAACTACCGGCGGCCAACCTTGGGCGCTTGTTCTGTCCTCCCATGGGGCTTTGCTGCACAAGCTCCATGACCCTCCGGCGCACATCGCGGCATTGATTAATTAATAAATCTGGTTGATTAATTCATCTGGTTGATTAATTGATTCGGTTGATTGATCAAGTTGGCCCTGGGTTGAGACACGCCGCAGTTTTTCAAAGCGGATCCTGCTCCCAGGCGAAGCGCGGCAGCCGCTGCAGCCCTTCCTGCATCGTGCGGGTCCACACTTCCATCGAGCGGTTCACTTCGTCGCACTCTTTTTCCAGCTTCACCCGGCGTGACACCCGCAACTCATTGGCGGGCACCAGGGCGATTTCAAACGGTGGCCCCACGGTGAGATTGGCGCGGCGGGTGATGATCTGCGACACCAGGCAGAGACGGGCGGCATCCTCGAGGGAGAGGCGGCTGTGGCCGATGTAATCCAGCGGTGGCTTGCCATATTTGCTCTCGCCGATCTGCAGAAACGGGGTTTCCGCGGTGGCCATCACCGCATTGCCCTGGGGATAGATCAGATACAGCCCATGCTTTTCACCGGCGATCTGGCCGCCGAGGATGAAGCTGGCCTCGCCGGTGGCGCCCGCCTCCCGCAGCGAGGTGCTGAACTGCCGCTGCACATCCACGCTCAGCTTGCCGATGTAGTCGGCGGCCTCGAACAGATAGCGGGCGGTGAGCAGGGTCGGCGCTGCGCTGGCAGCACCCGGTGCGGCGGCTGCGGGTGGGCCGTCGGCTGCCGGTTTCCGATCCGCCCGCTCCGTCGCCGCTTCATGGTGCCGGTCGATGTCACGGCGGATGCGGTTGAGCACGGCCTGGGTGGTGCCGAGATTGCCGGCCGCCATGATCACGAACAGCCGATCTTCAGCCGGCTGGAACACATGCAGCTTGCTGTAGCTGGAGATGTAGTCCACGCCGGCATTGGTGCGGGAGTCGGAGGCGAAGACGAGGCCCTTCTCAAGCAGGAAGGCAACGCAGTAAGTCATGGCGGAAGTTGGCTGCCTCGTTCAGCTCAGGAGTCGTTGCAGGATCGTCGCCACCGAGCGCACGGCGGCGCGGGCGGTGGCGTAGGCCATCCGCATCGGTCCCACCAGCGCCACGTGGCCGCAGGCGCCATCGGCGGTGCCATAGGGAGCCTGCACCACCGAACAGGCCTCGAGGGCCCGGTGGGGGTGCTCCCTGCCGATCCAGATCGAATCGACGGGGGCGGCAGGTCCCAGGGAGGGGCCCAGCACCTGTTCGGGTTGGTGTTCCACCAGCTGCACCAGCGGTAACAGGCTCGAGGTGAGGCTGAATTCCGGCTGACCCAGCAGACCGCCCAGGCCCGCCGCCACCACCCCGTCCAGGTCGGTGCTGCGCAGCCGTTCGTGGTGTTCCAGGGCCTGGCGCAGCACATCGCCGCTGCGGCGCAGCTCCTCCGGCAGGCGCTCCCAGGCGATCTTGCCGTCAGGGTGGCGCAGGCGGTCATTGGTCCAGCGTTCCAGGATCGGCAGCTCGCGCTCGGCGCCGCTGGGCAGCCGCAGGTTGAGGCTGGTGGTGAGCGCCGAGCCCTGCACCAGGAACACCAGCAGCCGGTCACTGCTGGCCACCAGCCGAATCGCCTGCAGCTGGGGGCGCTGGCGTTGGGGTCGGGTGATCAGGCTCAGCAGGCCGGTGAGATCGGCCAGGCGGCGGGCCAGATGCAGCAGCAGATCGTCGAGGGCGGCCCATTGCAGACTCACCCCCGCCAGTTCCCGTTCCAGCTGGCGGGCGGCCGAGCCGGGTTCGGGCAGCAGCTGATCCACATAGAGCCGATAGCCCTGCTGGCTGGGGATGCGACCGGCGGAGGTGTGGGGCTGGGTCAGCAGGCCCCGCAGTTCGAGGGCCCCCATGGCCGAGCGCACGGTGGCGGGGCTGGCAGGCAGGCCGAAGCGTCGCACCAAGGTGTGGCTGCCCACGGGTTCAACCGTGTCGACGTAGTGCCGAACCGTGGCTCTGAGCACATCCTGTTGCCGCCGCGGCAGGGTGTCCAACCCGATTCGTTATGCGTGATTCCTGGATCGTAGGGATCGGCCGGGCTCTCGTGCGCTGCCGGCAGTACACCGTCGCGGCCTGACATGGCACCCGGCTGCAGCCACGGGGATCAGGGCCAGGGTGCAGGCGCCAGAATTCAGGCGCCTGCACTCAATATCGGGGAACCGAGCGATCCACGGTCGTGCTCCAGGCATCGATGCCCCCCTGCAGGTTCCACACCTGGGGATGGCCGTGCTCCTGGATCAGCCAGCAACCGAAATGCCAGCTGCGCACCCCGGCGTGGCACAACACCGCCACCGGTTGCTGCCGCTCGATCAGGCTGTCGATCTGGCCGATCCAGTCCTGGGAGCGGCTCAGGGGCAGATGCAGCACCGGATGGGCCAGCTGGGCCAGCTCCAGCTCGTTGTCTTCACGCACATCCACCAGTTGGATCGCCTCCCCGGCCAGCAGCCGGGCCTGCAGCTCGCTGGCGCTGATCGGCATCGGCGTGGCTGAACCCGCTTCGGGGGTGCTGGTGTCGGGCATCGGAACCGGTAGGGCGTCAGGATGGACCCATCCTGCTGTGCGTGCATGAAGGGCCGCCCCTTTCTGGCGGTGGTGCTGGCCGTGGTGCTGCTCACCTTCAGCCTTGGTGTGGGGGGCTGGTGGCTGATCTGGCAGCGGGGACCGCTGCAGCTCGCCCATCACGCCCTCACCATCCCCCGGGCGGCCCGCTTTGTGCCTGCCCAGGCTCCCTTGAGCCTCTATCTGCTCAGCGATGGGGAGCAGCCGGTGGCCTATGCCCGGGCGGTGGCTCCAGGCCGCCAGCGCCGCAATGCCGGCGAGGCTATCGAGCGGCTGCGGGATGGGGCCTTTGCCGCCGCCGGCCTCGATTACCACGATGAACTGGCCCGTTGGCTGGCCCCGGGAATCGCCCTGGTGCTGTTCGACGATCCGGCGGCCGAGATCAGCGGCGCCGCCGCCAGCGGCCCTCCCTCCGGTGGCTGGCTGCTGGCCCTGGCCAGCCGCGACGACGACGGTGCCCGCCATTTTCTGCAGCGCTTCTGGCAGACCCGCAGCCTGGCCGGCACCGATCTGCAGGTGAGCAACTACCGCGGCATGGGGTTGATCAGTGGCCGCGGCGCCCTGGTGGGCAGTCGCTCGGTGCCCCTGGCCACCGCCCTGGTGGATGACGATCTGGTGCTGATCGCCTCCGGTCGCGGTGTGCTGGAGCGTGCTCTGGATGTGTCCCAGATCCCGGAACTCAACCAGGCCTCCCAGCCGGGCCTGCAGCGGGAGCTCGACCAGCTCGGCGAGGGGGCAGCCCTGCTGCTGGCCCGGCCCCAGGCGCTGGAGCAGTGGCTGGGCTGGCCGCTGCCGCTGGCGCCAGAGCAAAGGCCCACCCAGCTGTTGGCGGCGTTGCGGCCCGAGGGTCGGTCGCTGCTGCTCCATGGCCATCTGCAGCTGCCGGCTCCGCCCCTGGCGATCCGGGCGCTGCCCATCAGCGCGGGAACGACCAGCCAGGCGGCCAACAGGGCCGCCGCCACGGCCCTCAGCGCCGTAACGAGGTCCGCGTCTACGGCGGCCACGGCGGCGGTCTGGCGTTCAGATCCCCAGCGGGCAAGTGTTTCCGGCGCCCCGGCATTCGTCCCCGCGGCCATCGCCCCAGGCGCTGCGGCCAGCGAGACCCTGCAAGCCGTCCCCGCTGCCCCAGGCACCCCGCCCAGCCAGATCCAGCAAGTAACACCTGCTGCTCCAGGCGTCCCCGTCAGCTCTGGCGCCTCGCCACCAACGCCCGCCACCCCAACCGCCGCCCTGCCGCTGGCCCCAACCCGCAGCGTTCCAGCGGTCCCGGCTCCAGCGCTGACTGATTCAGTGATGACTGATCCAGTGGTGCCTGCTCCAGTGGTCCCGGATCCAGTGGTTCCGTATGCAGTGGTCCCGTATGCAGTGGTCTTGGATCCAGTGGTCCCGGATGCAGTAGTCCCCGATGCAGTGGTCCCGGCTCCAACTCGTGCCACTCCAATGCCCAACGCTGTAATGCCCAACGCTGTAACGCTCGACGCGGCGGCGGCGCCAGGGGCGGTGGTGATCCAGCCGGCCGATCCGGCCCAGCAGCAGCAGTTGCTCGACGGCCTGAGGGGCCAGCTCAGCAGCTTGCTGCTGCTCCAGAATCCCGCCGCCCAGCTGCAGCAGCCCCTGGTGCAGCCGCTGCTGGAACGGGCCCTGGCCCGCACCGTCGCCGGCGGACCGTTGCCGGCAACGGCGGCGGGCTTGGGCGGCTCGGCCGAGCCAGGCGGCAACGCGGGCGAGAGTCGCCAGCGCCCGGGCCAGAAGCGCCTCGCCTCGGGCGACCAACGCCCGGCCAAGGGCGCGCGATCAGCGGCTGGCACGCTTCCCTTCCTCGTGGCCCAGCGGGCTGAAGGGCCGCTGCTGCTTGCCGCCGGCCCCCAGGGTTGGCAGCTGGCTACGGCCAGCACCCAGCCGGCGCCGGAGCAGCTGCAGGGCGAGCTGGCGGCGGCGGGCCTGATCCAGGCACCGCTCGAACTGGGCGACCGTTCGCTCCTGGTCTGGACGCGGCTTGAGGCCAGCAGCCAGCGCCGGGCCCAGGCCGGCGGCGGTGAGTCGTTGCAGGCCACCCTGGCGGCCTGGCGTCTGGCCAGTGGCCCCCTGGCCTGGTGGGGCCGGAGCCTGGCTGTGCTCGATGAGCCCGCAGGCGGCCGCGGTAGCGAGGAGCTGCGAACGGCCCTGGCGGCCCTCGACCGTGCCGCTGCCCCGCTGCAGTGGGCCCTGACCCGTGGGCCCTCGCGGGAGCTGTTGCGGCTCTGGCAACCTTGGCAGGTGCTCTCGGCCCTGGCCGGTGGCGGGCTGGATGGGGGGGTGCAGGGGCTGGCCATGGCGCTCCAGCCCGAGGGCCGCACCCTGCATCTGCAGGCCCGCCTCAGTTTTGAGCGTTGATGGTTGTTGCTGGCGCTCGGGCGCGCGCCAGCTCGGGCCTTCCAGGGCCGCTGCATCAGCAACTGCGATAGCAACTGCATCTACAACTGCAACTGCATCTGCATCTGTTGGCCGTTGTTGCCCCCAGCTTCCTCAGGGGGGCATGGGGCTGTTGGATGGCCTCAGGCTGTTTGAACACCGATGGCTGCCGCCGAACTGCTGTTGCTTCGTCATGGCATTGCCGAGGAGCGCAGCCCGGAGCGCCCGGAGCTCACCCGGGCGCTCACGGCGAAGGGCCGCCAGCGCACCCGTGAGGTGCTGGAGCGGTCGCTGGCCCTGGGTCTGGCGGCGGATCGGATGTTGTCGAGTCCGTTCACCCGGGCCCGTCAGACGGCGGAGATTGCCCGTGCCGTCGGTCTGGCGCCGGCCCTGGAACTGAGCGAGAGCCTGGAGCCCGGTCACGATCCCCTGCCGCTGCTGGTCCATGCCCTGGCCGGCTTGGCCCCGGTTTCGCTGGGTCCGGTCCAGCCGGGGAACGGCGAGCAGCGGCCGGCGCGACTGCGGGTGCTGCTGGTGGGCCATGAGCCCGATCTGGGCCTGCTGGCCGCGCGCCTGCTGGGGGCCCATCCGGGAGCGATCGAGCTGCGCAAGGCGGGATTGGCCCTGCTGGAGCTGCCCGCTGGTCCCACGCCTGGCAGCGCCCGCCTGCGGCTGCTGCTCAGCCCCCGCAGCCTCCTCGGTTGAGATCGCGCCGGTGGCAGCCAGCGCTACGGCGTGGGCTGGACGTCGCCGCGTAGGTTCGCCAAATCGGACTCGATCGTGATGGCGGCAAAAATCACCCCTGAAATGGCCAGCCCGCTGAATGGAGCGGACGCCGGAGCGGCCCCTGCCACCTCCGCGCCGGCGGATACCCCGGCTGCGGCCGCAGCGCCGGTCTTTCGCCCCGGCCTCGAGGGGGTGCCGGCCACCCAGTCGGCGATCTGCGACATCGACGGCAGCCGTGGGGTGCTCACCTATCGGGGCTATCCGGTCAATCAGCTGGCTTCCCACAGCACCTTTCTGGAAACGGCCTACCTGCTGATCTGGGGCGAGCTACCCACGATCTTCCAGCTGCGCGATTTTGAGCAGGAGGTGCAGATGCACCGGCGGGTGAGTTTCCGCATCCGCGACATGATGAAGTGCTTCCCAGCCAGTGGCCATCCGATGGATGCCCTGCAGGCCAGCGCCGCCTCCCTGGGCCTCTTTTATTCCCGCCGCGCCCTGTACGACCCCCAGTACATCACCGAGGCGGTGGTGCGGTTGATCGCCAGGATTCCGACGATGGTGGCGGCCTTCCAGCTGATCCGCAAAGGCCAGGATCCGATCCAGCCCCGCGACGACCTGGCCTATTCGGCCAACTTCCTGTACATGCTCACGGAGCGGGAGCCCGATCCGCTGGCGGCCCGCATCTTCGATGCCTGCCTGATCCTGCACGCCGAGCACAGCCTCAACGCCAGCACCTTCAGCGCCCGCGTCACCGCCAGCACGCTCACCGATCCCTATGCGGTGGTGGCTTCGGCGGTGGGCACCCTGGCCGGGCCGTTGCACGGCGGTGCCAATGAGGATGTGCTCGACATGCTCGAGGAGATCGGCTCGGTGGATCAGGTGGAGGCCTGGCTTGATCGGGCCATCGCCGAGAAGCGCAAGATCATGGGCTTCGGCCATCGCGAATACCGGGTCAAGGATCCGCGGGCGGTGATCCTGCAGGGCCTGGCGGAGGATCTGTTCCTGCGCTTCGGCTACGACAGCATGTACGACGTCGCCCGGCGGCTGGAGGCGGTGGCGGCCGAGCGGCTGGGCCCCAAGGGCATCTTCCCCAACGTCGACTTCTATTCCGGCCTCGTGTACCGCAAGCTCGGCATCCCGCGGGATCTGTTCACGCCCATCTTCGCGATTGCCCGCACCGCTGGCTGGCTGGCCCACTGGCGCGAACAGCTGGGAGCCAATCGCATCTATCGTCCCACCCAGATCTACACCGGTTCCCTGGAGCGGCCCTGGCTGCCGCTCGAGGGTCGACCGACCCCCTCCTAAGGTCCACCCACCCCCTTCGCCAGCATGGAGACGACCGCCCTCGTGAGTTCAGGTCTCGATCTGCAGGCCAGCTTCGTTGATGCCCTGCAGGGACTGGGGCTCAGCCCCGGTGCGGCCCGGCTGCTGTGGCTGCCGCTGCCGATGGTCACCGTGCTGGTGGCCGCCGTGGTCGGCGTGCTGGTCAACGTCTGGCTGGAGCGCAAAATCTCCGCCGCCGTGCAGCAGCGCATCGGCCCGGAATACGCCGGCCCCCTCGGGGTACTGCAGCCGATGGCCGATGGCCTCAAGCTCGTCTTCAAGGAAGACATCATCCCGGCCCGGGCCGATGGCCTGCTGTTCACGCTCGGGCCGGTGCTGGTGCTGGTGCCGGTGATCCTCTCCTGGCTGGTGGTGCCCTTCGGTCAGAACCTGCTGATCAGCAATGTGGGCGTGGGCATCTTCCTGTGGATCTCGCTCAGCAGCATCCAGCCGATCGGCCTGCTGATGAGCGGCTATTCCAGCAACAACAAATATTCGCTGCTGGGTGGGCTGCGGGCAGCGGCCCAGTCGATCAGCTACGAAATCCCCCTGGCCTTGGCGGTGCTGGCGATTGTGATGATGAGCAATTCGCTCAGCACGGTCGACATCGTCAACCAGCAGAACGGCGCCGGCATTCTCAGCTGGAACATCTGGCGTCAGCCGGTGGGCTTCGTGATCTTCTGGATCTGCGCCCTGGCTGAATGTGAGCGCCTGCCGTTCGACCTGCCGGAGGCGGAGGAGGAGCTGGTGGCTGGCTACCAGACCGAGTATTCGGGCATGAAGTTCGCCCTTTTTTATCTGGGCAGCTACATCAACCTGGTGCTCTCGGCCCTGCTGGTGTCGGTGCTGTACCTGGGCGGCTGGGGCTTCCCGGTGCCGGTGGAGTGGCTGGCGGGCTGGCTGGGCCAGTCGGTGGATGCCCCCGTGGTGCAGGTGATCACGGCCACCACCGGCATCGTGATGACCGTGCTCAAGGCTTACCTGCTGGTGTTTTTCGCGATCCTGCTGCGCTGGACCGTGCCGCGGGTGCGGATCGACCAGCTGCTGGATCTGGGCTGGAAGTTCCTGCTGCCGATCGCCCTGGTCAACCTGCTGGTCACGGCTGCGCTCAAGCTCGCGTTCCCGATGGCGTTCGGAGGCTGAGACCGTTCGTCAGCTCCGGGCTTTCCCGGTCAAGATGGTCCGAGCGTCGTATCGCCGGATCCGCCCCTTCCCCCACCAGCACCATGTTCGGGTTCCTCAAGAAAGTCGGTGACTACACCAAGGAGGCGGTCAGCGCCGCCCAGTACCTGGGTCAGGGCCTGGCGGTCACCTTCGACCATCTCAAGCGCCGGCCGATCACGGTTCAGTATCCCTACGAGAAGCTGATCCCCTCGGAGCGCTACCGGGGCCGCATCCACTACGAGTTCGACAAGTGCATCGCCTGCGAGGTGTGTGTGCGGGTGTGCCCGATCAACCTGCCGGTGGTGGACTGGGTGATGAACAAGGCCACCAAGAAGAAAGAGCTGCGCAATTACTCGATTGATTTCGGGGTGTGCATCTTCTGCGGCAACTGCGTGGAGTATTGCCCCACCAACTGCCTGTCGATGACGGAGGAGTACGAGCTGGCCGCCTTCGATCGCCATAGCCTCAACTACGACAACGTTGCCCTCGGTCGGTTGCCCACCAGCGTCACCAGTGATCCGGCGGTGTTCGCCCTGCGCGAGCTGGCCTATCTGCCCAAGGGCGTGATGGAGCCCCATGGCGTGCCCGCCAATGCGCCCCGAGCCGGCCGCTTGCCCGAGCAGGTGCTGGCCACCCTGGCCCAGCCCCCAGCAGCGCCAGCCGCGACGGCGACCGAGCAAACTGCCAGCAGTTCAACGGCCCCGAACCCAGCGGTGGCTGACCAAGGAGCCCAGTCCTGATGACGCTCGCTTCCACCATTCAGCAGCTTTGTTTCCTGGTTCTGGCCGCCGTCGTGGTGGTGGGAGCCCTGGGCGTGGTGCTGCTGCCGAATATCGTCTATTCCGCCTTCCTACTCGGCGGTGTGTTCCTTGGGGTGGCCGGCCTCTACCTGCTGCTCAATGCCAGCTTTGTGGCAGCGGCCCAGATCCTGGTCTACGTGGGCGCGGTGAACGTATTGATCCTGTTCGCGATCATGCTCGTGAACAAGAAGGAAACCCTGGCGGTCATCCCGGGGCTGCTGCTGCGCCGTCTGCTTTCGGGTGGGGTGTGTGCGGGGCTGTTCGTGCTGCTGCTGCGCGTGGCGTTCACCACCCACTGGGCCCTGCCGGGGCCGCTGCCGGTGGGCGAAGAGGCCACCATCCGCATCGGCGAACATCTTTTCAGCGACTATCTCCTGCCCTTCGAGCTGGCCTCTGTACTACTGCTGATGGCGATGATCGGCGCCATCGTGCTGGCGCGCCGCGATGTCTACAGCAGTGATGTGATCACGGGCGAACCTGTGGATCAGGGCTTGATCGAGAAAACCCGCACCCCCTTGCTGCTTGATCCATCCGCCAACGCTGGCGGCCAACCTCTGCTGGAGACCACCCCATGAGCGCTGATCCCCGAGCCGCCACCGACGCCGTCACCATTGTTCTGGGTGGCACGATTCCCCTGCAGGCCTACCTGGCTGTGGCGGCCCTGCTGTTCTGCACCGGCGTGTGGGGGCTGATCAACAGCCGCAATGCCGTGCGGGTGCTGATGAGCATCGAGCTGATGCTGAACGCGGTGAACATCAATCTGATGGCCTTCTCCGACTATCTCGATGGCCAACTGATTCGCGGCCAGGTGTTTGCCATCTTTGTGATCACCGTGGCTGCGGCTGAAGCTGCTGTTGGTCTGGCGATCCTGCTGTCTCTGTATCGCAACCGCGAAACAGTGGATATGGAGCGCTTCAACCTGCTGCGCTGGTAGCCAATCTCGTACCTGTAGCGCTTGAGCGATCCGCATGCGGCTTGAACGGATCTGGTTGATTGTGCGGCGCGGTAGCCAGTCGGCCCAGCGCCATGCCCGCCGCTGCGCCGAGGATCTGCGCCTCCAGGGTGTCAGTGTCACGGTTGCTTCCTCCGGCCTGGCCGCCAATCCTTTCCCGGGCTTGCTGGCCACCGAGGAAGGCCTGCCCGATCTGGCCCTGGTGCTGGGTGGTGATGGCACGGTGCTGGGGGCGGCGCGCCATTTGGCCCGCTTCGAGGTGCCGATCCTCAGCTTCAACATCGGTGGCCATCTCGGCTTCCTCACCCATGACCGGGCCCTGCTGCGCCTCGATGGCGACGACACCCTCTGGCAGCGCCTGCGGGACGACCGCTTCGCCCTGGAGCGGCGCATGATGCTGGAGGCCCGCATCGATCGCGGCGATGGCGTGCCCCAGCCCGGCGATGGCGGTCCGGAAGACCTGGCTGCGGATGTTGCGGCCGAGGGGCCCCACAGCGCCCTCAATGACCTCTATTTTCGCCCCTGCCTCGATGAAGTGTCGCCCACCTGTGTGCTGGAGCTCGACATCGACGGTGAGGTGGTGGATCAGTACCGCGGCGATGGCCTGATCATCGCCACCCCCACCGGCTCCACCGGCTATGCGATGGCGGCCGGCGGGCCGATCCTGCACCCCGGCATCGAGGCGATCGTGGTCAACCCGATCTGCCCGATGAGCCTCTCCAGCCGGGCGGTGGTGGTGCCGCCCCGCTCGCGCCTCACGGTCTGGCCCCTGGGCGAGAGCAGCCGCCGGGTGAAGCTCTGGAAGGACGGCGCCCATGCCACGGTGCTGGAGCCGGGCGATCGCTGTGTGGTGCAGCGCGGCCCCCATCCGGCCCTGATGGTGCTGTTGGAGCAGAGCCCGTCCTATTACCGCACCCTCACCCGCAAGCTGCACTGGGCCGGCAGCCTCACCAGCGTCGAGCCCTCCCACAACTGAAGGCGGCCAGCAGGCACGCCTTGCGGAATTTGGCTTGCTCTGGCCAGATGGGCGCGCGATGGGCGATTTTGCGCGCTGCCCCCAAAAGACCGGCTGAATCATCCTGAGGAGACCGGATCGGCATCCTCCCAGTTGTGGAAAAAAGCTGATAAATACTGGGTTTCTGGCTGGCGGCGATGCGATCAACCAAGGCCGAGCAAGATTTTTTCAGCATTGTCTTTGGGGATGTTCATCGATGCAGAAGGTGGAAACCCATCGCCCTCGGCGAGGTCCTTCAGCGCGCCTTCATTCTGCCGGGCCGAGCATTTTGTAAGTTCACTGCTATGGAAATCGGCCTCACCCCCCAGGAGCGCTCCACCGTGCGGCTGGCCCGCCGCAAACACCTCTGTCCTCAGGGCCGGCCCTGAGGGGTGATGCCCTGGTGGGCGGTGGCGCTGCTGGCTCTGGTGCTGCTGCTTCCTTCCCATGGCCTTTCGCTGTTGTTGGTGCCGCTGTGTGCCTGGCAGCGGCATCACACGCGCCAGCGGATTGCCGCCTGGGCCCTCGATCTACGCCAGCTCTGAGGCTGCCGGTCAGAATCGGCGCAGTCCGCACCCTGAGGACCCCCTGGCTCTGGAGATTGAGCGTCGCTTCCTGGTGGAGGGCCAAGGCTGGCGCCCCCATGTGCGCTGGCAGGCCAGGCTGCGGCAGGGCTATCTGCTGAGTGGCGCCGCTGGTCTCACCCTGCGGGTGCGCACCAGCGAGCCCCTGGCTGGTGCCGGCTTGCCGGCGGCTGCCTGGCTCACCCTCAAGGCACCACCGCCGCCGTCGCAGCTTCCCAGCCCGGCAGACCTGGGTGCCTCGCAAGCTCAGCAGGCAGGTCTGGGGCTGGCCCTCACCCGCCTGGAGTTCGAGTACCCCATTCCCGCCGCAGATGCCCAGGCCTTGCTGGAGCTGGCTCCCCACCAGCTGCTCAAATGCCGCTACGGCCTGGATCTGGCCGGCGGTGACTGGGTGCTGGATGTGTTTGAGGCCGGCAACGCACCGCTGGTGGTGGCCGAGGTGGAGCTGGAGGCCGCCGATCAGTTGGTGAGCCTGCCGCCCTGGTGCGGCAGGGACATCACCGGCCGCCATGAGCTCAGCAATGCGGCCCTGGCGGCAAGGCCCCTGGCGCTCTGGAGTGAATCCGAGCGCCAGGCTCTGCTGGCGGCCTGAGCGGCACAGGCCCGACGCTTTCAGCCTGCGGCTGTTTTGCCTTGGCAATGTGCCTTGGCAGCGGGCCTCAGCCGGCGTTCCGGGCGGCCTCTGGGTTCTCCAGCGAGCAGCAGTTGAAGCCATCGCGGCAGATCTTGCCGTTGTCCATGGCCCAATTGAGCAGGGCCACCCGGTTCTTGGCGCCGGTTTTGGTGAAGATATTGCTCACGTGGTTATCGACGGTGCGCTTGCTGATCACCAGCTGGGCGGCTATCTCCTGGTTGGTGAGGCCGGTGGCCACCAGCTCGATGATCTCCACTTCCCGCTCCGAGAGGTCGTGCCGAAGCTGCTGCAGCGACGACGGAAGTGCGGCTGCCGGGCGGGAGGCCGGAGTCCGATCGGGGAGGCCGCGCTCAGACATGGACGCCCAGCAGATCCATCACTGTAAGCAGGCTGCTGCTGCCGGCTGAGGGCGGAAGGGGGCGCGCCATCCCGCTGCCGAGCTCCAGACTTCCCGCGACCCGTCTGCTGCCGTTGATCCACGGACAGCCGCCGCCTTGCTCAGTCCTCCTGCCGCTCCAGCTCGCCTGGGCAAGGCCCGGCGGCTCTGCTCCCAAGCCGCCCTGCTGGCGATCGACGGCAAAGCCGCGCTCCAGGAGCGTGTCTGCGGCCGCGTGAAGCTGGCGATCCCGCCCAGCGCGGCCTGCTTTCCTGAGCGAATGCTGAAAAACCTCAGAAATCTTGCCTGGTGTCCGGCCGGCCGTGTGAAAAGCCGCTCAACACAGTGTTGCCGGGTGGTGAAGAGCGCTCCCCCAGGGCCGAGATCGGTGTTCGGCGGTCTCTTCACTCTGGCTGCGGCATGGTTTCAGTAGTCTCATGAGGCCTGGCCCACGGGGGGGGGGGTAAGAATGCGCAGCGCCAGGGCCCAGGCCGCGGCACTGGTCAGTTCACCGCTTGCCAGCAATCACCACGATCCAGCCTCGGCCATGAACACCGGCCTCAATCCAGTCTGAAATCTGCATAGTTCAGAGTGATGGCAGCGCAGCGTGCGCACTCCGAAAAGCCAAGGCCCGAAGCTCCCATGCTGTTCTGATTTTTCCAGGTCTGCCCAGCCGCTGTCCGCTTAGCCGCTGTCTGCCTAGGAGCCTGTTGCACATAGACCGTTCCGGACGAAAAGACCCGATTCGCTCCACGCCAACGTCAAATTCGGTCTCAGGCAGGTCTATTGTGGTGCAACTAGTTTGAGCGAACCACCGACCCAAAATCAATTCGCATCTTTCTCAGTTCGATTCCGGATTGAATCTCCTCGGCGGCGGAAACGCCCCCACTTTCTGCTCGGAGATCTATGCGCAACACGCTCCTAGCCGCTGGCTCTCGCCAGCCCCTGTCTGGGCTGGTGAGAGCCAGCGGCTGTCAGAAACGGAGCTGATGCGAACTTTGTTGGTGTCTGCCGAGACTGACCAGTGGGCGGGCCCCCTGTAAGCTTTGTCCTGATTCACTGATCGGAATTACCCCGCACTCCCATGAAACAACGTCTTCAGTGGGAGATTGCGAGCAAAATCCCCAACCGCCGAAGGTTGTTGTTCCTCGGAAGAGTTGGGTTGGCGGTTGCAGTTCTCTGGGCG
This sequence comes from Cyanobacteriota bacterium, assembly GCA_026389335.1. GTDB lineage: Bacteria > Cyanobacteriota > Cyanobacteriia > PCC-6307 > Cyanobiaceae > Cyanobium. The sequence goes on along the minus strand of JAPLIB010000153.1, from coordinate 4,042 downwards.
CTTAAGCGTCTTGTTCATGACCTGCATCTTGATGTTTTAAGGATTGACCCCCTGTTCATTGCCTTGATCTTGTCCACGGTGGTTCTGCTTACTGTTCTGCTGCAAGGCGTGCTCAGTGATTTCAGAGAAAGTGAGCGCTTGCCTGCCGAGGCGGCCACCATTCTGGAAATGCTGAGTCTGGAGCTGCTGGCGATTCCTGTCCACAACTCTCAGGCGCAGATCAGCCAGCCTCAACGCTCGGTCACCTGTCTGGCCGAAGCCCTGCTCGATTGGCTTCTCGCCAAAATCTCAACTGCCCAGCTTCATCAGGCGTATCAGGATTGTTTCCGGCAGACGGTGGCTGCAACCGTGTTGCTCGATGGGCAGCCTGTGCTGCAGGGTCGCCTGATGCAGCAGCTGGAAAGCCTGCTGAGGATTGTCAACAGGATTAACACGATCCGCGAAACCTCCTTCGTCGCTTCGGTCTACTGGTTGGCCTGGCTGGGCACGGCTTTGACTTGTGCCGGATTGATTTTCACACAATTGGATGGCCCACTCGAATCCAATGTGTTTATGGTCGTTGTTAGTTTCATCCTGCTGTTTTTGGTGTTTCTGATCTCAGATCTTGACAATCCTTTCGGCTTCAACGATGTCAACTCAGCTGAAGACGTCTGCCTCGATCCTTTGCTGTATTGCATCCAGCGCCTACGTTTGGCACCGCAGATCTTTGAGCAATAACGGATGATAAAGCGCAGTTTTCTGATCTGTTTGATCTTGCTGGCCGCGCCGCAGCTGGCCCAGGCCCAATGGAGCAGCGATCCAGCCCAGGCTGGCGCCACGGCTTATTGCGCCAGCAGAAATCAGGGCCAGAGCATTGAGCAGGCGGATCAGGCGGCCACCCAGGCCACGGCCGAAATCCTGCAGCTGGCTTCAGGCCCCCTGGTGGCTGCACTCCAGGTCAATAATCCGGTGCTGGTGGCCCGTTGGCGCTATCTGATTCAGAGCCTCTGCCCTGAATCCGGTTCATCGGAGGGCCAGGATGATGATGACGGCCTGTAGCCTGGTCCCAGGTTACCACTGGCCCGGTGAGGTGCGCCTGGATGGGTCAGGTTTTCACCAGAATTTCTGATTTGCTACCGCCAATCCTAGGCCAAATCTCACTTCGGTATCGGTCGATACCGCGCTTTGTCGCCATGGGGTGTAAATTTCAAATGTTTTCAAATTAAAAAATGCTTAACAAAATTCTTAGCGCTTCTGCGTTACTCTGCGCCCCCATTTTCGCCCTTCCTGCCCTCGCGGGGCCTTACACCTCAACCATTCAAAACTCCATTAATCTGAACGTTCAGGGCTCTGCCATCCAGACGGAAAGGATCGGTACCTCTCTCAGCGTTTCCGGTACCAATGTGGACACGAAAGTTGCCGGGGCGGGATTCGGTCTTGGACTGGGTACGGTTGCATCAGCAACAGCCCCTGCTATTGCTACCAACGATAGTACAGGGACTTTCACGATCGTAAATGACGGCATGCCCTTCTCTGTGACTCAATCAGTTAATATTGGTGATACGGTGAACACTACGCAGGCCAACGTATCCGGCGTCATAGCTACACCGACCCTGTATGGCAAATCCACGACTCAGCTGGCGGGAAGTGCGGGTACTCTGGCTGGAACATTGAATCCGCTTACTGGGGCCCTCACCATCACGGCTGGTGGAGCAGGCACCACGGCAATCGCGACCCAGACGATTTCCCTCACGGCCTTCTGAGCTGAGACGACGTGATCCGTTCCTTTGCCCTTGCGGCTTGTGTGCTGGGCGCCGCAGGTACGGCTTTTGCCATGCCTGTTACGCCCAGTTTTACCAGCGGCACCATCACGGCCAACACCCAGTCAACGACGACTGTTAATGAAGTAATTCGTCAGCAGGATTACTCCAATGGTTACACCTACGTTGTCACCGGTGTCAATGTTCGGGCCAACGACACTGGGGCGCCAGTTTCGTTGTCCTATCCCGGCAATGGCACCACCGCGATTGCCACGCCTACTTGCGTGGCCGGGGTGGGCAACATTTGTTATGGCACCTCTTATTCTGTGATCAATCCTGGCGCTGCGTTCCAGTTGACCGAAACCTATACCGGTCCAGGTATCTTCCGGGATACTGCCATCGATCGCACCACTACTCAAACATCCATAACTACCTCCACTTCCGTTTTTACCCAGTAACAATCATTTGCCCTTTCAATGTCGCTTAGCAAAAATTTCTTGAGCCTATCCCGTAAATCTTGTTGTTGAAAGTTTCAGCTTCGCCAATGCCCTCACTTGGTTCTTCTCGTTTGGTGTTCCGGCGGAAGATGAGCTGCCGCCAGAAGGGTTGTTTCATGAGTCCCCAAGTAGCCCAGAACTTTTTCTGGGCTTTTTTTGTTGGTCTTCAGTGGTTGGGTTTGCCGCTGGTTTGCCAGGCACAGCAGCAGGCGCCTACGAATACAAATATTGCCGGGCCACAAGCTACCGCCAGCGGTGCCGTGACCAACCAAGCCGTACAGGTGCTTCAGGGCCCCTATGCCGTTAATACCTATGGTGGGGGTACCAGCTGCCAATCGGCCACCTTTAATGTTCAGGGATTTGCCTATGGTAGCACTACCTATAGTGGTGATCCCGAATCTTTTTCTAACAATAATATCAACCCAGGCTTCACCATGGGCGTGTCTGTCCCCCTCGATAAAACTCTGCAAAAGCTCTGTAAAGATCGCGCCCGTGTCGAGGTGGAACGGGCTCAAGCCGAAGCTGATAAGGCTCGTTTGGATTATGAATTGGTTCGCTTGCTCCGCTGTGGGGAGGCCAAAAAACAGGGTATTTACTTCAGTGCCGATAGTCCCTATGGACGCGTTTGTTCTGACGTGATGGTGAGGCAGCCTGGTCCTGCGTCGACATCGAACTGAGCCAGGCTTCTGCTATTTCGCTCTTGAAAGTGATGGCTATGGGCTTGGTGCTTTGTGCTGGAACTGCCAATGTGCTGGCTCATCGCGCATCGGCGGGCGGGCGCAGCGACCCAGGGCAGGGCAGGGTGCGGGATTGCTTACCCGATCAGATCGTCGAAGAAGTTCTCGCTGAAATATTCTTTGATGTCTTTGAGCATTTCGCCAATGGTTCGCTTGCCTTTCTTCTTCATCGCAAACGAAAATTCAAGCTGAATCTCCTCGACATTCAGTTCACGTTTACGCAGCTTCTTGTAGCGAATTGCCAGAAGCCGCAATATCGGTTTAATCCCTTCCAGTGAGGCCTCGAAGGCGGCTTTGCCCATCACCGCCACGAAAGTTGCGGTGACAGCCGTGGTGGAGGCCAGCGCCATGCTCTCTTTCGAAGGCAGCGGCACTGTGCCAAGCAGAGGAAGATTCACGGTGGCCCCCGTGGTGGCCGTTGTTGTGGCTGCGCTCTTGGGGGGGGCTGCCGCGGGTAGGGCCCCGGGGCTGGCTGGTGCTAGCGACGTGAAGGTTGGAAAGGGCTGGCTCGTGAGCTGGGGATCTCGAGGCACTGGTTGAATGATTGCCGGTGGTGGGAGCTTGTTCGATAATTCCCTCGCCTTGGCAGTGTCATCCTCAGTCTTGCTTTTGTTGTCCTTGCTGTTGCCCTTTTCGTTTTTGTCTGAAACTGCGTTGAACTCTGCCTGGGTGGGCACGTTCAGCTCGGGATACTCCAGTCCTGGGGCCGGAACATCCAGCCCTGGGCGGGAGACAGTCGTCGGTGCCTGGGTGGAGCGGCCCGTGGAAGCACCCGTGGCCGAAACGCTGGGGGGCAGGTCACGGGTCACCGTGACCGGATCAATCCTCAGTACGGGCAATCTGGTTCCGTTGTAGCGGTTGTCCGATAGGCTCACCGTGGGGATTGGGGAGATCTGCGGAATCGGATCCACTGGGATAGCTTAAAAAATCGTATCCGTTCAGGGGTCGTGATGCTCGCCGCGAACGGTGGCCCCATTTGAGCCCTTGACGCCAGCTTGAACCCCGGTTGCATTTCAGGTAGAGATCGCCTGCGATGACCATTCCTCCGGCCGGGATTTCAGAAGCAGAC
>JAPLIB010000044.1 GCA_026389335.1 Cyanobacteriota bacterium | reverse complement strand
GGATCTTCCAGCTGGCGAGCAGCGGCCTGCGCGAACCCGAGCGCATCGATCGGCTGCTGCTGATCGTCGCCATCGCTGTGTTGGTGGGCAGTCTGCAGGGCTATGCCATCAGCCTGGCTGGCCTGCGCCGTCAGGTGGATCGACACTGGCGGCGGGGTATGAGCTTTGTGCGGATCGGCCTGGCGACGCTGCAGGCGTTCATCGCTGATACCCAGGGTCGCCTAAAAGTCTGTCCTGGTAGTGCTTGGCGAGCCTGTCAGCATTGGGTTTGGTGGGTGGGTCTCACCGTGTCCAATGCCAGAAACCCACTCTGCCGGAATCGATCAGGGCGTACCGGTCGATCTGATCGGCTTCCTCCAAGCCATTCCCGACGGCCGCTACCGCCGCGGCGTGCGTTATCCCCAGTGGTTTCTGCTGTTGGTGGCGGTGCTTGGCATCCTCAGTGACTGCCGTAGCTCCCGTGATCTGGAAGCTTTCGCCAAGCGGCACCGGGAGGCCCTGAACCAGGCGCTGGACCTGGATTTCAAGCGCTGGCCCTCCGATGCCACCTTCCTCTACCTGTTCAATAAGGCCCACCTGCAGGAGTTCGGGGAGGTGCTCCAAGTCTGGATGACCGGCCAGATCCCAGGCGGGGCCGACGGTCTGGATCAGTTGGTCTGCGACGGCAAGACGCTGAGGGGCTCGGCTGTCGAGACCGAGGACGGCAAGCATCGCTTTGTTGCCCAGGTCACGGTGTACGCCCGGGCGCTCGGTGTTGCACTGGCGCAGAAGAGCTATGACACCCATGAATCCAGCGAGCGGGCCGCTCTCAAGGAGCTTCTGAGCACGATGAAACTCGACGGTGTCTTGATCCAGGCGGATGCGCTGCACACCACGCGGGATTTTTTCGCTGGTGCCTCGACCAGGGTGCCGACATCGCCCTGACCGTCAAATCGAACCAACCAAAGCTCTACCGCCAGATCGGTTGCCAATTCGAGGGGAAGCGCAAGATCCCTTTCACTGCAACGGATCACGAGAAACGCCATGGCCGTGACACCGTCTGGGAGCTCCGGGCCAAAGAAGCTCCTGAGCACATCAAGGAGAACTGGCCGGGCAGCGCCTGGATCGTAGAGCTCATCACGACCAAGACCACCCGTAAGGGCACCAGCAGGGCGAGGCACCGATTTTGTTTCATTGCAGCGCACCTCTCGGTGCGACACGAGCCTGCGCACAGCCCCAGAAGCCCTGCTGCGCCTGATCCGCCAGCGCTGGATTATTGAAAACGAATGGCACTGGGCCCGCGACACCCAACTCGGTGAAGATGCCCACCGCTACGCCAACCGAACTGGCGCACCGGTGTTCTCGTTCCTGCGAACTGTGGTGATGAACCTGCTGCGCCGGGGCGGCTACCGCTCAATTCGTCAGGGGCTCAGGGAACTGGCCTACGACATCAAGGGAATGCTGGCGCTGGGCGGAGTGTCGCTTGAGCCAAACGCGCCTTGATCACACTTTTAGGAAGCCCTGCGCTGATACCAAAGCCAGACTCATGCCCTGGATGCCCATCCCCCAGCGGGATCTGGGGCAGGGCCCATTAGTAGTCTGTCCCAGTAGCGCTGGCGCGGCGCATCAAGCTTCGGTTTGGTGCGCAGGACTCGCTCCTGTCCGTTGGCCTCGCCGCTCCAGACCCCCGCTGCTGCAAG
>JAPLIB010000016.1 GCA_026389335.1 Cyanobacteriota bacterium | reverse complement strand
GCATCGCAAGCCGTTGAGGTTGCAACTTTCTTCTTATGCAGAGAACCCTAGTGCGGCCCTGAACAATGTTGCTTACCCATGCAGTCTTTGGTTTGTGGTGTTGCATGAACGGGCATGCTCGTTTCATGGAATCGCGATTACCTTGAATTGTGTAAAGCGATTTTTGGCCTCGTTTCTTCTGTCCAGCGCTTTCGTGTTGTGAAATGGCTGTTGAGGTGTTTTTCTGTGCCCCTCTGCCCAGGCCGTTGGTCTCCTTGGAACCATCTCCATCTCTGCGGCAATGGATAGTGTGATCTGTCATCTATCCTCCAGTCTTGAGCTGTTCACTTCTCCCCGGTTCACGGGCTGGACTGGTGTTGTGAGCTGTTTGCTCATTTCCGTTTGGATCAGTGGCAGCCCGTGCTCGGCCCTTGTTTGTGCGAATTTTCTGCTTGGTCTGGAGCTTTGGCTCGGTTGAGCTTGGATCAGTTCTGGATACTGGGATTGACCCAGGCTCCCTATGCTGCAGATGAGGCAGCAACGCCATCGGTTTTCCATGCGGCACCTTCTTCGACCAGTACTGCGGCCCCTGTGGTCGGCCTACGTCCTCTGGCTCCGTGCCGATTGCGTTGATCTCAGCGCTGCCTTTGCTTATCACACCCTGCAGTCTTTTTTCCCGGCGCTGCTGATCATCTTGTCGGTGCTCTCCCGACTGCTGGGTCGCAACCAGGATTTGCTGGCCAGGTTGCAGCAACAGCTGGCTCAGGTGTTGCCAGCGGCCAGCATGCCGATGTTCGATGCAACGCTGGAACGATTCACCCGCCAGGGGCTGGGGGCTGGCCTCTTGGGCTTGGTGCTGCTTGTACTCAATGCCAACAATATCTATCTCACGCTCCAGCGTGGTGCTGATCGTCTCTGGTGGAACCGGCCTTTCGGCTTTGATGGGCTTCCTTGGCAAGAGATTGTACGCCGTTTTGTGTTGCTGCGCCTGAAGGCTTTTGTGTTGCTTTTATTGGTTTCAGTGCTGATCGTGGCTGATCAGCTCATCAGTAACCTGCGTTTCTTTGGTTTTAAGATTTTGCGCCAGTGGATATTGGCGGCCCTGCCGGATCCTTTCCAGTGGTTGTTGTCTGTCTCCAGCGGTATGGATGTGCTGATTTCGCTTGGGATTGGTTGTCTTAGCGCTTTGATTCTACTTTGGTTGCTCCCATCCAGACCGATCCGCCTGCGTCCCCTGGTTCTGCCGTCTGTGTTGGTGGGTTCGGCTCTCACCCTGCTTAACCTGCTTTTGGGACGCAGCCTGGTCGCCATGGGGTTGCGCTTCCAGGCCTATGGCGTGGTCGGGGCTGTATTGGTGCTCACTCTCTGGGTCTGGTTGGTGGGCGTCATCCTCTACTACGGCCAGTGCCTGGGAGTGGTGTTGGCAAGCCGCGCCCGTGGGGAGGCGATCCACACCGCTTGACTCCTCAACATTCGAGCCAGTGGCAGGCCAGGATGGGAGCATCGTTTGTTTTGCAGCGATGCTCAAGATCTTGCCCAGCCCGCGTTCCGGTCAGGATCGCCCGGCACGCATTCGCCCCCTCATCGCCACCTTGGCGTTGGTCTGCACGGCTGTAGGAGCGCTGGTGCTGCTTGGCTTCACCACCCTGGCCCTGGTTCCTCTGCTGTTAGCCGTTGGCGTGGTGGCTGCCTGGGTGCTGGCTCTGGTGCTGTTCGGCTGGGCGGGAATCGAGGGCTTGGCTGCCTTGGAGCGTTGGCTCGAGTCGGACTCCCGCTTCCAACGTTGATGCAAAGGTCTATTCCCTGGTTTTGGATTGTTCTGGGCGGGCTGCTGCTGTTGGCTCCTGGCGCCATCGGACGCCTTCTGCTTGATGTGGCGGAAGGGCTCACGTTTGTTCTGGTGGTCTTGCCCCTGTTGGTCGGTGGCGCTGGTCTGATTGCTTGGCAGGTGTTGAAGCGTCGTCTTCGCGCCTGTCCGGCATGCGGTGTCACCAGTTTTGCAACGGAGATCTGTCCCGCTTGCGGCACCCTCTTCCCATCTGATTCCGGTGCTTCTTCCGCCACTGCCGAATCTGCAGCCATTGATGCCCGCAACGTCACGATCAATGTTGACGCTGTGGACGTATCCCCGGTGGAACCCAAGAAACGGCAGGATTAAATTGTTATTGACCGACTGGAATAGAATCGAAACATGAAGATAGAAACATCTCAGCGATGAGCATTGCCTGAGACCAATTGCTTTGTAACCAATCGCCTTGTAACCTATTGCCTTGTGACCAGGGTGCTTTTGAGTTCAACCAGCTTTTCTGGTAGAACTGGCATTTGCTGCTCCCATTGGTCTACTCCATGGAGTGAGCTTGGTTTCTGCTGCCATCGGCTGCTTGTTTCAGGCGACCATGCCCTGCCGCCGCAGCTCAGCTAGACGGCGTTCGCGGAGATGCAGGAACAAAGGGGCCCCGCATGCAAAAGCTATCAGGATGCAGCTCAGCAGCACCCAGGCCAACCCGCGCATGTTTAGGCGTCGGCTCTCTGACACCATCCAGATCGTCACCGCTGTGGCGCCAACGGCCAGATCCCTGGCGAGGGATTGGGAGGCTGGATTGGCATTGGCTAGCGAAATGAATAAACCAAGATCAAAACTTGAGCCGTAGTTCTGGATGAAGTCCCAGTTGGCAAGCCAGGGAAGGACGGCACCGGCAATGCTCAAGGCCAGATAGATCCAGGCCATCACTGGCAGGGGTGCCGGTTGGCTGGCTGAATCTTCCATCTGCATGGCTTTGGCTGGCTCGGGCTGATCCTTGGGGTTCTGGATTGGATTCATGGTTGGTAGGGCTGGGGTGGCGCATCGGGCTGTTCCGGATCCCATTGCATCACTTCCTGTTCGACCCGATCGAGCAGCTGTTCGCAGCGTCGCGCATAACTTTGGGCCCGCTCATAGAGGCCGGCCATCGCCTCAATATCCAGGTCACTGGCCTGCAGTTGGGCCAGACAGAGTTCCAGGGCGGCCTGGGCCTCGCGATAGCTCAGATCGGCACTGATGTCCGTGTGCTCTGCTGGCGAAGCCGGCTCCGGGGTGGACTTGCCCTTGGTGTTTGTGCTGGCTCGTTGGCGTTTGGCTGGCTCTGGCATGGGAGTGGGATTCGGGACCGGTTCAGGGGGTGGGTGCAGGCGCTGGCTTTGCTGTCATTGGCTTGGATTCCTGGCGATCAACCTGCCGGCGCTTCGGTTCGGGGGCCAGAGGCTACCGAGAGCGGCTGCCGTTGCCGCACCTCGGCGCCCAGCAGGCCGTCGCCCAGTTCGACGCTGATGCGGTCGCCTGCGGCCACAGCTGTGATCGAACGCACCAGCTTCCCTTCTCCATCCCGCACCAGGGCGAAACCCCGCTCCAGAAGATGGCGGGGTGACAGGGCCTGCAGCAGGGCCAACTGCTGCCTCAGCCCTTGCCGTTGCCTCTCCAGCAGTTGGCGTGGGTGCACGGTCGCCAGGCGCTGTTGATCGCGATCCAACTGCTGCCGTACCGCTTGCAAGCGCAGGTTCAGCAGCTGGTTGAGATGGCGCCGGTGCTGGGCCAGCCCCAGCCGTTCCGTTTGCCGGTCTGGCAGCAGAGCCACCAGCGCCGCCGTGGGTGTGGCCGCTCGGTAGTCCGCCACCAGGTCGGCGATCGTGGTGTCGTCTTCATGGCCCAGACCGCAGACCACCGGCACTGGACAGATGGCCAGACAGCGGGCCAACGCTTCGCCGTCGAAGACAGCCAGGTCCTCACGGCTACCGCCGCCCCGGGCAAGCACGATCGCGTCCAGTTGCAGGTCCCTGGAGCGGGCACTGAGGCGCTCGATCGCTACCCGGATCTTGGCTTCCACCGGTCCCTGCACAGGGATGGGCACCACCACCAAGGCCGTGTCGGGCCAACGTTCCTTGGCTGTGCGCAGCATGTCGGCCAGGGCGGAGCTGGGCACACTGGTGAGCAGGGCGATGCGCCGGGGCCAAAGAGGCAGGGGGCGCCGGCGTTCGGGATCGAACAATCCCTCCGGTTCCAGCACCGATCGCACCTGTTCGAACTGGCGCAGCACTGCCGTCAGGCTGGGCCGAAGATCGAGGATCTGCACCGTCAGCCGGGCCTGGGCTGCCCAGAAGTTGAGTTTGCCGACCACCACCACCCCATCGCCCTCTTCAGGCACAAAGCTCAGTTTCTGGAGCTGGGAGGCCCAGATCACCGCCGGGATTGAGGCCTGGCCGTCGGTGAGGGTGAGCCAGAGATGGCCCTTTTTTAGTTGGGGGCGGCTGACGGTTCCATCGAGCAGGAAGCGGGGGGCAAAACCGCGCTCCAGCAGGTTGCCGATGGCCTCGTTGAGTTGGGCGACGCCGTAGCGAGGCAGGGCGCCATTTACTGGGGAGGCGCTCAATGGCTCAGTTGGCGATATTGCAGCCACCAATAGAGACTCAGGCTGCCTGCCACCAGGGCCAGGCCGCGGCCGATCGGGTGATCGATGCGCACCAGACCGATGCCGGTGATCACCAGCGCGGTACTGAGCAGCCTGGCTCCGTCGCGTCGGTTGCCAGCGAAGAAGCGGGTGGGGCGGCTCACTCAGGCCTGGCGGTCGTGCGCTGAGCTTAGGAGCGTGGGGCCCATCGCCTGAATGGCCACTCAGACAGAAACCAAGGCCAAGGCCTGGATGTTGGGACGATGCGTTTTGGGGAGGATCAGAAAGTTCAGCCCTGGCGAACGTCTTCAGATCTGATCAGCAACATCCAATCTGCCTGAGCGTCCATGGCACCATGTGCCACCAAAGGGGGTTGGTACTTTTTGTCCGGGATGGAATCTGTCTTCGGCTGAGGAGAAAAGTCTGGGGAATCCGTTTATGGTTGCTCCCCGCATGATGCCGGGATCCTTGACAGATTTATTCCCACAAACAAATTTAGTCTGGCTTCAGTCCACCACATCAACCTTCGGATTCCTTTGTGGGTAGGAGCAAGCCGGTCCTTGGTGCAAGGGGCTTCAGTGGATGGAGTTGGCGAAACAGCTCTGAACCTGGTTCGGTAGGTCCAGCGCACGAATCGATCCGAAGCGAGCCCTGACGCGCCAAAGTTGGGAGGCCAGGGTCCAGCCAGCCCCTCAGCCGAGTCCAACCTGGGCCAGAATCCCCTGACCAGTGAGCAGTTCGGTGGCTAGTCCGATCACGAAGGCCAGCATGGCCAAGCGGCCATTCCAGGTTGCGGCAAAGTTCACAAAATCCAAGCGGGGCTGGGAAGCGTCTGCCATGGGAGGCATCTCGAGAATCTTTTGACTGTGACGTTTTTGGTGGAATTCTTGATTGTGGCCGTTGTTGCGTTTCCTGGTTTTTGCCCCTATTTGGTTCGGAGTGGCGGTCGTGGTGGTTGAGGTGTTGTCCGCTCCAGTTCCCGGTGCGCTCCGCCAGCGCTTGCAGGCCCAGATGGCGGCCCCGCTCCCGGCGCAGCCGGAGTTGGTGTTGGTGACCGATCTCGATGGCACCTTGCTGGCGGGGCCATCCCCCTGGCGCCGTTGGCTGTATCGCTGGCTGGTGCGTGAGCGCCATCGCGTGCTGCATGTGTTCAGCACCGGCCGTGATCTGCGCTCGGTGGCCCGGGTGCTGGCGGCCGAGCCCGAGCTGGGGCTTGCTGCTCCTCACCTGGTCATCAGCGACGTGGGCTGCACTGTCGCCTGTGGGCTGAGCCTGGAGCCCCTGCCTTTGGCGGTCGATCCGATTGAGGCCCGTTGGCGAGGCCTGCCGGAACGCCTGCTACCCCAATTGGCGCTGATTCCCGGTGTGGCCTCCGAGCCGGTGACGGCCGATCGGCGTCTGGCCTACTGCGTTGATGTGGAGGCGCTCGATGGCAGCTTGTTGCGGGCGCTTGAGATTCATGGGGTGGATTGCCTGATCTCCGGCGGCCGCTATCTCGATGTGCTGCCTGCCGGTGTGAACAAAGGCAGCACCCTGTTGGCCCTGCTCGAGTGGCTGGAGGTGGCACCGGAGCGGGTGATGACCGCCGGCGACAGCCTCAACGACCTCGCCATGTTCGAAACCGGCCTGGCCTCGGTGATGATGGCCAATGCCGAACCTGGTTTGGTGGCGCATCTGCCGCGGTTGCCGGCCACTTATCAGGCCAGAGCGGAGGGCTGTCAGGGGATTGTTGAGGGGCTGCATCATTTCGGCTTCACGGCGCTGCTGGAGGGGCGTGCTTCAGCCCTTGTCGGTTGCGCCGTATGAAGCCTGCACATCGGCTAGCCGCAGGGTTGGTTTGAAGCAGGCGAGCCTCGCTCCCCTTTCGCTGAAAGCAGCACTTGCTGTTGCTGGCCTTGGCTTCAATGCTTTTGCTGACAGCGCAATCCTGGGCCAGCGGCTTGGGTCAGCTGGAGCACGACCTGGGCGGATGGCCCGAGCGGTTGGTGCAGTGGCCTGGGATTGCTTCAGTCGGAGCTGTGGAGCCTGTTCCTGTTTTGAAGGGCGTTCGGCGGGGGCATCGGGCCTGGTTGTCACCGCTCTCGGCTCTCACCCTTGGCCGGCAGCCCTGGCGAGCGCCGCCTTGGTGAGTGCGGTGGCGATCCCCTGGCGGGGATCCTCCGGCCAGGGGTGTTTCGGATAGCGCCCCCGCAGCTCCCGGCGCACCTCCCCATAGCCGCTGTCCCAGAAGCGGCCCAGATCCTGGGTGATCGCTGCGGGGCGGCCGGCCGGTGAGAGCAGCTCCAGGGTCAGGGGCAGCCGGCCCTGAAGCAGGCAGGGGGTGTCCTGACAGCCGAACATCTCCTGCAACTTCACCGCCAGGACGGGCCCCTCCCGTTCATAGCGGATGGGCAACGAGCGGCCGGAGGGCACCTGCAGGGTCGGCGGCAACAGGTTGTCCAGCTCCCTGCGCTTGGGCCAGTCCAGATCCCCCCAGAGGGCTTCGATCAGATTCAGCCCCTGCAACTCCTGGACACTGCGATGGCTCTCCAGATGGGGAGCCAGCCAATGCTCCAGCGTGGCGGCCAGATGCGATTCGCAGCGGTCCGGCCAGGGGGGGCCCAGCAGTCGGTGGGCCAGGTCCAGCCGCTGCCGCAGCTCCCGGCTGCGCTCACACCAGGGCAGGGCCTCCAGGCCGAGCTGCTGCAGGCCCTCCAGCAGGGCCGTGACGATGGCCTGGTCGTCAGCTTCGGGCCAGGGTTGGCGCTCCAGCACCAGGGCACCCAGGCGCACCAGCCGTTCACAGCGCACCCGCCGCGCTTTTCGGTCCCAGACGGCCTGCTCCAGGCGTTCGCCTTCGCGCTCCGCCAGCTCACTCAGCAGTCCATCGCTCAGGGGAACCGCCAGCAGCACCCGGGCCTCCGGGCCCTGGTCGTCCAGCGAGGCGATGGCCAGGGCCCGGCAGCTGGCCAGGGGGTCATCGGGATGGAGCAGGGCTCCACGCCCGCCGCGCAGCAACCAGCGACCATCGCCGCTGCCACGGTTGAGCGCCACCCGTTCGGGATAGGCCCAGCTCACCAGGCGGGCGGCGATGGTGTCCGTGCTTTCGGCCGGCAGGGTTGCCCGGCTGGCTGCTGGCCGGGCCTGACGGGAGCTGGAGCTGCCTGAACGCACCTGCCGCTGCAGCTGGGCTTTGAGTTGGTGCAGCTGGCGACGTTGCTGTTCGCGCCCATCGCGTTGGTTGTGAGTGAGCCAGTCGAGGCGTCGCAGCAGGTCACAGCCGGCCGTACGCCGATCGAGCGGATCCCGTTCGCTCAGCAGCACCGCCAGGCTGCAGCCCAGCTCCAGCCAGCCGCGCTCCTCGGCCAGCAGCAACATGTGGGCCAGGCGCGGATGCAGTCCGAGGCGGGCCATGGCCTGCCCATGGGCGCTGATCCGGCCATCGCTGTTGAGCCCGCCGAGTTGGATCAGCAGGCGCTGGGACTCCGCCAGTGCGGCCTGCGGCGGCGGGTCGATCCAGGCGAGCTCCTGCCCGAGACCCGCCCCCCAGGCGGCCAGCTGCAGGCAGATCGGCAGGGGATCCACCTCCAGCAGTTCCGGGGTGTCATAGGCGGGGCGGCGTTGCTGTTCCGCCGCCGACCACAGCCGCAGACAACGGCCTGGGCCCAGGCGACCGGCCCGACCGCGGCGCTGCTCGGCGCTGGCCTGGCTGGCGGGCACGGTGACCAGGCCATCCATGCCGGTGGCCGGATCGAAGCGGTTGCGGCGGCTGAGGCCGCTGTCGATCACCAGCCGCACTCCGGCGATGGTCAGGGAGCTTTCGGCAATGGCTGTCGCCAGCACGATCTTGCCGGCAGCATGGCGGGCCGGTGCCATTGCCTGCACCTGGGCCTCCAGGCTCAGCTGGCCATGCAGGAGCGCTAGCTCCGGCTCCTGGCTCCAGTCCGTGGCCTCAATGGCCCGCTGGGTCGCCAGCAGTTCCCGCTGCCCGGGCAGGAAAATCAGCACGGTCTCAGCTTCGCTGCGCTGGTCGAGCCAGTGGGCCTCCAGGGCCCGCACCACCTGCCGTTCGAGCCGTTCGTCCTGGCGGCTCACCTGGTGTTGCATCGCCACGGGCCAGCTGCGCCCCTGGCTCTCGATCACCTCAGCCCCGTCCAGCCTCGCCGCCAGTGGGGCCAGATCAAGGGTGGCGGACATCAGCAGCAGGCGCAGATCGGGGCGCAGCAGCTCACGGGCCTGACGCAGCAGGGCCAGGGCCAGATCGGCCTCGGCAGAACGTTCGTGGAATTCGTCGACGATGACGCAGGCCACCCCATCCAGCTCCGGATCGGCCTGCAGACGCCGCAGGAACAGGCCGGCTGTGACCACCTCCAGCCGGGTGGCCGCGGAGGTGCGGCTCTCCAGCCGAACGCTGTAGCCGACCCGGCCGCCCAGGGGTTCTCCCAGGGCCAGGGCCAGGCGGGCAGCGGCATTGCGGGCCGCCAGCCGGCGGGGTTCCAGCATCACGATGCGAGCGTCTGCCCCCAGGCTCTCCAGCAGGGTCAGGGGCACCCGGGTGGTTTTGCCGGCTCCGGGTGGGGCCTGCAGCAACAGGGTGGATCCCGGCTGGATCAGGGCTTGGCGGATCGCTCCAAGCTGGGCATCGATCGGCAGGCCATCAGGGTTCAAGGCAGGCCAGGGCGCCAGTTCAGCGCACGTGGCGGATGCCATCCACCGGGTGATAGGCCTCGCCGGTGGTCTCCTCGTAGACGATCGCTGGCAGCCCGGTTTCGAACATCGTTTGCAGGGCCTCCTTCAGGTAGGGGTTCCAGCCGCCGGTGCTGACCTTGCCGTGGCGCACGGTCCAGTCCCAGGTGCCCTGCAGATCCCTGGGGATGCGGCCCTCGCGATCGCGTCGGGCCACCAGATCCTGCGATTCCACGATGCCGACCAGGATCGGATCCTTGCCGTAGGAGGGGGTGAGGCTGAGTTCGAGGCGGATCGGATCGTCCTTGATCAGCTTCAGGCGGAAACGGGGCGGCAGCTTGAGGCCATTGAGCACTGCAGCCACGATTCGGGTCCTTTGGTCCACCATCAACCTCCGACGGAGTGCGTGTTCGTAGCGCTGAGCCTATTCAGCGACGGTCCGCCGAAGATCCGCCCTTCAGGCAAGGTCTTCCGGCCGGACGGGCTGCTCGTTGTCGCCGCTGAAACGAACGGTCAGCAGGTCTTCGCGGGTGAGCTGGCCTTCCGCATCCAGCAGTTCGGGGTGGATCGTCAACCGCCCGGTGCGGTCTGTCGCCGCCGATCGGCCGCGGCCGTCGGCCCCAGCCCCGCCGCGCTCCGAGGCCGAACCTCTGTCACCGGGTCGGGGTACGGCCTGGAAACCCTGGGCCATCACGCGGAAGGCTTGCCAGAGGAGCACCAAAAAGCAGGCTCCGTAGAGGAAGGGGATCAATTGGGAGACGAAAGTGGGCATGGCGAGGGAGGACCCTGGCTAGCGGCAAGTCAGAAATGAACGCGCCGGATCGCGCCTATCATCGCTCCTGCGGCGTGGAGCTGGAAGCCAGCATCCAGGCCCAGAGGGTGGTGCAGGCGGCTCCGAAGGCAAGAAAGGCCAGGAGCAGGTGACTGGTATCCATGGGCCGTTGGAAAACTTTACAAATCATAGGCGGTGCGTCAGGGGGGCTGGTCGGTTTGCCTCCCCTTCCCCTCGGCTGGACGGGCTGACTACGGTGTTTTTTTCTGTTTCCGTCGTTCCCATGTCCCCCATCCGCGCCCTCTCCCGCGGCGTTGTCGGTCTGGCGGCGACGGCCCTGGTGATCTCTCCCGCCGCGCTGCTGCCCGCTCTCTCGCCCGCTGCGCGGGCCCAGGCCCTCGCCAGTCCAGCCGCTGCTTCCCTGGGGCGTCAGTCGTTTGTAGCTGCCGCCGTGCGCCGGGCCGGGCCGGCGGTGGTCACCATTGACACCGAGCGCATCGTGGCGACTCAGGCCGGTCCTGGGGCGCTGTCTAGGGGACTGATGAGCGATCCCCTCTTCCGCCAGTTCTTCGGGCTGCCCCAGATGGCCACGCCGCCCGCCCAGCGGACCGAGCGCGGCCAGGGCAGCGGCTTTGTGTTTCAGGCCGATGGGCTGGTGCTTACCAATGCCCACGTGGTGGAACGCAGCGATCGGGTGACCGTTGGCTTCCAGAACGGTCAGCGGGTGGAGGGCAAGGTGGTGGGCCTGGATCCGATCACCGATCTCGCCGTGGTGCGCCTGCTGGGAGGAGGCTCCTGGCCCGTGGCGCCGCTGGGGAACTCCGATGGCCTGCAGGTGGGGGACTGGGCCATTGCCGTGGGCAATCCCTTTGGGCTCGATCACACGGTGACGCTCGGCATTATCAGTAGCCTCAATCGCAATGCCGCCAAGCTGGGGATCAGCGACAAGCGTCTTGATCTGATTCAGACCGATGCGGCGATCAACCCCGGCAATTCGGGCGGACCCTTGCTCAATGCCGATGGCGAAGTGGTGGGGATCAACACCCTGGTGCGTTCGGGCCCCGGGGCCGGCCTGGGTTTCGCCATCCCGATCAACAGAGCCCGCTCCATTGCCCAGCAGCTGGTCACCAGCGGTAAGGCAAGCCATCCCATGATCGGCGTCGGCCTCGATCGGGTGCGCACAGCCGAGGGAGCCGTGGTGGAAGGGGCTCTGATCGCCAGCATCCAAGCCGGCGGTCCCGCTGAACGGGGCGGGATCCGGCAAGGCGACGTGATTGTGGCGGTGGCCGGCCGACCGGTGCGGTCGCCCGCTGATGTGATCAGCGCGGTGGACGCTGCCGATGTTGGTCGTCCGCTGCTGATCACGGTGACCCGGGCTGGGGTGGGTCAACAGCTTCAGGTGGTTCCCCAGGCTCTGGTGCAGACCGGCTCGCGCTGAGGGCGATCTTGGGGCCCGGAGGGTGGTGAGCCCGTTCCGGGTCAAGGTGCCTCAGCCGTGGCGGGTTTCAGAGCACGTCATGAGCCTGGATCCCCTGGTTGCCGTCCTTGGGGATCAGGGCTTCGAGGGCGGCGGGATCGAGGGCCAGTTCGCCGCTGAAGCGCGGCGCTCCCCCCAGCTGCTGCCGCATGATCCATTGGGTGGCTGCCTTCTGGCTTTGCCAGGCCTGGAGCAGTTGCTTGGCCAGGCCACGCAGGGCCTGGGCATCCCCGGTGGCATCGATCGCCCGGGTCATGCGCTCGAGTTCGAATTTCTGGCCAAGGCTGAGGGCGAGAGGTTCGGACATGACGGGCAATGCGATGGAACGTGGTCGATGAGCCGCCCCAAAGCTACAAAGTGTTTCAAGGCGCCACGTATCGAAAGTGACAGGCGTATTAGCCTCGTCAGCGAATCAAGGTGCGGCGCGCTCACGGCGCCCGGTGGCGGCTACGGGCGCAGGGCTTTCGCCCTCGGCGCTCTGGCGCCATGACTGGGTTGGGCTGGATCGGGCTTGAGGCAGTGGGGCGTCGGCCTTCGCTGACTTGAAGTCGCTCACCGGCTGGGCTGACCTGGTTCCCGGCGGCGCTGGCACGGCGCAGCTGTCAGTCGGAAGCAGGCGCTCAGAAGCAGTCGCATCGACCCCAGGCTCATGCAGACCGGACCAATCGCCTGCCGTGTGCTGGCG
Organism: Cyanobacteriota bacterium; assembly: GCA_026389335.1. Taxonomy (GTDB): domain Bacteria; phylum Cyanobacteriota; class Cyanobacteriia; order PCC-6307; family Cyanobiaceae; genus Cyanobium. Next base: position 11,618 of record JAPLIB010000016.1, on the reverse strand, counting down.
AGCCAACCCCGTCGAAGCTGTGTTGATCACCGGGGGCCTGCGCTGATGGTCCAGCCAGGCGCGATCCGCGCCACTCCTACCCCTTAGGGGCTTTGGTCTTGCGGGACTGGGCCTTGCGCGCCTCCTCCTTCGCCTGCTGTTTGAGTCGGTTGGCCTCCCGTTTGCGCTCCTGTTCAAGGCGGGTCTGGTCCTGGTCCGCCACTGCGGCCTCCTCGCGTTTCTTTTCGAGGTAATAGGCGTAGTCGCCCCGATAGAGCACTAGTTCGCCATCGCGCAGTTCGACGATCTTGTTGGCGATCTGGCCAATGAAGTAGCGATCGTGGGAGACAACCAGGGCAGCTCCCTGATACTCCTTCAGGGCATCCTCGAGCATCTGTTTGGCCGGAATGTCGAGGTGGTTGGTGGGTTCATCGAGCACCAGCAGGTTGCAGGGGCTGAGCAGCATCAGGGCCAGGGCCAGGCGGGCTTTCTCGCCCCCCGAGAGCTTGCCCACCTCTTTGAACACGGCGTCGTTGCTGAAGCAGAAGCTGCCCAGCAGGGAGCGCACCTGGGTCTGGGTCCAGTCCGGCACAGCTTCAAACAGGGTGTCGATCACGGTTTTGCTCAGATCGAGGGCTTCGGCCTGGTTCTGCTCGAAGTAGCCGGCGATCACGTTGTGCTCCCCCAGGCCAGCGCTGCCCTCATCCGCTGGCTCCATGCCCATCACCAGCCGCAGCAGGGTGGATTTGCCGGCACCATTGGGCCCCACAAAGGCGATGCGATCACCCCGTTCCACTTCCAGGTTGGCGCCGAGAAAGAGGATCTTGTCGCCATAGCTGTGGGTGAGATTTTCAATCACCGCCACCTGGCGCCCGCAACGCGGTGCCGGTGGGAATTGAAAGCGGGGCCCGCCGATGGATTCCTCCGGCGCCTCGATCCGCTCCACCTTGTCCAGCAGCTTCTCGCGGCTCTTGGCCTGGGTGCTGCGGGTGGCGCTGGCCCGGAAACGGTCGATGTAGGCCTGCTGGCTGCTGAGTTCCTTCTGCTGCCGTTCAAAGGCGGCCTGGCCGGCCTCCCGCTCCAGTCGCTTCTGGTCCAGATGCTGGCTGTAGGTGCCCAGGTAGGTGCGGGAGATGCCCCGTTCCGTTTCGACGATCTGATTGCAGACGCGATCGAGGAAGGCCCGGTCGTGGCTGATCACCACCAGGGGCACGGTCTGGCCCCTGAGATAGTCCTCCAGCCACTGGATCGTTTCGACATCCAGGTGGTTGGTGGGTTCGTCGAGCAGCAGCAGGTCGGGTTCCTGCAACAGGATCTTGCCGAGGGCAATGCGCATCTGCCAGCCGCCGGAATAGTCGGCCACCAGCTGGTCGGCCCCGGCGATCGAGAAGCCCAGGGTCGGCAGCAGCCGATCGATGCGGGCATCGAGTTCGTAGCCGTGCAGAGCCTCAAAACGGCTCTGCAGCGTGCCCAGCTCCTGGATCAGGGTGTCGAGATGGTCGGCATCGCTGGCGGCCTGCTCGCTGCCCATGGCCTCCTCCACTTGCTGTTGGCGGTTGAGCACCTCGGCCGCCTCGCCGAAGGCCTGGAAGAGTTCGGCTCGAACCGTGCGACGGGGATCGACGTCGAATTCCTGCTGCAGATAGACGATGCGGGGCGCCCCCTGCTTCACCACCTGGCCGCTGCTGGCCTCCTCCAGGCCGGCGATGATCCGCATCTGGGTGGATTTGCCGGCGCCGTTGACCCCCACCAGGCCGATGCGGTCGCCTGATTTCACTTCCCAGGTGACGTCCCGCAGCACCTCTCCGGTGGGATAGATCTTGCCGATGCGTTCGAGGCGCAGCACGGTAGCGGGGGGGCCGGAATGGCTGCATCATCCCCTGTCGCCTGGGTCCGGCAGACTGCAGCTGGCAGTTGCAGGCAGCCGTCAGGATGGGGCAGGAATGATCAAACGTTTCGAACAGGTGGCCGCTCTCGTCGTGGCGGCGGGTCTGGCGATCGTCAGTTACTGGCTGTTCTTCAGCTGGGCCCAGGGTGGGGCCCCGGGCCATCGCCAGGCACCCGGCCAGGAGCGGCGCCATTCCCTGCTCCAGCCGGCTTCAGAGCCCACCACGGGCCTTGATCAGCCACTGGCGGGTGGCACTGTCGTCCACGCTGGCCAGGTGGGCCCGCACTTCGTCGGCGGTCACCGGCAATCCTTCGGTGGCGCCGATTTCGACGATGCGGAGCAGCGCGCCGCTGGGATCCTGCAGCGCTTGGCGGAACAGGGCCTGGGTGAGGTCGCCATCAGCGCTTATGCGCCCGTAGAGCTCGGCGGCGTTGGAGCTGCTCATCGCGGCAAATCGGTTTCGCTGACGTTATGAACGGATGGCCTCTGTGGCCAGGGCCTGGGCACTGGGGCGGCGCTCAGGCGGCGCTGGGCTGGCTGGTGTCGTCGGTGCCGCTGGCGGAAGCGTCCTCCATGCTGCGGGCGTCGAGACAGAGCACCTTGCGCAACTGGGCATAGTTGGCGGCTAAGGCCTGGCGTCCCTCCTGCTGCGCCCCGAATTCTGCCCGCTGCAGCACATGGTGCAGGTGGGTCAGCAGATAGGAGCTGATCACGGCCGAGACGAGCACGTCGCTGGGTTCGGCCGTGCGTCGACGACTGACACGGGGCTTGGCGCTGGGGTCACAGGTTGCGGTCTGGGCCTGGGTCTTGGGGGAACTGGCCATGGATTCGGACCGGCCTGGCAGCCGGAAGGGGGGATGGAGTGGCTGGAGAGGCAGGGACGGACACAGAGCAGTCCAGCCCCGATGGTCCACAAGCATACTTCTGGATACTACCCATTCTCGCCTCTGTACACTCGGTCCTAGCCGTGCGGATCCCCCGGCGCCGTGCCTACCCGTCAGGCCTCATCGAGTGGGCGGCCCAAGTCGCCCCGCATCCAGGTGGTGCTGCCGGAAGAGCTATGTGATCGGCTGTCGGCCCTGGCCGATACCGAATCCCGCACGCTCAGCAACATGGCCAAGGTGTTGATCCAGCAGGGCGTGGAGCGGTTGGAGCGGCTGCAGGCTGATCGGGAGGTGCCCTTCGCTGGTACCGATCGCTTCCGCCAGGTTCTCGAGCGGCAGCAGCGCGACGCTCCCCGGCGCCTGCGGGGGGCGCCCAAGCGCCTGAGGCTGCAGCGGCCCGCCGGCTGAAACGGCCTTGGTCAATGTCGCCTGGATTGGCGGGGCTGGGGCTCAGCCCGGTACGGGCGCGAGGATGCCCAGCAGGCTGGCCTTCGGTGCGCCGGTCACGGACGGCAGAGAGCCCGGCTGGCGCCGCTGCTGCCACCAGGCCAGCAGGGCAAATGCCAGGGCTTCGCGTTGATCGTCGGCAATGCCCAGCTCCGCCAGGGGGCGCACCCGCATGCCGCGGCAGCGCCGCACCAGCTCGGCCATCAGCAAGCGATTGCGGGCGCCGCCGCCGGCCACCAGCAGCTCCAGGGGCGGCGGCCCCAGCGCCAGATCCTGGGCAACCACCGCGGCACTGAAGGCGGTCAGGGTGGCGAGGGCATCGGCAGGGCTGCCGTGGGGATCCAGGGCCTGGATCTCGGCCAGGCGACGCTCCAGATCGTTGCTGCCAAACAGCTCGCGGCCCGTGGATTTCGGTGGTCGCTGCTGGAAGTAGGGCTCCTGCAGCCAGCGCTCAATCAGACGCTCCTGCGCTTGTCCCTGAGCCGCCCAGGCACCGCCCGCATCGAAGCTCAGCTCGCCGGCGCTGAAGCGCTGGGCCGCCAGATCCAGCAAGGTGTTGGCGGGGCCGCAGTCCCAGCCCAGGACGGCGGCGTGGCGATCAGGCCCCGAAATCGGTGGCAGCAGGGTGAGATTGGCGATGCCGCCGAGGTTGAGCAGGGCGCGCCAGCCGCCGATGCCCCCCAGCAGGGCGGCGTCCGTGGCCGGCACCAGGGGGGCCCCTTGACCGCCGAGGGCCAGGTCGGCGCTGCGGAAGTCGAACACCACGGGCCGCTGCAGCCGTTGGGCCAGTCTTGGCCCCAGCAGCAACTGCCAGCTGGCTCCGATCCGGCCCGGCTCGGGGGGGCGGTGCCACACCGTCTGGCCATGGCAGCCCACCAGCTCGGCCAGGCCCGTGGGATCACAGGCCTGGGCCGCCGTTGCCTGGGATTCGGTGACCGCTTCAGCCAGTTCAAGCCAGGCCTGGGCCGTGAGCGCTGCGCCCTGGCCGGCAGCCACCAGCTGCTGACGCAGGGTCGGCGGGTAGGGCACGGAGGCGCTGGCCAGAAGGCGCCAGCGGGGGCGGTTCGGCCGGCCGTGGAACTCCGCCAGGACTGCATCGATCCCATCGGCGCTGGTGCCGCTCATCAGGCCCAGAACCTTCATCGCCTCATCGGGACGGCAGGGCTTCCAGCGCTTTGGCGCTGCCCATCACCACCAGCAGTTCGTTCTCCTGCAGCACCTGGGAAGCGGGCGGATTCACGGTCAGCCGGTTCAGCGGTCCGGCTGCCAGCACGCTGACGTTGTAGGTCTTGCGCAGATTCAGATCGCGCAGCGACTGGCCCGTGAAGCTGGCTGGCACCCTGATCTCCTCGATGCTGTTGTGGTCATCGAGTCGCAGACGTTCCAGCAGATTGGGGCGCACCAACTCCAGGCCGAGGCGGCTGCCCTGCATTTTCGAGGGGAACACCACCCGATCGGCCCCGACCCGGCGCAGCATCTTTTCGTGCAGATCACTGGTGGCCCGCGAGATCACCTGGCGCACCTGGCTGCCGGCGCTGTCGCGCACGATCAAGGTGGCGGTGATGCTGGCTTCGATCGGTTCGCTGATCGCCACCACCACCGTGCCGACATCGAGGGCGCCGGCGGCTCTTAAGGCTTCCTCATCGGTGCAGTCCACCACCCGCGCTTCAAGCGCCGCATCCTGCTGGCGCAACTCGTCGATGGCGCGCTGGCTCATGTCGATGGCCAGCACTTCGGCACCGGCCCCCAGCAGCTCTCGGCAGACGGCACTGCCGAAGCGGCCCACGCCGATGACGCAGAAGCTGTTGGCGATGCGATCGGCTCCGCCTTGCCACTTCCACCACTGGGTCATTGCCGGATCAGTCAAGGGCCTGGATGGGGTCGGGCCCCTGGCTGGTGGCCGCAAGCCCGACGGGTGAACTCATGTGTTGGGCTGGGGGGTCATGCGCAGATAGGGGCGGATCTCGGTGACGCCTTTGGGGAACTTGGCGCGGGCCTCCTCGGTGGGGATGGAAGGCACCACGACGCAATCTTCGCCCTGCTTCCAGTTGACCGGGGTGGCGACCTGATGGTGATCGGTGAGCTGCAGGGAGTCGATCACCCGCAGAATTTCGTCAAAGTTGCGGCCGGTACTGGCGGGGTAGGTGATCTGCAGGCGCAGCTTCTTGGCAGGATCGATGATGAACACCGAGCGCACCGTGAGATTGTTGAGCGAATTGGGATGGATCATGCCGTAGAGGTCGCTGACCTTCTTGTCGGCATCCGCCAGAATCGGGTAGTCGACCGTGGTCTGCTGGATTTCGTTGATGTCGCAGATCCAGCCCTTGTGGCTTTCGGCTGTATCAACACTCAGGGCGATCGTCTTGACGTTGCGCTTCTCCCATTCAGGACGCAGACGGGCCACCTCACCGAGCTCGGTGGTGCACACCGGGGTGTAGTCGGCAGGATGGGAGAACAGCACCACCCAGCTATCGGCGCCAAAGTCGTAGAGGTTGATCGGACCGAGCTGGGAGTCCTGGGTGAAATCGGGAACGGTATCGCCGAGCTGCAGCACCATGAACCAGGGAAAGAATCAACCCATCGATGTTGGCACAGCCCCTTCTGAGTCGTGGCTTCCCCCGCAGGGCCAGTGGCGCAGGTGCTCCCGGAGGTTTTGCAGCCCCAGATCGGCGGTTGCCGACACGAACATCATGCTGGGCTCCAGGGCTCGGGCCCGCTCCAGCTCGCTGGCCGGGCAGCGGTCGATCTGATTGCCGATCACCAGTTGCGGTGCCACCGAGCCGAGGCTGTCGAGAATCGAGCGCACCGTGCGCAGCTGCTCCGGCCAGGCCGGATCGGCCAGGTCAACCACCAGCAGCAGGGCATCGGCGTCGAGGGCCTCTTCGATCGTGGAGCGGAACGCTTCCATCAATTGGGCCGGCAGGGCGCGGATGAAACCCACCGTGTCGGTGATCAACAGGGGCTGATCGGCGTTGCCCTCGGCATCGATCAAGGTGAGGCGCCGGGTGGTGGGGTCAAGAGTGGCGAACAGCTTGTTCTCCGCCAGCACCGCATGGGCCGCCCCCACCCGGGTGAGGGCATTGAGCAGGGAGCTCTTGCCGGCGTTGGTGTAGCCCACCAGGGCCAGGCGGCCCAGGCCGGTGCGGCTCTGGCGCAGGCGGGCCCGATGGTCGCCGAGTCGCTGCACCTCCCGCTGCAGCCGTTCGACCCGCCGGCTGATCGCCCGCCGATCTTTCTCCAGCTGGGTTTCGCCGGGCCCGCGGGTGCCGATGCCGCCCCCCTGCCGCGACAGGCTCAGGCCGCGGCCGGTGAGCCGCGGCAGGCGGTAGCGCAGCTGGGCCAGTTCCACCTGCAGGCGGCCGGCGCCACTGGCGGCCCGTTGGGCAAAGATGTCGAGGATCAGCTCGCTGCGATCGCTCACCGGTAGATCCAGCAGCCGCTCCAGATTGCGGGCCTGCACCGGCGTCAGTTCGCGGTCGGTGACCACCAGATCGGCCTGAAGGCGGCGGGCTTCCAGGGCTGCCTCCTGCAGCTTGCCCTCGCCCCAGATGGTCAGGTGGCTCTCGCCGCTGCGGCGCTTCTGCTCGACGATGCCCACCGGCACGGCGCCGGCACTGCGCACCAGACCTTCCAGTTCGGCCTCCTCCCGGCGGGTGTGCTGGGGGTCGCCGCCCACCAGGCAGAGCAATAGCACCCGTTCCGGCCCTTTGGTGGCCTTGCTGCCGCCCTCGGCTTCCGCCGACTCCACCACCAGGCTGGCTGGATCCTGCAGGCAGAGGTCGGCCAGGTCGCCCTCCGCTTGCTGTTGCCAGGGATCGTCGCCAGCGCCGGCGGTGAGCAGCAGCGCCGGCCAGTGGCCGCCGGCACCGGCTTCATCGACGTAGCGCAGCCAGAGGCAGGGTGCCAGATCGAGGGCCACCACCGATTCCTGCTGGCCCGGCAGCAGGGGGGCCGAGCGGCTGCCCCGCCGGCAGGTGATCAGTCGCAGGTCATGGCCCTGACGGCGATCGGAGCCGGGCAAGCGTTCGATCAGCCGCCCTGACTGTTCCAGATCGCCCACCCACAGCAACCGGCACAGCCCCCGACCGTCCACCACCAGGCTGAGCGGTAGCTCCAGGCCATGGGATTCGGCCGCCAGTCGTTGCAGGGTGAGCAGATCGGCGGTGGCATCGGCCGGATGGCGGCGATGGCAGAGCCGCTCCAGCCGCCGCTTCTCAGCAGGGCGCAACCCGGCCGTTCGACCCGCCAGCACGCCTTGGCTCAAGGTCGTTGCACGATCAGGCAGCGGATCCCCGCTGCGGCGGCGCCGGCCGCGTCCTCAGGGCTGTCGCCCACATGCCACACCTGCTCGGCGCTCAGGTCCAGGGCCTCCAGGGCGTGCTGAAAGGGCTGGGCCGAGGGTTTGGCCGCTCCGGCCCGGCTGGAGACCACCACCTGCTCAATCCAGGGGGTCAGCTCCAGGCCGGCCAGCAGGCCATGCAGGCGCTGGTCGAAGTTGCTCACCACCGCCAGCCGCAGCCCTTGCTTTCGCCAGGCCTGGAGTTGGGGGGGCACGTCGTCGTAGACCCGCCAGAGCTGGGGGTCGGCGAACTGATCGAAGAGGCAGCGATGCAGAGCTGCTGGTGCTGGAGTGGCACCGGCCGCTATCAGCACCGCGTCGATGCGCTGCGCCCACCAATCGCGTTCGGCCAGTTCCAGTGCCTCGCCCTCCAGGCCGGGGAAGGCCAGGGGCGGCGCGGCTCGATAAATGGCAGGGAAGGCTTGGTCGATGGCCTCGGCTTCCACTTGCAGCCCATGGTCTGCCGCCAGCCGGGCATAGGTGCTGCCGATCGAGCGGCGCAGGCCGATCAGGGTGCCCATGGCATCGAGCAACAGGGCCTGGGGCCTGGGCCAGTTCGCCTGGGGCCGAGCAACTGCGGTCATGGTTTCCAGTCGGCCAGCCAGCCGGCGGCCACCCGCAGGGTGTGGGTCAGGCCGGGCATGCGGCTGAGATAGGCCAGCCGGCGCAGGCGAAAGGCAGCCGGCCCGGCCAGGGTGAGGCCGGCGGCCGTCAGGCAGGCGTCGACTTTGCCGAGGGACAGCATTTCGCCCAGATCCTTCCACTGGAAGCTTTCCAGTGGTTCGTCCGCCAGGGAGCGCAACAGGTTGGCGGCCAGCAGGGGCGCCTGCTGGAAGGCCACCTGGGCCGTGCCCGGTAGGGGATCGCCGTCGGGCCCCTCCAGGTGGGCCAGATCGCCGGCGACAAAGATGGAGGACTGGTCGATCAGGCTGAGGTCGCCTTCACAGCACAGGCGGCCGCGCCGATCGCGGCGGGGATCGGGGCTGATCAGCGGCGGCCGGAAGCTGAGTCCGGCGGTCCAGATCACACCGTCGACCGACAGAATTTCGTCGGGATCAACTGGCGCCCTACTGGCCTCGTTTGCGCTTCGACAGCACAGGTGCAGACGGTCGGCGTCTACCCGGGTGACGGCGGTGTGGGTGCGCAGGCGCACATCCCGTTGGCGCAGGGCTTTCTCGGCCTGCTCGCGGCTGAAGGCCCGAGCCTGGGGCAGCAGGGTCGGGCCCTGCTCGATCAGCTCGATGACCGCACAGCCCTGGACCAGATCCGCGAGTTTGCAGGCCAGCTCCACACCGCTGGGGCCGGCCCCCACCACCGCCAGGCGCTGCAGGGGGCGACCGGAGCGACGCAGCTTCTCCAGCAGGGTCTGCAGGCGCTCCACGTCGTCGAGGTTGCGGAAGCCGAGGCTGTGGATGTCAGCGCCCGGCACACCGAAGTACTCGGGGTGGCCCCCCGAGGCGAGCACCAGGCGGCGATAGGGAAGGCTGCGGCCACCGGCGGTATGCACAAGCCGCTGGCTGGCATCAATGCGGTCGACTCGGTCCTGTAGCCAACCCACTCCTTTGCCTGCCAGCAGGGCGTCGTAGCGCGGGGCAATCTCCCAGCGACGCAGTTCGCCGCTGAGCAGCTCGTAGAGCAGGGGCAGAAACAGAAAGCGCTCCTGCGGTTCGATCAGCAGGATCGGCGGGTGACGCCGGCTCTCGGCGAGGGACAGGGCTGTGTAGAGGCCAGCAAAGCCCCCCCCGACGATCACGACGGGCGCGGCGGCGGCGCTGCTGGAATTGGCGGGATGCCTGTCACTCTCCATGCAGGAACCCTACCCAGTGTTTCCATTGACGGGTGATGATGGCTTGATGCTGACCCTTCCGGCCACGGGAAACGTCGTATCGAGTTCGCCTTGGCTGCAAACCCAGGCTGCCCAAGCCCCGCTAGGCGCGATGCCCACTGATCGCCAGGGGTCCCCTCTGGATCTGGAGGCTGCCCGGACATTGCTCGAGCCCCTGGATGCCCAGTCCCGGCTCCGCTGGGCGGCTGAATGTTTTGGTGAAGGGCTGGCGCTCACCACCAGTTTCGGCATCCAGTCGGCGGTGTTGCTCCACATGGTGAGTGAGCTCGGCGAGGTGGTCCCCGGTCGGCGGGTGCCCGTGATCTGGGTGGATACCGGCTATTTGCCCCCCGAGACATATCACTACGCCGAACAGCTCAGCGCGCTGCTGTCCATCGATCTGCGGGTGGCTCAGGCGGCGATGAGCCCGGCCCGGATGGAGGCGCTCCATGGCCGGCTCTGGGAATCCGGCAACCTGGAGAATCTGCAGCTCTACAACCAGCTTCGCAAGGTGGAGCCCCTCGATCGAGCCCTGATTGAGCTGCAGGTGCGGTGCTGGGCCAGTGGCGTGCGCGGCCGTCAGACCGACCATCGCCGCGGCATGACGGCGCTGGATCCGGTGCGCGGGGCCTGGTCCTTGCGGCCGCTGCTGACCTGGAGCAGTCGCGATGTCTTTTATTACATGCAGGAGCATGGCTTGCCCCAGCATCCCCTTTTTGAACAGGGGTATTCCACTGTGGGCGACTGGCACTCCAGCGCTGCCGACGCCGGTGACCTCAGCGGCCGTGCCACCCGTTTCGGCGGGGTTCAGCAGGAGTGCGGTATCCATCTGCCGGGGCTGATGGGCGAGGGCATCTGAGTGCCTGGCGGTTCGCCCCGCTGGTTGCTGATTGGAAACAGCCGCTGGCACTGGGCTGTCGCCACTGCTGAGGGGTTGCGGGTGGAGCATGGCCCGCCGCCAGCTGCCGCTCTGGAGCCTGGGCTCGTGGCCGATCTGGTCGGTTGGGCGGCGGTGGGGCCACTGCCGCCGCTGCTGGCGTTGCCGCCGCAGCGGCGGCTGCAACTGGATCGGGTGCCGCTGGCTGAACTGCCGCCCTGGCTGGGTCTGGATCGGGCCCTGGCCGGCTGGCTCGCCTGGCGGCGTTGGGACCAGGCGGTGCTGGTGGCCGATGCCGGCACGGTGCTCAGCCTCACCCGGGTGGAGCGATCCGGTCGTTTCGCGGGGGGCCGGCTGCTGGCTGGGGTTGGTCTGCAGCTGCGGGCCATGGCGATGGGCACCGCCGCCCTGCCCCAGCTCGAGCTACCGCTGGTGGATCGACTCGGATCGGCCCAGGGGACAGTGATGGACTGGCCGATCGCCACCGACCGGGCCATGGCCCTGGGTGTGGTGTATGGGGTGGCGGCGGCGGTGGCGGATGCCGCCTTGCAGGCCCGCCGGATCGACCCCGGCTGCCGAGTGGTGCTGAGTGGCGGCGATGCAGCCCTGCTGCTGCCCAGGCTTCAGGCCCTGCTGGGGGCCCAGGGAATCGAGGTGGCTTGTCAGCCCGATCTCGCCCTGGAGGCCTTGGTGGAACTGCAACCGATCTGATCTTGACCGAGGGCGGGTTCGGCGGCGCCAGGCTCAGGCCAGTCCCAGGTCGGTGAGGATCTGATCGGCCATGGTTTCAGCCTTCACCTTGGTGTACAGGAGCTCGAGCTTGCCCTCGGCATCGATCACAAAGGTGTGGCGCATCATGCCCATGTACTCCTTGCCCATAAATTTCTTGAGGCCGTAGCTCTCGAAGGCCGTGGCCACGGGGCAAGGCTCGGCATCGGTGAGCAGGGTGAAGGGCAGCTCGTATTTGTCGATGAATTTGCTGTGGCTGCCGGCCCCATCCTTGCTGATTCCTAAGACTTTGATTCCCTGACCTTCAAAAGCGCTCCAGCGATCGCGAAAGTTGCAGGCCTCTTTGGTGCAGCCGGGGGTGTCATCTTTCGGATAGAAATAAATCACCACGCGCTGGCCCCTGAGAGCCGCGAGACTCACGCTGTGGCCGTTCTGATCCGGCAGGCTGAAATCAGGCGCTGCATCACCGATCTGAAGGGCCATGACGGGGTTCTCAAGCTGGGATGTGAGCGTAGGAGTTCGCTGAAAAACCCGGCCCCCTCTGCCAGAATTGGGCAGCTGCCCATTCGTTGATGCGAGGCCAACAGGAGCGCAGTAGCTCTTTGTTCTCCTACGTCTCGATCGAGGAGCGGATCCCGACCAGCCATCCG
>JAPLIB010000165.1 GCA_026389335.1 Cyanobacteriota bacterium | reverse complement strand
CAGGCCCGTCAGCGCCATCCCCGCCGCTGGAGTCGAACCACCCGCTGTTGGCGTCAGCCGGAGGTGGTCTGGATCAATCAACCACCTCCTGAAAACAGCATCATTCCGACTACGTTGGTGATGGCCGCCTGATCCGCGGCACGGGCGTCATCTTTCCTGGCAGTCACCGGGGGCGGGTGTCGAGCGCTGAGGAGCTGGCCTTCCTGCAGACGCCAGGCTCACGCTTCTGAACCATCAGACCCCTGGACGGCCGGCAGGTGGCCGGTCTTGACCCAGATCGTGCAGCCGGTCTCGCTCCAGGGCCGGTGCACGCTGCCCGGTGGATTGCGCAGCCAGCTGCCAGCCGGATAGCTGCCGTGCTCGTCCTGAAACACGCCATCCAGCACGAAGATCTCTTCGCCGCCGGGGTGGCTGTGGGGCTGGAACCGTGTGCCCGGCGCCCAGCGCACCAAGGCCACGTGCTCGGATCCGTAGCCATGCAGCGGCATCACCTCAAGTCCCTTCACCAGACCGGGCCGCCAGGCTTCGCTGTTGGTGTCGATCACCAGGCGTTGTTGATCAGCGGGGTGCATCTGCTGCAGCTTCACTAGGAGCGTGCAGCCCAGCTCACTGAAGGGGGCATGGCTCGAGCCGGCAGGATTGCGCAGGTAGGTGCCGGCTGGATAGTCCCCCAACTCGTCGGAAAAGGTGCCCTCAAGAGCGAGGATCTCCTCGCCGCCGCCATGACTGTGGCGCTCAAAGCGACTCTCGGGGGCGTAACGCACGATCGAAGTGGCGCGGGCCACTTCATCACCGCGGCGATCCAGCATGCGCCTCTCCACCCCGGCCATCGGCGAAGGCGTCCACGGCAGGGTAGTGGTGTCCAGCGTGACGCGCTGGTCGAGATCGGCGTGGAGGTCCATGGGTGTTGTGCTCAGTCCTGAGCTGGTGCCTGTGGCGGTCGCCACTGTGCCGTTGTGGGCTGCCAGCCCTGTTTGCGCTTCTCGCTCCAGAGCTTGAGGGCCTCCTCGCGGCTGAGCTCCAGCCGCCGTTTGAGCAGCGGCACCGGTTGATGCGGTGCTCGCCATGGGCGATCAGACCCTGGCGAAGGTGGCAGGTCGTGTGCAGAAGAACACTCGGCAAGCCCACATCAGTGCACCGGCGAGTTGAAATTGGCGTCGAAATTTTTGCAAGAATTCAGCCTAGATAATGGTGCCGTTGACCAGGGTTAGATTCTTCTCGATCACCACGATGCCACTGCGGATCGTGAACCCCTGAGCACTACGATCGGCCTCCTGCACACGATCTTTGTTGATCACCTGAACGTTGCAGCCGATTCTCACGTTCTTGTCCAGAATCGCGTTGGAGATATGGGACCCTCTGCCGATCCCCAGAGGTACGCCTCCATGAGCACGCAGGACAGCACGTTCGCGTTCCGACTCGATACTGTCGGCACCCATCACCAGAGTGTCTTTCAGCACAACCCCCTCCTCGACCCGCGATCGCAGGCCGAGAACGCAGTGATCCACCACACAGCGATCGAGTCGACATCCTTCACCCAGAATCGAGCGGCGAATCTGGGCATCATGAATCTGACTGGGAGGCAGATAGCGCGATCGTGTGTAGATCGGGGCTGTCTCGTCATCAAAGCTGAAGGCGGGGTGCTCATCGGCCAGGGCCAGGTTGGCCTCATAGAAGGCCTTGATCGTGCCGATGTCTTCCCAGTAGCCGTCGAACAGATGGCTCTGCAATCGCAGCCCACTGCTGAGCGCGGTGGGGATGATGTCCTTGCCGAAGTCCGTCGCTTCCGGGTGGCTGCTGAGCAGGTTGAACAGGGTGTCCCGCTCGAACACGTAGATGCCCATCGAGGCAAGGAACGGCCGGCGTTGAGCCTCATCAGCGGCGAGCCCGAGCGCAGCGGTGTCGACACGCATGGCCTCGAGGGCCTCGCCACCGGGTTTCTCCCGAAACTCTCGGATCTGTCCATCGGCATCGGTGCGCATCAACCCGAAGCCCTCCGCCGTTGCTGGGTCCACCGGCAGGGCCGCCACCGTCAGCGCAGCACCGCTGGCGCGGTGGGCCTCGATGAAGGCCTGGTAATCCATGCGGTAGAGCTGATCGCCGGAAAGGATCAGCAACTGATCCACATCCCACGCCTCGATCAACTGGCGGTACTGGCGCACGGCATCCGCCGTACCTTGAAACCAGCTAGGACTGTCGGGGGTCTGCTGGGCCGCCAGCACCTCAACAAAGCCGCCGCTGAAGGCAGAAGTGAGATTATAGGTGAGGCTGATATGGCGGTTGAGGGATTGACTGTTGAATTGCGTGAGCGCGTAGATCTTGCTGATCCCGGCATTGATGCAGTTGCTGATCGGGATGTCGATCAGGCGATAGTTGCCGCCCAGGGGAACTGCAGGCTTGGCACGGGTGAGGGTCAGGGGCTGCAGGCGCGTGCCGGCGCCGCCGCCAAGGATGATGGCCAGAACACGCTTCACGCGCAGATTTCTCGCTTGAGGTGGAGATAAAGCTGGTTTGGATCCTTGTACTGCCGTGGCAGGCAGTGATACAGCATCTCGAGGCCCCCACTACCAGCAAAGTTGTCCGCCCTGTCTGACCGATCCATCAGGGGGCCCAACGATGAACGATGAAATCGCCTTATGATCCGGAGTTGCTGGCCGAGATCCGGCAGCGCATGAGCCCGCCGAACCGGGAGAGCGTG
>JAPLIB010000042.1 GCA_026389335.1 Cyanobacteriota bacterium | reverse complement strand
TCATTGGGTAGTGGAGCTCAATCAGATCGATTAGCGCCTTCCATGGCACAACAGACTCCATCACGGCCAGAAAGCGCTCGCGCCAGGTCTGTTTTTTGGCCGTGGACTGTTCGTAATCACCGAAACCGAACTGCTTGACGCTCATGAAGCCTGTCCACGCCCACGATCACGCGGCAATTCTCGCGCAGGGTGGGTTTTTCCAGAGTCTCCCTAGCAGCCCCAGAAAGACTGCCTGCGCCGGACTTTTAATCAGCCGTGCCCGCGCAATCAACGAGCCTGGCAGCCAGAAGCCCAACCAAATACTTCGATACGCCTCTACGAGCAGACAGAAATCGAGAATCGCTTTAATCTCGCGAAAGGCAAATACAGGTTTCAGGCATGATCACGGTTGTCTCTGGGTCCGACAAAGTTAGGCTGGAATCCGACATCAATCACATTAATTACTGCAGGCGGCATGGCTACTCTTACTTCTGCGACCGCTCGGTGCATGATAGTGAAAAGCCTTCTTACTTCCGGAAGATAAAGACGCTTTTGTCAATGGATACAAGTGATAGCTGGCTTTTTTGGATTGACGACGACGCCTACTTTACCCGTCCGAGCCAGGGCCTCGAATCATTTACAGAGGGGGTGGGTGATGACATATTTTTGATTGTATGCGCAAGCCCCGTCAATCCCCAAGGGAAATGGACCTATTTGTCGTCCGGACAGTTCTTTATTCGCAATACTTCATCCGCGCGCTGCTTCCTGAAAGATGTCTACAATTCCGACCTCAAGAAGATCGGGGACTGGTGGAACGGGGAAAGGCTTGGCATGTTTACAAATGGGGATCAGGATGCCATCGTCTATAATCTATTCTCATCCAAGCTTATGAGCAGCATCGCGCGCCTAGATTACACTTGCTTCAACTGCAGGCCCTATCATTACCAGGATCGCCTAGATGAACACTTTCTTGTGCACTTTCCGGGTGTTCCCGACAAACGTCAAGCTGTTGACATTTTTGCAAAGAGAGTAAAAGGTGATTTGACGCTGCTCTCCCAGTAGTTCGACGCAAGCCACTTCCGCTGAATACTTTATAATGGTCGGCCATCTCGAGGTCCCCCGATAAAGAGATAACCAGGAAAGCCCTGGATAGCAAGCTCGCGCAGCAGCCCCGTAAGGCTTTTTGTTCGGGATGAGCTATCCCAGGGCGGGATTGGTCCTTGATGAGCTTGATTCCTCTCCTCCTCCTCCTTGGGTGCTTAATTTCGCCTATTTGGAGTAGATTATGCCCCGAATGGGCACACCACTCCCCAGATCATGTCTTGCATAGCAGCTCATGGCGCACCATGAATAGGTTTGATAGTGCTGCCAGAACATTGACCTTGCAGCGGTTCTTGAACATGCACCGCACCAGGTCTTCTGAAAGCCAAACTGCCGCTTGATCACGCGGAACGGATGCTCAACCTTGGCGCGGATGTGAGCCTTTGCCGTCTCGATTAGGTCATCCAAGCGCCCCTCAGGCGTATCAAGCAAGGCGCGACGCTTACCTGGGCGCATGGCTACGCGAAAGCCGATGCCCCGACCTTGCATCTCAGGTCGCTTCTCGATTCCCTGGTAGCCAGCATCCGTGTAGAGCACTGTCTCCTCACCGTGCAGGAGCTCCGCCGCCGGGGTGAGGTCATGCACATTAGCGGCGGTCGTTTCCACAGAGTGGATGAGACCTGTCTCGCTATCCACCCCGATGTGGACCTTCATCCCGAAATACCACTGGTTGCCTTTCTTGGTCTGGTGCATCTCGGGATCTCTCTCTCCTTTCTCATTCTTGGTCGAGCTTGGAGCCGCGATGATGGTGGCATCGATGATCGTTCCCTGCTTCATGGCCATGCCGTTGGCTTTGAGATGAGCCTTCACCGCCTCGAAAATCTGCGCGCCGAGATCGTTTTCCTCCAGCAGATGCCGAAACGCCAGGATCGTGGTCTCATCGGGGATCCGGTCGGTGATCAGGGCGATGCCGGCAAAGCGACGCATGGTCGCTACCTCGATCAGCGCATCCTCCATCGCCGGATCGCTCAGGTCGTACCACTGCTGCATCAGGTGAATCCGCAGCATGGTCTCAATCGGATAGGGAGGCCGACCACCCTTACTGCTGATCTTGGGGTAGTGGGGCTCGATCAGATCGATCAGCGCCTTCCAAGGCACAACAGCCTCCATCTCGGCCAGAAATCGCTCGCGCCGGGTCCTCTTTTTGGCCATGGACTGCTCGTAATCACCAAAGCCGAACTGCTTGACGCCCATGAAGCCTGTCCACGCCCGCAATCACACCGCCATTCTCGCGCAGGGTGGCGGGGTTTTCCAGAGTCTCCCTAGGATTGTGGATATTGCAATCTGTCTACTTGCTGGCGCGGCTGGGTTCAATGCGAGGTCCATATCCAATCCCGCTTGAGCATAGGCTGTAAACGCAGTCCTTCGCAAGATAGTCTCTGCGTTGGTGTCAAGTGACTTGATTGCGGGTAAAGAATTAGTGACCCCAGGGGTGGGGCTATGTGGGGTCTAGTCCCTCACCCCCGTGAGATCTCCAGCTGCCGGGCCAGCCAGAGCTCCACGTCCTCAAGCGTGTAGCGGACCAGGTTGCCGAGCTTCACGAAGGCAGGCCCGTAGCCGCTGGAGTTCCAGCTGTAGATAGTCGAGAGCGACACTCCCAGGTAGGTGGCCAGGGTTTCGGGTGTGTAGAAGCCAGCCGGTAAGCTGGTCGTGCTGATGTCCGCGTTGGCGGCGGCTCGGCGCTTGGGTATCAACAGCCAGCTGCCCACCGGCAGCGGATCGGAGGGCTTCCCGGTGAGGGTGGGGTTCAGGCCCCGCAAGGTGGTGACGGTGGTGAGGTGCCGCTCGGCGAGCATGTTGAGGCTGTCGCCGCTGGCGACGACGACGACGCGGTTGGGCTTGAGCGCGGCCTGGATGCGTTCGCCCAACAGCGGCTGGGTCAAGGTGCCGATGCCGCCGGCGCCGTACAGGCCGCCGAACTCGGTGACGGAGAAGGCGGCGAACTGCCCCCGACTGGGGCAGGGCAGGGCGCCAGGAGTGCGCAGCTCCGTCAGCGGTCCCAGCCACGCCGCCCCAAAGCACGGCGCCAGCAGAGCGGGGGTGGTGGCCGAGACAGGGCGGATGCCGCTGGTGCTCCAGCTGATGTTGGAGCTGAGCCAGTCCCAGGGCTGCAAGGACGTCAGAGGCAACAACGCCCCACGGGTGAGGTAGCCCTCGTAGGTGAAGTCGCCGGTATCCAGGCCCGGGGCGTTCTCCTTGCTGGAGATGCCACGGAGCCGTTTGAGGAACCCCTCGAACAGGAAGCGCCCGGTGCGTGTTGAGTCAAGAACTCCAGGGATGGCGTTGGAGAACAGCAGGATGCGGGCGTTGGCATAGGGCTGCAGCGCCGAGGGGGGCAAGTCCGGGGTGCTCGTCACGTTTCAGCCCCGCTCCAGCGCCACCGTGAAGCCACCGCCGCTGCCGCTCAGCTGGGGATCACGACTCCAGCCGGCTAGGGAGGGGAGCATCAACAGCAGCGCCTGGGCATGGCTGCCCCGCTGCCGCCTCAGGGCACCCTCGATCGAGAGTCCCTCGCCGTAGCGGGTGATGGTCTCCTCCCGCAGCAGCTCGGTGTCGAACTCGATCACATCCGCCTTCTTGACCGGCAGGGTGCCGTCCTCCGGCAGGGCGTCGGGGCTGACGGCCTTGCGGCGGGTCTCGATCGGGGCCTGCAGCTGTTCGGGGCCCAGCCCCGCCAGCTCGGTGTCGATGGCGGCGATGGCATCGAGCTCGCGGCGGGCGGTGGGGATGGCATCGGGGTAGAGCTGCTCGAGATCCGCCATGGCGTCGTTGATGGCGCGGATCGCGGCCATCTGGGCCGGGATCGAGAGGGCGACGCGAATCCCCTCCAGGTCAGCAGCCCGCCAGCGGTAGGGCGAGTCGGTGGGGGTCTGGCTCATGCGGCTGCAGGCGCGGCTGACTCCGGATCCCGGCGACGATTGCTGCTGCGGCAGGGTGATTGGCAGCGGCTTGCGGCAGGTCGCTGTGGGTCCATAGCCGAGGCGCCGAGCGCGTTGACACTGCTGGCGGGAGCGGCAGCGCAGGATCCGCTTCTGCGGGGCTCACCAGCCGATCCAGTGCAGAGCCGCTCATCGCTTCCCACCCCTTGTCTCCCTCACCATGCCGAGGGCCCAAGGCTGGTACCGGGTTCCGCCCACACTTCACCAGATACAGCCGCCGGCGCCAGCAGAGCTGGTCGAGGGCACTCACGATCAGGGCCACGGCGTTGGCCTGGCCCTGCACCGCAAAAGCTTCCCGCTGCAACAGCAGATTCCTTGAGCCGTAGTTACACAGAGTGATGGCGGAGATATCCCGCTCGATCATGTAGGTGAGGGGACGACACCTGTCCGCCGATCGGCCGCAGGACACCATCCGGGCAGCTCTGGGCGGCATGGGCCGCCTCATGTGGCAGGGTCTGATGGGCGATGCCCAGGCCCGCGGTGATCGGTGCCACCCAGGTGGTGCCCCTGGCCGGATCGAACCTCCCGTAGACCCCACGCTGGGGTGGCAGCGCCAGCTTCACAGTGAAGTTACGGCAAGGAGCGCAGGCAGGAGCGGCTGCAGATGAGCGGCAAGGGCCAGTCCCGGCCGCCAACAGGGGCTTCAGCAACAGCGGAAAAGTGGTGCTCAGTGCCGTCTCGCAGGAGGTTAAGGATGAGGGCCGGCGGAGGGAGTCGGTGAGATTGGTAGTACTGACTGCATCAGACAAATTCAACGAAGTTGGCAGCACTGATGGAATAGTCTCGCAACCACACAATGGAGTCCGTATCAGCCTGAAAACCGGCGCGAGCATCGTTCATGGCAATGAACGTTCCGGAATGGCTGTTGGCGGTGAAAGCAGCCACGCCATTGGCGGTGAAACTGGATGTGGTGAGAACGGCGGCAATCGTAGTCGGGGAGATGGTTTCCGCTTCACCGAGCGAAGAGGTGAGGATGTCTGTCTCGACAGAGAACGGTGCTGTGATGCGGTCGTTGCGATTGAAATCAGTGATCTCATCGAAATATCCACCCGTACCACTGGTTGGATCGAGAAGCAGGGAGTCGCTGAGTTGGAAGAAGACAAAGACATCACGATCTGCTGTGTTACTTCCAGTGAGAATATCCTTGCCGCCCAGGCCAGCGATCCTGTTGTTTGCAGGATTGCCAACGATGGTGTTGTCAAGGCCGTTGCCGGTGCCATTGATGCGCTTTGTTCCTGTAAGTTTTAGGGTTGATTGGTTGGGGCCAAGCGCAAACGAAACGGTCGATTCAACACCGGTATCAAGAACAAAAGCTCGAGCAGCGGATGCGGGAGCGAGATTACCGGCTGCATCAGCCACCCGTGCGGTGATGTTGTAGTTGGTGCCAGCAGAAGCAGGCAGGGTGGGGGCAAAGCTCCAGGTTTTGGCGGTGTTGTTGACGGCAGCACTACCCAGCAGGGTGCTGCCGTTAAAGATGCGCAGCGTTTCACCCGCCGCCAGGGCAGTGCCGGTGGTGCCTGCGATGGTGGGGGTGGTGTCGTCAGTGCGAGCGCCGGCGGCCACGACACCCTTAATTAATCCGACGTTGTCGCTGACAGCGCTAATGGCAACGGTGGTGGCTGGAGCAGTGGTATCGAGGACGAACTTGCGAGCAGCGGAAGCGATGCCGAGGTTTCCGGCTACATCAGCCACCCGTGCGGTGATGTTGTAGGTGGTGCCAGCGGAAGCAGGCAGGGTGGGGATATAGCTCCAGGTCTTGGCAGTGTTGTTGACGGTGGCGCTGCCCAGGAGGGTGCTGCCATTGAAGACACGCAGGGTTTCACCTGCGGCGAGAGCAGCAGAGATGG
>JAPLIB010000094.1 GCA_026389335.1 Cyanobacteriota bacterium | reverse complement strand
TCGCTTGGCTCCTCGCCACCGGCCCGCAGCTTCAGCTCCTCCCGCAGCTCATCGAGCCCCATCAGCTCCTGCACCTGCCGCCCCAGGGTGATCTCCTGCTCATGGCTCAGCAGCGGCACCCGGCCGATGTCCCGCAGGTAGCAACGCAGCAGATCGCCGGTAGGGGCCAGGGCCGCGGCGGAAGTGACGATGGTGATCGAGGGCATCGCTGCGAGTTACGAAACCATATTGTTTCGTAACCGTACCACGATTGGCTGGGCTGGTACAGGCAGCGGGTTTCAGGCTGCGGGCTCCGGTCCGGCACCGCGATCGCGACAATGGGTGTCGGCCCCATGCCCCGATGCCATGGCCAGTGAGCGCCTGCAGAAATTGATGGCCGCGGCGGGGTTCTGCTCCAGACGCCGCGGTGAGGAGCTGCTGCGGCAGGGGCGGGTGTGGGTCAACGGCCAGCGGGCCCAGCTGGGCGATCAGGCCGATCTCGCCGCCGACCGCATCGAGATCGATGGCCAGCCGCTGGCGCCACCAGCCGCCACGCTCACCCTGCTGCTCAACAAGCCCCTGGGCGTGCTCAGCACCTGCCATGACCCCCACGGCCGCACGACCGTGCTCGATCTGCTGCCCGCCGAGCTGCGCCGGGGACAGGGGCTGCACCCGGTGGGCCGGCTGGACGCCGACAGCCGCGGCGCCCTGCTGCTCAGCAACGATGGTGCCCTCACCCTGCGGCACACCCATCCCCGCTACGGTCACAGCCGCACCTACCGGGCCTGGGTCCGGGGCCGACCCGAGCGGCCCGTGCTGGACGATTGGCGGGCGGGCGTCCCCCTGGACGGGCAGGCCAGCCAGGCGGTGCAGCTGTCGGTGCTGGAGCACGACGGCGACGCCACCCTGCTGGAGCTGGTGCTGCGGGAAGGACGCAATCGCCAGATCCGACGCACTGCCGGGCTGCTGGGCCATCCGGTGCTGGACCTGCGGCGGATCGCCATCGGCGGCCTTGAACTCGCCGACCTGCCGGAAGGGCGCTGGCGGCGGCTGCAGGCCGACGAGCTTGTCCACGAAGATGGCCACGCTCCCGACACCAGCCGGATTCCCCGCTCCTGAGCGTGCCTGCTCCCCCTCCCCTGCCAGCGCTGGCGCCGATCTGGCGCCGGGTGCCACCCCTGCTGCGGCGCCTGCTCCTGGCCTGGCGCCAAAGTTCCCCCAGCAAGGCCGGGGGGATGCCTGCTCCGGCCCCGGATCCCCTCCAGAGCGCCGGACTGCTGCTGCGCCAGGCGCGCGAGAGCCAGGGGCTGGGCCTGCGCCAACTCGCGCTCGAAACCCGCATCAGCACACCGGTGCTGGAGGCCCTGGAGCGCGGCTGGCGTGAGCGGCTGCCCGAGGCGGCCTATCTGCGCACCATGCTGCCCTTGCTCGAACATCGCCTTGAGCTTCCGCCAGGCAGCCTGGCTGGGGCCCTGCCCTCGGCCCGGGCCAACCGCAGGGGCCAGCGGCCAGGGCCGCTGCTGCTGCGCTTCACGCCCGGCTCCATCGATGTGTTCACCACCTGGCAAGGCACCTTGCTCTATGGCGTGCTCACCCTGGGCTTGATCTACGCCCTCAACCTGCAGCAGCAGCAGCTCGCCCGCCAGGGCCTGCTGAGCACGACGCCGATCGCCCCCCTGGAGGGCCGCGGCGATCGTCCGCTCAGCCAGCCCAGCAGCCTGCTCGCCGCCTACCCCGAGCTCGCGCCCCTGCAGCGGGCTGCCAAGGGTCAGGCGCTGGTCCGTCTGCAGCATGAGCGCCAGGGCCCTCAGGTGGACCGGGCGCTGGGTCAATTGAGCCTGCAGCTCAACTCCCCCAGTCACGTCGAGATCATCAGCGAACGCAGCGGTACCACGACCCTCAATGAGGTCAGCGGCGCCCTCAGCCTGCCCGTCCTGCCCCCCTTCCGCTTGCGGCTGGAGCCCGCCCCGACCTCCGCCACGGCCGTGCTCTGGAACGGCCAACCCCTGCCGGCGGGCAAGGGCCTGGCGGCAGCCGGCAACTTCCGTTATCCGTCGCCGCGGCCATAGCGGGCGGCCATGGCGCCAAAGCCCTGGAGTGGCCCCTCCAGGCCGGCGAGCGGACCCACCAGCCGCCAGCTCCAGTTGCCTTCCACCGTGCCAGGGGTGTTGAAGCGAGCCCGATCGTCCAGATGCAGCAGGTCCTGCAGGGGCACGATCGCCAGTTCAGCGCTGGAGGCCAGGGCCAGCTCCAGCAGCTGCCAGCTGGGGGAGGTGATCTGATGGCCCACCAGGGTGCCCACCCGAGAGCGGCTCTCTTCATCCAGGGCCTGCCACCAGCCCTCGGTGGTGGCGTTGTCGTGGGTGCCGGTGTAAACCACCCAGCGCTCACCCTCGTAATTGGCGGGAAGGTAGGGGTTGTCTTCGCTGCCATCGAAAGCGAATTGGAGAATCTTCATGCCGGGGAGCCGAAAGCGATCCCGGATCGCCTCCACCTCGGCCGTGATCACACCCAGGTCTTCGGCAATCAACGGCAGGCGGCCATCCGGCAGCAGGTGTCCCTGCCGGCGGCAGCGCCGCTCGAGTTTGGCCAGCAGGGCCATGCCCGGCGACAGGCACCACTGGCCATGCTCCGCCGTGGGATCCGCCCCCGGCACGCTCCAATAGGACTCGAGGGCGCGGAAATGGTCGAGGCGCAGCAGATCAAAGAGCTCCAGCTGCAGCTCCAGCCGGTTCAACCACCAGCGGAAGCCACTCAGCCGATGACGCCACCAGCGATACACCGGCGTGCCCCACAACTGGCCGGTAACGGCGAAGTAATCGGGGGGAACGCCGCTCTGTTGGAGCAGCTGGCCGTCCAGGCCAAGGGAGAAGAGGCTGCGGCGGCACCAGACATCCACGCTGTCGTGGGCCACATAAAAGGGCAGATCGCCGAGCAGCCGCAGGCCCCCGGCCCGGGCCCGCCGCTGCAGCTGGGCCCACTGCTGGTGCAACTGCCATTGCAACAGGGCCTCCGCCAGCAACTCAGGGCCGTGTTCGGCGGCGAGCTGGCTCAGGGCCCGACCCTGGCGCTGGGCCAGAGGACCGGGCCATTCCCACCAGGGCTTGCCCTGGTGGAGGCGCCGTAACACCATGAAGCGGCAGTGATCCTCCAGCCAGAAGTCCTGGGAGCGGCGCCAGGTGGCAAAGGCCTGCTGGTGGTCCTGGGGCTGCTCACGCCAGTGCCGGCCCAGGGCCACCGCAATCGCCGCTGAGCGGGCGGAGGCCGTGGCGGGTTCCAGGCGATCCAGCCCGCCAGCTGGCAGGTCAGCGTGATCGGCGGCGCTGATCAGGCCAGCGGCCAGCAGATCATCGGCATCGATGAACCAGGGATTGAGGGCCGAGCCACTGGGAGAGCTATAGGGCGATCCCGTGCCATCGGTGGGGGCCAGGGGCAGCAGTTGCCACACCCCCACGCCCTGGCGCACAAGCAGATCAATCCAGTCGCGGGCCGCAGCGCCGAAGCTGCCGCAGCCCGGTGTACCGGGCAGGGAGGTGGGGTGGAGCAGAACTCCACAACTGCGATGGGTGGTGGTCATGAGGCGGGGAGCCGATAGCGGCTGATGATTCGACGGGCGAAGGCGGGGATGTGGCGCTCCGCCATGGCGGGGTGATGGCGGCGCAGCCAGAGCGCATTGCGGGTGAAGTGGGAGTCGATCGAGAAGCGGCCGTATTCCAGGCCCTTGGGGCCCACCCGTTGCACCAGCCAGCCCACCAGCTCCGCCAGCCACATCGGCAAGCGCAGAGCCTTGTCGTAGGCCTCAATGCCCTGCTGCACCGCTTGGCGCCGATCGCCGCTGCTGAGCACCGGCCCCGTTTCGAGTTCGTCTTCCACCAGGGCCAGCAGCTCGGCACCGGTGTCATTGCGCACGGTGATCCACTGACGGCCGAAGCTGGCTCCCATGTAGCCCACCACCAGATCGGCGCCGGCGTTGGTGTAATCGAAGCAGCTCAGACAACTGGGGGCGAAGACATCCTTGAGCCTGGGCGTATCAAGGCCGAAGAAGGGAACGGTTTCCTCATGGCCATCCTGATGGCGGAAGTGAATGCGGAAATCCTGCATGAACTCGTAGTGCACCACCGTGGCAGGGGAGCGGCTGGCACTGTCGAGGAAGGTCTGCAACCCCTGGCGCGAAACGTTGTCCACACAAGGCAGGCCGAGCACGTACAGCTTGTCCAGCGGCAGGCTCTCCTGCACCGCCCGCAGGGCCTGGATCTGGCAACCCACACCGATCGCCAGCAGCCGGCGGATGCCACTGCCGGGCAACTGCTCGAGCACCTTCAGATTCGGGCTCAGGGTGGGCTTGTTGACCCTTGCGGCCAGCACTTCGGCGGGCGTACGGGCCAGCACCGGCACCGGGGTGAAGCGATCGTCCTCGCTCTGCTGCACGCACAGCACCGCATCCACCAGCCCGGTCTCGAGGGCACGCACGCCGATGCGCGAGACGATGCCGCTCCACTGGGCCCCTGGGATCGGCGCTTGCAAGCGGGCGCTGAGCATCCGCTGCTGCACGCCGAAATAGAGCTCGTCCTCGTTGTCGAGGTCGCGGCTGCGGCCATGGGCCCGCTGCTCCATCGCTTCGAAACGTTGCTCGAGAAAGGCGCAGGCACTGCGCACGTAGGCCACCCAGCGGCTATCGCAGAGCCCGCATTGGCTGCAGAGATCCTTGGCCGGATAGACGCTGCCCGGAGCCAGGGGTCGGGCCCGTTCATGGGGGGCGAGCCGTTCGCCGGACCTGCCAGAGGGCGGGGTTTGCCCCTGAGGGGGTGGGGTGGCTGGGCTCGCGGGCTGGGCGGCAGTCAAGCGATGCGGGGCTAGGTCCTGGGCCTCAAGTTATCGGTCGCCCTTCCCGCCTGGGCCCGATCGGGCTCGGCCCTGGTCGCAAGTGGTCCAGAGTGGAGGGCCATTCAGCGCTTCTCCGGCCCGATGTCTTCTCGCCGGGATCGTCCAACCTCCCCGTCCCCCCAGCCTGCCGGCCAGGACCGGTCCGGTCGCAGGTCCGCCCGCCGTGGCGCTGATGAAGTGCCAGCCCCTAGCCAGCGAGCAACCCGGCGCCTGCCGCAGCTGACGGCGGCCCGGCTGATCAGCGGCGCCCTGGTGCTGAGCGGCGCGATTGTCGGGACCATGGCCCTGGGTCTGCTCTGGCATCCGCAGGACAAGGCCTTCCAACCCAAGGCTGAGCTGACCCCTGCCTCCCTGGCGGAAAAACCACGGCGCCCGATCACCCTGCTGGTGATCGGCAGCGACAGCGATCATCTCGGGGATGCCAGCAACGGGGCGGCCCCCGCCGGGCCCGCCAATGCCGACGCCATGCTGCTGATCCGCATCGATTCCAAGGGGCCGCTGCAGGTGCTCAATCTGCCCAGGGAACTGGCGGTGACCATCCCCGGCAGCAGCCAACCCCTGCCCCTGGGCGATCTGTACCGCCGCGGTGGGGTGGCGCTCACCGCGGGAGCCGTGCGCGAACTCACCGGCCTGCAACCGCCCCGCCCCGACCGCTACCTGGTGCTGCCGCGCAGTGCCCTGCGGGACCTGATCAACGGCCTCGGCGGCCTCGAGCTCGATCCGCCCCGGACGATGCGCTATCAGGACAAGGCCCAGAAGTTGAAGATCGATCTTCAGGGCGGGCTGCAGCAGCTGGGTGGGGCCCAGGTGGAACAGCTGGTGCGCTTCCAGGACAAGGGGCTGGGTGAAGCGGGTCGCCGGCTCGACCACCAGTTAGTCGAAACTGCCCTGCACGAACGCCTGCGCGAGCCGGAGCAGCTGGCCAAGCTGGCCTATCTGGTGCAGATGCTGCAGGGGAAGGTCGACACCAACCTCAGCCCACGCGAAACCCTGAGCCTGCTGGCGGCAGGGCTCGACGGCGACCGTCCGATCCAGTTCGCCAGCCTGCCCCTGGATCCGGCCAAACCCAGCCACGGCAAGTTGCGCCAGCTCAGCCGCACCGCGCCCCAACCGCTCTGGAACGACAACTGAAGCGGTGAGCCACCGCGACAGGCACCGTCCCCAGGTGCTTTAACCCAGGTCCAGCTGCCGCCAGCGCAGGGCCAGCACCGCCGCCAGGGCGCTCTGGCGCCCGTCCCCAGCCTCTGTGCCAGCGACTATCCCCAGCCAAGGCAAGCCATCCCGGCGACGCGCCATGGCGTCCCAGGTACCGCCCCACTGCAGCAGACCCAGCAGCGGCACCCGCCAGTGCTGCAGCAAGGCCGTGCCGGCTGCCGGCCAACCCGTGGCCAGCTGGCCGGCCTCGATCACCAGCACACAGGGCTGACGCCAGGCGCCCAGGGCCTCAGCCCAGCTGCCCCCGGGCGGCAGGGCCAGGCCCGCATCGACCTCCAGCACCTCCACCCAGCCAGGGCCGTGGTCCGGATGGCGGGAGGTGGCGTCCCCCTCGCTGGCCGCGGCATGCCGCCGGGCCGCCAGGGCGCTGTTGGGGTCGTCCAAGGGGCTGAGGCGATGCAGCGGCAGTGCCAGCAGATCCGCCAACTGGTGCGCCACCGCCAGCAACGGGGGTAATCCGGCGGCGGCCGGAGCCCCGGCCAGCCCGAATCCCACCAGCACCAGAGCCCGTTCTGGGGTCACCGAGGCCCCTGGCGCGGGCGGCGGCTCCACCCTGGAATTCAAAACCGTCATCGCAGGGGATCCCTGGGGGGCCGCCACGCTTCTACCATCAGAGCTGCGCAGGACCGCTCACCACCCCGTGACCAGTTTCTCGACCATGGCCCTCACCCAAATGGTGGAGCCGAGCGGGGTTCCTTCCCAGGCCCAGCAGGACAACCGCCGGCTGAGATTGTTCAGTGGCACGTCCAACCCCGACCTGGCCAGGGAAATCGGCGCCTATCTGGGCGTCCCCGATGGTCCCCGGGTGATCAAGCGCTTTGCCGATGGCGAGCTCTACATCCAGATCCAGGAATCAATTCGCGGCTGCGACGTCTTCCTGATCCAACCGACCTGTGCGCCGGTCAACGACCACCTGATGGAGTTGTTGATCATGGTGGATGCCTGTCGGCGCGCCTCCGCCCGGCAGGTCACCGCCGTCATCCCCTACTACGGCTACGCCCGCGCCGATCGCAAGACGGCGGGCCGGGAATCGATCACCGCCAAGCTGGTGGCCAACCTGCTGGTCAAGTCCGGGGTGGACCGGGTGCTGGCCATGGATTTGCATTCCTCCCAGATTCAGGGCTACTTCGACATCCCCTGCGATCACATCTACGGGTCGCCAGTGCTGGTGGATTACCTGCGCACCCGCGACCTCGGCGAGGTGGTGGTGGTGTCCCCGGATGTGGGCGGGGTGGCGCGGGCGCGGGCCTTCGCCAAAAAGATGAACGATGCACCCCTGGCGATCATCGACAAGCGGCGCTCGGGACACAATGTGGCCGAGAGCCTCACCGTGATCGGCGATGTGGCTGGCAAGACGGCCGTGCTGATCGACGACATGATCGATACCGGTGGCACCATCTGCGCCGGTGCCCGTCTCCTGCGTCAACGCGGTGCCGCCCGGGTGCTGTGCTGCGCCACCCATGCGGTGTTCTCGCCACCGGCCAGCGAACGTCTCTCCGAACCCGGGTTGTTTGAGGAGGTGGTGGTGACCAACAGCATTCCCCTGGGGCCTGATCGCCATTTCCCCCAACTGCAGGTGCTCTCGATCGCCAACATGCTGGGCGAGGCGATCTGGCGGATTCACCAGGAGAGCTCGGTGAGCTCGATGTTCCGCTGAATCCCAGTCCGCTGAATCCCACTCTGCCGAATCCCAGTCCGCCGATTCCACCGGAGCGCCAGCGGGCCGCTGTTGACCCTGTCCCTGGTGAATCGCGTGTAGTACGGCTGGCCACGGCATGACCGACCCAACTCCAGATCCGCCCCTCAGCCGCGACCCTGACGCAGCCCGACCCTGCCCAGCGTTGACGGGCCCTGACAGGCCGCCGCTGGCCCCGCTGCGACGGCGAGCCCACCTCAAGCGCCACCTGCCCCTCAGCGTCACCCTGCTGCTGACGGGCCTGTTGCAGCTGGCCGGGGCCCTGCCGGCCCAGGCCCTGCCGCCACCAGGAGGGCTGAACCGCCTGCCCCAGCCGCTTGGGCGCCGGGTGGGGGTCTGGCTGACCAACAGCCCCAGCCCCCTGTACTACGACCCGCAGCGGATTGAGATTGCGGTGCAGCAGCTCTCGGAGAGCGGCTTCAACACGCTGTATCCCAACGTCTGGAGCCGGGGCAGCACCTTCCATCGCAGTCGCCATGCGCCGATCGAACCGGCACTGGCGGCCAAGAAGCCTGATCTCGATCCGATCTGCCGGCTCACCAGGGCGGCCCAGCGCCGCGGCATGCAGGTGATCCCCTGGTTTGAGTACGGCCTGATGGAACCGGCCGATGCCGAGGTGGTGCGTCAGCACCCGGACTGGGTGCTGCAACGCGCCGATGGCAGCAGCCTTTATGCCTTGCACGGAGCCAGCCTGCAGAGCTCACCGTTGAAGGATCTGCGGGTGTGGCTGAATCCGGCCCACCCGGGGGTACGGGCCCGCTTCATCGGCCTGATCACCGAAATCGTGCAGCGCTGCGGCGTCGATGGCATCCAGCTGGATGATCACTTCGCCTGGCCGGTGGAACTGGGCTACGACGATTACACCCGCACGCTCTACCGCAGCCAGACGGGCCGCGAACCGCCCGCCAGTTTCACGGATCGCGCCTGGATGCGCTGGCGGCGCCAACAGCTCACGGGCCTGCTGCGGGAGCTGCGCAGCGGCCTGCAACAGGCGGCGGGGGCAAAGCGAACCGTGGTCAGCCTGTCTCCCGGACCCTTTCGCTTCGCCTACAACCAGTGGCTGCAGGACTGGGAACTGTGGGCCCTGGGCGAACTGATCGACGACCTGGTGATTCAGAATTACGCCTATTCCGTCAAGGGATTCGCCAAGGATCTCAACCAACCAGCCCTGCTCAAAGCCCGCGGCTGGGGGATGCCGGTGGAGATCGGCATTCTCGCCGGCTTCGGCGGCCGCACGCCGGAGATGGCCACGATTGCCGAGCAGGTGCGCCTGGCGGCCGCGCGCGGCCATGGCGTGATTTATTTCTTCTGGGAAGGCCTTTGGGGTCAGTTTGCCGGCCCTGAGGGCGGAACCTATCGCCAGCAGGTGTTCCAACTGCTCCATAGCCAGACCTTCAGCCCCGGCAGCAATGGCAGGGGTTTCAGCCTGCCGCCCCGATCGCTGCCGGCCCTGTTGCAACCACCACCGCCCCTGCCCTGAGGCGATCAGCGACCACCCTTCAGCTTGAACTGCTGCAGGCCGGTTTCACAGCCCTCGGCGGTGGGGAAAATCATGTATTCAAACTTCGGCACCAGATAACACGACTGGGCATCGATGCCACTGCCGTAGGCATTGGGTACCTCACGGCAACGGGAGCAATAGGGCAACACAGCCGGGGTGATTTCACGGCAGCTGGCGCGATCCGGATGGCGCCAATCAAAGCCCCAGCCGGGGCGAATCCGGGAAGGCGGCACCGCCTCGGCCAGAGCCGCCAGGGGGATCATTCCCTGGCCAAAGGCCAACAACTCGGAAACCAGCAATAACTGAACCAGGCGACTGGAAAGATTCACCAAGGGCTGAGGCGACCTGGGATGGAATGGGGCGTCTTTAAACCCTAGCGGCGGGTTGCCGCGCTCTGCAGCGTTCCCAGGCCAGGCTCAATCGGGCTGTTGGCCCAGACACTGCTCCACCACCTCCCGGGTGTTGGTGGAGAGCTGGGCCGCGGCCAGCTGCTCCACCACCTCCCGGGTGTTGGTGGAGAGCTGGGCCGCGGCCAGCTGCTCCAGCGCCCCACGCATGGCCTGGCATCGCTGGGATCCGTAACTGCGCCAGCGGCTGAACACCTTGGCCAGGCGCGAGGCCGTGATGGGATTGCGTCGATCGAGCTCGGCGATCTGTTCGGCCATGAAGCGATAGCCCCTGCCATCGGCCGCATGGAACACCAGCGGGTTGCCGGCCAGGCCGCCCAGCACTGCCCGCACCGAGTTGGGGGCATGGGGATCAAAACGCGGATGCTGCAGCAACTGGGCCACCCGCTCCAGGCCATCGCCGAAGGGGGCGGCGGCCTCCAGGGCAAACCAGGCATCGAGAATCACCGGCTTGTGCTGCCAGCGCTCGTAGAACGCCGCCATCGCCTGCTGGCGGGAGGCAAGCGGCTGCTGCTGCAGGGCTCGCAAGCCAGCCCGCGCCAGGGTCATCGAGCCGCCGTCCACCGCCGCCCGAGCCGAAGCGATCGCCGCCGGATCCCCTGCCGCCACCCGCCAGCTCCAGATCAGGCCGGTGAGCAGGCGATCGCCCTGACCCTCGGGCCAGGCCAGGGGCCACTGGGGCGTGCAGCGCTCCAGGGCTGCCTGCAGCGGTTCCGCCAGGGCGAGGCCAAAACGGCGCTCGAGTCGGCGCAGCGCCAGAAACAAGTGGGGTGGATCCGGTTCGGCCATGCCGTCCTCCAGCTCCGCCAACCCTGGCAGCGCCATCAGGGCGCCACGGCTGGCCTCCGACAGGCTGGGATCGGCCAGGATGCGGCCGTAGGCCTCGATCAACTGCTCCACCAGCGGCTCGCCGTGGGGATCGAGATGGGCCTGGGGCGGCGGCTCGCGGAGATCCGCTGCGAACGGCTCTTGCAGCAGCAGGGGACTGGCTGCCGAGGCGCTGGCCAGGGCCCGCAGCGCTTGGCGCAGCAGGGTCTGGCCCGCATCCCAGCGGGCAAAGGGGTCGCTGTCGCAGGCGAACAGGTGCACCAGCTCACTGCTGGGCCGGCCCAGTTCCAGCTTCACCGGCGCCGAAAAATGGCGCAGCAACGACAGGGCCGGTGGCTGGGCCTGGGCGGGCAGGCCCTCAAAGCGGAAGGTTTGCTCCGCCCGATCCAGCACCAGCAAACGGGTGCCGGCTCCCCAGCTGGAGGGCAGCAGGGGCAGATGCTGATGGCGATTGGCCTCGCCGGCTAGACGCAGGGGCAGGGCCTCGCCGGCCCGGCCCACCAGCCCCAGGGCCAGGGGAATCACCAGGGGCTGTTTGTCGGCCTGACCCGGGGTGGGGGGAGTGCTCTGGCGGATGGTGAGCTCCAGCACACCCGCCTGGCCATCCCAGTGGCGCCACACTTGCAGCACCGGCGTACCTGCCTGGTGATACCAGCGGCGGAACTCGGCGAAATCAAAAGGCGGCGGCGCCAAGCGGCCGTCCAGGCCCTGCGCGGCCCAACTGGCTTCGGCCGCCTCGCGCATCGCCTGCAGAAACTCATCACAGGTGGCGGCGGTGCCGTCATGGCGCTTGACGTAGAGCGCCATGCCATGGAAAAAGGTTTCCTCACCCAGCAGGGTGTGGAGCATACGAATAAGCTCGGAACCCTTCTCGTAAATGGTGGTGGTGTAAAAGTTGTCGATGGCCTGATACTGATCCGGTTGCACCGGATGGGCCGTAGGACCGGAATCTTCTCGGAACTGGGTATTGCGCAACATCGAAACATTTTCGATGCGATTCAACGATTGCCCATGCAGATCAGCGCTGAAGCATTGATCACGAAAAACGGTGAGCCCCTCCTTCAGTGAGAGCTGAAACCAGTCACGGCAAGTGATGCGGTTCCCCGTCCAGTTATGAAAATATTCATGGGCAATCACACTCTCGATGCGCTCCAGTTCGCCATCGGTGGCGGTGGCGGCATCGGCAAGCACCAGCTTTGAATTAAAGATATTGAGGCTCTTGTTCTCCATGGCGCCCATGTTGAAATGGCGCACAGCAACGATATTGAACTCTTCGAGGTCGTATTCGAGGCCATAGATCCGCTCATCCCAGGCCATGCTGCGCTTGAGTGAGGCCATCGCATGGGCGGTGAACACCTGATCACCTGGCTCCACATGGATGCGCAGCTTCACCTGCCGGCCACTGGCCGTGGTGAAGCTGTCGCTCACCGCCTCCAGGCGTCCGGCCACCAGGCCAAACAAATAGGAGGGTTTGGGGAAGGGATCGTCCCAGATGACGTAATGGCGCTGCAGCTGGGCCGCTGCCGCGGCCTCTGGTTCCAGCACCCCGGTTTCCAGGCAATTGCCGTTGCAGAGCAGCACCGGAAACTGCTGCTGATCAGCTTCGATCCGCACCCGGAAGCGGCTGAGCAGATCGGGCCGATCCGGGTGAAAGGTGATGCGCCGAAATCCCTCCGCCTCACACTGGGTGGTGACCATGCCACCGCTGGCATAGAGACCCTCAAGTGTGGTGTTGCTGTACGGATCAATCCGCACCTCACTGCGGAGCACGAACGGACCTTCCGGTGGCTGGTGAAGGACCAGGCCGTCTGCGGTGAGGCGAAAGGCCGCGGCCGGCAGCAGCTCCCCATCCAGGGACAGGGCCTGCAGCGCCAGATCCACCCCCTTCAGCTCCAGCGGGCCCAGGGCGCTGCGGCCGTCGGGCCCGGAGGCAGCGGGATTGGGGCAAAACGCCAGCCGCGCCGACACCTGGGCATGGTCTGCGAAGAGCCGCAGCGTCAGGTCAGTGCGCTCCAGCAGGTAGGCAGAGGGCCGATAGTCGGCAAGGCGCACGACGGCCATGGGAGACCTCCTACTTAGGGGGGGTCGGCGGTTTCTTACTCAGGGCTTCCTGAACCTTCTTGGCCACCTCAGGCGGCACCTGCTTGGGGCAGATCTCGTAGGCGCCGATCACGGCGGAGTTGATCGAGCCCTTCCGCAGCTCGTCCAGGGTGAGCGGCTTGGCGCCCACCTGCTGGATCAGGCCCTGGTGCTGACCCTGGATCAGTTGGGCGATCGTTTCACCGGCGATACCCACCGCCTTGTCGAAATCGATTCCAGCCGAGCGGGAAATGCAGGCGTTGACCGCAGCGATGCGGGTGTAGAGATTCATCTCCGCAGGAGTGGCCGGGGCTGCCAGGGCCGCAGCCGGGGCGAGCAACAGGGGCATGACCAACAGAGGAGCCGCCAGGAGTGCCCTGGTGCGGCGAGACAGGGAAGCCAAGAGCAAGGTGGGATCCGGACGCTTCCATGGTCTCGCATGGGCGGCGGCTCTGCCCGTCCAGCTGCCCCTTTCAGGACGGTTCCTGCAGCGGCGCGCCGGGCCCTTCGGCCCGGATTTCATGGTGCACCTCGGCCAGCTCCAGCTCGCCGTTGCACCAGGAATAGATCGAGCGCGAGCGATAGCGGTCCTGGTCCACCAGGCGGATGTGCTCGAGCACATCCCACTCCTGATGGTGGGTTTCGAACACCAGTTCGTGCTCGTCCACCTGGCGGATCTGACTTTTGCTGGGAAATGCGAACAGGTGACTCTGGCTGCGGCGCAGCTGGTGGCCGCAGAGGTAGGCCTCCATCGTCCCTTCACGCGAGTAGCGGGGCTTGCGATCGAAGAAGTCGTACTCCTTTTCCGGCCACCAGGTGAAGCGGTAAGCCGCATCCCCCTCAATCGGCTCACTGAAGCTCTCCACCCGCAACACCATGTCCACCCGGATCGGTTCCTCATCGGGAAAGAAATAAAGGCGACGCGAGCGCCATAGCCCCAGGTTGCGCGAAAACCAGCGACGCAAGTTGCTGTCGAGCTTGATGCGGCTGGGGGCCGGGGCAGAAAAAGGTCCGGACAGCATGGGCGGCAAGGGGGGTCCGGTCGGGGAAGCCGTGATCAGAAAACCCGGCACATCTTTACTAGCCAGAACCCTGCGGCTTGGTGGGCTCTGGCCCCAAAAGCACTGAAACCCATAAGGTTGGAATCTTGTTGCAGGGATCCGCTTGCCTTCAGCGGAGCAATCGCCATCCCCGAAGGGCCTGCCCAAGCCCCTGGCCGCCAGACTCGACCCCATGGGAGCCGAGCCTGGGCCGCGCCAGACGCTGCAGCTGCTGCTGGTGGCCACCAAGCAGCACATGGCCAGCTCCGACCTGCGCGGTCTGATGCACGCCCTACGCGCCGAGGAACGGGTGTTCGAAGTGTCGCTGGAGGTGGCCGATCCCTCCGAGCAGCCGGAACTGCTGGAGCTGCATCGCCTGGTGGCCACCCCGGCCCTGATCAAGCTGGCGCCGCTGCCGAAACAGGTGTTCGCCGGCAACACCCTGGGCAGGCAGCTACGCAGCTGGCTGCCCCGCTGGCAGCAGATGGAGGTGGTGAGCAGCCTGGGGCTGAGCCTGCGCCCGGCTGAACAGGACGGCAGCCGCACCCAGCGGGAGGTGCAGCTGGAAGATCAGCTGCTGGTGCTGCGCCAGGAGAACGAAACCCTGATCGAGCGCCTGGGGGTGCAGGAGCGCCTGCTGCGCATGGTCGCCCACGAGCTGCGCACCCCGCTGACCGCGGCCAAACTGGCCCTGCAGAGCCACTGCCTCGGCCAGATCGACGAGCCCCGCTTCCGCGATGTGCTCAAGCGTCGCCTCGACGACATCCAGGAACTCTCCCGCGATCTGCTGGAGGTGGGCACCACCCGCTGGGAGGCCCTGTTCAACCCCCAGCGCCTGTCCCTGGGCCAGGTGGCGGCCGAATCGATCCTGGAGCTGGAGAAGCTGTGGGTGAACCGTGACCTCGAACTGGTGACGGATATCCCCGGCGATCTTCCCGACGTCTACGCCGACCAGCGGCGCATGCGCCAGGTGTTGCTGAACCTGCTGGAGAACGCCCTCAAGTTCACGCCGGAAGGGGGCCGGGTCACCCTGCGGCTGCTGCACCGCACCAGCCAGTGGGTGCAGGCCAGCATCTGCGACAGCGGCCCGGGCATCCCGATCGAGGAACAGGAACGCATCTTTCTGGACCGGGTGCGCCTGCCCCAGACCTCCGGCACCACGTCGGGCTACGGCGTGGGGCTGTCGGTGTGCCGCCGCATTGCCGACGTGCACGGCGGCCGCATCTGGGTGGTGTCGGAGCCGGGGGAAGGGGCCTGCTTTCACTTCACGGTGCCGATCTGGCGCGGACAGATTTCACCGGAAGAGCACAAAGCGGATCAGAAGCGTGGCCAGGTGCCGGCGCCATGAAACGACGCCTTGACGAACGGTCCCTTCGCCCCGTACGGTCCCTTTCATCAGCGAAGCCGGTTTCACCGGAACACCGTGAGGTTTTGGCCTCAGGTTCGGAGCTGTGGCCTCGCCCCCATCGTCTAGAGGCCTAGGACACCTCCCTTTCACGGAGGCGACAGGGGTTCGAATCCCCTTGGGGGTATGTGTGATCCAATCCTCAATTGATTGGATCAGGTTTTACTGGATTCTTGCAATCGATTCATTTCCTGAGCGCCGTAGCAATATTGTGCGGCAGATGGAATTGGTCTGGGAACCGGTTTACTCGAAATTCCAGGCCGTTTGACTGAACTGACGTCAGAAAGACGCTGGACTCGTTGTTCAGACGGTCTGAGCGGACGGTTCGGCTGCCGAAGCTGGAACGGCCAGCATCAGGCGACCTCGGCTCGTCGCTTAGCTTCCTGTTGCACGCCGCGCAGATTGTTGGCCAGATCGTCCTTGAGACGCTGCTCGATCAGGCCGATGGGCATGCCGGGTTTGCCCTGGACCGTGAGGTCATAGAGCAGCCAGCTGCTGGTGCTGTCGCGGCCGACGACCCAGGCCCCCTCGAAGCAACGGAAATCCCCCTCCAGCATGCGGAAATTCAGCCGCCCCTGTTCGACATCCTCCTCCAGCTCCAGCTTCACCCGGGCACTGAAGCGCAGGCCGCAGAACTGCTGGGTGCCCACCTGCTCCACTGCCACCCGGTTGGAGCGACGCCAGAGCTGTCGGGAACTGGCCAGGTTCGGGATGAAGCGATCGAGATTTTCGTAATCGGTGAGCACGGACCAGATCCAGTGAGGATCAAGGCTCATGCGCAGCTGCACAGCCAGACGACGGGCCCCCAACGGCAAACGCTCCATCTCCTGCTGGATAGTGTCGAGGGAACAGGTCGCGCTACCAGGCATCAGCGGTTCCCCAGAGGGAAGATCGGTGGCAAGAAGCTGCGCCAGGACCATTCAGGACTCGTCAGGTGCCGCACAGAACAGACGTCTGAAGACGTCTTGACGGAGTGTGGAGGAACACAACTTAACCGCATTCAGCAAGGAGTGCTGGGCAACCGCCGCCGGGACCGGCTGGCGGCAAAACGGCGGACGCGGCGGCGGCAGTCCCTATGATCGGCGCGCTTTGAAGAGGGCGGCTTTCTGATGCGTGTTTCCACTGGCAAGGCCACCGTTTCCGACAGCCGCATGTTCACGGTGGTGGTCGAGAGTTTTGGGCTCGGCCGTCAACGCCGGGCCGAGCGGCAGCTCACCGTGCCCTTCGCCCAACTGCAGTCACTGATGCAGACGATCGCCCTCAGGGGTGGTCGAATCAGGGTGATCAATTGCGGGGATGGGAGCAGCCCGGTGGCGCCAGCTCCGGCTGCAGCCAGCCAGGCCGCCCCGCCAACCCAACCCGAAACCGCCACCCAACCGTCCGCCAAAGCCGCCGTGCATCACGCCGCCGTTCCGGTCAACCTCTACAAGCCGAAGGCTCCCTTCATCGGCACCGTCACCGGCAACTACAGCCTGCTGACCGATGGGGCCATCGGCCGGGTGAACCACATCAGCTTCGACCTCAGCGGTGGCGATCCCCTGCTGCACTACGTCGAAGGTCAGTCGATCGGCATCATTCCCGACGGCAACGACGCCAACGGCAAACCCCACAAGCTGCGCCTCTATTCGATCGCCAGCACCCGCCATGGCGACGACCTGGCCGATCACACCGTTTCGCTCTGCGTGCGCCAGCTGCAGTACGAAAAGGATGGCGAGACGATCAACGGCGTCTGTTCCACCTTTCTCTGCGACATCGAACCCGGCGCCAAGGTGAAGATCACCGGGCCGGTGGGCAAGGAGATGCTGCTTCCCCCAGACGAGGAAGCCAACGTGATCATGCTGGCCACCGGCACCGGCATTGCGCCGATGCGCGCTTACCTGCGCCGCATGTTCGACCACGGCGAGCGGGCCAAGAACCCCGAGTACCAGTTCCGCGGCAAGGCCTGGCTGTTCATGGGTGCTCCCAAGACCGCCAATCTTCTGTATGAGGACGACCTGCAGCAGTACCTGAGCGACTTCCCCGAGCACTTCCGCTACACCAAGGCAATCAGCCGCGAGCAGGAGAACGCCAAAGGCGGCCGCATGTACATCCAGGACCGTGTGCTGGAGAACTCCGAGGAAATCTTCTCCTGGATCGAAAACCCCAAGACCCACGTCTACATGTGCGGTCTGCGGGGCATGGAACCTGGCATCGACGAGGCCATGACCGCCGCCGCCGCCGCCAAGGGTCTGAACTGGGCCGAGCTACGTCCCCAGCTCAAGAAAGCCGAGCGCTGGCACGTGGAAACCTACTGAGCTCGAGAGCTCGTTCCCTGCCATGGCCCGCTTCGGCGGGCTTTTTTTGTGTCTGGCGTCGCCGCCTGGCCGATGGGCGAACGCTCACAGAGCCCCATGCCAACTGGGTTGGAGCGGGCCATCGGCAGTCCCAGCCGTTAAACCAGGGTGACGTCGATCGCTTCGCCCATGACCACGCTGCTCACCAATCCGCTGCGGGTGGGTCTGCGCCAGGAGCGGGTGATCACGCCCCAGTGCATCGTCATCTTTGGCGCCAGCGGCGACCTCACCCACCGCAAGCTGGTGCCGGCCCTGTTCGAGCTGTTCCGCCAGCGGCGTCTGCCCAGCGAGTTCGCCGTGCTCGGTTGTGCCCGCCGGCCCTGGAGCGACGAGGAGTTCCGCTCGAAGATGGGCGCGGCCCTCGCCGCCGAGATCGCCGACCATCCCAGCGCCTGGGAGCAGTTCTCCCAGGGCCTGTTCTATGAGCCGGTGGATCTGCAGCAAGCCGATCACCTGGTGCGCCTGGGCCAGCGGCTCGAAGGCATCGACCGGCTGCGCGCCACCCGCGGCAATCGCACCTTCTACCTCTCGGTGGCGCCGGAGTTCTATGGCAGCGGCTGCCGCGCCCTGGCCGCCGCCGGCCTGCTGGCCGACGCCGAGCGCAGCCGGGTGGTGATCGAGAAGCCCTTCGGCCGGGACTACGGCAGCGCCCAGCAGCTCAACAAGGTGGTGCAGGCCTGCGCCAAGGAGAGCCAGGTCTTCCGCATCGACCACTACCTGGGCAAGGAAACGGTCCAGAACATCCTGGTGATGCGCTTCGCTAACACGATCTTCGAGCCGATCTGGAACCGCAACTACATCGCCAATGTCCAGATCACGGCCGCGGAAACGGTGGGGGTCGAGGACCGGGCTGGTTACTACGAGAACTCCGGCGCCCTGCGGGACATGGTGCAGAACCACCTCACCCAGATCCTGGCCCTCACCGCCATGGAACCGCCGGGCCGCTTTGATGCCGAGGCGATCCGCAACGAGAAGGCCAAGGTGCTACAGGCGGCGCGCCTGGCCAACGAGGACGAACCCTGGAAGTGCTGCGTGCGCGGCCAGTACAGCAGCGGCGGCTCCCGCGCCCGCCCCCTGAGTGGCTATCGGCAGGAGCCCGGCGTCAACGCCAACAGCACCACCGAGACCTACGTGGCGATGAAGCTGTTCATCAACAACTGGCGCTGGCAGGGGGTGCCCTTCTACCTGCGCACCGGCAAGCGCCTGCCGAAGCGACTCTCGGAAGTGGTGCTCACCTTCCGCCAGGCGCCGGTGCACCTGTTCGATGCGGCCGGTGGTGCCCCCACCCCCAACCAGCTGATCCTGCGCATCCAGCCCGATGAGGGGGCCGAAATCAAGTTCGAGGTGAAGGCCCCCGGCTCCGGCATGCGCAGCCGCCCCGTGGACATGGGCTTCTCCTACGACGATTCCTTCGGCGAACCATCCGACGAGGGCTATGTGCGCCTGCTGGCCGACGCCATGCTCGGCGATCCCACCCTCTACACCCGCAGCGACGAGGTGGAGGCCGCCTGGCGCTTATACACCCCCCTGCTGGAGCTGATCGAGGAAGCCCCCTGGCAGCTGCCGGTGCATCCCTACGAGGCCCGCACCTGGGGCCCGGCCGCCGCCGACAGCCTGCTGGGCGATGACGGCCTGGGCTGGCGCCGGCCCTGAGCCCGCTGCCCACCGCCC
The DNA here is from genome assembly GCA_026389335.1 of Cyanobacteriota bacterium. Lineage (GTDB taxonomy): Bacteria > Cyanobacteriota > Cyanobacteriia > PCC-6307 > Cyanobiaceae > Cyanobium. Next base: position 5,482 of record JAPLIB010000094.1, on the reverse strand, counting down.
CCTGTTCGCTTCCGCCTCAGCCCGTTCCCTTCACCCCCGTCACCCGTCGCCTTCATGTCCACCCAGCTGACCCTGCAGGCCCCTCTGGATGTGCCTCCCGCCGAGGTTCACCCCTACCTCGACCAGCTGTGGAACCACGGACTGGAAGGCTCCACCGGGGCCGCCACCTTCACCCTGCTGATCTGGGAGCCGTCCTGGCTGGAACAACAGATGGTGCGCATCGGCCGCATCGACGGACCGATCCGCGGTCTCGAGCGCAACGATCTGATCGAAGCGGCCCGCCTGATCACCGCCGAATGTGATCTGCCCTTCAGCACTGCGCCGATGGATCCGCGGCTGGCCTGGAATGTCGGTCAGCTGGCGGGCCACCATGAGGCCCAGGATCTGCGGGGTCAATTCATCCCGAACGCCATCAGTGTTCACACGCCCCGGCGGCTGATCACCCTGGTGCCCACCCTCGATGCCAGCCTGTCGCTGGAAACGATGGTGGCCGCCTACTGCCCGCTGCCGGACGAGGGAGGGGCCGGCGCCGCCTGCGGCGATGCGATCGTGCTGCGCGGTGGGATGGATGCCCTGCGCCAGGGTCTACCCCTGATCCAACCGCTGATCGACGAGGCCCTGCCCTGCTGGGTGTGGTGGAACAGCAGCCTCGATGAACCGCCGGAGATGCTCGAATCCCTGACGACACTTCCGCGCCGGCTGGTGATCGACACCTCCCTCGGCCAACCGGCCCGCTGCCTTGATGTGCTGGTGGAGCGCATCGAGGCGGGTCAGGCGGTGAATGATCTGAACTGGCTGCGCCTGCGCAGTTGGCGTGAATCCCTGGCGATGGTGTTCGATCCGCCTTCGCGCCGCGATGCCCTAGCCCAGGTGGTGCAACTCGACATCGACGTGGAGGGAGATCACCCGGTGAAGGGGCTGCTGCTCACGGCCTGGATGGCCGACCGGCTCGGCTGGCACCTGATTGACAGCTCCCCGACCGACGAACCGGGCGGCATCAGCGCTGAGTTCCAGCGCACCGATGGCACCACCGTGCGTTTCCGGCAGATGCCGGTGCCAGTGGGCCTGCCCAAGGCGCATCCGGGTGCGATCGTGGGCTTGCGCCTGATCTGTGAACCGGCCAACCGCCCTGCCCTATGCGTCATCCTCTGCTCGGAATCGGGGGGCTGCATGCGGCTCGAATCGGGCGGCATGGCGGCGATGGAACTGGTGGAGGAGGTGGTGCCCCTGCCGGAGGAGAACGAAGAGATGGAAATGGCACGCCTGCTCGGTGGTGGCCACGACACCACCAACCCCCTGCTGGCGGCCGCCGCACCCCTGGCAGCCACGATCCTGCCGCGTTGAGCCCTTGGGTTGCCTGATCGCCGCCCCCTGCAGCGGCAGCGGCAAAACCCTGCTGAGCCTCTGTCTGGCGGCCGTCGCCCGTCAGCGAGGCCTCAGTCTTCAACCCTTCAAGGTGGGGCCCGACTACCTCGATCCCCAGTTGCTGACGGCGGTGGCGGAGCGACCCTGCCGCAATCTCGATCCGCTGCTCTGTAGCCCTGAATGGGTGCAACGCTGCTATCACTGGCACGGCAGTCGGGCCGATCGGGTGCTGGTGGAGGGGGTGATGGGCCTGTTCGACGGGCGGGGCCCCGGTAGCGAAGGAAGCTCGGCGGCGGTGGCGGCCCTGCTCGATCTGCCCGTGGTGCTGGTGGTGGAGGCCTCCCGCCAGGCGGGCTCCCTGGCAGCTTTGGTGCGCGGCTTCCGCGATCACGGGCCGCCCGCTGTGAAGCTGGCGGGGGTGGTGCTGAACCGGGTGGGCAGCGAGCGGCATCGGGCCCTGCTGGCGGAAGCTCTGGCCTCCATCGCCGTGCCGCTGCTGGGGGTGCTGCCCCATCACCCCAGCCTCGATCTACCGTCAAGGCACCTGGGGCTGCTGCCCCCCCAGGAGCTCGATGATCTCGGCGAACGCCAGCGGCTCTGGGCGCAGCTGGCTCAGCAGCATCTCGATCTGGAGCGGCTCTGGCCGCTGCTGGAACCGCCTCCGCCCCAGCAGCAGGTTCAGGATCCGATCACCTGGGCCCTGTCAGCCCTCGGGCCCCAGACCGCCCCGCGGTCAGCGCCGCCCCTGCCGGTGGCGATCGCCACCGATGCCGCCTTCCACTTCCGTTACCCGGAAGCAGCCGAACTGCTGAAGGCCGTGGGTCTGGAGCCCCAGCCCTGGAGCCCCCTGGCCGACGATCCCCTGCCAGCGGCTTGCCGGGCGGTGCTGCTGCCCGGGGGGTACCCGGAACTCCATGCCGAAAACCTGGCGGCCAGCCGGCGCAGCCTCAGCCAGCTGGCCCAGGCCGCCAGCGCCGGGGTGCCGATCGTGGCGGAATGCGGTGGCTTGTTACTGCTGGGCCAGCAGCTGGCGGATGGCGAGGGCCGCAGCCATGCGATGGCGGGAGTGCTGCCGCTGAGGGCGCGGCGCGGGCCGCTCAGCCTCGGCTACCGCGAAGCGGAGGCCAGCGGCGATGGCTTGCTGGTGCGCCGCGGCCAACGGTTAGTCGGCCATGAATTTCACCGTTGGCAACTGGAGATCGATCCAACGTTGCCAGCAACGCCTGGCTTGTGGCAGCTTGAAGGCTGGGGTTCTCCACGGAGGGCGGAAGGATGGACAAGCACGACGATTCACGCAAGCTGGCTACATCTCCACTGGGCTGGGTGCCCGGTGATTCCCCGGAGGCTGGCCGCCGCAGCCGGGCGCTGCGCGCCGCTGCCGCCGAACGGCTCTTTCTGCAACCCTCCGAGCACCGTCCCAGCACACCCAGTGAGCGCTGGCGGCTGAGTGTGCGGGGGTTGGTGCAGGGGGTGGGCTACCGGGCCTGCTGCCTCAGGCGTGCCCAGGATCTGGGCCTCAGTGGCTGGGTGCGCAACCTCGGCGATGGCTCGGTGGAGGTGGAAGCCGAAGGCGTACCGCTGATGCTCAGTGAGCTGCAGCTCTGGTGCGAGAAGGGCCCCCAGGGTGCCATCGTGAGCAGCGTGGCCAGCAGCCGCGTCCCCCCCACCGGATCGGACTGGTTTGAAATCCGCCGCTGACCGCCGCCCCACCCGGGGACTGGAACTCTGGTTGTTGCGCCATGGCGCCACCGAATGGGCCCGCAATGGCCGTCACACGGGCCGTACCGATCTGCCCCTGCTGGCGGAGGGTGAAGCCGAGGCCCGGTCTCTGGCGCCGCTGCTGCATGGCATCGCCTTCACGGCCGTGGCCACCAGTCCGCTGCAGCGGGCCCGCCGCACCTGCGAGCTGGCGGGGCTGGGCGAGGGCGCCCAGGTGTGGGACGATCTGCACGAGTGGGACTATGGCGCCTATGAGGGCATCGCCACAGCCGAGATCCGCCGTAGCCAGAGCGACTGGACGATCTGGAGCCACGGCTGTCCGGCCGGGGAAGATGCAGCGGCGGTCCAGGTCCGCTGCGAGCGGGTGATCGCCCGGGTGCTGGCGCTGGCCCCATGCCCCCCAGAGCGCTCCCAACCGGGCACGCTGCCCGGCGACAGCGCGGCGGCCAGCCTGACACCAATCAACTCGTTGCCAGGCCCAGCCAGCCCAGGGGCGAGTCGCGAGCCTCCATGCCGCATTGCCCTGTTTGCCCATGGCCACCTGCTGCGCAGCCTGGCCGCCACCTGGCTTGGTCTGGGGGCCCAGGCAGGGGCCTTGCTTGTGTTGGGTACCGGCGGCATCGGCGTGCTCGGCTATGAGCGCGAACAGCGGGCGGTGTTGCGCTGGAACGTGACGGCTCCCTGACGGCTCACAGACCGGTCGGTTAAGAGTTTGCAGAAAAACCAGTCCACGGGCCAGTTTTCCACAGCCAGGAGCTGATTTCCGGCTCAAAAAGACGAATCGGCGCCGATCCGGTCCTCAAGCAGCCTGATTTCGGCATCGTTGGCCTGTATGCAAAGCATTGGTTGTGCTCTTTTGGGCACACCTCTGGGCAGCTGGTTGTTCATGCGGCCCCCAGCACGGGCGAATCCTGCGGAGAAGACTGCGTCTTGGCGGCATCCCGCTCACCGGTGCCCGTGGCCTGTGTGACACGACAATCGACGATCAGGTCATGGCCACCCGTAAGGGCACCAGCAGCGCGGGACACTTTGATGCATACAGCGCACCTCTCGGTGCGACACGCGCCTGCGCGCAGCCCCAGAAGCCATGCTGCGCCTGATTCGCCAGGGCTGGAGCATTGGAAACGAATGGCACTGGGCTCGCGACACCCAACTCGGTGAAGGTGCCCACCGCTACGTCAACCGAACCGGCGCACCGGTGTTCTCGTTCCTGCGGACTGTGGTGATGAACCTGCTGCGCCGGGGCGGCTACCGCTCAATTCGTCAGGGGCCCAGGGAACTGGCCTACGAGAACAAGGGAATGCTGGCGCTGGGCGAAGTGTCGGTTGCGATAAACGCGCCTTGATTGCACTTTTAGGCAGCCCTGCCCGGAACCCCAGCCGGCGGGGGGCCTGGAGAGAGTTCTGGCAGAAACGGCTGCCAATGGCCTTAATGGCGGGATATTTATGTCGTTGGTGAGCTCCAATCTGCTGCTTGGCGAAGCGCTCAGCGTGCGCACCTTGATGGGGGCTTTGTTGATCTTGGCGGCATTGCTGATGGCAGGCGCGAGGCCAGTGAACAATCCTGAAGTGGCCTAGCGCACATAGCCGGCGCTACGCATCAGCTTTTGCGCCTCATCGGAGACCAGGAATCGAAGGAAGGATGCGGCTTGTGGATCCGCAGAGGTCGAAAGAGCAATATTTAGATCTCTCCAGATGCTTCGATCACTCGAGATGGGAATTGCCTGGAGGACCTTGGGATTGTCAACAGCCCATTCAGGCCATGTGATCCAGGCGTCGGCATCAAGCTCTTGGAATGCCTTGAAGCTGGCGCCGGAACCCGTTGAAAAAGCGACGATATTGTGGCGAAAGCGCTTGACATCCTCCAGCTTCCCCAGTCGCCCGGCTATGTCTTCCCAAATGCCCGTGCCAGAGGTATTGGCTACGCCAGATCCTTCGGTGACGACGATGCGGATGCCTGGCTGGAGTAAATCCTCAAACCTTTGAATGCGGCGGGGGTTTCCAGTCTTGACGGCGATGATGGCTGGACGGAGATAGATCGGTACAACTTCTTTCGATGGGAAGCTAGGGAATGATTGCAGAAATGCGGTGATTGATTGCTCTGATGTTCCCCAGATGATGTCCGCGTCGACCTGCGCTTGCATGGACCAGGATGGTTCTGGTCCGCAGATGATCCTGACTTTCAGGTCGTTGTTCCGTTCCCATGCATCAGCCACATTGCGCAAGGCATTCTGCGGGCCGCAGGCGCCATAAAGACTGAGTAGGCGTTCAGGGGTCGGGACAGCACGCGGCGAACTCCATCTCTGCTGAGCCCTTGACAGCGGCCTGATTCTCGTTTGCATCTCAGGCAGAGACTGTTTGCGATGGGCGCGCCACCGACTGGGATTTCAGAAGCGGAC
>JAPLIB010000112.1 GCA_026389335.1 Cyanobacteriota bacterium | reverse complement strand
GCTGCGGCTCGATGGGTTCTGGTCGATCACCGAGGGGCTGGCCGCCCTGGCTCACGACATCAGGGGAATGCTGGAGCTCCTGGGCTGGCGAGAACTTGCTCAGCCACAGGCTTCTGGGTAACTTCTAATGAGCCCTGGGATGCCGGGCTCACGCCACAGCAATTCCGGGGGCTGCTCTGACGCAACTGGCCCCAGCGATTGCGCTACCGCGGATGTGATTGCGGATTATATTGTTCATCGGCATTGGCCCTGCTTCCGGCAGCTCCACAGCAGACTTGAGCTGCGCCTGCAGCAGGAATTATCATGATTCCCGTTCAAGCCTCCACCAGCAGCGGAATTCCAGGGATTCCGGGGCCTGCCCAGCAAGCGCTGCTGCAGTTGTTCGCGGCCCAGCCGCAGCTGCAGGCGGTATGGCTGTTCGGATCGCGGGCGATGGAACGGCATCAGCAAGGTTCTGATATCGACCTTTGCTTGGAAGCCCCTCAGCTCAACCATGGTGATCGTCTCCGCCTGATGGCGGCCGTGGATGATCTGCTGCTGCCCTGGCAGGTGGATCTGGTTCTGCGCCATGAGCTGCCGGCGGATCTCGAGGCCCACCTGCAGCGGGTGGGGCGCTGCCTCTGGAGGCGTCATGATCTACCCTCTGAGCCCGGCTGAGTCCTGGACTGCAGCGTGATCGGCGGTTGTGGCTCAGGCGGAGACAGGGCGCCACAGCTGCCGGGGGATTTCAGCTACTGATTGGTTGGCATGGAGCGGGTCTTGGGAAACCACTGGGTGTTGGTTTGGTGTGACACCTCAGCGTCCCTTGGCTTCCGGTCCACCGCACGAGCTGAGATCCATGCTTTGGCGACGATTTTTAGGTTTGACTTGGTCAGGCAGATTTGGGATTCTTGTGCGGTGCTCTATGCGCGGTAGAGCCTTAGCGTGAGCGTGTCAAAGCCGCGCTGGGTCTGCTCCAAGGAGCACTCGCTGACCTCAAACAAGCAATTGACAGACGCACTGCCTGAGCCAGGGCGCCCATTTGTAATGATTGCAACAGTTTCGGCGGGGCGGCGGGATGAAGATTGATTTGTAAGAGCCCAGTCGCTCCATGGCGATCTGGGATAGAGGTCTCAGGCGTTAATGTAAGGCTCAGTGGTGCCCGTAGGTGTTCGTTCCGCAGCATGGCGATTGCCAGGATTTTTATTTTATGTTGGATGGATTGGTCAGGGTTTAAATTATTAAATTGATCAGGATAAAAAGTTTTATCGTAAGATAGGTATGTGAATTTCTCTGCTTGCCGGTATTGCAGGTATTGCCGGTCATGACAGCAGTAATCTCGCGGAGCTGCTTCTGGATAATGACTACAGGATTCACGGCGTCAAGCGCCGCGCCAGCGGCTTCAACGCCAGCCGAATTGATCACCTGTATCAGGCCCGCACGAGAGCGATCCGCGCTTGGTGCTCCATTAAGGCGACCTGGCGGACAGCGTCAACTTGGCCTAGGAGCCTGTTGCGCATAGATCAGCCACCAGCCTCTCCACAGACGCCTGCCGATCTGCCCAGATCGCAGTGACACCAATGGATCTGGGTGAGAGAATGGGGCATGGCCAAGCCCAAATCCTTCCGCCCCTGGGTTCCTGAGCAGACCCTGCTGCTACCTCCGTCGCCAGTGGACTGGCTGCCGGCGGATCATCTGGTGTTTTTCATGCTCGAGCTGCCGAACGAGCTCGATTTCGAGGCCTTCCTGGCACCATCACGCCACAAGGATCCGCGGGGCGAGAAGGGTTTTGATCCACGAATGATGGCGGTGCTGTTGCTGTACGCCTACTGCGTCGGCATCCCCTCCTCCCGTCGGATTGAACGTGCCTGCTACGAGGACGCTGCTTTCCGGGTGCTGAGCGGC
>JAPLIB010000104.1 GCA_026389335.1 Cyanobacteriota bacterium | reverse complement strand
GCTGTTCGAGCGATTCACTGATCCCCACACCGCCAATTTCGCCCGCCGGCACCGCGATGTGATCGCCCGCTTTGGCCGCTTCCCCCACCGCAATGCCGTCCTGGGGCAGGTGTCGAGCGCGGAGGAGCTGGCCTTCCTGGAGACGCCGGGCTCAGGCTTCTGAGCCGTCGGTCCCCAGCGTGAGCGGCAGGTGGCCGCTTTTCACCCAAATGGTGCAGCCCTGCTCGCTGCTGGGCTGGTGTGCACTACCAGGGGGCTGACGCAGCCAGCTGCCGGCCGGATAGCTGCCGTGATCGTCCTGAAACACCCCCTCGAGCACCAGGATTTCCTCGCCGCCGGGGTGGCTGTGGTGCGGCACCACCGTGCCGGGTGCCAAACGTCTGAGGTCCACGTTCTCGCTGCCCCAGTGGTGCAAAGGCAGCAACGCCAATCCCGCCACGGGGCCTGGATGCCAGGAGCCTTGCCGGCTATCGATCACCACGTGCTGTTGATCGGCCGGGTGCATCTGCTGCAGCTTGACCAGCAAGGTGCAACCGCTGGCGCTGGAGGGGGCATGGGCCGAGCCAGAGGGATTGCGCAGGTAGGTGCCAGCCGGGTAGTCCCCCAACTCGTCTGAGAAGGTGCCCTCGAGAACGAGGATCTCCTCGCCGCCACCATGACTGTGGTGCTCAAAGCGACTCCCGGGGGCATAACGCACGATCGAAGTGGCGCGGGCCACTTCACCGCCGCGGCGATCGAGCATCCGCCGCTCCACCCCGGCCATCGGGGAAGGCGTCCACGGCAGGGCAGTGGTGTCCAGCGTGACGCGCTGGTGGAGATCGGCGTGGAGGTCCATGGCTGTGATTGTGCTCAGTCCCGAACTGGTGCCTGGGGCGGTTGCCACTGCGGGGTTGTGGGCTGCCAGCCCAGTTTGCGTTTCTCGCTCCAGAGCTTGAGGGCCTGCTCGCGGCTGAGCTCCAACCGCTTCTTGAGCAGCGGCACCGGCTGATCTGGCAGCAGCTCCCCGACCGTGACCTCCAGCTGCTGGCACCAGCGGTCCCAGCGGGTCGGCCGGAAGTGGAGGACATGGCGGCCATCACTGATCCAGCCCTCCTGGGGCGAGAGCGGTGGCCGCTTGCTGTTGTTGAAGTGCATCGGCAGCTCAGGCCACTTCGGGCGCCCAACCCCGTTGCCTCACCATGTCGTCAGTCCAGCCCTGGCAGCGGCTGGTGAGGTGCTCGCCATGGGCGATCAGGCCCTGGTGCAGCTGGCAGGTGAGCAACGGGATGCAGTTGACGCCGGCGTGGTGGCGCATCCAGTGGCAGGTCATGCAGACCTTGCGGCTGCGGGTCTTGAGCAGCACGCCTTCGTCGAGATAGGGCCACGACTCGATCTCCTCCGTTCGGGAGGGCTGCAGACGGGAGAGAGGGACCGGGACCATGGCGACTCTTGCATGCGTACACCTGTACTAGCAGGGGAGGCGGTTTGACGCCAGAGGTTCAGGCGCCGCCGCCTTGGTGCTGCTTTGCTGAGCGCACGTCCTGGTGCGACACCAGAAACGCCTCGATCCAGTCGTGGTGACACTTCTGGCTGATTCGATCGGCGATGGTTCCAGCTGCCTCGGGCACCTGGAACCGCTTGCGGAACGCCCGTGTGAGGCTCTCCAGCAGCGGCCGGGGCAGAGCCCGCAGAGTGCCGTGAAGGTGCTGGATCGTTTCGGGATTGAGCGCCGCCAGGCCGGGATCCTCCGGGGCGGTAGCGGGTTGAGATGGGGTAACTGCGGAGGCAGGAGGAGTGCTGGGCGCCGGCCGACTGACCGGGGGCCGCTGCTCTGCTGACCGCTGCGGCCCCTCCCCCTGGCCAGGTGCGCTGCTCACCTGCCGCTGCTGTTTGTCATACAAGGCGAGCCCGAACGGGTTGCCAAAGGTCATCAAGGCCCGCTTCATGGCATCGGTCTCCGCCTCCTTGAGGGCCGATTCATGGGCCTGGCCCAGATCCACGTCGATGCCGTGGCCAGCACCGCTGCCCTCGCGGATCAGTGGAGGCAGGCCCCTGGCGGTGACGGTGACGCGCACACGGGCGGTGTAGGTGACACCCCAGCCAGGCTTCTGGTCCCGGCCAATGGGTCGTTCGGCCTGGTTGACGCAGCGCATGGCGATGGTCTGCCGCTGCCAGCCGTCAAAGCCAAAGATGCGGTTGGCCTCAGCGATCGCGACCCAACCTTCGACGTAAGCCACCTTTCCGCGGCCCTGCTCCCGCTGGCGGACATTGGCCCGATCGAGGGGGGCGGCCAGGGCAGCGAGCTGCTCGTGGGAGAAGCCGGAAGGCTGGGCCTGGCCGACTGGAGTTGTTGGGCTTGGGGTAGATGCTGATTCCGGGGCCGTAGGTGGTGGAGCCTCCCCAGACCGATCAGGGGTGCGGATCAGCTCCAGGGCTGAGGTCGGCCGTTGGGCCGGACGAGGCGCTGCGGAGCGGCTGGTGGTGCTGGCCCCGTTGGCGGAAGGAGCGGCGACGGTCATGACGGTGTGAGGCGATGTGAAAGGGATTCGGTCAATGAGGGGCCCCGGCTACACCACCGGAACCCCACATGGGAGGGGCCTCTGGCCCCTAGCGGATGCGCCAGGAGCAGCGGGAGATGAGTTGGGCGCCGGGGATGGAGTGGCCGGCTTTGAGGGCCTCTTTGATGGCGGCTTTGTCGGGCTGGCTGGTGGTTTTGAGGGTGAGCCACTCGGGGGGTAGGGAGTCCTCGTCGTCGATTTCGACGGCCTGGGATTTGCGGGAGGTGAGCTCGTGATGGGGGAACGAAAAGCGGGTGGCGGTGGGCTGGAGCTTGGTGAGGACCAGCACCAGGGACTCCTCCAGGGCATCGGCCCGGGATTCCTCGCTGCGGGCCAGTTCCACCAGTCGCTTGGCCTGCTGCTGGCGATAGGCGGCCTGACCGCGCAGATGCTCGATCACCCAGCAGTAGGAGTCAGCCTTGGAGTCGAGGGCCTGCCGATGCCCCTCCTCCTGCAGCAGGGCGGCTTCCAGTTCGCCGATGGCCTGGCTACGGGTTTCCTCGTCGTCGGAATCAAGCTGCTCAGCGAGGCGGGCGACACGGGAGGTGAGTTCCTGGTTCTCGATGCCCAGCTGCCACAGCCCCGGCGAGGGAGCCTCTGAGGTGGAGGGGGCGGCGGGCTTGATGGCTGTGAGGACGGTCATGGGTGAAAGGAGCAGAGGTGCAAACGGGGAGAGCTGGATAAGGGGCGCTGCGATCAGCCCAGAGCCGACTGAGCGCCAAAGGCCGGAGAAACCTCCATCACGGCAAGGGGCACAGGAGAACGGGAAGCGAGCCGCCGGGCCTGCTTGACCAAGGAGGCCGTGCCGGAGCCACCGGGAAAGGCCACCACCAGCACCGACACGGCTGATGTGGCTGTGCAGCGGGCCTGGGCCACGGCCAGGGCCTGCTCCAACAGCTGGCGATTGCGGATCGGCCCGGC
>JAPLIB010000122.1 GCA_026389335.1 Cyanobacteriota bacterium | reverse complement strand
CTGTTCCGTACGGTCAAGTACCGGCCCGACTACCCCAGCCGGCCGTTTGGCAGCAAAGGCGAGGCATGCGAGTGGGTGGCGGCCTTTGTCGATTGGTACAACCACCGGCACCGCCACAGCGGCATCAAATTCGTGACGCCCCATCAGCGTCACAGTGGATCCGCCACGGCAATTTGCCAGCAGCGAGCTGATGTCTACGAGACAGCCCGCCAGGCAAATCCAACGCGCTGGAGCCGAAGCACCCGCTGCTGGCGTCAACCCGGAGAAGTGTGGATCAACAAGCCAACAGAGGAGCCAGATCCGATGATGGCGCTACCATTGATCCAGGTCGCCTGAGTGGCAGCCAAGGAGTGACATCTTTCCTGAAAGTCACCGATCCATGAACCAATCAAGCTTACCAGTGAATGAAAAGGAGATTCTTTGTCAAGATGTCAGCGCTCATATCATTTGCATGGGTAGCCTTAAAGCGTTTTCCCATGGGTAAGCAAGTTAAGGCAATGGATACATCAGTCCACCTTGCCCCTGGGAGCAATGCTTATGAAGCATGCCTCTCGGGCCTGGTTAATGGAACGGCAGCAGCACAGATGCCTAGGCAAATTCGCCAACCTCGTAGCACTAAGGAAATTCAGACAGCCATCCATGATGCGGCCGCACTCAATCTAAAAATCAGCGTCAGAGGTGGCAGTCACAGTGCTCATTGCGCCTCCAATAACAGCTTAATGTTGGACTTGGCAGCGTCCTACAAAGAGATAACTATCTCAGGCGACCGGGTTCGGATTCAAGCAGGGGCCAACATGGGGGCTGTAGTGCAGGCTCTATCTCCATACGGCCGTACCATTCCGGTGGGAACTCATACAACTCCTGGTTTTGGGCTCCTGCTGATGGGCGGAATAGGCCATTTGAGCCGAATCCTAGGACTTACGATAGATGCAATTGAGGAGCTCCATGGCTTTAGAAGCAATGGAGAACCATTCAAACTAACTGCTACTACTGGAGAGCATGAGGACTGGAAGCTGATGCGTGGGGCAGCTATCTTTCTTGGGGTGGTTACCGAAGCAACACTGAGGACCTTCCCTAGATACGATCTTAGGGTTTGCCGCGAACTTTTCACTTTAGATCAACTTAGTGATGAGATCGCCAATGCTGAGAACTTTCCTGCGAGTGCTGCTTGTTCCATGATTTTGGGATTCCCTCAAGACCATCCACACGCTATGGGGTTGATCTACGCCGTCGCAGAAACCAACAGACAAGAGTCCATGATCGCCCTCGATCGACTGAAGGCCCCATGGCAAGCCATCGTCGCCGGACAGGAACAACTGCCACCATTTGAGATGCCCCAGCTAGACGGGAGAGTGGAATCTATTCTGCAAGCCTCGGTCCATCGAATGCGCAGGACTAGAACGTGGGTTTATTCTATTTCACTACCAAATGGCCTGGCGGAAAAACTCGGGCCAATCCTTAAACAATCGATTAATAGCGCACCAAATCGAGATTGCAGAATTGATCTCCAGCACGTCGGGGGGCTAGTCAACACAATCCCAGAAGAAAGCTCTGCCTATTTGGGGCGCTCAGCGGAGTGGTCAATCGTGATCACTGGGGTCTGGCCCGGCACGGATGGAATTATGGCAAAGCGAGTACGCGAGTGGGCTGATACACTCTTCAAGAAACTAATTCCACTTGCTATCCATTATTATATTGTTCAGAGACATCCGGGTGAATGGTCGTACCCAACGGAAACCAGGCTGGCCTATGGTCCAATATGGGAGCAACTCACTAGGCGAAAAGCAGCCTGGGACTCATTAGAATTACTTCCAGCTCTAATCTAGTCGATGAGGCCATCCACGACCACCACGCCTCATTGCCTCTAAAGAAATGCCATGAAGATGTCTAGTCCCCCATTCCATATAGAAACTAGCTGCTGTGGTAGTAGCCATCTAATACCGGAGAAGCAAACGTGGACCTGCAGCTAAAAGGAAGTAATTGCGTCATCCTTGGAGGAAGTCGAGGCATAGGACGTGCCATCGGGCTTTCCCTTGCAGATGAAGGATGTAATGTAGCATTCTGTGCGCGTAATAAAGCATCACTTAAAGAAACTCACGCCGAAATATTGGCAAAGGGTGTGCGGTCGTACGCTTCAGCATGTGATCTGGCCGTCAATCTATCATTGAATGATTTTTTAGAGGCTTCAAGAAAATCGTTGGGCAATATCGATATTCTCATACATAATGCTTCTGCGATGGCTCTAGGCCCTAAGCGCTAGTGGAAACACTGGAGAAAGCAGAGGGCAATGAATTGCTCGAATCGGCGATTCCCCAGTTGCAGCAGGCACTGACTGCCTTTGAGGCGGAGGAGTACAAGCTGCGGCAGGCCCACGCCAGCGCTGCCGAGATGCTGCGCAAGCTCAATGACTTCCTAAGCGTGCCGGCCAGCATCCGGCCGATCCTCAACTTCGATCTCGATCAGCTGTTTGACCCCCAGCGTTTCTCTGACCTCGAGCAGTCGTTTTCTGAAGTGGTGTTGCTGAACGATGCCTTCCGCCAGCTTTCAGAAGAGCGGCTGGCCTAAACCGTCAGCGCAACCAGCCCCTGGCCGTCGCCAGCCGTGAGGCCTCCTGCGCCGCCTCGATGCAGCGGTGGGCGCGGCGTTTGGCATCGTCCTGCCCCTGGGCCCGAAATACATATGCCTCCATCGCCTCCGGCGTCTCGATCAGAGCCAGCAGGCCAGCGGTTCGTGCAGCTAAGGAGCCAGCAGCAAGCAGGCGGCTCACCAGGCCGTGCTCCCACAGCTGCTCCCCAGTGGAGCTGGGTGCAAACAGCTCCTGGCGCAGCACCTCCAACAACTGCTGCTTAAGAGTTCGCTGAAAAACCCGGCCCCCTCTGCCAGAATTGGGCAGCTGCCCATTCGTTGATGCGAGGCCAACAGGAGCGCAGTAGCTCTTTGTTCTCCTACGTCTCGATCGAGGAGCGGATCCCGACCAGCCATCCG
>JAPLIB010000135.1 GCA_026389335.1 Cyanobacteriota bacterium | reverse complement strand
GTCCGCTTCTGAAATCCCAGTCGGTGGCGCGCCCATCGCAAACAGTCTCTGCCTGAGATGCAAACGAGAATCAGGCCGCTGTCAAGGGCTCAGCAGAGATGGAGTTCGCCGCGTGCTGTCCCGACCCCTGAACGCCTACTCTTTGTCAATGCAGGGTCACTAGCAACCTTTGCGGCGTGATTCAGTTTTTGCATGGCTTGTCTGCCTGTAGTCTTGACCTCGCTTTCCGTGTTTTCAGAATGGCCTCCTACAGGCCAGAGCGGGCTCCTTTTCCGTGCACGACCTGTTTGAGGTGACCCATGAGCCAGTCGCCCGCTCAGCTGACGCCCACCATCGGATTGGCAGTGGGGGTGTTTGATCTGCTCCATCGCGGCCATCTCTCCTTTCTGCGGACTGCCTCTCTCGGCTGTGATGCCCTGATCGTGGGTCTGCAGCTCAGCCCCATGGACTGCAAGCTTGTGCAGGTAGAGCACAGTTTTCGCCAGCGCTTGCGTCGCCTGGAACTCCTGCGGTCTATTGATCACATCGTGCCCTATCAGGTTGTGGATCATCTGGTGCAGCAGCTGCACTTCGATTGCCTCTTTCTCGGGGAAGATCAGCGGCATCCGGGCTTTTGCCGTGCCGTTGGCCACTGCCGCAGCCGCGGCATTCCTGTGCTTTGCCTGCCGCGTACTCCCGAGATCTCTTCAACTGCCCTGCGCCAAGGGCTGCCTGGGCGCTTCATAGCGGCTGTTCCTCCAGCTCCTTGATGCGTTCTGCATCGTGGCTGCCGCTGCCCAGCGCCTTGGCGATGCCGGTGTAGTGATAAGGACTTGGCGAACGCCAGCTGCCCCCGTAGATCCCCTCCACCACGTGCTCTGGCTCGAAGGGCAGCACACAAAGCAGCCCGCCCACCACGGCCTCTCGCGTGGGCAGCACCCTGGCTAACTCGGTGCTCCAGATCTTGGTGCCCCAGAAGGTGAGCTCCTCCCCCTGCAGCGTGGCCACGAACAGATCAAACCAGATGCCGCAGTGGAGCACATGGCGATGAAATCTATAGTCTCCGAGCGTGTCGTGCCCCAGCTGGCGTAGGCGCAGCTCCAGTGCCGCCACCGCCTGCTCCGGCGTTTCCCCTTCCGCAACGGGCACCACTGCCACCGCATCGATGTCGTCGTCGTAGGCCAGTAGATCTCTTTCTCGCACCAGCCCCAGCAGCGTGCCGAAGGTGTGGAAGCAGCTGATGCCCTCCGCCTGCCAGCGCAGCAACGCGCCTGTGCTGATCGCCATCGCCTCGGCCTTCTCCGCCGCGCTCCAGTAGCGAAAGGTGCGCTGCACGCCGTGCCGGGTGAATTCCAAATGCTGGGCCGCCAGCCAGCGCTGATTCACCCCCTCCATCAGCTGCTCCAGCAGCGGCAGTCCATAGCGCTGCGCCAGCAGGGTGAGCACTGCGCCGCTGTGGTCGCTGCCCTGGCCCCGCTCGAGCATGGTTCGGATCAGGTCCAGGTCGTGCTCCAGTCGCTGGCGCAATACCTTGGGCTCCGCCACCGTGCTGCCATCCCAGGCCGGCCCTTCGCGCAGGCTGTTCAGGAGCGGCTCCCATGAGGCCTGGGGCCCCTCCCGTGGCGGCAGCCGCAGGTCTCTGCCCTGCTGGAGACGCTCGGACAGCCAGGCGTCCATCGGGGCGTCCGCAGGTTGGCGCTGCAGCCGTGCCAGCGTGGATTGGCCTAACTCCATCTCCACCTGCACGGCGATGGCGTCCTCAGGCCAGGGGGGCTGAAGCAGGAAGCGAAAACCCAAGGGCGGCGTGTCCTCCCCCAGCCCATGGGCCGCGTTCACATCCGGGCGCGGCACCGCCAGCGGCTTGCTGGGGAGGTTGCGGCCTTCGCTCCTCAACGTCAGCTGTGGCTGCTGCACCCGGCCCTCGCCGTCGATCCAAAACGCCCAGCCCTCCACCCGCAGGTTGCCCTCCACAGCCAGGCCCCCCGACAACGGCGCATCCAGATGGGCCATCAACACCACCGGCGACCGCCATTCCACATAGCCCCTCTGGCGCTGCAGGGTGAAGGCGGAGCTGGGCATCCAGGCTGCTGATCGGTCGCTCACAGAATGCCCAGCTGCCGTAACCCCGGCATCGACCCTGGCCCGCGCTCCAGCAGCGTGAGCCAGCGGCGCACCTGGGCGCTGGCCTGGATGCGCGGCCGCCAGCCCCCCTGACCATCCGGCTCCAGGTAGCCGCTGCCCACCCAGGGCTGCAGGGTGGAGGTGTGGCAGCTGCTCAGATGCAGCTGCGGCCCCCGGCCGCGCCGATGGGAGATTTGGATGCGGCCGTTGCCGCGGTTGAAGTCGCGCCTTGGCTCCAGGCTCTCCAGTGCCCAGCAGCCCAGGGCCGCCTCCGCCGCCCGTGCTTGCCAGGCCTCGGGCGACAGCCCACTCAGATCCTCCACGCCCTGGGGCACCAGGTTGCGGCTGGCGCTGGCCAGTCGCTCGGCCCCGTCGGGCAGCCCCTCCTGCCAGCGGGGCCGCAGCTCGCTGATGCGCTGTTGCACGGCCTGAAGTGCCGCATCGGGACCGCCGAGCAGCGCGGCGATGTCTACTAGGGCGAAGCGCACTCCGGCCGTGCTGGCCTGCCGGCAGAGGTACGCCAGGGCGTTGGTGTAGGTGGCCTGGTGCACCTCAGGCAGGTTGTTGATCGCCGCCAGCACCCCCGAGCAGTAGCTCAGGCTGATCTCCATCCCCGGCCGATGCACGGCGCTGAGCCGCTCGCCGTAGCGCCGCAGATGTGCCAACCAGAACACCTCCGCCCAGTTCGGCCACGGCGCCGTGGGCTGCCGCCAACCCTTGTAGCCTCCGAATGGCACGCTGAAGCGGATCGGCTGCTGCTGCTCCACCGCGAGGCTGAGCTTGGCGGTGAGGTCGGAGGCGGACGCCGGATCGAGAGCGCTGCGGCGCCAGGGCCTTGCCGCCGCCAGCTGCCGCAGCTTGGTGAGTTGGTCAGCCAAGGAGTGCGGTGCCCACCAGCGGCGATTCCTGCCACAGCTGCCGCCGGTGCGGGAAGCGCTCGATGTAGGCGTCGCTGAACAACGCCGCGTCCATATGCAGGTGGCCAAAGGCCAGGCCGATCGCCTCAAGCCGCTCCAGCAGCCGCGGGATGCGCTGCTCCAGCCCCGGATCCAGCAGGCGTATCTGTGATCGCATTGTAGTGAAGTAGTGCAGGGAGTTGTCGTGGCGGAAACGCAGGCTGCAGGCTTCGGGATGCAGCAGGCGGTAAGCCAGCTTGCGCCCCCCGAAGCGCAGCCAGCGCACCAGTAGCCCCAGCGCCGCCCGCTCCGGCTCGATGCCGTGGCGCTCCGGCAACAGTGTCAGCGCACTGGCGCTAAACGGGCTGTAGGGCAACGTGCGCTGGTGGGCCAGCAGGCTGATCGGGTCGTCTTCCGGCACGGTGCTGTGCAGCAGGGAGCTGAAATCCACATCCCGCATCGGCAGCTGCTGCCAGCGCAGCAACGGCCACGCCTGCAACTGCTGCCGCAACCAGGCCAGACGCTGCGGATCGCCCTGCTCGGGATCCAGCTCCGGGATCAGCACCAGCACGTTCTTGCTGGTGGCGTCGCGGAAGGGCAGCACCGCCCACGAGCACCACTGCTGGCTGAGCTGCCGTAACTCCTGCCGCAACTCCGGCTCCAGCGTTGGCAGCTCCAGCAGCCTGCTGAGCAGATGCACCAGCCCCGCCACCTTGCGCCCCAACGGATAGGGATGCAGCCCTGCCGGACCCTGCCAGACCTGCAGGTGCCGTTGCAGCCGCTGCAGGCGCCCCCGGCTGCGCTCCAGCACAGCCTCGATCACGGCGGTGGTGGAGGGGGTGTCTGTGCTGGCACTGCCCTGGGTGGCGCAGGCCTCCAGCAGGCGGATCAGGTCGTAGAGACGGATGCCGCGCAGCGGCTCCAGCCAGAGGTGGCGTCCCTGCTGGCCCAGCAGTCGCGGCGCCAGCGGATCAGGGGAGCCATCGGCCTGGCTGCTCTGCTCCTCAGCGAGGTGCCGCAGGGCGGCGGCCTCCTGCTCGGCGCGCCAGGGGCTGAGGCAGTCCTTGCGGAAGGCCTGGCGCCCCGCGCGCACGGGATCCAACCAGTCGCGCTCGTCTTTGCTCAGGTCGCGCCGGAAGAACTGCAGGTCGCGCTCGCTTACCCTCACACTGCCAGCCTCATGTGGATTGCAACCGCTGGCGGGCGCGCTGGTGGTCGGCCAGCGTATCCACGTCGAACACGCCGCTGCCTGTGCTGATCAGCGCCTGGGCGGAATGACTGGCCAGCAGCGCCTTCAACAGCTGCCATTGGCTCCAGTGCTGCCGTGCCGGCTCCAGCAGCTCGGGGAACAGTGACGGCGGCCAGCCCACCGCCGGAAGCATCCGCCAGCCCCAACCGCGCCCCGGCCCCAGCGCCAACACCTGGCCTGACTCGTTCAGTGCCACTCCCACCTCCAGCGCCTCTCCCTGCTTGGCAGGCTCCACGACCACCAGTGGCTGTGCCGCAGGCGGCTGGGCCAGCAGCAGCTGCAACAACGTCCGTGGGTAAAAGGTGTCGGCATGCAGCACCCAGCAGGGCTGATTTGGATTGCCCGCGAGTGCGCGCTGATCCTGGAGGGCTGCAGCCAGGCTGTGCAGGGGCCCCCTGGAGCCTCCGCCGGCGAGCGCATGCAGCTGCAGCCCCCCGCCGCACTCGTGCAGCAGCTGACGCAGCGCCGGCAGGGCCGGGCCCGCCCCCACCACGCTGATCTGCGCCGCCGGCCAGTGGTGCTCCACCAGCAGCGCCTTCAGCAGCAGCTCCAGCAGCCCCTGCCCGCACCGCACCGGCGCCAGCATCTTGGGTACAGCCCCCGCAAAGCGCTGGCCCCGGCCGGCGGCAAGGATCACTAGGTGCCAGTCACCAGCTGAAGGTTGAACCGGCATAGCGGTGGCGGCTGTGGCCTGGCAGGCTGATGCTGCTGGATGCTGCTACGGGCTGCAACGCGTGGGGTTCTGCGTTTGCCTGAAGTGCTGCTGCATCGTGGCACTTGATTACCCATAAACCTCCGCGACCCTGAGATCCCGTTCTGTGACCGGCATACAGCAGCAGACCGCATTGGCGATCCGTTCGGTCATCCCAGCCATCGAGAAGCGACGGTTGAATCGGAAGCAGTAGCCCCCCAGGTAGCGCCTGGCGTACTTTTCAAAGTTGAAGGCGTGGAAGGTACCGCTGAAGCTGGTCTTGAGGTTGCCCAGCAGGGTGTTGATCCAGCGGAATTGCGGCAGGTCGTTGGGGTGCTTGCCGCCGGTGACGACAGCCTTGTGGTGACAGTTGGCCGTGGTCACGGCGCGGAAGCAGGCCAGGCCATCG
>JAPLIB010000096.1 GCA_026389335.1 Cyanobacteriota bacterium | reverse complement strand
GCCTCAGGGCCCGCCAAAAGCAGGCCCAGGCCTGGTTCTCAAAGGTTGAGCTCCCAACGCGATCACGATCAACCCACCGTCACACTCCGCAGCTGGCTGTCGCGTGAATCTCGCAGCTGAGATGTGTCGGGCAGCCAGCCCTACCGCTGTTTTCCTCAGGTCTGTGAATCGATAACGAGCCTTGGGGCTTTGCTTCATCTGATTGCTGAAGCAAGCCGAATGAGCACCTTTCCACCAGACTTGGATCGTGTGCCGCTCAGGAGCCTTGGTCTTGCTGCTGGATGGACTGCTCTGCTCGCCAGGTAGCCGGCACCAGCACCAGAAACAGCCACCACCAGAGCAGCACGGCTGCAGCGAGGGGTGTTGTGATCCACCAGCGCTGCAACAGCCACCAGCTTGCTGCCGGGATGACTACCCCGGTGAGCAGGATCGACCAAGGCTGACACCACCAGGGCTTCAAGCCCCAGATTGAGCTGGCCGAGGGCGACGGGGACATTTTGGGAGCCATTTCAGGGGGTGCTGCCCAGGGCTGCCGGGACGTTGGCCGTGCCGGGTTGATAGGGCTGCGGCAAAACAGCAGCCGTACGGAGCTGTTTCACCAGCGTGGATTCGGCGGCGCGGTACTGGCCGTCCTTGCGGGTCCCAAGGTCTTCGATGGTGAGCTTCTGGGCTTCCTGATCGGTCATCTTCACCGTCACATTGGGAACAATGCCGCGGTGGTGGATGTCGTGGTTCAGGGGAGTGAGGTACTTGGCGATGGTCACAGTCATGCCGGAGCCATCGGAAAGGCCGCGCACGGACTGAACCAGGCCCTTGCCGAAGGTTTTCTGACCAACGAGCACGGCACGGTTGTTCTCCTGGAGAGCGCCGGAAAGAATCTCACTGGCGCTGGCGGAGCCCTCATTGACAAGCACCACTAGGGGCTTGGACGTGATGGCCCTGCCGTTGGCGCGCTTGATGTCCTGAATGCCGTCGCGGGTTTTGGTGGAAACGATCACACCTTCATTGAGCCACTGACGAGCAATGTCAACGCTGGCAATCAGCAGACCACCGGGATTGCTGCGCAGGTCGAGCACATAGCCCTGAACACCCTGCTCCTCCAGATCCTTGAGCGCGGAACGCATGTCCTTGCTGGCATTGGCATTGAACTGCTTCAGCCGCACATAACCCACCTTCACACCATCGGCGGTGGTGTTCACCTGATGGCTGACCGCATGCAGTTCAATCAGCTCACGGGTGAGGGCGACATTGACGCTCTGACCCTTGCGCCGCAGCACCAGATTCACCGTGGTGCCGGCCTTGCCGCGAATTAATTTAACCGCATCCTCGGTGCTCATGCCCTTGGTGGGTTTGCCATCGATCGACATGATCACGTCCTTGGGCTGGACGCCGGCACGGGAGGCAGGCGAACCTTCAATCGGCGAGATCACCATCAGTTCTTTGCTGTCCTTGTCGAGGCTCAGCTGGATGCCTACGCCGGAGAGTTCCCCGGACGTGTCGATCTGCATCTCCTTGAATTCCCTTGGGTCCAGGAAGCGGGTGTAGGGATCGTTGAGCGTACCGAGCATGCCCCGGATTGCCTCATAGGCCTCCTTGGGATTGCCGTAGCTCTTGGCGAGTAGATCACGACGCAATTTGCGCCATTGATCGGCATTGTATTTACCGGTGGTATCAAGATAGTCGCGGAAGACGATCTGCCAGGCCTGATCCATCACCTCCTTAGGACTGTCGGTGATCGAGGACCCACCATTGGGAGCCATCACCATGTCCCTGGCCAGCACGGCCGTCGCGGCACAGGCACCCAGACCAACCAGAACCAACAGGCCGGTGCGACCGCTGCCCATTCAGGGATTCCTCGACAGAAAAAAGTTGAAACCAAACTAGCGCCAACCCTCCGGCCATTCCCGGGCGCAGGTCCCCCCTGGTGCGCCGGTTTCCCGATCGACCCCATCAGCGCCTACCACGGCCGGGGCCTGCAAACCATTCATTCAGCCCAGGCCGCCAAAATCAGGGTTCCAGCCAGCGGCCATCGTCCTTGATCAGGGCGATCAGCGCCTCGACCCCTTCGGCCTCCGGCACCCGGCGGATCTCTTCGCGGCCGCGATACAGGGAAATCGTGCCTGGGGTTTTGCCCACATAGCCGTAGTCGGCATCGGCCATTTCGCCGGGGCCATTGACGATGCAGCCCATCACGGCGATGTCCAGGCCCGTGAGATGAGCCGTGGAAGCGCGCACTTTGTGCAGCACCTCCTCCAGATTGAACAGGGTGCGGCCGCAGCTGGGGCAGGCCACGTATTCCACCATCGTCTTGCGCAGCCCCAGGGCCTGCAGGATCGAATAGCAAACCGGGATCTCCTTCTCCGGCGCCTCGGTGAGCGAGACGCGGATCGTGTCGCCCAGGCCTTCGGAGAGCAGGGTGGCGATGCCGGCGGTGCTCTTGATGCGGCCATAGTCGCCGTCGCCGGCTTCGGTGACGCCCAGATGCAGCGGGTAAGGGAAGCCTTCAGCATCCATGCGGTCCGCCATCATCCGATAGGCGGCCAGCATCACCGGGGCGCGCGAGGCCTTCATCGAGACGACGATGTTATGGAAATCAAGCCGATCGCAGATGCGGATGAACTCCAGGGCTGACTGCACCATGCCCAGGGGCGTATCGCCGTAGGTGAACAGCATGCGCTCCGCCAGGGAGCCGTGGTTGACGCCGATGCGCAGGGCCTTGTCCTGGGCCTTGAGCAAGCTCACGAGGGGCTCGAAGGTGGCGGCGATGCGCTCGCCGATGGCGGCAAACTCCTCGGAGGTGAACTCGCTACGGTTTGGATCGGGCTTATCGAACACGAACAGGCCCGGATTGATGCGCACCTTGTCGACATGGTGGGCCACCTCCAGGGCGATCTTCATGCCGTTGTGATGCACATCGGCCACCAGCGGTACGGGCTGATAGCTGTCTTCAAGTCGCTGCCGGATCTCCTTGACGGCCTTGGCATGGGCCAGTGAGGGTACGGTAAGTCGCACGATCTCGCAGCCAGCCTCGTGCAGACGGCGGATGCCGGCGGTGGCCCCTTCGATGTCGAGCGTGTCCTCGTTGATCATTGATTGCACCACCACCGGGTGCTCGCTGCCAATCCGTATGGCACCGACCCGCACGCTGCGGGTTTGGCGGCGGCTGATCGTGGTGGCGTAGCGGGGATCGTCGGCCCAGGCCGGATGGGCAGCGTTACCGACCGTTTCGGAACGGCTTTCAGTGGCTTTGCCCTCGGCGGCAGTGGCCGGAGCGGCGTCGGGACGGGACGGGGCGGCGGTCATCGCGGGAGGCTGCGCTTGGCCAAAGCCTGTCACAGCGGCCGGGAAATTGACGAGGGGAAGGAGACAGCCGAACATCGAGTGCCGAGGGGCGTAAGCGGGCCGACGGATGGGGCTCAGCGCCGACCCCAGCTCGGATACGGCCCGGCCAGATCCTGGTGTTGGGGCCAGAACCCAGGGGGGCCGACGGGCCAGAGTCCTCGCAGCATCCAGCTCACCCCGGAGGCAGCCAAGTATGGGAGCACCGAGGCTGGAAGAATTAGAGGCTTGATTCGGGCAGCTCCGCCGGATCCAGCGGCAAGCCGCGCAGCGACAACGCCAGCCGTCGAGCGACCAGCAGCAGTGGATAGATCAGCCGGGCCCTGCGGTGACCCGCCATCCATGGCGCCAACACCTGCAGCAGGGCAGCGCTGGGTGTCATCCGGGAGCACAACCAGGCCATCGCGTCGGCCCCATGCAGCACCCGATCACCATCCAGCACCACGGCACCATCCCGCAGGCGAAAGCCCCGCCGCTCCAGCTCTTGCCTCAACGTCTGATCGGCCCGGCCATCACGGATCTGCAGATTCGCAATGCCACTTCGCAGCTCACTGAGCTCAGCGAAGTGGCGGCAGAACACACAACCACCATCGAACACCAGTACGGGTGCGATCAGGAGATGGGGCGGTTCAGCACACCTGAATTCCATGGGGGCCGCTTTATCTGACGCCAGCCTGGCGCAGATTTTCGAGGGCCGTGCAGGATTGCGGCGCTAGTCCTGCTGCTGAGGCGAGCTGGAGAAAAGGCGTGGACGGATACCGCACCACACCATAAGCAACAAAATGACCAATGAAGTCAGCTCGCTTCAAAGGGGCAGAAGAACAACTGTCGAATGCAAGATTATAAAATGAAGCGTGGAAAATGAAAGGCTTTCAATCGAAGTTAAAGATCAAGTACTGGGAAAGTAAGAGCTCATGCAAAACCAAGGCAGAGTTTAGCTTATTCCCCTGCCTTGTTCAGGGCTTTTTAGAAAGAAGCTCTGATTTTTGCATCATCACCAGGGATGACTTTGATGACACTCAGCGAATGAACAGCATCTCCTGATACGTGGGCAGCGGCCAGAGGCTGTCATCCACCAGAGCCTCCAGGCCATCCACCGCCGCGCGCAGCTGGTCCATCAGCGGCAGGATGCAGTCGGCGCTGTGACGCAGATGGTCATCGCTGCCATGGGGGGTGGAATCCAGGGAGGCTTGGAGCTGGTCACAGAGATTGTTGAGTTGCTGCACATAACCAGCCACCTGCTGAGAAGTAGCCGGAGAGACAGAGAGTCCCATCGAGCTCTGCAGTTGCAGTGAACCCGCCAGTTCCCCCAGATAGCGCAGCGCCACCGGATAGATCTGGGTGCGAGCGATCTGCAACGCCAGCTTGGCCTCCACCTCAATCGCCAGGATGTACTGCTCAGCGCAGACCTCATAGCGGCTTTCCAGTTCCACCGGAGAGAGAACGCCAGTGCGAGAGAACAGGTCGCGAATATTGTCGCGCTTGAGCACCGGCAGGGCATCGGCGCTGGTGCGCAGGTTTTCCAGACCCCGTTCCTGCACAGCCTGCTGATGCCATTCCTCCGAATAGCCATTGCCACCGAAGATCACGGCGCCGTGTTGTTTCATCACGTCCTGCAGAACTTCAAGAGCACCGCTCTCCACAGCACCGCCGGCAGACACTTTGGCTTCCAGTTGGGCGGCGACCCAGTCCATGGAGTCGGCCATCACGGTGTTGAGTGCCACCAGCGGTACAGCCACGGTCTGGCCCGAGCCCACGGCACGGAATTCAAAACGGTTACCCGTGAAGGCGAAAGGTGATGTGCGGTTGCGATCACCCGCATCCTTGGGAAACTCAGGCAGCGTATCGACGCTAAACTCCATAATGCCACCGATCGTGGAGTCGGTGAGGCGCCCCTCGCGGATCTGATTGAAGACATCTTCCAGCTGGCTACCCAGATACACCGAGATGATGGCTGGTGGAGCCTCGTTGGCGCCCAGACGGTGATCATTACTGGCCGTGGCGATGGCCGCCCGCAACAGCGGCCCATAGAGATGAATCCCCCGAATCACAGCACCGCAGAACAACAGGAACTGCAGGTTCTCGTGGGGTGTGTGGCCGGGATCCAGCAGGTTGCCCTGGGTGGCATTGCCGATCGACCAGTTGACATGTTTGCCGGATCCATTGATGCCGGCAAAGGGCTTTTCATGCAGTAGGCAACTGAGACCATGCTTCTTCGCCGTGCTGCGAAGAATGGTCATGGTGAGTTGCTGGTGATCGGTGGCCACGTTGGCCGCCTCGAAGTAAGGCGCAATTTCAAACTGGCCCGGTGCCACTTCGTTGTGGCGGGTCTTGGCGGGGATGCCGAGCTTGTAAAGCTGGCGCTCCACGTCCTGCATGAACACCTGCACCCGCTCAGGGATGGCACCGAAGTAGTGATCATCGAATTGCTGGCCCTTGGCGGAGGGACGGCCGAACAGGGTGCGGCCCGCCAGCAGCAGATCGGAGCGCAGCGGTACGTAAGCACTATCGATCAGGAAGTACTCCTGCTCGGCGCCGCAGCTGGAGTTGACCGGGGCCACATCCACTTCACCCAACAGACGTAACAGCCGCTGAGCCTGCTTGTTGACAGCGGCGATGGAACGCAACAGCGGCGTCTTGTGATCGAGAGCCTCTCCAGTCCAGGAGACGAACACCGTGGGAATGCAGAGGGTGACACCGTTCGGTGTCTCCATCAGGTAGGCAGGGCTGGTGACATCCCAGGCTGTGTAGCCGCGGGCCTCAAATGTGGAGCGGATACCGCCGTTAGGGAAGGAGGAGCCATCGGGTTCCCCCTGTACCAACAGCTTGCCGGTGAACTCGGCGATGGCGCTGCCATCACCCTGGGGAGCGATGAAACCGTCGTGCTTTTCGGCGGTGAGATTGGTGAGGGGATAAAAAACGTGGGAGTAATAGAGAGCGCCGCGGGCAGTGGCCCACTCCTTCATCGCCTGGGCCACCACGTTGGCCACCGACACATCAAGCTTGCTACCTGTCTGGATGGTGCACTGCACCGACTTGTAGATGTCCTTGGGCAGGGCCGCCTTCATGCGGTCGAGGGTGAAGACATCGCTGGCCCAGAGCTCATCAAGCTTCTGGATCGGCGCGGTGGCCACGGGCTGCCGCTGCTGGATCGTCTGCAAAACGGCGAGGCGTTGGGGGCTGGGCACGGGACAGTCTCGGCGTAGTCACCCATCCAAAGTGCCTGATGGACCCTCTTGATGGCGCCATTGCTACAAAACAATCCCGGGCCAAGCCAACGGCCCCCCGGCCTCAGCGCAGATAGTGACGCACGCTGGGCCGGCACCAGTACACCAGAACCGCCACATTCCCAGCCCAGAGCAGCACGGCCAGTACCGCCACCAGGGGACGGTCGGCAGGGATCAGAACGAGGCGCACGATGCCGTAGGCCAGGCTGATCGCCAGGCTGATCGCCAGGGCCACGATCGCCACCACCTGGCCCCAGTGCCGCCATTGCAGCAAGGCGACGCTGGCGACGATGCCCAGCGCCGCACATGGCAGCACCGCGCCGGCACCGACGGCAATGTGAGTGATGCGCCAG
Organism: Cyanobacteriota bacterium; assembly: GCA_026389335.1. GTDB lineage: Bacteria > Cyanobacteriota > Cyanobacteriia > PCC-6307 > Cyanobiaceae > Cyanobium. The sequence goes on along the minus strand of JAPLIB010000096.1, from coordinate 61,758 downwards.
GTGGGATCCAGCAGGATCAAGGCTAGTCCCAGGGGAATTGTCAGCCCGTTGGCGACCAGGCCAAGCCAGGCAAGGGGGCGGTAGCCCCGGGGTGGGATGAGCTGGGCGGGAGTGGAGAGGGAGCCGAGGCTCGGCACGCTGATCGGGGACATCGGATTCAGCCTCGCTCGGCTTGGGGGCTGCTCTGGTCGGATCGGCAAACCAGATCCAGCCCAGTCATGGTGACGGCCGACCCTTGCAGCAGATTGATGAGCCGTAGCCGGTTGTGAGGAGCAGCGCATTCCAGTGGCTCCAGACGCCTCAGCAGCAGGGCCAGCATCGGGTCCACGGCCTTGGCCTGGGCCTCAGCCATCAGTTGGGGCCGCCGTTTGTGTCGATGAGCAAGCCGCATCACAGCAAGCCGCTCTGGAATCCCGGGATCCAACTGGACTTCCAGTCTGTCCACCGGAACGTCCGCGGCTACGACGAGATCGCGGCAGGGGATCGAATCCCGGGGCTTGAGCAGTACCAGGGGGCGGGCCATGGAATCGGGGTCGACCTCTCCATCCTGCTTGGCCACGGTCCCCCATAGCCGTCCAGCGGTTCACGTCCCTTGCCATGGTTTCCCACCCGATAAGAAGCAGACCGCGCTCAGAGCTGAATCGGCTCCAGCTGGCGCAGGCGATCAATCAGATCCTCGATGCCTTCCTCGCTGGCCGGCTTGCTGTGATTGCTCACGAGCTGGCGTCCCAACACATGGGCGCCGAGATAAGCCAGCTGGAGGCGCAGGGCCACGAGCACGGAGTAGCCACCACTGCCCGAATGGCTGGCGATCACAATCGGCCGGCCGTTGAACAGGCTGCGGAAGTCATCCCCCTGCACCGACAGCCAGGCGATCGCATTGGTGAGTACCGGCGGGATCGAACCGTTGTATTCAGGCGCACAGATCACCCAGCGGGGAGCGGCCGCGAGTCGTTGATTCAGCGCGCCAATTGCCGCAGGGCTGCCGGCGGCGGCGTGCTGGCGGGGGGTGAACAGGGGCAACGCCGCTTCGGTGAGATCCAGCACCTCGGCCCTGAGAGCCCGGCTGCGGGCGCAGGCGGCGAAGCGCTCGGCCAGCAGGAGGTTTTCGCCACTGCTGGCGCTGATCACGAGCAGGTCAGTGCGCATCAGGTGGGGAATGAGTGGGAGCAAAGGGAAGCGATCGAAAGGACTTCCGCACCTCTTGTAGACCCGTCTGGCTACTTCCGTCGAGTGCGGCAAGCGCAAGTGCTCACCTTGCCAGCTCCGGCAACTTTTGCCTGCCTTGGGGCTGCGCGGAGACTCCTGCTTTCAGGTCGCAAGCGACACAACGGCAGGCCGTGATCAGAGCGACATCGCCCTGGGATCCGTCCTGGGGCCAAGATTTTCCTTGGTTCTGGATGCCGAACCAGATTCGTTGCGCGTCAGTGCGCCCATCCCGTTTCTCCCAGGCCAGAGCCGTTGAGGCTGCGACCCGGCTCCATCGAGGTTGTACACCTCTGCCATGGCTGGGCCAGGCGGACTCTCCCTGCCGGGATTGCGTTCGCTGCGATCACAGGGCACCGAAGGTGTTTACCGTGACGCGATGACGACGACGGTCCCCTTCTGCGCGCCGGTGACCTCCACCAACCTGGCTTTTCCGGCTGTCCACCGCGGCTCCCTCACCACCCTGCAGGTGAACCTGGGCTACCGCTGCAACCAGAGCTGCAGCCACTGCCATGTGGGGGCGGGGCCGAGCCGGACGGAAATGATGGACCAGCCGACCCTGGAGCTGATTCCCCGGGTGCTGAGGGCCAGGGGGATCCGCTGCCTCGACATCACCGGCGGCGCCCCCGAGCTCCATCCCGATTTCCGCGATCTGGTGCAGGCCGGGCGCCACGCCGGCGCGGCGGTGATTGATCGCTGCAACCTCACCATCCTGGGCGAGCCCGGCCAGGAAGATCTGGCCGCCTTCCTGGCCCGGGAGCAGGTGACGGTGGTGGCTTCCCTGCCCTGTTATCTCGAAGGCAACGTCGATCGCCAGCGGGGCGATGGGGTGTTTGCGCGCAGCCTTGCGGGCTTGCGCCAGCTCAACGCACTTGGCTACGGCCAGGCGGATTCCGGCCTGGAGCTGTATCTGGTGTTCAATCCCCAGGGGCCCGTGCTGCCTCCGCCCCAGGCACCGCTGGAAGCCGCCTACCGGCAGGTGCTGGCCCGGGACTATGGCCTGGTGTTCACCGGTCTGTACGCCCTGGCCAACATGCCGATTCGCCGTTTTGAGGCCGCACTGCGGGTGAGCGGTGAGCTGGAGGCCTACCAAGCGTTGCTGCGGCGTGAACATCGGCCCGCCAATCTCGAGGGCGTGATGTGCCGCCACCTGATCAGCGTCGACTGGCAGGGCCGGCTGCACGACTGCGACTTCAACCAGATGCTCGATCTAGGGCTCACGCGGCAAGACCTGGGCGCCACTGCCACCAGCGGCAAGGGTTCCAGAGAAACAAGCGCGGCCCACCTGCGTGATCTGCTGGAGCTGGATCCCGCTGGGGGTGCGGTGCGGGTCGCGGATCATTGCTGGGGCTGCACGGCCGGCAGCGGTTCAAGCTGCGGGGGCGCGCTCAACTGATCAGGCGGTGCGGTTCAGGCGGGAATGTTGCCGAGGATGCGACAACCGATTTGAAGTTGACCTGCGTCCAGGAGGCGGCCGAGCTGGAGAGCCTTGGCCTCCTCTTCACGGCTGAACTGGGCTTGATGGGTGGTCAGCCAATCGATCTCAGCCTGGGTGACGATGCCGGTGGACATGGCCTCAAGGAACACCTCACCCATCAACATGGCAATCTCGGCTTCCAGCATGACGTTAGCCCCCATAAAAAACCCGACCCCAAGGAGCCGGGTTCGTGGAATTGGCTCAAGACAGGGATCGGGACGAATGGCCCGTCAGGGCCGGGGATGGGTGATGCGGATCGCTCCAAGGACTGGCGCTTGGCCAGACTGGACCGTGAGCCGCCATGCACTCGCCATCAAGACGTCGTCAGCAAGATCGGAACGGAACGATTCGGTTGGGGCGGAGCTGCCGAAGGTGGCACCTGGGGCCGGGGATCCATGGGATCGGTTTCCATCAACCCGTGGGCACCTGCTGCGGCCTGCCAACGAAGAACTCCGGGGTGGAGCCAGCAGGCCGAGGTGAACGGCGCATCGGGTGATTCGCTGAGGAACCGGGAAACCGCAGATCGAGATCAGACTGTTGGAGCAGGGGCTTGCGGTCAGCGCACTCCTGACGGTCGATTGGGTGGCGTGTCTGCCATCACTGGACCTCCCGTGTTGATGCCCTCACTGTTGCCGCGAATACGGCGGATGGCCATAGGCATTCATGCCTGTTATGTCGGCATCAGCTGACAAAGGCGACCCTTGGAGCCCAAATCGTGTCGAGTGAAGGTATCCACGGGCCAAGCCACAGCCGACCTGGCCCTGGGCTTCCCCCGATCACGAGCCAAAACCATGGTGTTCTCCGCCACTGCTGCCGACCATCCGGCTGGACTGAACATCGAACCGGAGTCCGAGGCGGAACGCTTGAGCGAGCAGGAGCTGCAGCATCTGGATGCCTGGTGGCGGGCTGCCAACTACCTGGCGGTGGGGATGATCTACCTGCGGGGCAACCCGTTGTTGCGGGAAACGCTTAAACCGGAGCACATCAAAGCCAGGCTGCTTGGCCACTGGGGCTCCAGTCCAGGCCAGGCCTTCATCTGGACCCACGCCAACCGCCTGATCCGTCAGCAGGCGCTGGAGATGATCTACCTCTCCGGCCCTGGCCATGGCGCTCCGGGGGTGCTGGCTCCCACCTACCTCGATGGCAGCTACAGCGAGTTCTACCCCGACAAGTCCCAGGACCTCGAGGGAATGGGGCGCTTCTTCAAACAGTTCTCTTTCCCTGGCCACATCGGCAGCCACTGCACGCCGGAGACACCCGGTTCGATCCATGAGGGCGGCGAGCTCGGCTACGTGTTGTCCCATGCCTGCGGTGCCGTATTCGACAACCCGAATCTGATCGCCCTGGCCTGTGTGGGGGATGGCGAGGCGGAGACCGGCCCCCTGGCCACCTCCTGGCACATCAACAAGTTTCTCAACCCGATCGGTGATGGGGCCGTGCTGCCGGTTCTGCACCTGAACGGCTACAAAATTGCCAACCCCACCCTGCTGGCCCGCATTCCCCGCGAGGAGCTGGCCAACCTGATGAGCGGCTATGGCTGGGAGCCACTGTTCGTGGAAGGCCATGAACCGATGGCGATGCATCGGGCGATGGCAGCGGCCATGGATGGGGCCATCGCCCGCATCCGCTCGATCCAGGCCGAATGCCGTGCCAGTGGAGTGGCCCGCAGACCGGCCTGGCCAATGATCGTGCTGCGTTCGCCCAAGGGCTGGACCGGTCCGGCCGAACTCCACGGCCACAAGCTGGAGGGGTCCTGGCGTTCCCACCAGGTGCCGCTACCGGCCCCGTCCAGCCAGCCCGAACAGCTGCAAATGCTGGAGCAGTGGCTGCGTAGCTACCGGCCGGAGGAGCTGTTCGATCAGAACGGCACGCTGGTGCCAGAGCTGCAGGCCCTGGCTCCCCAGGGGAATCGACGGATGGGCTCCAATCCCCATGCCAATGGGGGCCTGTTGCGCCGCAAGCTGAAACTACCGCCGGTGGAGGCCTATGCCGTCACCCTGGAGCGGCCGGGCGCGGGGGAGGCGGAGAACACCGCGCCGCTTGGCGCCCTGTTGCGTGATGCGATCGATCGCAACCCGAACTCGCTGCGGGTTTTCGGACCCGATGAAACGGCTTCCAATCGCTTGCAGGCGATCTACGAGCGCAGCCGCAAAGTGTGGATGGAGGAGCTGTTGCCGGAGGACGCCGACGGCGGTGCCTTGTCTCGGGAGGGGCGCGTGGTGGAGATGCTGTCGGAGCACACCCTGGTGGGAATGATGGAGGGCTATCTCCTTACCGGTCGCTATGGCTTTTTCCATACCTACGAAGCCTTTGCCCATGTGATCGCCTCGATGTTCAACCAGCACGCCAAATGGTTGGAGAGCTGTCTGCACCATGCCCCCTGGCGCGCTTCGATTGGCGCCTGGAACTGTCTGATTTCCTCCACCGTCTGGCGCCAGGACCACAATGGTTTCACCCACCAGGATCCGGGCTTCATCGACCTGGCCGGTAACAAGAGTGGCGAGGTGGTGCGTGTGTATCTACCCGCCGATGCCAATGCCCTGCTGGCGGTGGCCGAGGAGGCACTGGTGGAAACCAATGTCTGCAACATCATCGTTTCCGACAAGCAGAAGCATCTGCAATACCTCACGCTGGAACAGGCCCGCCAGCATGTGGCCAAGGGCATCGGCCTGTGGAGCTGGGCCAGCAACGATCATCACGGCAGCGAAGCCGATGAGCCCGATGTGGTGATGGCCTGCGCCGGCGACATCCCCACCAAGGAAACCCTGGCCGCCGTCGAGATCTTGCGGCGTGAGATCCCCAGCCTGCGGATCCGTGTGCTCAATGTGGTGAAGCTGTTCGCCCTCACCGAACCGAAAGAACATCCCCATGGCCTTAGCGATCGTGACTTTGACACCCTGTTCACCGTTGACCGGCCGGTGATCTTCAACTTCCATGGCTATCCCTGGCTGATTCACCGCCTCACCTATCGCCGTACCAACCACGCCAACTTCCACGTGCGCGGCTACAAGGAGAAAGGCAATATCAACACGCCACTGGAGCTGGCAATGAACAATCAGATTGATCGCTTCAATCTGGTGATTGACGTGATCGATCGGGTGCCGCGCCTCGGTTCCAAGGCGGCCCATGTCAAAGAACGGATGAAGGAAGCAATCCTGTTTCACCGTGCCTATGCCCACACCCACGGCACCGATGCACCCGAGGTCACCGAATGGCGCTGGAGCCTGCCGGCGGGCGAGGACTGATGCGGATTGAAGCGGCAGGCCGCCGCGACAGGGCGTCCTGGCCGGTGCTGGTGCTCAATGCCGGCAGCTCCAGCCTCAAGCTTGCAGTGATCGGCAGGGATGGCGCTGTGCTGCGGCGAGAGCAGCGCGACTGGTCCGAAACCCGCACCCAGGAGCTTGGCCTGGAGCGGTTGCTGCAGACCTGGCTGCCCCAGGCCCTGGCGCCCTGGCTGGTGGCCGGGAGTCTGGAGCTGCACCTGGCCGGCCATCGGGTGGTGCATGGTGGATTGCGCTTCACCGAGGCCACGCCCATTGATGCCGCCGTGCTGGCGGCGATTGAGGAGCTGGTGCCGCTGGCGCCACTGCATAACGCCGTGGCCCTAAGGCTGATGCGCTGGCTGCAGGACTGGCAGCCGGCCCTGCCCCAGTGGGCCTGTTTCGACACGGCTTTTCACGCCAGCCTGAAGCCCGAGGAGTACACCTACGCCATTCCGGCCAGCTGGCGCCGTCAGGGTCTGCGCCGCTTCGGGTTCCATGGCCTCAACCATCAGCACGTCAGTGAGCTGGTGCAGCGCCGCTGGAGCGAGGCCGGCCGGCCCGCTTCACCGCGGCTGATCAGCGCCCATCTCGGCGCCGGCTGCTCTCTCTGCGCCATTGCCGCAGGCCGCAGCGTGGCCACCACCATGGGCTTCACACCGCTGGAGGGCCTGGTGATGGCCAGCCGCTGCGGTTCGATCGATCCCGGCCTGCTGCTGCATCAGCTGCGCCAAGGGCTGAGCCTGGCCGACCTGGATCGGGCTCTCAATCACGAAGGTGGCCTGCTCGGCCTTTCCGGCCGCACGGCCGATATGCGCACGTTGCGGCGGCTGAGCGCAGCTGGGAATCACGAGCGCGCCGATCCGGACGCCAGCCTGGCGATTGCCGTCTTCCGGCAACGGCTGCTCCAGGGGATCGGCGCCATGGCCGCCAGCCTGCAGGGCGTGGATGTGCTGGCGCTCACCGGCGGCATCGGCGAACACGATGCTGAGCTGCGTGCTGAGCTGGCGACCGCCCTGGCCTGGCTGCCAGCTTTTGAGCTGCTGGTGGTGCCCGCCGATGAGGAGGGGATGGTGGCCCGCAGCTGCCTGGCGGCCCTGGCCGCAGGCTGAACCCGGCTCGCGCTCAAACCTCGCCTCTGGCGAGTTGCTCAGCCCGAACGCCTGGCCGCCAGAGTTTCGTAGGCCTGAGCGAAGGATTCGCCCAGGCTGTCCCGCAGCACCTGATCCTGGCGGAAGGCCTCAAGGGCCTCCTCCAGGCTGGCGGGCAGCGGCCGGGCCGTGCCGGCGGCGGGGGGATCGGTGTAGGTGTTGGCATCGCTGCGGGGGCCGGGCTCGAGGCCCCGCTCGATGCCATCGAGCCCCGCCGCCAGCACCGCCGCCTGCAGCAGGTAGGGGTTGGCGGCGCCATCGGCGAGCCGTAGTTCGAGCCGTTGGTCATCCGGGATGCGCACCATGTGGGTGCGGTTGTTGCCGCCGTAGCTGATCCAGGCCGGTGACCAGGTGGAACCCGACGTGGTGTCGGCGCGGGCCAGGCGGCGGTAGCTGGCGGGCACCGGATTGGTGAGGGCGCAGAGGGCCGGGGCGTGGGCCAGCAGCCCTGCCAGAAAGCGGTAGGCCAAGGGCGAAAGGCCTTTCTCGCCGCTGGGGTCATGGAACAGGTTGCGGCCGTTGCCATCCCACAGCGACCCATGCAGATGGGCACCGTTGCCGGTGAGCCCGGTGATCGGCTTGGGATCGAAGCTCACCGCGCAGCCATGCTGCTCAGCCAGGGTGGCAGCCATCACCTTGAAGAAGGCATGGCGATCGGCGGTGGTGAGGGCTTCGGCGTAGGTCCAGTTGAGTTCGAACTGGCCGTTGGCGTCTTCGTGGTCGGCCTGATAAGGACCCCAGCCCAGCTCTTCCATGGCGCCCATCAGCTCACTGATCAGCGGATAGCGGCGCATCAGGGCCAACTGGTCGTAGCAGGGTTTGGGTTGGTGATCCAGCCGATCGGCCACGCCGCCCTGCAGCGGATCGAGCAGGAAGAACTCCGCTTCGACGCCGCTGCGGAACTCAAACCCCAGGGCTGCAGCCCGCTGCAGCTGCCGCTGCAGCACCCGACGGGGCGCCTGCTCCAGCGGCACTCCTTCCACCGACAGATCGGTGGCCACCCAGGCCACCTCCCGTTGCCAGGGCAGCACCATCAGGCTGGCCGGATCGGGACGGGCCAGCACATCCGGATCTGCTGGGGTCATCGCCAGCCAGGCGGCAAAGCCGGCGAAACCGGCACCATTGGCAGCCAGTTCGGCCACGGCGGCGGCGGGCACGAGCTTGGCCCGCTGCACCCCGAACAGATCGGCGAAGGAAAACAGGAAATGGCGAATGCCGCGGTCGGCGGCGAAGGTGGCCAGGTCGGTCATCGGGACAGGCGGTGCTGGCGTGGGAAGGCGGGGTGGCTGGGGACTGGCTGACCCTTGCTGGATCGGCAGCCCTGGGCAGCCGCAAGGCCACTTGGGCTGGAGATCGCACCAGATGGGCGTCAGGTTTGAACAGCGGCTGGTGGAGCCGCAGTCGAGCCGCTGCAGCTCAACTGCGAGGCGATGGAGTTGAACGCCAGGTCGGTGGCAAGAGCTGCGAGGGTGGGTCTAGGGCGATCCGGCACTGTTTCAGGTTCAGGGTGGGCCGAATCACGACTTCGGGGTTGCAGGATGCTGGCTGGCAATGTTCAGCTCTGGCACAACGCCTCCACCACGGCGCGCAACTGGGCCTGCTCAACGGGGCTGTCGCGGGGATTACCGGCCCGGTGGCCCAGGTCGGATTCGAGCACCTGCATGCGGGCCTGGGGGATCAGGGCCGCCTCGGCAGCGCAGTCAGCAGGTGGGAAGTAGAGGTCGTGGCGACCGGCAACCACGGCGCAGCGGGCCCGGATCCGGCCGAGGGCGGCGGCGAGATCGGCGTCTGGTTCATCGCTGACGATGCCGGCGGCGGCCGCCACATCACATGCCAGCCAGACATCGAGCATGGCGATCAGATCACGGGGATCGTGGCGGCGGTAGGCGGGCAGCCAGGCCTGTTCCACATAGCTCTCGACATCGGCATAACCCAGATCCCGATGGCCACCGCGCCGGTAGAAGGGCTGGCTGGCGGCCCAGCTGGCATAGATCAAGGCAAAACTGCGCAGACCCCGTTCGGGCATGCCATCAAAACCGCTGCCGTTCCAGGCCGGATCGGCAGTGAGGGCCTGGCGCAGGCTCAGCAGGAACAGGCGGCTGTGGGGGGTGGTGCGGGCGGTGCCGCAGATGCAGCAGAGGCGCTGGCTGCGCTCCGGTTCCAGGACACCCCAGTGGTAAGCCTGCTGGGCTCCCATCGACCAGCCGTAGATCAGGGCCGGGCTCTCAACCCCGAAGCACTCCTCCAGCAGGCGCCGTTGGGCCCTGACGTTGTCGGCGTGGCTGACGGGCCAGCCGCCGGCCTGCAGAGCTGGGCCACCCTGGCTCGGACTGCTGGAACGGCCGTTACCGAACTGGCTGACCAGCACGATGCACCAGCGTGCGGGATCCAGGATCGGGCCCACCACCCAGGCGAGGTCCTCGGGCCAGGCGCCGTAGGAACTGGGATAGAGCACCAGATTCGAGCGGACCTGATTGAGTTGCCCGTACACCCGGTAAGCCAGCCTGGCTTCGGCCAGGACCTCGCCGCTCTGCAGCACCAGGTCAGCGAGCCGAAAACACTGATCGATCGCCGCAGCGGAGGGGAGCGAACTCATGGCCCCTTTGTAGGCCCCTCTGTAGGCCAACCGGTAGGCCAATCGATAGGCCAATCAGCAGCAGCGGCTGGTTCCGGCTTCTGAACTTTCGGCGTGAAATCAGGTGGCAGCAATCTTCTGGCCAGGAACTGGGTTGACATCAGAACGGTTCCCTGGCGCTCGCCTGCTCAGGAGACTCCGCTGCCGCAGCCTGATCGGCCAGCGACTGCTCGGCCAGGGATGGCAGGCCGAGGGCGCTGAGATCGGCCCTAAAACGGCGGTGAACTGCCAGGTAACCGCGCTCGACGTGCTCGATGCGAGCCGCGAGCAGCCCGTGGGCCCTGGCCAAGGCATGGAAGGGCAAGGAGGGATAGAGATGGTGTTCGGCGTGGAAGGGCATCTGCCACATCAACAGCCGCAGCGGCGCCAGGGTGAGGGTGGTGCGGGTGTTGCGCAGGCCGTCCGGCGCAAAGGGGCAGCCGCCGTGTTCCGCCATCAGCACAAAGCGCAGCAGGGGCTGGGCCACGGCCAGCGGCAGCAGCCACAACCAAAACAGCATGCCATTGCCGGCAGGGATGGAGGCCAGCAACAGCACCCCATAGACAACGAACTGAAGTTGGATCGAACGACGCACGGCCGGTACCGCCTCGCTTGAGATGTAGGGCCGGCCAGCGAAATCACCCCGGATTCCGGCCCAATGGCCTTGGATTTTGCCAATCCACCAGGGGATCGCACTGAGCTCGAGCAGGTAGCTGGTCAGATCGCTGGGGGGGCTGTCCTCCAGCTCCGGATCAAGGCCGGGGAGATGGGTATAGCGATGGTGCCACTGGTGATAGCGGCGATAGAAATCGGCGTTGTAGAAACTCAGTACCCCAGCCCACCAGGCCACGCTTTCATTGAGCTGGAGGCTGGCGAAGGCGGTGCGATGACCGCTCTCATGCATCGCGCAGAAGCCGAAGGCCAGGCCCAGGCCCAGCAGCAGCAACCCCAGCAGCCGCAGGGGCCAGGGGATCAACTGAGCGGCGGGCTCATAGCCGGCCAGGGGCAGGCCCCAGAGCAGGGCACCCACCAGCAAAACGGCCCCATGGCCGGTCAGTTGCCTCAGACCGGGGGCATCACGCCGTTCATTGAGCTGAACGAGTTGGGCAGCACTGAGCAAGTCAGCCGTGGCTGCTCCGGTGTGTGGCTTGGAAACCCGGGGCCGTTGGGATGCCGCTGTCACACTGCCAACGCTGTTTATGCCTGCATTTTCGGGGGCTGGCGGGCCAGGCTCTGTTCAACCTGGACAGTCAGTCGTCCTCCGGCCACGCCGATTCACCGGGCGCCGGCAACGCCTGTTCCGCTCCGATCCCGCTCGGCTGGGGCGTGCTCCCGGCGCAGCAGCACGTAGAGGTAGTCCGGATCCCTGTATTGGCCAGGCAGACATTCATGCAGTTGGGCCAGGCGCTGCCAGCAGACGGTGCGCTGAATCTTGCTGAGACTGCGGCCTTCGCGGATCAACAATCGCATGGCCTTGCAATACATCGAATAGCCAGCCTCCAGTTCACCGATCGTGACCTTGGACGGCGTCGGTTGCGGCCGTTCCGTCACGGGAAGGCTGGCCGTCTGCTGGGAAGCGGAACTGATGAACGGCATCGCTCGATCGGACCTGGAGCTGCCTTGATAATCTCGGTCGTCCGGCGCCCCTGGCGATCCCCCCATCCGGGGACATTGGCGGTGGATGGGAGCTCAGAGTTTCACCATGCCGCAACGCATCCCTTTGAGAACGGCCTGAAGGCGATTGTTCACGCTCAGGGTCTGCAGCAGCCGCTTGGTGTAGGTGCGCGCTGTCGCTTCGCTGATCACCAGGCTGCGGGCAATCTCACGATCGCTGAGTCCACTGGCCAGCAAATCGAGCACTTCGTATTCCCTCGGAGTGAGCCGCGGACAGCTCAGGTAGGGCAGGCTGCCGCCGCGCAGGGAGGGACTGCGGTAGACGTGGTGGCCGATCACCGCCATCACGGCAGCTTGCAGGGGCCTTTGATCGTCAACCACATCCGCTTCGGCCACCACCGCCTCCAGCCAGGGGGCTTCGGCGTATTCCACTGGAATCACATCGCCGAGAGCCAGCACCACCACCTTCAGGCTGCGGTGGGCCTGGCGAGCCTTGCGGGCCAGCTCAAAGCCATTGCCGCCTTCGAGATGGTCGGTGCAGATCAGCAGCTCATAGGGTTCCTTGGCCAGATATTGCAGACAGGCGGCTTCATCGGTGACGGCGCAGCCGATCAGGCTGCGGTCCTGGAAGCTTTCGCAAAACGAGCGCAGTAAAAAACGGCCTTTCATGGCAAACGCCACCCTGCCGCTGACACAGGCTGACAGCAACAGATGATCGAGTCTGCCGCCTTCGAGCGAGTCGAGGAACGGGGTCAGATCCATGCATTGGCCGGGATCCATCGGCGACAACCTATCTGGCGCTGACCTCGGTTGTGACTGGGGCGCAACATGCGGCCATCGATGCGTCCAGGCCCATAGCTCGACGGGCTTCTGAGCGCCATGGTGCAGATTTCCAGAATCGATTAAGCTTTGAACGTCTGAGGAACGCTTGTGGACGAAAACAATCCGGTGCTGACGGCTCTGAAGCTTCAGTTGGACAGCCTGCGCCGTGACTACGTGAGTCAACCCAACGAGCAGAGCCGTTACCAGCTGGTGCGGATGGAGCAGCTGATCGCCCAGTGGGCACCCGGGGGTGCGGCCCTGGCCTGAGTCAGGCTTGGGCCGCACGCCTGAAACGGGTACGCCATGGGTAAGCACAAATCTGGCGAGAATCATGGCAAGCAGGTGCCAGCGACTGACCTCAATGGCGACCAGTACCATCCCTCTGCCACGCTTGAGGATCTGAATGCTGAGACCTCCGGTGCCGGCTCAGGGCGCCTGGATCGTCGTCTTTATGAGAAAGAATTGATCCGGCTCCAGGTGGAGTTGGTGAAAATGCAGTACTGGATCAAAGACACCGGCTACCGCTTGATCGTGATCTTTGAAGGGCGAGATGCTGCCGGCAAGGGGGGCACGATCAAGCGCATCACCGAGCCACTCAATCCCCGCGGTTGCAATGTGGTAGCCCTTGGCACCCCATCGGATCAACAGAAAAGCCAGTGGTATTTCCAGCGCTATGTAGAGCATTTCCCGGCTGCCGGCGAGATTGTCATCTTCGACCGCAGCTGGTATAATCGCGCTGGCGTGGAAAAGGTGATGGGGTTCTGTACACCCTCCCAGGCGGATGAGTTCCTACACTCCTGTCCCGAATTTGAGCGCATGTTGGTGCGCAGTGGTATCACCCTGATCAAATACTGGTTCTCGGTGAGCGATGAAGAGCAGGAAATACGCTTCCGCTCCCGCCTCAAAGATCCGGCGCGGCGCTGGAAACTCAGTCCGATGGATCTGGAATCCCGCGATCGCTGGGTAGAATTTTCCAGGGCCAAGGATGCGATGTTCGCCCACACCAACATTCCCGAGGCGCCCTGGTTCACCGTTGAAGCCGACGACAAACGGCGGGCCCGTCTCAACTGCATCCGCCACCTGCTCTCCAAGGTGCCCTACGAGGACATGACGCCCAAGGCGATCAAACTCCCGCCCCGCAAGAGCGGTGGCGACTATCAGCGCCCGCCGCTCAATGAGCAGTTCTTTGTGCCGAATGCCTATCCATGAGATCTTTGGTCCCATCGCCGGGGCCCAGCCAGATCAGCACCGTGACCCAGTGGATCAGCACCGGTGCCCAGAGCGCTCCGGTGCTGACATAGGCGAACACACAGGCGGCCCCAAGTAGGCTGCAGGGCAGTAGAAAGCGGGCTTGTTCAAACAGCCGGCGCCCCGGGGCATACCACAACCTGCCGGATAAGGGGTGATAGAGCACAAAAAGTCCCACACTCAAGGCAGCCCAGGTCGCCTGGGTCAGGGGTGCCAGATCCAGCAACGCTCTGGGCAGCAGCAACACCCGGAAGATCCCTTCCTCAAGCAACGCCGGCATCAGCACCAGGCTGGCCCCTAACCGCAGCCAGCGCCGTCGTGTCAACTGGCGCCAGGGGCGCCGCAGCAGGCCCGACCCCCAGGCCAGTGGAAGGGCCAGCAGCCCATAGAGCCCCAACAGGCCCAGCACGATCAGCAGTTGCAGCGGCGCAAAGGGGACCATCACGGCTTCGACGAGGCGGTTCCACAGCAGGGGGATCAGGCTCATCGCAGCTCCAGCCGGGGTGGTTTGCTCTCCAGCCGCCAGAGCTGGGGCCGGCTGCGCAGTAGTTCCTGACCCACGATCGCCTCCACCCCGAGTTGGGCAAAAATCGGATTCTCGATGCGAATGGCCTCGAGGACCGCTGGCTGGTTTGGCGGTCTGCCATTTCCAGGCATTGCCAGGCCGGCGTAGCGCCGCAACTCCACGTCCTGCTCACCGCAGAAACCAGTCAATCGCAGGGATTGGCCAGGGCTCTGGGGCTGCAGCCTGGCCGCCAGGGCCGGGCTGATGAACAAGCCCTCGGCGCCGGTGTCAGCCAGCGCGGCCACGGTTCCGCCCGGGCTGTTCAAGTCCAACAGCGGGACGCCGCGCCGCCAGCGCAAGGGAATGACCTGGGCCTGCTCACTGGCGATCCTGACGCTGCCAGCGCTGAGGAGGCCAGCCCCATGGGGGCCAGCTGTGATGGGGTCTGTCCCGATGGGGCCAGTCGTGATGGAACCATTCCCGAAGGCGCCACGGGATAGGGGGTTCTGGGAGTCAGAGTTGTGGGAAACGGGAACCTGGGAGAGAGGACCCCGTGGACCACGAGCCCAGGAGTCATGATCGCGGGCGGCCTGCAGGGCCGCGGCTCCCAGGGCGAGCCGGTGGCGCTGGGGATCGATCCAGAAAGGCAGCTGCCGCAGACTGGGAATCCCAAGTACGCCGTCAATCCCAGGCGGCAGGGCTGCCACTGGCAGCAGCAGGGCCTCGATGCCGCTCAGTCGCAGCTGACCCACCTGCTCCAGGCTGGCCAACTCCAGGGGAGGCAGGCGGGTGCGGCGGGGCCTCAGGGCGGCGCAACCTGAACCACCAGCAGCCAGTTCCAGCTCCTGGTTGGACAGGACCTGGCTGCTCAGCCCCAGCCTGTGGGCCAAAGCTGGGGTCACCATCGTGGAAGAGGCCCCACTGTCGAGCAACAGCCGCACCACGCCGCCGGGACTGTTCAGGGTCAGCACTGGCGTGTCGCCGCCGCTGGCCCGCTCCAGACGGAAGCTGGCGCTACCGCTGAGGATCCCCCCCGCAAGCGGCTGGCCCCTGAGTTGGATCAGGGCGGCGACCAGGGCCAACAGCAGGGGCGGGAGCATGGACAGGACCTCGGCGCTCAGGCAGGGGAGGGTTCGCGATGGATGGCCAGGGCGGCGAGAACGCCGCCGACAAAGCCGGAGGCATGACCGATCCAGCTCACTCCGGCGGGGCTCAGCAGGGGCAACAGAGCCGGCAACATGCCGCCATAGAGCAGGAGACAGCCCAACGACAACAACAGCGACAGCGGCCGCTTCTCCAGCCAGCCGATCACCAGCAGATAGCCCAGCAGGCCGTAGATCACCCCGGAGAGGCCGTGGCTACCCACCGGCCAGAACAGCCAGACCGGAAGGGCCGTGGCATAGACGCCGATCCAGACCGCCAGGTAATCGCGACGTCCTTTGGCCAGCACGAGCCAGGAGAGGGGCAGGAACCAGAGGCTGTTGCTGATCAGATGGCCAAACCCGCCATGGCTGAAGGGGGCGGTGAGGACGCCCAGGATCGATCCCCCCGGCAGCATCGCCAGATTCCAATGACCAGCGAAAAGCAGTTGGTCGATCAGTTCCTGACCCCAGGCGATGGCCAGCAGAAGTGGCGGCAGCAGCAGCGAAAAGGGCAGTTTCGTCATGGACTGGTCCTGGGCTGCGATGGTGTCGGTGTCATGACCGCATGAAGAGGAACAGGGGGGAAGGCGGGCCCGGGACCCTGGAACTGGGTGATGGGCCCTTGACCAGGAGGTGGCGAGAGGTTGAGCGTATCCAGACCGTTCTGTTGCTGAGCGCTCTGTTGATCAGCTTGTCGTGTCCATCAGCTTGTGGTGCCGGAGGGTGTCAGGTCATGGGCGCCAGGTGTTCCGCAGCTTTGAAAGGGCTCACTGCAACCGCGCCAGCGAGCCCCACGGCACGGAAGGCGATTCGACGGGCAAGCCGCCTGTGTTGACAATGCTGCCAATCAACGCCGAACTGGAGCTCAACCGACGAGGAGCGCGCCGCCTGAACTGGCTGCTGCTGGGATTCGCGGTCTGTTGGGAGACGGCTGAAAACCCTGTGCGGAAGCCAATCGATCGGGCTGGGTGATCTCCAGAACGCCAGTCAGCATCGGCTTCATCGACGGCAGCCTCAGCGGCGGCAAGGGTGCCTGAAGCGTTTTTATGTCAGCTCTTAGGGTTCCTGAAGCGAGGGCTTGCGAATGTCATGGTCCAGCCGTGTCAGCTCAGCAGCCAGTTTCGTATGACGCCTTCCATCCTTGATGTCGATCTGCTGGCCTTCGAGCGTGGTGGCGAGGCGGCCCGCACCGCGGTGGTGGATGGCGTGCGTCGCAGCCTGCAGACGGGTTTCGTCTACACCAGTTGCGATCTTCCGGAAGACCTGCTGGATACGGCCTACGGCATGTTGGCCCGCTTCTTCGCGCTGGAGTCATCGATCAAGCAGCACTTTGTGGCTACCGGAACCAACGGCCAGACCGGATACACCGGATTGCTGGTGGAAACGGCGGCCGGCAGCGCCCAGGCCGACTGGAAGGAGATGCTCAATTGGTCCGTGCCGATTGCGGCAGCCCATCCACTGCGCCGGCACTATCCGGCCAGCTACCCCGAACAGCTGTTGCCGGAGGCGGTGGTGCCGGGGATCACGGCGGTGCTGGGCACCTTTCACCAGGCCGTGGCCGCCCTGCAAGCTCGCTTTCTGCGCATCATTGCGCTCAGCCTTGGCGTCGCCGAAAGCTTCTTTGAGGAGATGACAGCCGATGCCCCCACCCTCACCCGGGCCATCCGCTACCCGCCGATGGCGGCCGCTCCGGCCAAGGGCCATGTCTGGGCCGCAGCCCACGCTGACATCAACCTGATCACGGCGCTGCCGAGGGCCACCGCTGCCGGGCTGCAGGTGCAGGTGGACGGCCGCTGGGTCGACGCCCTGCCGCCCCAGGGGCGCGTCATCATCAACACCGGCTTGATGCTTGAGCGCCTCAGCAATGGGCTGATCCCGGCGGGCTGGCATCGGGTGGTGGCCCCTGAGGCAGCCAGCGACGAGCGCTACAGCGTGGTGCAGTTCTGCCATCCCCGCCCCTGGACGGTGCTCTCGCCCCTGGCCAGCTGCTGCAGCCCCGCCAACCCCCAGCGCTACAGCGCCATCAGCGCCGCTGCCGCTCTCGAAGATGTGCTCTACCGCATCAATTTGCTCGAACCCGCCAGCTAGGGATCTGCCGAGCCCCTTAGCCTGAAATCACGCTTCCCAACCAGGTGCTGCGTTGATGGTCTGCCGTCGTCGATCCCATGGCGCTGCCCTGCTGGCGATGGGATCGCTGCTGGCCATTCTGGTGGGGATTGCATCGCCAGCTCTGGCTGGATCCCTGGAAGGCACGGCGACGCTGAAGCTGCCCCTACCGGTACCACCCGACGCCATTTTCGAAGCCCAGTTGCAGGAAATCGGTGTTGCCGATGCCCCTGCTGTCTTGCTCGGTAAGGCCAGGTTCAAGGCGGCCTCAGGGGCGCCATTCCACTTCCGCATTCCCTATGTCGATGGCATGGTGAAATCCGGTCATCGCTACAGAGTGAGAGCCGTGATCAGCGAAGCCGGCCGCCTGCTGTTCAGCACCGACACGGTTCAGCCTGTGATTGCAGATCCTGCCACTCCTCTGTTGCTGCAGATGATCCCGGTGGGGGATGCGCCCCTGCGTGGTGTGACCTGGCTCCAGGCTCCCGCCGCCAGCGTGCCGGCTTCCCCCGAGGCGGCGCGTCAGGAGGTGCAGCTGCGGCTTGATCCGATCAGCCCCACCGTGAGCGGCAGCGGCGACTGCAATCGATTGGAAGGCACCTACCGCCTGGAGGACAATCGGCTCAGCTTCGGCCAGCTGGATAGCACCATCCTTCAGTGCGAGCCCGAAGTGATGGCCGATGAGCGCCGCTTCCTGAGCGATCTGCAGCGGGTACGGCGCTGGCGCTTCGTCGATCGCCACTTCGAGCTGCTGGATGACGCCGGTATCATGCTGCTGAGGTTTGAAACCCGGCCGCAGCCAGCCGCTGAGGCTCCGGCCGTCAGTCCGTAAGCGTTCAGCGCAGCTCGGCATCGCCCACTTGGTGGCACTCCTGCCGTCCCAGGGCGGCTTCGGGATCGCGGTAATGCTTGAACTCCAGCCAATTGCCACTGGGATCAATCAGAAAAAAAGTCTGGTGCTCCAGCGGTTGATCGCGGAAGCGGCATTTTGGCTCAACGCCGAAGCGCAGCCCCTGGATCCGCGCCCGCTGCAGCAGCTCCTGCCAAGGCTGGGCTGATGCAAACACCAGGCCGAAATGGCGGGGATAGATCCCTGGTTGCTCGCCATCGGAGCTGCCGGGGGGCAGCAATTGGGCCACCAGCTGATGGCCCCCCAGATTGAGAATCAATGCCTGCTCGCTGCGGCGGCCGGTGTTGCAGCCGAGGCCATCGACATACCAGCGTTTGGTTTGTTCCAGATCCCGGCAGGGAATCGAAAGATGGAACTGCAACAGCTCCATGACACCCCATCCACATAGAACTCAACCTAGGTGCGGACGCCAGGCAGCTGGTTGCTTCGAAACTGATTACTTTGAATTTGGATCCTGCGAAACTCAGTGCTTCGAAACTCAGTGCTCCCACAAGCTGAGTGCTCCGAAACTGAGTTCTCAGCAGCCCGCTCCTGATTCCCTGGTGCCGCAGGCCAAGCCTGCTACTTCATCATGGGGTAATGAACGCCCGTGAACCCGATACCAAGCCTCAGCCACAGCTGGCAACGCTGCTGAGCTCGGTTGCTGGCCCCCTGGCCTACCGGCATTGGAGTCCCGTGGGCCGGCCTCGGGCGCGGCTGCTCTGCGTCCATGGCATCGGCGGCCACGGCGGCAGCTTTGAGCGCCTCGCCCAGGCCTTGATGCCCCACGGTTATGCAGTGGAAGCCCTGGACCTGCCTGGTCATGGCCACTCGCCAGGGCGGCGCGGCGCCATGGGGCGCTGGAGCGATTGGCGCGGGGCCGTGCTGGCGTTCCTGGTCGACGGGGTCGCCCGATTCCCAGGGATCCCCTGGGTCCTCGTGGGTCACAGCATGGGGGGAACTGTGGTGCTCGATCTGGCCCTGGAAGAGCCGGAAGCGCTGCAACGGCTTGAGGTGCGGGGACTGATCCTCTCCAATCCGGCCCTTGATCCCGCCGGGATCGCAACCTGGCGCCTGCTGTTGGCGCGGCTGCTCTCCTGGCTGTGGCCGGCCTTCACCCTTGCGACCGGCATCGCCGACACGGCAGCCAGCCGCGATCCGCTGGTGCTGGCTCAGCGGGCGGCCGATCCCTGGCGCCACAGCCGTTGTTCGGCCCGGCTCGGCAGCGAGTTTCTAGCCACCAGCGATCGCCTGCGGCAGGCGGCTTCCGCCCTGCAGCTGCCGCTGCTGCTGCTCCAGAGCGGTGCCGACCAGGTCACCCCGGGAGCCGGAGCCCAACGCTTCTTCGCCGCCGCCGGCAGCACGGACAAGACCTGGCGGCAGTACCCCGAGAGATATCACGAGTGTACGACGACCTCGACCGTGATCAGGTCTTCGCTGATCTGCTGGAGTGGCTGGAACGCCACATCGGGTTGGGACTGGCGAAGGGTGGGTAGCCGTGCGGGAATCAGGTGTAAGGAGGCGGCGCTTCAGCCGTTGTAAGCATTGGCCCCATGATTGAAGGCGTCCAGCCAGCCCCGGCCCCATCCCCCCAGCTTTCCGCTCCTGGGTGCTGGCGATGGTGCAGGCACTGCTGCCCCTGCTGCTGCGGCTGCGGATCTTTGCCTGGTTGCCGGCGGCGATCACCCGGATCGATGTGGAAGGCGACGACACCCTGGCCCGTTGCTGGCACCGCTTCGGTAGCGGCCAGGCGCGGCTGATCCTGGCCTTTCGCCACGTGGAGGTGGATGACCCCCTACTGGGCCTGCACCTGTTCTCCCGGGTGTTGCCGCGCCGGGCGGCGAAGCTCGGGCTCAAGCTGCCTGTACCTTTTCACCCCCAGTTCCTCTTCGACCGCGGCATGCCGCTCTGGGGCGGTCGTCTCCTGGGCTGACTGTTGGCGAGTTTCGGCGGGGTGTCGCTGCGACACGGGCGCCAGCCGGACTGGAAGGCCCTGCGCCAGGCCCGCCAGTTGGTGCTGGGGGGCTGTTTCCCCTTCGCGGTGGCTCCGGAAGGGGCCACTAATGGCCATAGCGAACGCATCGGCCCGCTCGAGCCTGGTGTAGCCCGGCTTGCCCTCTGGTGTATGGACGACCTGCACCAGGCTGGCCGCAGCGAGGAGGTGCTGCTGCTGCCGATCGCGATTCAGTACAGCTACAGCAGGGCGGACTGGCCGCGGCTGGCGACATTGATGGCAAGCCTTGAGGCCTCGATTGGTCTGGCGGCTCCCGAGCAGAAGACGCCTCCGATCCCTGCCGCTGGCGAGGTTGGGGGCCCTCGCACGGGCGAGGCCGCAGCCGTAGACGAACCCTACGGGCGACTGCTGCGGATCAGCGAGGCGTTTCTGGATCGGCTGGAGCGCTTCTTTGGGAACACTCCAGCGTTGCCGTTCCCCAGGGATTGGCTTGATCCGGCCGGCTCCCAGGCGCTACGGCCACTGCCGGCGCAACAACAGGCGGCGCCTACCAGGTCCGCGAGCCTTCGGCATCGATCGAACCGCTCCCGCCGAGCCAGCCTTGCGAACAATTCGGCCCAGCAGTCCAATCCGAGCCGCCAGCGCTGGCCTGCCGTCTGGAGCGGTTGGTGGAACGCTGCCTGCTCCTGGCTGAGGGCCATTTCCACTGCCCGTCAACCGGAACGACCGCGCAACGCTGCCGGCGGCTGGAGGAGCAGAGCTGGCGCTGGATCTACCGCGAGGATCTGCAGCCTCGCCCCCAGCTCGCGCGCCTCAAGCGGGCCCTGGCGGATCGGGCCGCCCATGGGGCCGCACTGGCGCTGCTGCCGATGCGTTTGGCCGAAACCTTGGTGGCGGTCTCCGGCTCCTACGGGGCGGAGCGTCCGAGTTTCGAGCGCTACACGGTAACCACCCTGCTGATCCACGATGCCCTGGCCCGGATCTACGCGGAGGGGTTGCCGGCCCGGCCCCGGCTCGGGGCCCGCCGGGCGAGGATCAGCATCGGCAGCCCGATTTCGGTGACGGAATGCCGACGCGGCCGCGGCAAGGGAGAGCGCCGCCAGCTGCTGGTCGAGCTGAGCGAGGCCTTGAGCCGGTCGTTTAAGCAGGCCTTGATCTGAGCCTTGGCTTCAAGCCGGCGGATCACTCAGCCTTGGCTGGGCCAGCTGCTGCCACCACAGGCGCACGACGTCGGGGCTGCCATACCAGCGGCAACCGAAGGCACCGCCATGGGCCACAGCAGATAACACCAGGGTCTCGGAACCCTCCAGCAGCGCGGAGCGCACCGGCACCAAGCCATCACCGTGGTCGTCGCTGCGCCCCGTGCTGTTGCGGTAAGCCGTCGGTGCCAGGCGCCTGGCCGTGGCGTTGACACCGGGATCGTCGAGCCGCAGGTCGCCGGCCACCGAGAAGTAGCGCACCGCATGACTCTCCGTCGCCCGGCCAAACCAGGCGCCTGGCAGCTGCTGCGCCACCAGCTGACGCAACGGCGTGGCCTTGATCGCGGTGTGCGGACTACCCAGCATCACCAGCGTGTCGGCCTGTTCACGGCCGCGGTAGTGGCGCCGCTCAAACGGACCATCAGCGAGGAACAGGCGCAGCATGATGCCACCGGAGCTATGGCCGATCAGGGTCACCTTGCCCGTGGCCGAGCCTGCCGCCAGTTCCTGCACCGCCGCCGCCACCCGATCAAGGATGCGGGCCCAGCCGAAGGCAAAGACCGTCAGCAGCCAGTCAAACTTGCTCACCGGCACCACAGCCACCTCCTGCTGGCTGAGCCGCTGCAGTTCTTCCGCCATCGGCTTGTAGGCCTCGGCGCTGATCAGGAAGCCACCTAGCACAAGAATCGGCTGACCCAGGCCCGCCGGCGGTGAGACTGGGCCCTGAGGCGGAAACGTTTTGCCACCGGAGTGAGGCTCAAGTTGCCCCATGGCCAAAAAATTGCAAGAAGTTAATTTAATCCATTGACCGAGTGGCTGCTGTGGGCGAAATGGCAGGCATTGCCGCTGGAGGAAGGGGTTGCCGCCACCAGCACCAGGATTCACGGTTGATCAGGAAACCAATCAGTAAAAGAACAGCCATCAGGAACACCTGATCTGCTCGGGAATCGGGAATCACGATGTCAGCAATTAAATGCCCCACATTGGTGACCGTATAGACAATGCTGATCCAGAAATGAAGATGCCGCCAGGGGCACCAGCGGCGGCAGTGATGGGCATCACCGGTGGCATAGGTGATCAATAACAGACTGGCCATGGGGATCAGGAAATAGAGCAGCATTCCCCAGAACACCATCGCAAGCCTGGCAGGATTCACCGCACTTTCAATCTGGGCTGATTGCCCATGAAACAGGGGCATCAGTCCCAGCTCCACGTGAAACAGCATCGCCAGCAGGTAGGCGATCCAGAGGTGGCGTAACCGCAGACCATGGTCGATCAATGGGGACATGGTGACCGCAAGAGAGACCGATGGGCAAGGACCCATTCTGGTCCGGCCTGCACCTGAATTGACGATCGTCGTAGGCGAAGCCATCACAACTGAAATCCCATCGGACTCCCAGACAGGCACAATCAGTGCCGCCGATCGCCTGCTCCATCGCTTCCAAGCAGCTTCGGCGAACAGCCGTGGCGATCCAGGCGCCAGAGGAGCTGGATTGCCCTCAGATGCCTCCTGAACATCAGCTTTCCATCGTCAAATAGAAATGCATCAAATCCGCTGCGATGACCAGGGCCGTGCAGGCAAGGAACAGCTGATTGCGAGGCGGCGGGAGTCCAGACCGCCCCGGCGCATCCGCGACACACCAGCACCCGGCCACCCAAGTGGGAGATTGGTCAGCATTCCAGGATCAGTGCGTTTTGATCGGGGTTGAAAAGGCGTACCTGATTGAGCTGAAGGACTGGGCCAGTACCGTCAGCCAGTGCTCCAGACGCCGGACACTCCTAGGTAGGAATCCTCAAGGGCACTCTCCGGTGTGATCAGCTACCGCCGATCGGACCGTGCTGGCTTTTGTTGGTGAACGTCTGGGGGCCGGATCCTCGGGCGGCTTCCTCCCCTTCCATATCCGCTGCCCAGCGAGCCCCACTCGGGTCCATTTTTCCTCTGTTTCTCGATTCATGCTCACCACCGTTTCCATGGATGCCGCGACAGCCTTTGCGGCCATTGCCCTCGCCGCCGTCTCCTGGGACGGCACCTTGACGATGGCCGGCTCCCGTGCTCTGCGTCATTCCCTTGACTATCGCCTGCCGTTTCAGAACTACGGCGACGAAAAGATGGTGCAGATGATGAACACCTTGCTGATTGAACTGCGCCAGAAGGGCCCCCAGCATCTGATGGTGGAGGCCGCCCAGGCCCTCGACCAAGCCCAGCGTTCCACCGCCTATGCCGTCGCGGCTGAGATCATGCGCTCCGATGGTCCCCTGGAGGCTGACGAACACAACATTCTGACCAATCTGGCGACCACACTCAATCTCGCCAGCGAGGAAACCAGCCAGGTACTGGCTGTCATGGATCTGCTCCATGCAGATGTGCTCGTCTCCAGCTGAACTGGGCGGCGCCGGTTTGCCCAGGATCTGAGCTCAGAGCTTGCTCTCAGAACTTGCTCTCAGAGCAAGCTCAGGGTTTGTCGTTGCTGATGCTGTTGCTGTTGAGGCCATCCAGCGCATCCTTCAGCCGCTGAGGATCAGCCTGGGAAGCCGCAGCGGCCGCCCTTTGGGCCTGGGTCTGCGGCGTTGGGCTGGGGGCCGCTCCCTGCCTGGGTTGGGCCACTGGCGTCGACGGGAGCAGACGGAACATCAACACCCCGGCAAGCACCAGGGCCAGCAGCAGGCCGATCAGGGGCATCGGTGGGCAGGCAGGTGCTCCCATGGTGGCCTGGCCGTTGGGAGGCAGCAGCCGTAGCAGTAGCAGTAGCAGCCGGATCCGATCCAGGGGCCTGGGGATCAGACCCCAGGCACTGGATCAGGATCTGGACGTGGGGCGGAGGCAACGTTGGGCCAGCTCATAGCCGAGGGTCGTGAGCAGCAGGCCGCCCACCAGGCTCACCAGCAGCACCGAGATCGCTGGCAGTGCCCGGCCGAGCTGCAATGCCCGGGTGAGCTCCAGCATCCAGGAGGAGAAAGTGGTGAGGGAGCCACAAAAGCCGATGGCTCCCCAGAGAAACAAGCGAGCCCGGCGGGGCGGCTGGGCCAACAGGGCACCGAACACCAGGCAGCCGATCAGGTTGGCAAGCAGATCGGCTTCAACCAGACCACGCAACCCGGGGAGGGCCTGATCGGTGATCATTTCCAGGCGCCAGCGCAACAGCGCCCCAGGGATGGCCCCCGCAGCCACCAGGCCCAGATCCCATGCCTCCCGCCACAACAGCTCCCGCTTCATGGCGCCCCCCCGAGGCTGATGCCGAGCGCCATGGCCAGCAGGCCGCCGATGACGGAGCTACCCACCAACAGCAGGGCTTCGGCTAGCTGGCGCTGACGCAGCACCGCATGAAGTTCACCGATGAAACTTGAAAAGGTGCTGAAACTGCCAAGGAACCCCGTACCCAGCAGCAGCAGCAAACGCCGGGAGCCCCCGCCACAGCTCGCCTCCAGGCTCACCAGCAACCCGAGCATGAAACTGGCCAGCAGGTTGACCGTCAGGGTGCCCCAGTGGCGCCGCGGCAGCATCGGCTCGAAATGGTTCACCATGCGAAAGCGCAACCAGGCACCCGGCACGGCGCCAAGGGCAACCAGATAGGCCGCTCCGCCCCCCTGCCCATGGATCGTGGCTGCGGCGACCAGGGGGCTCAAGGGTTGAAATCGGTGTTGACAATGGCAATCATCTTCACCCCTCGCCGGCCGCGTGGCGCTGTCGGCCTCCACGGGGCGCTGCGGCCGCCAGCAGCAGGCTGAGGGCGCTGGCCAGCAACACCAACAGGTTCAGGGAGGCCGGCAAGGGCACCAGGCCGAGCAGCTGCTGCAGCCCGGGCAGGCAGAGCGTCAGCAGCCACAGACCCAGGCCGATGCCGGCTCCTGCGAGTGTGAGGGCGCTGCGCCGTTCGGCGTTCAACCACACCAGACCGCCACTGGTGAGCAACAGCAGCGCAAACACCATGCTGCGCTGGATCGCCACGGTGTCTGCGGGCACCGCCAGGCCAGGTCGGATTGTCGCCCAGATCAGCAAACCGGCGGCGACGAGCATCACCGCCGTGCCCTGGATCACGGCCCGGCGCCAGAGCCGGGGCCCGAACAGGGGAGCCTGCGGCGGCCGTGGCGGCACCCGCATCAGCGCGGCATCGCCCGGCAGGGCTTCAAACACGAGCGTGCAGGCCGGATCAATCACCAGATGCAGCAGGGCGATATGCACCGGCAACAGCAGCAGGGGTTGGCCAGGAACCAGCAAGGGCAGGAGGCCGAGGGCGGCAATCGGCAGGTGGATCGCCAGGGTGTACCCCAGGGCGCGGTGCAGGTTGCTATCGATGCGGCGGCCCAGGGCCAGGGCCGCCACCAGGGCGGCGAAGGTGTCATCGAGCAGCACCAGATCAGCCGCTTCGCGAGCCACCGCTGTACCGCGGCGGCCCATGGCCACACCGATGTCGGCGGCCTTGAGGGCCGGGGCGTCGTTGACGCCATCGCCGGTCATCGCCACCACCTCGCCGCGCTGCTGCAGGGCCCGCACCAGAGCCAGCTTCTGCTGCGGCATCACCCGGGCAAACACGCTGATGCGCTCCGTCGCCGATGCCAACGCCGCCGCCGTCATCAGCTCCAGATCGTCGCCGCAGAGTACCGGGCCCGGTGGCAGGCCGGCCCGATCGGCGATCGAGCGGGCGGTGAGCGGTCCATCACCGGTGATCATCACCACCCGCACACCGGCGCCCTGGGCAGCACGGATCGCTTCGGGCACCTCCGGCCGCAGCGGGTCGGCCAGACCGATCAGGCCCAGCGGCGCAAACGGCACATCATGCAGTCGCTCCGGTGGTCCCTGGGCGGCGAGGCTGCGATGACCCTCACCGAGGGCTTCGCCATCGAGGCCGCGGGCCACCGCCAGCACCCGCAGCCCCTGGCCGGCCAGCTGGCTGACGGCGTTCAGCAGCGCCTGCCGCTCATCGCCATCCAGATGGCAGAGATCGACGATGGCCTCCGGGGCTCCCTTGGCCGCCAGACACCAGCTGCCACCGCTGTCTTTCCAGAGGCGGGAGAACACCAGCAGATCGCTCTGCAGGGGGTATTCACGCTGCAGCGGCCAATCGGGGTGCAAGTGTTCGCTGCCGCCCAGCTGCTCGCTCGCCAGCCGCTGGATTGCCCGCTCCATCGCATCCACCGGATCACCACGGCTGGCCAACACCGCCATTTCCAACAGCTCGTGCAGGGGTTCGCTGAGCGGCTCGCCGGCCTGCCAGGGGGCCTGCTGCGGCCAGCTCAGCAGGCACTGCACCGCCATGCGGTTTTCGGTGAGCGTGCCGGTCTTATCGACGGCGAGCACGGTGGCACTGCCAAGGCTTTCCACCGCCGCTGGCCAGCGGGCCAGAACGCCAATGCGGGCCAGTCGCAGGGACCCCAGCGCCAAGAACAGACTCAGCACCACCGGGATTTCGTTGGGCAGCACCGCCAGGGCCAGGGCCAGGGCCGCCAGCAGGGCCCGCGGCCAATCGCCGCTGAGGCTTCCCTGGATCAACGCCAGGCCGGCACACAGGGCGAGGGCCAGCAGGGTGAGGCGGGCGGTGAGCCGGCGGGTGTGGCGCTGCAGCCGGGTGGGGGGTGGTTCCACCGTGGCCAGGCTGCGACCGATCCGGCCCAGTTCGCTCGCTGCACCGATCGCCGTCACTTCGGCCCAACCGCGGCCGCTCGTCACCAGCGAGCCGGCCAGAATCCGCTCCCCGGCGGCCTCGCGGCGCACCGGCAGCGATTCATCCAGCCACAGCCCCACGGACTGCTGCAGCTCGCTTTGACACAGCTCGGCGTCGGCCGCCACCCGATCCCCCTCCTCGAGCCGCAGCAGGTCGCCGAGCTGCAGCTCGGCAGCAGCCAGCTCCAGCTCGGTATCGCCACGTCGCACCCGGGCCCGCGGCGCCGACAGCCGGGCCAGTTCGGCCAGGGCGCGGTTGCTGCGCAGTTGCTGTAGGCCATCGAGCAGGCTGATGCCCACCACGAACATCAGCAGGATCGCGCCATCCACGGGTTCGCCGATCAGGCCGTAGATCACGGCACAGGCCAGCAGCAGCAGGTTGGTGGGCTCCAGGACACCAAGACTGGGCAAGCGCTTATGGCCCATCTGAGGCGATCTGCTGCAGGGTCCAGCCACCCTGGCCATCGAACCGCAGCTCCCGCTGGTGGAAGGCCCGCAGGCTGGTGCGATGGCCAACACTGATCAAGGTGCAACCGCGGGCAACAAGATCGCCGTAGAGCTGGGCTTCACTGGCCAGATCGAGGGCGCTCGTGGCCTCATCAAGCACCGCCAGAGTCGGCCGATGCAGCAGCAATCGGGCAAAGCCCAGGCGCTGCTGTTCGCCGCCCGAAAGCACCCGCGACCAGTCGCTGATTTCAGCTAGATCCGGATGGCGCTGCTCGAGGCTGTCCAGGCGCACCTGGCGCAGGATGGCGCGCAGCTGGGTGTCGTCGATGACTCCGGCACCGGCTCCGCCGCCGGCGGCATCGGGATGGCCATGGGGACCGCTATCGGTAACGGTTCTGGTATCAGCGACGCCGGGAAAGAGGATCTGCTGCCGGAGGCTGCCCAGGGTCATGTACGGGGCCTGGGGCAACACCAGCATCGCCAGGGTGTCGCTGCGCTCGATCGAGCCGGCGGCGGCGGGGGCCAGCTCACTGAGCACCCTTAGCAGGCTGGTTTTGCCGCAGCCGCTGGGGCCGGTGATCAACAGCCGATCGCCGGGCTCGATCACCAGATTCAGCTGGCGGATCAGGGCGGCGGTTCCGTTCGGCGGGGTGACCGTCAGCCCGTTGAGCCGAAGCACAGCAGGCGGTTCACCTGTCGGTTGGATCTCCGTTCTGGGGATGACTGACTGGGCGTTGGGCAGCTCTTCGCTCCGTTCCCCATTTAATCGTTGTCTAGCGAACTGCGGCGTTTTGATCGCTGGACTGTCAGCTGGTGGACTGTCAGCCGGTGGCCTGTTGCTCGCTGGCTCGGCGGTGGGGGATTGATCGATCCGTCGCCCGCCGAGCAGTGGCGTGTCAATGGATGGCCCTTCGCTGGGCTGGTCGCCTATCAGCGGCTCTTCAAGGCGGGGCTGCTGGTTGGGTGGCTCGGCAACCAAGGCACCGGCGCTGCTTTCCGGGCCGATCCCCCGCACGCTGATAGGTGCCGGGGTCTTCTTACCCTGGAGACTGGCGGGATCGCCCAGGGTTTCGAGGCCGTGGCCCAGTGCCTGACTGAGGCTGCCGATCCGCTCGATGCTGGCGAACAGTCCGGCGAAGCTGTCGGCGCGATCGATCAGGAAAGACAGGGAAGACTGCACCTGGCTGAAGGCGATGCTGGCCACGGTGAGCTGTCCCAGGCTGACACGGCCGGCGAAGTAGGCCACCGACAGCACCAGATAAGGCACGAACTGCATCAGAAAGGCATATAGGCCACTGCTTTGGGCCACCAGGGCGCGCCAGCGGATCAGGCGTTCGAGATTGAAAAGCAGGCGGTTGAAGCGCCGGCGCAATTCCAGGCCAATCGGTTGTTCGCCGCGCAAAAAGGCAATCTTCTCGGCGTTGTTGCGGATGTGCACCAACGCAAAGCGGAACTCCGCTTCCAGGGCCTGCTGATGGAAGTTGAGACCCGCCAGCCGGCGCACCAGCTTCACGATCACGCCGTTGCCGATCAAGGTGGCGATCAGCAGGGTGACCACCAGGGTGTTGCTGATGCCGATCAACACCACGATGTAGGCGGCCAGAGCCAGCAGCGAAGCGCTGAAGCCGAAGGCCAGGTCGGTGGAGCTGGCCACACTGCGCTGGATGTCCTCGGCGATGCGTTGGTCGGGATTGTCGAGTCGATCCAGCAGCGGCCCCTCCGCTTCAAGGCGGTAGTAGTTGAGCCCCTGCAGATAGCTCCGAGCCATGGCGTTGGTACTGGCATCGCGCCAGGCGAGGGCGAAGCGCTGCTGGCCGTAGATGTTGAGGAACTGGATTGGTAGGGTGAGCAGATAGATAGCCACCAGTCCGGCCGCCGTACCCCAGAAGGCGTCGGCACTGCGGCGGTTGAGAGCATCCATCACGGCGCCGTTGCCCTCGGTGAACGCCACATCCACGGCCGTCGTAAGCACCAGCAGGCCCAGCAGCACTGCCAGGGCCAGCCAGCGATGGCGCAGCGGCGGGGCCATGGCGCCCAGTTGCAGCAGTAGTCCCCCCAGGCTGAGGACCGTGAGCAGCAGCGCCAGCAGCCAGTGCCGATCCTGCAGAAACAGATCCAAGGCCGGCTGCAGATAGGGGAAGGCGAGGCTGAGGCGATCCATCCCCAGCAGGACTTGCGCCGCCAGGATGAAGGCGCCCAGCTGTAGCACCGCCGTGCCCAGGGCAACGCCGGCGGCCGTGGGCAGCAGACGCAGCCAGTGGCGCCAGCGCCGGCTCCGGACCGGCGGCAGCAGAAAGCCATCGCTGAGGGCGGCGAAGTCGCCGATGAAGCGGCTCAGGGAGGGGGTCATCTGGGGGGCGCGCTGGCGGGTTCGGGCTCCCCGCGCAGCCAGGCCGGACAGGCCTCGGCCAGCAAGCTGCGCTGCACGTCATCGGCGCGGCGTGCCAGAGAGGCCCCGCTGGTGGTGTAGTAGGTGAAGCCAAGGCGATTGCGATAGCGAACCGGGTGACTGGCCTTCAGCACCTGTTCCGACTGCTGCCGGCACTGGATCCAGGCCTGGTAGTCCGTGGCGGGCTCGCCGCCGCCAACCGCCAGTGGCAGTTCATTGGCATTCGCCCGGTCTGCCTGGCGGCTGAGTTGGCCGCAGATCCGCTCGCGCACCTGGCGCACCAGGATCAGCTCGGCCGCCATGGCCTTGCTGGCCAGGGCCTCCCGTTGTTCGCGCAGCGCTCGGCAGCGGCTCAGCTCCAGGGCCAGCGCCGGGGAAGACAGCACCAGCGCCAGGGCGGCGGTAAGGGAGGCGAAGCTGAGGCTCAGGATCGATCGGCGGCCCTGGCTGGCACGGAAACGGTTGGGGCGAGGCCAATCGATGGCGGAAAGCGGGCGGCTGGCCCGCGAAGGGGCCGGGCTGACAGGGTAAATCGGCCAAGCTGCCTAGATTGCGAGCTGATTCGGACGACGCTGTGCCCAGGGCCGCCGCGCTTCCCGCCGCCGAACGCCGGAACCTGGCGGTGCAGGCCTTGGTTGAGCTCGCGGCTGAAACCGCGCCTGATCAGATCAGCACGGCGGCCATTGCCCTGCGCATGGGCACCAGCCACGCCGCCTTGTTTCGCCATTTCCCCAGCCGCGATGCGCTCTGGGCCGAATCGGTGCGCTGGGCCACGGATGAGCTGGAGCAACGCTTCACGGCCCTCGCCGCCCAGGGCGGGGTTGATCCGCTGCACGAGGTGGAGCAACTGCTGCTGCTGCACGGGGACTTCGTGCGGCAGTACCCCGGCCTGCTGCGCATGTTTTTCGCGGAATTGCAGCGCCCCCAGCCGAGCCCAGCACGGGAGGAGGCCAGGGCCTTCATGGCCCGCTTCCGCCAGCGGCTCAGCGTGCTGCTGGCGGTGGCTGTGTCGCAGGGGATGCTGCGCTCGCCGCTGCCGGAGGCGGCCCTTGCCAATCTGTTGCTGGCCTGCTGCGAGGGGTTGATGCTGCAGGCCCTTGTTCACGGCACCCTCGCGGAGCTGACGACGCGCACCCGCGAGGCCCTGCCGTTGCTGCTGCCAAGAGTGGGCTGTTGAACCCGATCAACGTCTGAACCTGGCTGGAGCTTGACCATCGCTGGAGCATGACCATGGCTGGAGTTTGAATCTGGCGGGAGGTTGAAGCGGGCCAGAGTTTGAAGAGGACAGGATGAAGAGGATCGGAGTTTGAAGGTGGCTGAGCTGAAGCCGACCGCGGCTTCAGTGACCGGGGTAGGAGCGGGCCGGCTCCGGCCGGCCCAGCAGCAGCACCAGGGGAATCGCCAACAGGAACACCAATGCCACGAGACGGAAGACATCGCCGAAGGCCAGTAGCGCCGCCTGCAGATCCACCTGGCGGCTGAGGATTTCCAGGGCCTGCTGATCCCCCTGGCCACGCATCATTCCCCGGACCGCCAGAAATTCCCGCAACCGAAGCAGGTGCTGGACCACCATCGGGTTGGTGTTGCCCAGATGCTCCAGCAGCTGGGCCCGATGCACGGCCTGCTGATGGTCGAGCACCACGGTGAGCACGGCGATGCCGAAGGTTCCCCCGAGCTGGCGAGTGAGGTTGTAGAAGCCGCTGCCAGAACCGACGTCATGCTTGGGCAAGGGCCCGAGGGTGGCCAGGCTCAGCGGCAGAAACATCATCACGGTGGTGGAGCCGCGCATGATCAGGGGCCAGAACAGACTGCGCTCGCCCGTATCCGGGCCGATCGTCGCCAGGCTGGTCATGGTGAGCACCATCAACAGGGCTCCCACGGCGATCAGCAGGCGGGGGTCGAAGCGATTGATCACTTTCCCCAGTAACGCCATCGTTACCGCCGAGGCGAGGGCGCCCGGCAACATCAGCAGGCCGGTCTGGGTGGCGGTGTAGCCGAGCACCGACTGGGCGAAGATCGGCACCACGAATACCGTGCCGTAGAGGCCGATTCCGAGCACAAACGAGAACACGCTGCCGGCCGCCAGAGAGCGGTGTCGCAGCACCCGCAGATCCACCGCTGGATTGAGACAGCGCAGTTCCCACCACACAAACAGCGGCAGGCCGATCGCCGCCAGCAGGGCCAGCTGGCGGATGCCCTGATTGTCAAACCAGTCGTATTGATGGCCCTGTTCAAGCACCAGCTGCAGGCTGCCCAGGCTCATCGCCATCAGGGCAATGCCGGACCAGTCGATGCGGCCGCCATAGCGGCCGGAGGGCTCGCGGCCCTGATCCTGTTCCATGAAGGCCAGCGCCATCACCACGGTGAGCAGGCCGAAGGGCACATTGATGAAGAAGATCCAGCGCCAGCCGAGCAGGTCGGTGAGCAGGCCGCCCAGGGTGGGGCCGAGGGCCGGGCCGGCCAGCACGACGATGCCGAACACCGCCTGACCGACGCCCTGCAGCTGTTTGGGCACGGTGCGGAAGATGATCGCCTGGGCCTTGGGCAGCAGCCCCCCCCCCAGCAGCCCCTGCAGGATCCGGGCCAGCACCAGCACGGTCAGATTCGGGGCCAGGCCACAGAGCACCGAAGCGCCGGTGAAGCCGAGCAGACAGAAGACGAAGTAGTTGCGCTGGCCGAACAGCTCCCCGAGCCATTCACTCAACGGAATCATGATCACACTGGCCATGGCATAGCCGGTGACCACCCAGCCCACCTCGGCCAAGGTGGCGCCGAGATTGGCCTGGATCTGGATCAGCGCCACGTTGGTGATGCTGACGTCGATGATCTCCAGCAGGGCGCCGATTGAGGCGGTGAGGATGATCAACCACTGGCGCAGGGTGAGCTGGTTGGGGAGCTCAGGACCTGCCCCATGCAGCGCGCTCCCGTTCAGCGGGACCCCATTCAGAGCGGCACCGCTCATCGGCGCTGCACACGCACATTGGCGGAGAGGCCGGGCACCAGCTGGGCCTTGATCGCCGGATCGATGCGGGGATCGAGGGCGATTCGCACGGTGACACGCTGCACCACCTTGGTGAAGTTGCCGGTGGCGTTTTCCGGCGGCAGCAGGGCAAACCGAGCCCCCGAGGCTGGCGCCAGGCTGACCACCCGCCCCTGCAGCACCCGGCCGGGGAAGGCATCGAGGCGCACTTCGGCGCTCTGGCCTGGATAGAGCGCTTGCAACTGCGTTTCCTTGAAGTTGGCCTCCACCCAGGGAGTGCTGCTCACCAGGGTCATCAGCGGTTGGCCCGGTTGCACCTGTCGGCCGGGTTCAGCCGTGCGCGCCCCGACCCGACCAGGCGTGGGCGCCAGCATCTGGTCGTAGGAGAGCTCAAGCCGGGCGCGGGCAAGGGCGGCGGCGGCCTGCTGCACCTTGGCGGTGGCCGCTGCCGCCTTCTGCACGTCAACCCCCACCTCGCTGAGACTGGCCTGGGCGCTCTGGCCGCTGGCACGGCTGCTGGTCCAATCCCCCTGGGCTTTGAGGAAGGTGGCCCGGGCCTGTTCGAGGTCCTGCTGGGAAACGCCCCCCTGTTTCACCAGGAACTCCAGCCGGCGTAGATCGGCGGCGGCCCTGGTCAGTTCGCCCCTGGCGCTCTGCTGGGCCGCCAGGGCCTCATTGCCCGCAGCAGCGGCGCGACTGGCGGTGGAACCGGCCTGGGCGCGCATCGCCTGGGCCTCCCGTTCGGCCACCACCAGATCGGCCTGGGCCTGCAGCAGCCGCGCTCGGGCATCGCGCGGATCGAGGCTCACCAGCAGATCGCCGCGTTGCACCTCCTGGTTGTCCTGGACGGGCACGCGCACGATGGTGCCCGGCACGCGGCTGGAGATCTCAGTGAGATTGGCCTGCAACTGAGCGTTGTCGGTTTCTTCGAGGCCCCAGTGGCTGATAAGCCAACCACCCACGCCACCGGCAGCCAGCAGGGCCAGCACCGCCAGCAGCAGTTTGCGGCCCTGGGGATTGCCTCCAGGTCGCGGCGGATTGGTCAAGGCCGCTTGGGCTGCGCTGGAGCCTGTCACCTCGGGCGTGCCGGCATTGCTGTTGTCGCCGGCGGCTACGGAGAGTTTCTCGGCGTTGCGTTGCTGCGAGCCCTCGGCGGGAGCGGCCACCATCAGAAGTGAGCATTTACTCACAGCATCGTAGAAGGGCGGCAGCTTGAGGGTCGCACCCTGTTGTCAGGTCAATAAATACAGCGCGATCGGTGGCTCCAATCGTCGCTGAGGTTGCTTGATGTCCAGTATTTCAGGCTGGCTGATTCGATATCAGGCTGTGATCTTGCTGGGCTAACAAAGCGCGGGTCAGCACGGTTCGATTGATGGCTGTGGCTTTGTTGGTGGCCAGGCTCCGGGTGCGTTATCGCCGGATAATCGCCCCTCAGACAATTCGCCCGTAGCCCTCAGGAGGGCTGGGCTAGCGGCAGCAAGCACTTATCGGAATCGCATCCGGCCGGCCCGGCTTCCATCAGTTCACCGCGGTCATAGCGGCGCAGGGCCTCGAAGAAGTCGGGTGTGCATCGCCGTGCCACCACCTCGGCTGTCAGGCGCGCATAGGTAGCCTCATCGATCGGTTCAAACGGGAGCCGCGGGAAGGTGGCGTTGGCATCAAAGCGGGCCAGCAGGGCCGCAGAGATGTAGCCCTGACCGTTGTCGATGGCGCGATGGATGGCATCGGCCAGGCCCTCGATTTCATGCTCGCGGAATTCAACCGTGGCCGAGGTGTTATGAGCGGTGTAGTGCTGCTGCACTTGCATGTAGAAGTCAAATTGGGCCAGGGCAGAGAAGTTGTTGATTTCCACCTTGTCGGCTCCGGGAATTTTGGCCCAGCTCACTTCCGTGGGAATCTCCACCAGCCATTCGGTGCAGCGGGGATCAAACGGATCATCCAGGAGCCGCCCTTGCTCATCTTTATCCGACTGACTGGGCACGATGGTGTAGCCGTAGTCCATGCAGGCCAGAGCCACCGGATCGTTCTTGCGGAAGGTGATGCGACGGATGAAGCGCTGGGCCTTGGGGGGATGCCAGCCGGGGCTGGCGCCGGTGAGCAGGCTCTTGGTGCCGGCCGGTTGCACGGTGGTGCAGCGATTAGGGCGGCGGATGCCATGGCGATCGCAGTATTCGCCCACCGCCTGGTTGACGATCTCCTTCCAGCGGCCCAGGTAGCGGGCTTCTTCAGCCCGGAAGGCCCGGCCTTCTTCGCTGTCAGGTCGGCCCGCTTCCCACCACTGCAGCCAGGGCGTACCGAAGGCATGCACGAAGAAGTCGAACAGACCGGTGAAGCTCACCCCCACGATCGGATCCCAGGCGCGGCTCTGGCGATAGCGCTCCACTTCAAAGCGATGGTTGAGCAGGCAGGCCACGGCGATGCCGGCGGCGGTGAAGGCTTCGTCCTGGGCGCGGTAGTCGTGGGGATCGATCTGATTGAGATGGATCTCGGCCAGATTGCAGTGAAAATCGGCACCGAGGATTTCGCCGCAGGGATTGAGGCCATAGCGGCCAAGGCGATGCTCCAGCTCGGCGGCTTCGACCCCGGGATGGTGCAGTTGCAACCAGCGGCCGGCTTCCTCCTTGCCCTGGTCGCAGTAGATGCCGATGAACTCCTCGCGCAGCTCCGGGGTGGGCAACAGATCGGCATTGGAGCGGGCGATCGCCTCGGGGGCGAACTGAATCGCCCCTTCGCCGGACTGGAACTGTTTGTTGACCGCCTCCAGCACCACCTCGCGGCTGGGCCTGGTGTGGAACACCCGGGTGTGGTTGGCCATGCGCAGGGCATCGCGCTCCGGATCAATGCGCCAGTTGCCATCGCCGTCCTGCTGCCAAAGATTGTCCTTGGCCTTGGAGGCGGCGACATCGTCGGCGGCGAACTGGCGCATCCCGGCGCTGCGGCGAATGTTGCCGGCCACGATCGTGACGGCGGCCTCATCAATCAGCAGACAGCATTCCACCGAGCTGAGCTGGCGGCCGCGGGCCTGGTTGAGCAGCTGGGCCACCCGCCCGTAGAGATCCTTGAGCTTCACCGGATTGGCCATGCCGCCGAATCCCTTGAGGCCTTCGCCCACGGGGCGCACATCGGCCAGGTCCACCTGAATCTGGATCGGGGCGCTGAAGCGGGGATCGCTGCAGAGCTGCAGCAGCAGCCGGTAGCTCTCCACCCAGCCGCCGCGGGTGTCACCCACCTTGATCCGCACCCGGTGGTCGTCGATGCTGTGGCTGGTGGTCTCCTGGCGTTGATCCGCCGGGGTGATGCCGATATCGCTGATCACCTCCACCACCAGCTGATTGCGGATCACCGGCAGCCTTTCAATCAGGTGGGGTTCGATGACGGCGCCGGTGCCGCAGCCCATCATCGCCAGG
Organism: Cyanobacteriota bacterium; assembly: GCA_026389335.1. Classification (GTDB taxonomy): domain Bacteria; phylum Cyanobacteriota; class Cyanobacteriia; order PCC-6307; family Cyanobiaceae; genus Cyanobium. Next base: position 25,689 of record JAPLIB010000096.1, on the reverse strand, counting down.
TCCATCATCAAGGCGAAGGCTTCCCAGTCCACCAGATTGGTGGAGGTGCAGTTATAAGCGCCGGAAAAGTTTTCGGGCCGCTCAATCCAGTCGGTGCCACCGATCCACAGCCAGCGACCGGAGGGCAGGGCCTTTTGTTGCTGCTGCATGCGCCGCAGCAGGCTCACCTCGTCGTCGCTGAGGTGACCAAGCCGCCGCAGACCTTCGAGATTACGTTCAGCCACCTCATGCCAGCTTTCCCGTCCGGTGGCGGTTTTGCGGCTGTAGGTGCGATAGAAGACCGGATTGGCGGCGGGCGCAGTGGCCGGGAAACTGTCGGGGGCGGCTTCTGTTGCGCTGGTGCCTGGGGCGCCGTTAACCGCTGCGCCGCTGCCAACAGCCTGCAGGCCGGTGTCGATCGGCGACTTTCCGGAGCCCGGCTCGTTCTCGGTGGCCTGGGGACGTTGGGCGGAAAGGGTCACGAGTCACGGCCATACGGTGCTCTGACCCTACCCACCACCAGCTGTGGTGTCGAGTGTTCGGGACGGCACCATGGCTGTGGACTGGTCGGCAGCCGGGCCACCAGCCAGGCAAGAGTGAGCGCCGTCAGTCGGCCAGGCCCGGTTGGTTCGCCAGCGCCGGCTCGAGCGGCACCTGCAGCACGTTGTTGGTGAGGGCGAACAGCACGTACTGGGCAATCAGCGCGATCAGGTCCACCACCATCTGTGGCTGCAGCTGCCGGCCGTGCTGCGCCCAGGTGGCTGGCGAAACCGTGCGCCGTTCCACCATCTCGTCGGTGAGCACAAGCAAGGCCCGCTCCTGTTGCATGAAAATGGCGTAGGCGCCGTTGCGGATGGCCGCCAGTTCAGTGGCGTCGATGCCGAATTCGTGCCCCACCGGCACGTGGTGCTTCCAGACGTAGTCGCTGGCATAAAGGCAGCCCATGCGCAAAATCACCAGCTCCTGCTCGCGCACCGACAGGGCCATGGCCGACTTGGCGCGTACCCACCACTCCAGGAAGGGCTCCAGCAAATCCGGGCTGTGCAGCAGTTGTCCGAGCACGTGGTGCGGAAAGCCCGATCCCTTGAGTCCATCCCCGGGGATGCGTTCCAGGGTGCTCAGCATCGCTGCGCTCAGCGCGCTGCTGGCGAGCGGCGGCAACCGCGACGACGCTTCATTCGGATGGAGCGCCGGAGCCCCTTGGGGCAGGGGCGCAGGAGTTGAAGCGGTCATCGCACTACCGGAGCTACAGGTGGAGGAGCGGCGGATGCCAGCGCTGTCGCCAGTGGATCACCGCAGCGTTGAATCCGCGGCGCGAGCGTAGGCGGCAGCAGCGACGCGCCTCCGGCTCGAGACCTAGGCCCTGGGCGAGGCTGGTGAGCGCGGGAGCTGGAGCAGCGGCGATGGAACGGATCTGCGAACCGGAGCTGATGGACGATCCCGAGCAGGCCCGCGTCTACGCCGAGGCCGATTTCGCCGTCAGCGACGCCGCTCTGGTGGAGCGCATCGTCGCTTTGGCGGCTCCTGAGGGCCTGGGATCGAAGCTGGTGGATCTCGGTTGCGGCCCCGGCAATATCAGCTTCCGGCTGGCGGAGCGCTTTCCGGCGGCAGAGCTGGTGGGCCTGGATGGTTCTTACGCGATGCTCGCTCTGGCCGAGCAGCGGCGGCAGGCCGCTGCCGAGCGCTGGCCCCGCCTCAGCTTTCGCTGCCTGTCGCTGCCTCTGACCAGTGGCGATCTGGGGGGCCTGGCCGGCCGCTGCACGGCGATCGTCAGCAACAGCTTGTTGCATCACCTGCACAATCCAGCCGTGCTGTGGCAAACCCTGCGCTTGCTGGCCGCCCCCGGCGCCCTGGTGCACATCCACGATCTGCGCCGGCCGCAGCATCCAGCGGCCCTGGACGTGCTGATACAAAGCTACGCCAGCGGTTGTGATCCCCTGCTGCGCCGCGACTACGCCGCCTCGCTGCGGGCCGCCTTCCGGATCGAGGAGGTGCAGACGCAACTGGCGCAGGCCGGCCTTGGGGGCCTGGGGGTGGAGGCCCGTGAGGATCGTTATCTGGAGGTGCGCGGGCGGCTGGCCTGAGGCCCCGGCCCACCTGTCAGGCTGGCTCGATGACCAGTGCTTCGACCCCCGGCGGCTCCGGCCCCAACGCCGTGCAGGCCCCTGATCCCAGTGCCGAACTGGCGCACCTCGCCCTGGTGGCGGCGGTGGCGCGTCGCCGCAATTTCGCGATCATTTCGCACCCGGATGCCGGCAAGACCACCCTCACCGAGAAACTGCTGCTCTACGGCGGGGCAATCCAGCAGGCCGGGGCGGTGAAGGCCAAGGGCGAACAGCGCAAGGTGACCTCCGACTGGATGGAGCTGGAGAAGCAGCGCGGCATCTCGATCACCTCCACCGTGTTGCAGTTCGACTACGCCGGCAGCACGATCAATCTGCTCGATACACCCGGCCACCAGGACTTTTCCGAGGACACCTACCGCACCCTGGCCGCTGCCGACAATGCGGTGATGCTGGAGGACGCCGCCAAGGGCCTTGAACCGCAGACGCGCAAGTTGTTCGAGGTCTGCCGGATGCGCAAGATCCCGATCTTCACGTTCATCAACAAGATGGACCGGCCCGGCCGTGAGCCGCTGGAACTGCTCGATGAAATCGAACAGGAACTGGGCCTGGCCTGCTGGCCGGTGAACTGGCCGATCGGCAGCGGCGATCGCTTCCGCGGCGTGATCGATCGCCGCAGCCGCGAGGTGATTCTGTTTCAGCGGGCCGAGCGGGGACGCCAGAGCCAGGAGCGAATCCTTTCGGTGACGGAAGCCGCGCGCAGTGAGCTGGTGGAACCGGAGCTGCTGGCGACGGCCCTGGAGGAACTGGAGCTGCTCGATGGTGCCGGTGCCGACCTCGACCTGGAGCTGGTGCATGCCGGTGAGCTGAGTCCGGTGTTCTTCGGTTCGGCCATGACCAACTTCGGTGTGCGCCCCTTCCTCGATGCCTTTCTGGAGTTGGCCCAGAAACCGACGGCCCGGCTTAGCCACGAGGGTGTGATTGATCCGCTGCGACCGGAGTTCAGCGGCTTCGTGTTCAAACTCCAGGCCAACATGGATCCGCGTCATCGCGATCGGGTGGCCTTTGTGCGGGTGTGCTCAGGCAAGTTCGAGAAGGACATGACCGTGCGCCATGCCCGCAGCGGCCGCAGCATTCGCCTCTCGCGGCCGCAGAAGCTGTTCGGCCAGGAGCGGGAGGTGGTGGACGATGCCTACCCGGGTGATGTGATCGGCCTCAACAATCCCGGCATGTTTGCCATCGGCGACACGCTCTATACCGGCAGCCGGGTGGAATTCGAGGGAATCCCCTGCTTCACCCCTGAGCTCTTCGCCTGGTTGCGCAATCCCAACCCCTCGGCCTTCAAGAGTTTCCGCAAAGGAGTGAATGAGCTGCGCGAGGAGGGGGCGGTGCAGGTGCTTTATGACACCGATGCCAGCAAGCGCGATCCGATCCTGGCGGCCGTGGGCCAGCTGCAGCTGGAGGTGGTGCAATACCGGCTTGAGCACGAATACGGCGTCAAAACCCGGATTGAACCGATGGAGTTCAGTGTGGCCCGCTGGGTCTGCGGCGGCTGGCCGGCCCTGGAGCAGGTGGGCCGCATCTTCAACTGCAAGACGGTGCGCGATCCCTGGGACCGGCCAGTGCTGCTGTTCCGCAACGACTGGAACCTCAACCAGCTGAGCGAGGACCATCCGGCCCTGGAACTCAGTGCCGTGGCCCCGGTGGTCAGCGGTGTGGAGCCGATCGCCCTCTGAGCCCAGGGGCACCGGAGCTGGGCTAGGCCGCCGGCCCTGACCGCTGGGTGCAGCGAAGATTCTGACGGTGATCACGGCCGCGGCCGGGCCACGGAAGCGGCTGGACCGGGCCAGAATCAACGCAATATTTCGTCACGCTGCTACCCATGGTGCCCGTGATGTCGGCCCCGACGACCCAGATCAATCTCAGTTCGGCGCCCCTGTGGCTGGTGCGTCCGCGCAGTGATGGCGGCAGTGATTACGTGAGTTTCATGCCAGCCTTGGCGGCGGCAGCCGGCTCCTTGGTGGAGATTCGACTCGGCAGTCATCTGCCGCCCCAGATGCCGCTGCTCAAGCGCCGCTTGAAACTGGCGCCGGCGGAAGCCGAGGCTTGCCAGCGCCGGTTGCAGCAGGAAGACGGATATCACCGCAGTGAACCCCTCTTTTAAGCCAGCCTCGGTACGCTTTAGGGCATGAATCACGGCAACGATCCAGCTTCCGATCCCTCCAGGTCTTCTGAGCCCACTGCTGGCACGCCCTACGAGCGTCTCGGTGTCGAGTCGGATGCCTCCTTCGATCTCATCCAGGCGCGGCGGGATTCCCTGTTGGCCGAGGTGCCGGATGACCCGATGGCGCGCTCCCGTATTGATGCGGCCTACGACGCCATCCTCATGGACCGGCTCAAGGAGCGCCAGCAGGGACGGGTGAGCACGGCCGCACGCAGTGCCTCCCAACGCGAACAGGTGTCGCCGCCACCCAGTCGCCCGGCGCTCAGTTCCCTGCCGCGGTTGCCCCAGATTCAGGCTCCCGGCCTGGGCCGCACCAAGCTGGCGTTGCCTTCGCTGGTGCTGGCCAGTGGCCGCGACTTCTGGTTGCCCCTGGGGGTGACCGGGGCCCTGCTGGTTCTGCTGTTCACCGTGCAGGCGGCGCCGGCCGAGCTGCTGCTGGCCCTGGCCACCCTGGTGACCGTTTACAGCCTGCAGCGGCGCAATGGCCGCTTTTTGCAGGCCGTCGGCTGGAGCCTGGCGCTGTTGAGCGTCGGTCTGGTGCTGGGGGGCTTGCTGCTGGCACCGATCAATCCCGCCTTGCCCCTGGGTCTGCCGATCGGGCCGATTCAGGTGCAGAGCCTGCCGGCGCTGCTGCTGCTCTTGCTCGGCAGCTTGCTGATCGCCTAAGCCAGCTAGGCCGGCTCCAGCTCGCGGATGAGCTCCAGCAGTTCATCCGCCTCCACCCGATACACCATGTTGCAGAAGTGGCAGGTAACTTCAGCTTGGCCGTCTTCGCGCAGCATGGCGCCGAGCTCATCGCGCCCCAGCAACTTCAACGCGCCGACGCTGCGGCTGCGGCTGCAGGGACAGTGGAACCGCACCGGGGTGATCCGGGCCCCGGACTCCAGAGGCTGGGGATCGAGGTCGGGGAAGATCTCCTCCAGCAGGGTCTGCAGATCATCGGCATGGGCAGCCAGGTGCTGGCTGAAGCCGCTGATCTCGCGGCAACGCTCCTCCAGCAGGGCCACCAGCGCCGGTTCGTGCGCCGCCTTGGGCAGCACCTGCACGAGCACACCCCCGCTGCAGCGCACCCCCCGGCTATCGATCTGCTCGCCCACAAACAGCGCCGAAGGGGTTTGCTCGGAGTGCAACAGGTAGGAGGCCACGTCCTCGCCGATGCCGCCGCTCACCAGTTCCACCGTGCTGCTGAACGGTTCCCCCTGGCCGATGTCGCGCACCATATGCAGATAGCCGATGCCGGTGGCCCGCTGCAGATCGAACTGGGCGCTGCCGGCCGCACCGTTCACCAGCGGCAGTTCCAGACCCGGGTTGCCCACATGGCCTCGCACGCTGCCGTCGCGACCGGCATCCACCATCAAGCCCCGCAGGGGTCCATCGGACTGGATACGCAGATTGACGCGGCCGTGGGCCACCTTCATCGAGCTGGCCAGCAGCAGCGCGGCGCCCATCGCCCGCCCCAGGAGGGTGGTGGTGAGAAACGACAACCCGTGGCGTTGCCGGGCCTCCTCGGAGGTGGCCGTGGTGGTGACCGCCACCAGGCGGATGCCGCCACCGGCAGCGGTGGCTCGCAGTAGCTGATCGGCCATCACCCCATCGCATCTGGCAGCATCGTAAGGAGACGCCCCTGCTCCAGGCGCCAGGCTTTCTGCACGACGCCGCGAAACAGTTCCGGTTCATGGGTGACGATCAACAGGGCCCGCTCCCGCCCCAGCTCCTGCAGCAACGCCAACACCTCATCGCGCACGCTCCAGTCGAGGCCGGCGGTGGGTTCATCCAGCAGCAGCACCTTCGGATCGCGCAACAACTGCACCGCCAGGGAGAGTCGGCGCTGCTGGCCGCCGCTGAGCCGCTCCGGTGCCTGCTGCAGGGAGATGGCGCCCAGCCCCACCTGCTCCAGCACCCGGCTGGCCCGCTGAGAATCAAAGCGCCGCTGGCCAAGCCGCAGTTCCTGACCCACGCTCAGCCCGAGGAAATGGCGTTCCGGGAACTGGAACACCAGGCCGCAGAGCCAGCGCCGCTGGCGGGCCGTGAGCGGTTCGCCAGCCCAGAACATCCGGCCGCCATCAGGTTCGGCCAGGCCACTGATCAACTCCAGCAGGGTGGTTTTACCGCTGCCACTGCGGCCCGCCACCAGGGCGGCTTCACCAGTGCAGAGCTGCAACGACACCCCCGCCAACACCGGCGAGGCGGCCGTGGCGGGGTGGTACGAGAGGGCCTGCAACTCGAGCATTGCCCCAGCATGAAGGCCAGCGGCCACCCTGTGGGCGCCGGTGGTGCGGTCTCCGTGATTGCATGAGGGGGTTGTGCCGTCCCAGCGAGTGTGAATGCCATGGAGGTTCGCTTTCGCGAAGTCGATCCGTTCAACTGCTGGATCTGGTTGCGCTTCCTGGATATGCCGGGCTCCACCGAGCGCAGCTATGTGGAAACCGCGTTCGACAGCTGGTTTTTTCTCGGCAAACTGGGGGGCTTCAATGCCGAGAATCTCCAGGCCCACGAGGCCGGTGCCGAGCTCAGCTGGCTGGTGTGGGATGAGGACCAGGGCGACCATGCCCTGCCGGCCCTGATGCACAACATGGGTCCGATGGAATACCAGGACAACTGGGCTCGCTGCTGGCTGGATCTGGGCACCAGTGATGCCTTCGCCCTCGATGTGCTGATCAACACCCTGGGCCGGCTCAATCAGGACGTGCTGCTGATCGAGGAGCTGGTGATCGGCGGGCTCAACGAAGACTGGCCGATCGAGGAGGAGCCTGAAAGCCCCTTCTCCGATTCCGAAGCCTGATCTTTGCCATGGCCAAGGAGCTGCGCCGGCTGCTGATCAGTCCCGAGCGGTTACGGGCTGTAGCGGCTGAGGAGCCTCCACGGCTGGTGATCACCAAGCCCGAGGCCCACTATCTGCGCCGGGTGCTGCGGCTGGGCCCTGGTGATCCGGTGGCGGTGGTGAACGGCCGCGGGCAACTGTGGACGGCCGAATTGACAGCCGACGCCGCGCTGCTGCTGCAGCAGCCCCTGGCGACACCTTTGCAGCATGGCGCGCCGCTGCTGCCAGCACTGGCACTGGCCATGGCCCTGCCGCGCCGTGATGGCGAGCTGGTGTGGCGCATGGCCACCGAGATCGGCGTTGATCAGCTCCAGCCCCTGGTGGGCGAGCGCAGCCAGGGGCGCGAGCAGCCGCAGCAGAAGTGGCCGCTGGAACGCTGGCGCACCATTGTGCAAGAGGCCACCGAACAGTGCGAACGCCTCTGGCTGCCCCAGCTGGAGGCACCCTGCAGCGCCCTGGCACTGCTCGGGACTAGGCCCGAGGGTGTGGGGTTGATCGCCACCACGCGCCACGCGGGCCTGACCCTGCTGGAAGAGCTGCTGGCTGAGCTGTCAGCAACTCAACCCGCAAGGGCGGCAATGGCCCCGCTCCTGCGGGTGAGTCTGGCCATCGGCCCGGAGGGCGGCTGGTCGGAGCTGGAGCTCGCCACAGCAGCAGCGGCCGGCTGGCGGGCCGTCTCGCTGGGGGAGCCGATTCTGCGCACCGCCACAGCGGCCATCGCCGGCATCAGCCGGCTGGCGAGCTGGCGAGCGCTCAGCTGCGCATCATGCCCTTCGCCATCTCCTTGAAGCCGGCCAGGTTGGCGCCGCCAGTGCGGCGCTTCATCGGGGTGGCGCCGCCGGCGGTGACGCAATCGGGCGCGAAGGTGGCCTTGCTCGGGGCAGGGCGATTGGCCTGGGCCGCCGCCAGCTCCGCCACCATCGCTTCAGCGGTGGTGAGCGTGGTGACCGCCGCCGGAGCGCTCTCGGCAGTCCCTGCCTGGGCTGGCGTGGCCTGAATGGCCACTGGCAGGCTGGGTGCAGCAGCCTGAGCGGCAGCCGCTGGGTCTGGCTCTGCCGCGGCAGGCACCACCCTCACCGGGGCGACGACGGCCGGTTTCTGCTGATCAGCGCCGCCGAGATCAAGGAAGAACTTGGGCTTGAAGATCATGGCGCTGCATCGAGGACCGATGGCGCCATTATCCGGGCCAGCTGCTGCTGCAGCGGCCTGTCTTAGATCTGTGCAACACGAAAGGGTTCCGCCGTGCTGCTGGTGCCACCCCAGGACAGCGGCCACTGGCTGCTGGCCCTGGCTCTCAATGCCATTCTGATCAGCCTGGCGCAGCGGTTGCCCCTGCTCACCCGGGCCGGCTGGATCCATGCCGGAGTGCTGGGCACCCTGCTGTGGGGAACTCTGGGCTGGCCCGGTTGGCTGGCGGTGGTGCTCTATCTGCTGCTGGGCTCCCTGGTGACGCGGCTGGGCTATCAGCGCAAGCTGGACAGCGGACTGGCGGAGGCGCGGGGGGGGCGCCGCGGTCCGGAAAATGTCTGGGGTTCGGCCCTGGTGGGCACGGTGCTGGCCCTGCTGGTGCCGGCGGCAGCACCACCGCTGCAGGCGCTGCTGCTACTGGGCTTTGCCGCCAGTTTCGCCGCCAAGTTGGCGGATACGTTCGGCAGTGAGATCGGTAAACGCTGGGGGCGCCACACCGTGTTGATAACCAGCCTACGGGCGGTGACAGCGGGAACGGAGGGGGCGATCAGCCTCGAGGGCACCGCCGCCAGCCTGGCCGGCAGCGGCCTGATGGCGCTGGTGATGCTGAGCCTGGGCCTGATCAGCGGCTGGCGGGCCGGGCTGCTGGTGCTGGGGGTAGGGCTGCTGGCCACCCTGCTCGAAAGCCTGATCGGCGCCACCCTGCAGCGCCGCTGGCACTGGCTCAGCAACGAACTGGTCAACGGCCTGCAGACGTTGCTGGCGGCAGCCCTTGCCATGCTGCCGGTGGCGCTGGGCCTGATTCACCTGGGCTGAGAGTCTCCAGCCGGGCCGGGGCTGTTGCCGGGGCAATGGCTGTTGTCGGGGCAGTGGCTGTTGCCGGAACCAGGACTTCTGCCGGAACCGGGACTGCTGGCGGGGCCAGTGCTGCTGCCAGGGCAGAAGCGTCATCGCCTGGACCTGTCGCCGTTGGAGCGTCGGGCCAGTGGCTGGCGGCCCGCTGGCACAACTCATTCACGGCGGCCTGATAGCGGCGCTGGGCCTGACGCGGATGCAGGCCCAGCTCTGCGCCCAGGTCCACCCAGGTGGCACCGGTGTTCAGATGGCCGCAGATCAGTGCCTGCTCCAGCTGGGGCAAGGCCGCCAGCTGCTGGCGCAACCAGCGCCATTGCCCGCCGTTGGGACCAGCGCCCGCCGAGCACTCGGCGGAATCGGCCGTGGATTCCGGGCTGCCGGCGCCCTGATCGAGGCTGGCCGGATCAGCCAGGCTCTCCAGCAAGCTGGCGCTCGATTCCATCGCCCCGGCATCCCTGCGAGCGGGGGCATCGAGGCTGCGCATGTCCGTGATGCGATGCAGGCTCAGGGCCTCCTGCAGTTTCAGCACTGAGCAGCCCAGGGCCTGGGCCAGTTCAGGGAGGGCCAGGGGGGTGCTGCGCTCCTGGCGGCGGCGCTCCTGCAGCACCGTGGCCTGGCGCCGCAGTTCCCAGAGCTCCCGGGGGATTTTCATCAGGCTGTGCCGATCCCGCAGTTCGTGCTGCATCGCCCCGCGGATGTAGGGCACCGCAAAACTGCTGAGGCTGCGACCCTTGCTGGGCTTGAAGGCCTCGATCGCCCGCAGCAGGCCAAGGCTGCCCACCTGGCTGAGATCCTCGAAGGGCAGGTTCACGAGGCGGCTCATGCGACCGGCAATCGCATAGACGAGCGGCAGGTTGTCGCGCACCAGCGCATCACGCTGGCGGCGCCACAGGGCAGGATCGCCATGGCTGGCCAGCTTGGTGAGGGCGAGCCGGTTGCGTTGGTTGCGGGAAGGACCTTCGCCGCTCCCAGGCCGCTCAGGTGCTGGGGGGTAGGACTTGGTTCGAGCCGGATTCATCGCACTGGGGCATACCTTGCAGGCACCGTGTCACTGGCGGCTGATTTCGTAATCGGTGAGCTTCATCACCTGTTACAGATACCAGGAATTGCGTAATCATCCATACATTTTGCCGCTTCATGTGGGCACTTGCTGGCAGACCATCTTGCTTCGCGCGCCTTCTGCGCCAGCATCTGACCCCGCCTCCAGCAGCAGCGGCCTGAATCAGCGCGATGGCTGGGCCAGCCCCAGGGTTTCCAGCTGGGCCCAGCGCAACAGGGCCGGCCATTGGCGCACCTTTTCGTACACCAGGGCATGACCTTCGCTGCTGAGATGCACGCCATCGGCATCAAGGCGCTGCAGCCAAAAGGGATCCGCCAGGACACTTTCGAGCAAGGGCAAGAAGGGCACATCGGCCTCGAGGCAGGCCTCCTCCAGCAGGGCCTCGTAGTGGCGCACCGTGTCCAGTTGGTACCAGAGCACATCGGCCAGGGGCATCACGGCGTCGTCCACCGGGGTGAGCCCCAGCACCAACACCGGTGCGATGGCGCTGGCCTGGCGCAGCAGTTGCTGCAGACCAAACAGGAAAGCCTCCGGAGCCAGTTGCGGTCGGCCGTCGGCCCGTCCCACCCTGGCGCTGTCGTTGAGACCCACCGCCAACAGGATGCCCTGGGGACGTTGGCGCCGCAGTTCGCCGCGACAGCCCACCTCCGTCGGCAGGCGGGCAGAAACCCGTTCCAGCCCGTCGCCACGGACGCCGAGGTTGTAGAGCACCGGCCCCTGGGGCAGACCCATCCAGTGGCGCCGCAGCCGCTCACACCAGCCACCGTGGTCGGGATCCCCCCAGCCATAGACGCCGCTATCGCCAAGCACCACCAGCTTTCGGGGAATGGCCAGGGCCATTGGTGCCGTCCCATCGGTGGTGATGCGCAGTGATCCTGCCTGAAAGGCGAATCAGCCCAGCTCAGAGAGCCGCGTGAAAGCGGGCCAGGCGCTCCAGACCGTCCTCGATCGTGGCCGGTGAAGCGGCACAGGAGAGGCGGATGCAGCGATCGTCGCCGAAGGCCACCCCCGGCACCACCGCCAGGCCCACTTCATCGAGCAGCCGGTTGCAGAGGGTCATCGAATCCAGGCCCCAGGCACTCACATCCGGGAAGGCATAAAAGGCGCCTTCCGGGGCCAGCAGGCGAATGCCGTCCAGCCCCATCAACCCCTCGGTGAGCAAGGCGCGGCGCTGATTGAAATGGTGTGCCATCGCCAGCACGCAATCCCTGGAACCGGTGATGGCGGCCAGGGCACCGAATTGGGCGAAACTGCAGACATTGCTGGTGCTCTGGCTCTGCAGGGCGCTGGCGGCGGCCACCACGTGGCGAGGGCCGGCCAACCAGCCGATGCGCCAGCCGGTCATCGCCCAGCCCTTGGCAAAGCCGTTGACGATGAACATCCGATCGGCCAGATCCGGAGCGACGGCCGCCAGGCTGTGATGGCTGTGGCCCGGGGCCAGCAGGTATTCGTAGATCTCATCGCAGACGACGGCCACGCGCGGATGACGGCGCAGCACGGCGGCGATCGCTTCGAGCTCAGCGCGGCTGAGCACCATGCCGGTGGGGTTGGAGGGGGTGTTGAGCACCAGCAGGCGGCTGGCGGGGGTGATCGCCGCCTCCAGCTGCTCCGCCCGCAGCCGGAAGCCGGTGGCGGCATCACTGGGCAACACACTGACCCGCGCCCCGGCCAGGCCGGCCATCTCCGGATAGCTCAGCCAGTAGGGCGAAGGCAATAGCAGCTCATCGCCGGGATTGAGCAGCACCTGAAACAGGTTGTAGAGCGCCTGCTTGCCGCCATTGGTGACCAGCACCTGATCGGCCTTGGTGGGCCAGCCGTTTTCGCTGCTGAGTTTGGCGGCGATGGCCTCCCGCAGCAGCGGTTCGCCGGCCACCGGGCCGTAGCGGGTGTGACCGGCCTCGAGGGCTTGAGAAGCGGCGGCGCGGATGAAGGCAGGTGTATCGAAATCCGGTTCACCGGCACTGAGGCTGCAGACATTGCGGCCCTCGGCGCGCAACTGACGGGCCTTGGCGGTGATCGCCAGGGTGAGGGAAGGTTGCAACTGCTGGGCCCTTGAAGCCAGGCTCAGGAATTGCATGGGGGTGCTGGGGGAGGACGGAGCTGCCGTCGTCACCGGTGTCAGCGGGGCCGGCATCGTGGCGGACTCGTCGCGTGGATCACACTTTCATCCTGACGCACGGTTGAACCGCCATAGGTTCAAGTGCGCAACAAACGGGGGAAGGGTTCAGCGGCGCGCCGGCAGGGTTCCCTGCTGGAACGGCAAGCGGACCGGGCCTGCGCCGGGCTGGCTCGCGCCGCCAGGGGTGCGAGGTTGGTTGGACTGCCCTGGCCAGGCCCAATGGCGGTGCGCCTGGGGCGATCCGCCCCTGCTGGCTGCCACGGGAAGTCGCCAGCCGCGGGAGCCACCAGGCTGGGCAAAGCCATGGACGCAGACTGGCTCAATCATTCGCTGGTCGACAGCCCAGCTGCGGCTTGTCAGAGAGAAACGGACAGCTGCACGCATCAGCCCCAAGCCATCTCTGCCAGCCCCCGATGCCAGTCCCGATGCCGGCGCACCTGTCCCGCTCCCAGCCTGTACCGGCTGGCACCGACCTGACGGCGGATCTGGCAGCGAGCTGTGGCCAGTGCCAGCGCTGCGAGTTGGCGGCGAGCCGCCAGCAGGTGGTGGTGGGCCGGGGCAATCCAGCCGCCCGGCTGCTGTTGATCGGCGAAGCCCCCGGCGCTGAGGAGGATGCCAGCGGCCAGCCGTTTGTGGGTCGGGCCGGCCGCCTGCTGGAGCAGCTGCTGGCGGAGGCCGGCCTCGACAGCAAGCGCGACCTCTACATCGCCAACGTGATCAAGTGCCGCCCGCCCGGCAACCGCAAGCCCAGCCGCGCCGAGATCGCCGCCTGCTTGCCCTGGCTGGAGCAGCAGATCGCCCGTCAGCGGCCGGCGCTGATCGGACTCCTGGGCGCCACGGCCCTGGAGGCGCTGCTGGGCCTCAAGGGCGGCATCACCAAACTGCGCGGCCAGTGGCTGGAGCCGCTGGCGGGTTCGTTCCTGTCCACGCCGGAAACTCACAATGTCGCTCAGGTCCCGCAGCAACAAGACCAGCCCCGGACCACCCATCAGATCGGGGATCTGCCGAACCATCGGCCGAACCAGCCAGCGAACAATCCTGAGGCCATCAACCGGCAGACGATCGCTATTCAGCCCAGCAACCTGCAGCCCATCGCCCTGATGCCTCTGCTCCATCCTTCCTATCTGCTGCGCAATCCTTCTGGCCTGGAAGGAAGCCCGAAATGGCGCACCCTGCAGGACCTCAGGCTGCTGCGCCTCCGGCTGGATGAACTGGCGGCTGGGCAGGGGTGACCTTGGTGAACCTGTCCATGAAAGAAGTGATCATGGGGACGTTGATGGAGCCCGACCGAGACCCGCTCTGTTGAGGAAGATCCGGCTTCTCGCTTGGCTCAGCGATGAGCTCAACTGTAGTGATAACGGCAGGCGATGATCACCAGCAGCTCACCCTCCAATCGATAGACGAGACGATGACTGTCATCGATGCGGCGTGACCAGCAGCCCGCCAGGTTGGCGCGTAGGGGTTCCGGCTTGCCGATGCCGATAACTGGATCCCGCAGGCAGGCTTGAAGCAGCTGGTTGATGCGCCGCAATTGCCGGCGTTCCTGCCCCTGCCAGGAGACATAATCCTCGCCAATTCCACCGCACCAAGCCATCACCGCCGCTGTTCGTCTTCGGCTTCCGCCTGTTCACTGAGTTGCCGAAAAAAGTCGGCATCAGCACCACCCGGGCCCGAACCCCGTCGGAGATTTGCCTTGCGGTAGCGCAAGTGATCCCAGCTCACCTGTAGCTCCTCCAGCAGCGAAAGCTCACTGCCTGGAGACCGGGCCAACCCGGCGAAGCCGGCGGCCAACGCTAGGCAGGCCACGCTGGTGCGGACGATGTCGCCCACCAAGGCCCAGGGGCTGGCGGGCGGGGCGCTGCTACGGGCGCGCTCGAGCCGGGCGGCGGCCTGATCGAGAACGGATGCGATCCGACTGCGCAGCAGCGGCAGGGGCAAGGTGCGATCGGCCGCATCGAGGCGGGGACCGTCCAGGGGGGCCAGCCGCTGCTCCAGCTCCGGGATGCTGCTGGCGCTGCTCACCACCTGGCGCATCTGCTGCAAGCGCTCCGTGGCACGACGCAGGCCGCTGCTTGAGGCCAGGGCCTGGCCCTGCTGGCGTTGCAGGTTGGCGGTGGCCAGCAGCGGAGCAAGCAGCAGATAGCCGATCGCCACGGCCGACGCCAGCTGGGCGGCGAAGCGACGACGTTGCAGCAGCAGCGGATCCTGGGGATCCAGGCTGGCGGCGAGATGGAGCAGCACCAGGCCGATCAAGGGGAAGGGGGAGGCATTGATCAGCGCCCCGCCGACCCGCAGCTGCCAGGCCGCATCGAGCAGACGCACCGGCAGCAGTGAGGTGGAGAGGATCGTCAGAAACAGCACGATCAACACCATCCCCGCCAGGCCAACGCCACGGGCGATCGAGGAGGGCAGCGATAGCGAAGGCTCAAAGCTGGCAGGCATCGGGCGAAATCAGGACAGGTGAGACATCAGAGAAGTGTTCAGCTGACAAGAACGCTGATAAAAAGCCCCTCTCCGGGAGAGAAGGGCTGGGTGTTGCATCGAGCCTCGATTCAAGCCGGAGACTTGATCCTGCGCCTCAGCCGACGACTCCAACCGAAAGCTGCACCGGCGCCGAAGAGGGGCAGAGGGCCTGGGACCGAAGCAGGAGAGGCGGCAGTGAAGAGGAGAGTATTCGCTGAAGAGGTAACAGAGTCAAAGTTAAAATAAAAAATACTATCAGAAGAACTAGCGGAAGAAAGTTCTGGATTGATATTGCCTTGATTCCCTAGAAACAAGTCTTGGCCGCCATCAACGTTGTTTTTGAAAAACACATCTGCGCCAGTAACCTGGCCTCCGAACACATCAATGCCTTGGCCGGCTACATAACTGTTAAATGCAGACCAACCAGGGGTGGGAGTGTTCGTTGCCGAGGTAATGGTAAAAGTAAGACCGCTTGTTTGGCCGGCCTGATTGTCAACTAGGCCATCGACGATTCCTGTGACTGTTGTTGGACTCTGAGGTCAGCCGCTCCCTGAAAAGCTAAAATTGAAGCTAAGTGCTGAGGCGGCTCCGGCTTGGAGGCAGCTCATCAGCAGCGCGCCGCCGAAGGCGGCACGGCCGATCAGTTGCCTGAGGTCAGAGGAGCGTGATGGCTTCGCTGAATCTTGACTCGACGGAGGTACCACGGAGGCCAGCGGTGCTTTGATCAAGGATTGAATAGGGGCCACTGGAAGCAACAAGTTTGCAGCAAATATGCTGCCCCCCCCCGAAAGTGGCTGTGACGCCGTGCCGGTTGAATAATTGGCCCACTAGCTGCGGGTAGGCGGTCCCCTGGGTTTGTGCCGGCTTGTCAACGGCGGTCAGGGCGTCGTCGCGGGAGGAAGGGTGTTTCCAGGGGGTGCGGACTCACGCTCCGCGGGACAGTCTCAGGTCAGTTGTTCGCCCGCCCAGTCGAGCAATGCGGTCGCTGCTTCTAAGGCGGCGGCGGCGTCCTCGGGGCCGAACACATCGGCCGGCAGCTCATCGCCGAGGGCATCCGAATAGCGCGTGGGGGCGTAGAGCTTGTCGAGCAGGCGAGCGCTCTCCAGTCTCATGGGAAGTGGCTGCCTGCCAGCAGGGGAATCGCCTCCAGGCGCACCGTGCGCCAGAAGGGGGTGTCGCCATGGCGGGCCAGCAGCTGCGGCGTGGCCACCAGCGGCTGCAACGGCAACCGGCAGCTCTGCAACGCCTCCAGCACCGCGTCATAGGCATCGAGCACGCGGCAGTGCTCAAGGCTCATCACCAGAAGATCCACATCCGACCGCCGGCTGGCCGTACCCCGTGCCCAGCTGCCGAACAGCCAGAGGCCTTCCGGGTCCACCTGCTGCACCAGGGTCTCCAGGGCCGGCAGTAACTGCTCCCGCAGAGCTTCCGGGAGGTTGTCGACCTGGATGCCGCCATTGCATGCCACGGCAGCGGGGTTGTTCATGGGCGGCGCACCCCGCGCCCAGCATCGTCTCCCTCATCATTATTAATCGGACGCCTCGCGGGAGCCCAGGCAGGCTTCCGATCCGGATCGAAGTAGCTCTCTGGATCAGGCCGTTGGTCAAGGCGCCCGTCGGTGAAGCTCGTCCGCCCTTTTGGCTTTGTCTCAACCCCTCAGGGGATTGACCCCGTCCAGACCGGCGATCCTGCGCCCGTGGCCGAAATCTTCCGAGTCGAGAACAATGTCGAGAACGATGCAGCGGCTGCGGATCGCGGCCTCGGCGATCAGGCATCGAACCAGCTGAGTTGTTCCGAGATCGCCAGCTGGTGGGCACCAAGAATCAGGTTGGTGATCGACCCTGACTCGAGGTTTCAGCCGTGCGGCTGATCGAGCTGCTCCACCCAGGCCAGCACCGCCTTCGCCGTGGTCAGGGCCTGGTCGGAGTCGCGGGTGCACACAACGGGCCTGCGCATGCACGGCACGCCAGTGGGGAGAGGGCGAAGCGGTCATGGCTTGCCACCGCGTTCACGGAGGTGTGTTCGCGCAGTCGCCAGCCAGTCACCAGAGGGTCTGGCAGGGGAAGGCCCGCAGCTGGAAGTCGGCGGGGAGCAGCACCAGTGGCTCCAGCTCCGCCTGGGCGGCCAGCATCCGATCAAAGGGATCGCGGTGCGCCTGCCGATCACTGCCGTTAGCTGGGGCAAGCGGCCGCGGTGGTGTTTGAGGTTCAGCTCCCAGATGCTGGCGGCACTCACATGAACGGGCGTGCCGGAGTCTTGCAACAGGTTCGCCACGGTGCTGGAGAGGCGGTCCGGTTCGAACCACCACCAAAGCAGGGTGTGGCTGTCGAGCAGGTAGCCGTCTGAGCCGTTCACTCCAGTGCGGCCAGGGAACGGTCTTCCAGGGAACCATCTTCCAGGGGCCCGGCTGGGCCGGACTCCCAGTCCGCCAACTCCTCTGGCGTGATCGGTTCGAGCAGCAGATCCGGTTGGCTCCGGGAGCCCAGGTGGCGCAGGCGTCCCGTAACCCGCAGGGGCGCTTCGGACTCCAACGGCGCCAGACGGGCCCAGGGTTTGCCGGCCTTGGCCAGCAGGATCGTCTCGCCGCCATGGGCGGCATCGATCAGGCGCGAGAGGTGGGTTTTGGCCTGGTGGACGTTGACGATCCGCTGCTGGCCTGGCAGTCGCCCTGCAGGGTTCCCTTCCACGGCAATCAAACGAATCTTGCTTGGTTTAGTCCATGACAAAGGCTTTCCGGAATCGCCCCTATCGCCGTTGCTCCAGGGTTGGGCTCCAGCAGCAGCAAGGGCAGCGAATGGCAGCGATCGCGCGAGTCGCCATCGACTGGCCTCACTCGGCCCCATGGCGGACTCAAGGGGGAGCCACAAGGAGACTTCAACGCCTGAGCCGCCATGGATACGCCACCATGCCGCTGCACCCCTTCACGGCTCCGTGGCCTTTTCTCCCCCCTTGCCGTCCGAGCTGCCCAGTGGAGCGGAGTTGCTGGCTCGCGAACGGCAGGTGCGCCACGGTGGCACCGGCTTGAATGCGGCTGATCTGCACGGCAGCTGGCAACTGGATCAGGTGTGGCCCAAGGGCAGCAGCCGTGCTTCCGCCTTCAGTGGTCTGCTGCTGCGGGGCCTGGGAGCGCGGCTGGAGATTGGGGACGCCAATGGAGCCCTGCAACTGTGCAATGCCGTGACATTGGGAGCCCTGGAGCTGCGCTTCCATGGACCGGGGCAGCTGGTGGGCTCCCGGCCGCGATTGGAGTTCTGGTTTGAGCGCTTCGAGCTGCGCCTGGCAAACCGCCTGCTGCTGCAGCGGTCGCTGCCGAGCCCGCCGCCGCGGCGCCTGCCGTTTTTTGCCCTGATTGATCGCGATCCGTCGGGCTGGCTGGCGGCTCGGGGGCGCGGCGGTGGTCTGGCGCTGTGGCGTCTGCAGACCCCAGGCCCCGTCCCTACCGCCCTGGACGGATCTGATCAGGTCTGATCAGGACTTAGCTGCGGCCGCCCTCCACCGCCGTGCAAGCCTGCGGCCGATAGGGAGCAAATCCGGCGAGGCTGCATGTGGCGACGGCATCCCGATTTCAGGGGTCGTCCCATGGGGGCCTCAGCTTCTCGCACCCTGACCAAGACGGCACAGACCGAACTCCATTGGAAAGCCAACGGCGAGGCTCACTCCTCGTCATCCACCCCACCGACAGGAACCAACCGGATCTGCTTGCGGCCCAGCTTGATTTCAAACTGATCGCCGGGCTGCAGTCCCAGCACAGAAGTATAAGCGCTGCCCACCATCAAATTGCCGTTGAACTGCACCTTGGTGGCATAGCTCAGATGACGACCCGGCCGCTTGGGACCACGGCTGCTGCTATCCCCGAGGCTCACGCCCTTGGCTTCCAACAGCGCTTCGTAGAACGCTGTGAAATTAAGCCGCTCCGAGCCGTCTTTTTTGGTACTGAAATAGCCCGTAGCACGGACGAGATCGGACTTGGAGACATCGCCGAGCTCCTTGAGCTTAGCGAGCAGATCGGGACCGGTGAACATGGTCGCAAGTTAAAAACTTAAGGCATATATTCGCATATGGTTGGGCCTTGTCCAGACTGAAAAGATAGGAAATAACCGCTCGGAAAGCAGCACTTCTGCGGCAGTACGTCAGCATCACCCGGCTCTCGGGCCGTTGGATTCTGGATCTCGCTGTTGCGACAGCGCATCTGGACAGTCGCAACCTGTTGCAACCTCTGGACGGTCGCAGGCGCCGGCAAGCCTGACCTGGGTCGAAAGCAGTGGCTGGATCAGAGCTTCAACAACTGTATTGGATCTAGCCAGCCAGCTGGGCTGAGCGCAGGCCTGGCTCAGTTCTGCCAGGCTGGCGCCGCTGCAGGCAGGCACCATGGCGGGCGCTATCACCATCGCCCTGTCCCTGGAGGGGCAGCTGCGCCTCGATGACCAGCCCGCCTTTCACGTCGCTGCGGCCCTGGCCCGCCAGCACGGTGGCCATCTGATTGTGCTGGCCTGCAGGCCCCCGACCCAGCGGCTGCGCGGCCGCTACCAACGGCAGCTGGAGGCGCAGGCCCTGGCCTCGTTGCAATCCCGCCTGACGGCGGCGGGGATTCCCCTGCTCCAGTTCCCCCAGCTCAGCACCGAGGCGGCGCTGAGCGCCCATCGTGATCTGCTGCGCCCCGAAGCGGTGCTGTCCTGCGGTGAAAGCCGGCTCTTTGACGATTGGCCGATCAGGCCTGCCGCGTTTCCACGGGTGTTCGCCGATTTCCGCCGTGGCTTGAACCAAGCGCCGCTGCCGCCGCTGGCAGCGGCCGAACTCTCCGGCCTTGGCGCCGGCCTGCAGGACTGGCCCCGGGCCTGGCTGCAGCCCCCGACCGCCTGCCCGCTGCCGATGTTCCAGGGCGGGGATCGCCGCAGCGCCTTCCCCTTCCGGGGCGATGAACCCAGCGCCCTGGCGCGGCTGCAGCACTACGTGTTCGACAGCGACGGCTTGCGCCACTACAAGGCCAGCCGCAATGGGCTGGTGGGAACGGAGTTCTCCGCCAAATTCTCCCCGTTTCTGGCGATCGGTTCCCTGTCGGTGCGGCGCATCTGGGATGCGGTGCTCCGCTACCAGGCCCTGCATGGCGCCGATGAAGGCTCCACATGGATGCAGCAGGAACTGCTCTGGCGTGAGTTCTTTCTCTGGTCGGAGCAGCATCACGGCGCTGCCTTCCATGCACCGGGTGGGATCCAGGCACGGCCGCCCGAATGGCACGAGGATCGGCAGTTGTTCGCCCGCTGGACCAGGGCCGACAGCGGCCATCCCCTGATCGATGCCCAGCTGCGCGAACTGCTGGCCACGGGCTATCTCTCCAATCGCGGCCGCCAGTGGGTGGCCTCCCACTTCGTGCAGGAGCTGCGCCTGCCCTGGATCTGGGGTGCCCGCTTTTTTGAATGGGCCTTGATCGACGCCCAGCCCGCCCTCAATACGGGCAACTGGGCCTACCTGGCCGGCGTCGGCTCCGACCCCCGCAGCTTCGGCGGCAGTCCACGCCGCTTCGATCTAGAGCGGCAGGAGCAGAGGTATGACCCTCTGCAGACGCACCGCCAACGATGGTCCTGAAGCCGATGGTTCTCACCCTGATCCTTGGTGATCAGCTGCACGCTGACTGGTTCAAACCTTCGCCCTTGCAGCTCGGCACCGATAGCCGGGTGCTGATGATCGAAGACCTGGCGGTGGCTGCCACCTATCGCTACCACAAGTTGCGATTGCTCCACACATTCGTGGCGATGCGCAGCTTCTGCGACACCCTGCGGCAACAGGGCATCGCGGTGCGCTATTTCGAGTTGCCGGCCTCAGCAGGGGTGTCGTTCTGGGAGCGGCTGGCCCTGGAGCTGGCTGACAGCCAGCAGGGGCAGGAGCGGGAACTGCGGGTCGCCGCCATCGCCGATGCCAGCTTCGAGGCGGCGCTGCTGCGTTTCTGCCAGCAGCAGGCGGTGGCGCTCTCCGTGTTGCCCTCCCCCGCCTTCCTCGAAACCGCCGCCGAGAGCCAGAGCTGGTTTGCAGCCCAACGGCGGCCGCGGATGGCGTCGTTTTATCAGCGGCAACGGCGGCGACTGGGGCTGCTGCTCGAAGCCGATGGCACCCCCACCGGCGGCCGCTGGAGCTTCGATGCCGAAAACCGTCGCCGGTTGCCGAAGGACTACCGCGAACCACGTCTGCCGGTCGTGGCGGCCAGCCGCCATGAGCCGGCGGTGCGGCAATTGATCGCCAGCCACTTCGCCGACCACCCAGGAGAACTGGGACCGCTCTGGATTCCCTTTGATCATGCCGGTGCTGATGCCTGGCTGGAGCAGTTCCTGGCGGAGCGTCTCGACGGCTTCGGCCCCTACGAGGACGCCCTCAGCCAACACCACGACAGCCTGCACCACTCGCTGTTGTCGCCGCTGATCAACCTCGGCCTGCTGACCCCGGCGACGGTGCTTGCGGCCACCATGGCCTGTGCCACGAACCAACACGGCCAGCCGCAGAGCGGCCTGCCGATCCCGATCGCCTCGCTGGAGGGGTTTTTGCGCCAGCTGATCGGCTGGCGGGAGTTTATGCGGGGCATCCATCGGGCCTATGGCGAACGCCAGGCCAGCAGTAATTTCTGGAATCACCAGCGCCAGCTGGCCCCCTGCTGGAACGACGGCAGCAGCGGCCTGCCGCCCCTGGATGCGGCGATCAAGCGCGTTAACCGCCTGGGCTACAACCACCACATCGAACGGCTGATGGTGATCAGCAACCTGATGCTGCTCTGTGAAATCCAGCCCAGAGAAGTACATCGCTGGTTCATGGAGCACTACCTGGATTCCTATGAATGGGTGATGGGTCCGAACGTGTATGGCATGGGCCAGATGAGTGACGGCGGTATCTTTGCCACCAAGCCCTACATCTGTGGCTCCAATTATATTCTGAAAATGGGGGATTATAAGCGGGGGCCATGGTGCGAGATCTGGGATGGCCTCTATTGGCGCTTCATTGATCGCCATCGGGAGTTCTTCCGCGCCAATCCACGCCTGTCGATGATGGTGAGCTTGCTGGAGCGGATCGAGCCGGCTCGGCGCCAGAGCATGGCCGCCGCCGCCGAAATGTTCCTCGAGCGCGCCACGATGGTGCGGCCCTGAGCCATCGCCCTGTCCATGCCCAGCACCGAAGTCGATGCGACAGCGCCAGTGAGTTTGCTGGAGCGCCTGGAGCAGGAGGCCGGCATGGGGCGGGGCCAGCGTCGCCTGGTGCTGCTGCTGCCGCAGCTGGGGGATTTCGACAGCCTTGAATACGCCCAAGCGCTGGTGCCGGTGCTGCCGCAACTGCAGTCCGCTTCTATCGCGGTGTTGGCGATCGGCATTGGCAACGAGGTGAGCCGCCAACGCTTCTGTGCCTTCACCCACTTCCCCAGCGAGCGCCTGGTGGTGGATGCGGTGCCGCAGCTGCATCGGGCCCTGGGCCTCTACTCAGGCCTGCAGCAGGTCGGTGGACCCTGGCCCAACCTGCTGTTGATGTGTGCCGGCATCGGCTCTCCCGGCACCCTGGCCGAAGTGCTTCGTGGCTACACGGGAGATCGCACCGCCCCCCAGCGCATCACCGACGATGAAACGATCCAGGCCGGGCCGCTACCGCCAATTCTGGGGTCGTTCTTTGCGCGAGCCGGTGGCAGCGGCTTCCAACGGCCCTTCGAGCTGGCCACGGTCCGCCTGCGCAACATGACCGAAGTCCTCGGCCACTGGCGCACCTACGTGCCGGCCGACGACTACCTCACCCAGCGGGGTGGCACCTTCCTGCTGGAGAGGGACGACACCCTGCTCTACAGCCACCGGGACCGGGGCATCCTCGGCTTTTCAGCCACCATGGCCAGGCCGCTCAGCTTTCTGGATCCCTACCTGGGCTGAGGTGTTTGGGGTGGGGTGCCGCTGCCCAAGCTGAGGGCCCGAGCACCCCAAGCGCTGGAGAGATCAAGCCTCGATGTCGAACTGCAGCCGGCGCGGGTTTCTGTTGGCTACGAAATGGCTGTGAGCCATGAAGTTGGCTTGTTCCAGAGCCTGATTCAGGATAGTTCAGCCTGCTTCGCCATAGCGACGGTTGACCTCTTTCCAGTTCAGCAGCGGCCACCAGGCTGTGATGTTGTCTGGTCGGCGGTTCTGGTAGTTGAGGTAGTAGGCATGCTCCCACACGTCCAGTCCCAGCAGCGGCAGCCATCACGGTCCAGAACTGGCTGTGGTTCCAATGTCCACAGCCGTTGTCGCGTACCGCCATGGGGAAGGCAGACACCTGGCCCTGCAGGGCCTCCAGGCTGAGGTTGGCCAGTTTCAGGTTGGCCTTGATCTGGGCATTGAGATTGGCCATATAGGCCCCGTGGTGGCGATCGTGGTGAATCGTCATCGAGCCGACCCGCCAGCCGACCGAGGTCTCCACGGCCACGAACGCAATGTTCAGGGCGATGCAATCGCAAAGGGTGGTTGAAGGATCCAGGCCGTGGGCGTGCGTCGAGTTCAGGCGCCCGCCGTGTCGTAAGCCTCGAGGTCGGCGCGGCGCAGCAGGCGCCGGTAGCGGATGGTGCCGTGTGGCCAGTTGTTAGTGATGGTGCCGTCGGCGAGCTTGTACCAGCTCTGCTTGTCGGCTGACCAGACGGACTTCGCGAGGTCGCGCTGCAGGCCCCTGTTGTATTCGTCCATGACCTCGCGCCTGACGTCGATGCGCCGTAGCCCGCGCGCATCCATCTGGCGGATGGCGTCGAGGATGTAGCTCACCTGCACCTCGATCATCACGAGGATGCTGTTGTGGCCGAGGTTGGTGTTCGGGCCGTAAAGCATGAAGAGGTTCGGGAAGCCGCTTACGGTCACGCCGAGGTAGGCGTGGGCGCCGGCGCGCCACTCCTCGCGAAGTTCGCGCCCGCCCGCGCCGGTGATGACCATGGGCGCGAGGAAGTCGGTGGCGTGGAATCCCGTCGCGAACACGATCACATCGACGGGCACGAGCTCGCCGTCGTGCGTGCGCACTCCGTCGGGCTCGATGCGTTCGATCGATCTCGTCACCAGCCGGACGTTGTCGCGGCCGAGCGTGGGATAGTAGACGTCGTTGAACAGCACGCGCTTGGCGCCGATCGGGTAGTCGGGCACCAGCTTTGCCCGCAGCGCGGGGTCGCGCACCTGCCGCCGCAGGTGCCCCAAGGACTTGTACGTCGCCAGCCACTGCACGATCCGCACTTGCTTCATCAGCGGTGTGAGCTGCAGCTCGCCGATGAAGAACCACTGGGCCTTGTGGTGCAGCCGGGCGAGCCACCGCCAGCGGTTGCGACGGCGCTGTTCACCGGGCGTGTAGAGGCGGTCCTTGCGCGGCAGGAGCCAGTTGGCCGAGCGCTGGAAGATCGTGAGCTCGGCCGCGAGCGGTGCGATCTGCGGCACGAACTGCACCGCGCTCGCTGCGTTGCCGATCACGGCGATGCGCTTGCCGGCGAGGTCCACGCCGTGGTCCCAGCGCGCCGAGTGGAATTGCGAGCCCTTGAAGCCGGCGACCCCGGCGATCGCCGGGGTCGCCGGCCGGTGCAGCTGGCCGACGCCCGTGACCAGGAACTGCGCCTCGACCACCTCGCCGCCAGCCAGCTCGACTCGCCAGAGACTGCGGTTCTCGTCGAAGCGCGCGGCCACGACCTCGGCCTTGAACCGCATGTGTGGCAGCAGGCCGGAGCGCACCGCGCACTCGACCGCATAGGCGAGCAGCTCTGGCTGCCAGGCGAAGCGGCGGCTCCAGTCGCCCTTCTGGTTGAAGGAAAAGCTGTACAGGTAGGAGGGCGCGTCGCAGGAAGCGCCGGGATAGGTGTTGTCGCGCCAGGTGCCACCAAGCGTGGCCCCCTTCTCGAGGATCACGAAATCGTCGATCCCGGCGCGCTTGAGCTGCATGCCCATGCAGAGCCCGGAGTGCCCGGCGCCGATGACGGCAATGCGGGTGGTCGTGGTCATGAAGCCCCCGCATTCCGGGCGAGATCTTTCAACACCATCCTGACAGTAAACTCCATCCTGACAGGTAGGCCGGGGGTGCCGAGCGCCGCCATCTGTCGCTCGATTCAGGCCTGCCGCTTGCGCCTATCGGGCCCCGGGGCATCGACGCAGTAGCGTTTCGCCAACTGCAGGACGGCTGCCAGCTGAACGGCCGTCCTGCACGCCCGAGGTACCGCAGCCGATCTGGCCCTGCGTTATCGCTTCGGCGCCTACGAGCTGGTTCAGGGTGAAGCCAGGTAGTTCAGTATAGTTTCTTATGCCGGTATTCGGATCATTGACGCCAATTTTGGTGTGACCACCACGGCCAATGTGCTCAGCCTCGAATGCGAGTCCAGTCGCTGGCTGACGGACACAAGTTCGAGAACTATTGCGAGAGTATGGGTTTCAAGTCATTAGGTGGACAGGGAGTTATGGGAGTTGGGGGTTTTCTGACTAAACCAAACCCCAGTCTTCTCCCAGACCCGGCTCGATGCTGAGCTGCTCGGCCTGTTGCGTCAACACAGTCGGTTCGCTGACCAGCGCCACCTGGTGCTGATGGCGCAGATGGTGGTGACTTTCAGGAAAGATGTCACTCCTTGGCTGCCACTCAGGCGGCCTCCATCAATTGTAGCGCCATGATCAGATCTGGCTCCTCTGTTGGCTTGTTGATCCACACTTCTTCGGGTTAACGCCAGCAGCGGGTGCTTCGGCTCCAGCGCGTTGGATTTGCCTGGCGGGCTGTCTCGTAGACATCAGCTCGCTGCTGGCAAATTGCCGTGGCGGATCCACTGTGACGCTGATAGGGCGTCACGAATTTGATGCCGCTGTGGCGGTGCCGGTGGTTGTACCAATCGACAAAGGCCGCCACCCACTCGCATGCCTCGCCTTTGCTGCCAAACGGCCGGCTGGGGTAGTCGGGCCGGTACTTGACCGTACGGAACAG
>JAPLIB010000091.1 GCA_026389335.1 Cyanobacteriota bacterium | reverse complement strand
TTTTCGGGATCTGGATACCTCGCCGCCCTGGTGGCGCCTGGGGTTTGACGGCAAAGCCCTGCTGGAAGCCGTCGTCGGCAGCGTCGTTGGCCTGATTGCTCTTTTCTCCTCCTATGACCACGTCTCCCTCCCCCACCGCCAGCTCCCTCTCCAGCAGCAATGGGGCGTCTGGCTCATCGCTGTCTCCCTTCCGCTCGTTTTTGTCGATGCTCAACTGGCGGCGCGATCCCGTAGTCGAGATGCAGATCGAGCAGCTGAAGATCGAGAAAGAGCAGCTGGGGAACGAAACCGAGCAGCTGAAGAACGAAAGAAAGCAGATCGAGAAAGAAATCGCGTTGCTCGACTGGATGCACTCCGAAATCGACTTGATCGAGGCCGACTTGCCTTCCAGCTCGACCCCTCCGCCATCAATCGCCGCAGGCTCCAGCGATTGTTGAGTCTACTCAACAGCCCAGAGGTGGCTGAGCTGTATCGCGGTTGAGCCGGTCAAGCGTTCATCAGCGCCGTACAGCGTTCATACGTTCCGGGTGGTTGTCGCCTTGACCAGCGCCAAGCCGCAGGGCCACCGCCCGGCCAAGACCAGCCGGATCGAGCTGCGCGACACAGAAGACGACCGCGACCTGCTGGACCGGGCCACTACGGCCCTCGGTACCGACCGCAGTTCCTTCCTGCTCGCCCAGGGACGCCTCGCAGCCCAGCGGGTGCTAGCCGACCGCGATGTCTTCCTGCTCGATTCCGACGGCCAGCAGGAATGGGAGCGGATCAACAGCCGCCCGGCCCGCAGCCTGCCGGGTCTGGAACGGCTGCTGGAGCGGCCCTCGCCGTTTGGCTGATGGCATGAGCCGCTACCAACCGCCAGAGCTGTTGGCGGCCCGTCATTAGCTCACTGGCCCCGCTTCCGATCGGAAGAGCAGAGCACCTGGCTGGTGGTGGACGAACGCCATGAAGGCCAGGGTCTCGGTGCAGCCTTGCTGCTGGTCGATGTGATCACCCGGGTCGCCAGCCTCGGCGACGCCATCGGCTGCCGCGGCTTGCTGGTCCATGCCGAATCCGAGCGGGCCCGGAGCTTCTACGAACACCTGAACCCTGCCAGTGCTGGTGTTGGGGGGGGTCGCCCGGGCGAAGCTTCAGGCGTTGGCTGCAAGCCAGGTGGTCAGATCGTCCGGGCCGTTGAAATCGAGCAGCGCCTCGGCCAGGGCCTCCAGTTGTTCCAGCGGCAGCGCCTGGATGCGGGCGGTGGTGGCTTCTTTCAGGGGGCCGCAGCGGCGGTTGAGCTGACGCAGGGCAACCTTGGCGGCTTCCCGGGCTTCGCCACGGGCTTCGCCGCTGCCAAAGATTTCCCGGTAAGCCCTGCTCTGGGTGAAGTCTTCAAGGGTGAGGCCGCCCATGGCGCAGATCTCCGGGATGGTTTTGTTGCGGAACCGTGTGATCAAGATAGTCGGAATCAGCTGCAGTACCTCGGCTGCCACAGGGTCTGTGCACGCTTGCTCATGCAGGGCATCGCTGATGCGGCGCACCTGGCTTTCTGGTTCAAGCAGCAGGCTGAGCACACGGGCCAGGGGAGTGATCGGCGGCTGGCCGTCCCTGGGTTGCAGCTCCACCCACAGCACCCGCCGCTCCACAAATTCCTGCACCGGGGTGAGGGCGCCGAACTGGAGTCCGCGATGCGGGCAGATCACCACCACGCGCCAGTCACCATCCCAGGCCTGCTGCTGGAGAAAGCGGCCGGTTTCGGCATAGAGCCGCAGCAGAAAACCCGGATCAGGGGCCATCTGCGCTTCCAGCACAACCGCCNNTGTCGCGCGCCAAGGGGCCGGAGTGAGGGCAACCGAGCCAGTCTGCTGCGTTTCCGTGTTGATGGAAGCGAATCCATTACCCAGCGCTCCAATCACCGCCACCGCCTCCCCCAGCGGTGCAGTCACCGGCTGGCTGCCGACGCCTGTCGCCCTGCGGGGCCTGCGCCTTGTCGCCCAGCCGTGCCAGCACTGATCACTGCCGGTGAAAGCGCTGCCAGCTGGACGCCGCTCCAGCCGCAGTGGTGAGGTCGTCGGGTCACTGCAGGGTGAAGACGCGGATGGGCTTTCAGGTTGTGGGTCGCAACAGCAGGAATCCGGCCTCCCCCCGGGTGGGAGCAGAAGCGCTCGATCGTCTCCGCTTGCTGCAGCAACGGGATCGCCGTGACGGCATTGCTGGCATTGCCGATGGCCAGACACACAACCTTGGGCGGACATCCCCGGGTCACGCTGAGATCGAGGAAGTCCTCATCTTTGATCACCAGGACCAGGCCCTGTTGTCGGGCGCACATGGGTGGAGCTCGGAAACCGCTCCATCAGCAGCGGCAACAACCGTTCTGAAAGGTTTTCGTCCGGCAGGCAGCTGTGGTGCACTCACGCTTGCCTGCCTACATCACCGCTGCGCTGGTGATCAGCCGCTTTTCGCGCTCCGCCGCAAAAGCGAGACAGGCCAGCACATCTTCATGGGTGAGCTGGGGGAAGTCCAGCCGCAATTCAGCTTCCAACCTGCCGGCTGCCAGGGTGCCGAGCACATCGCCGACCGTCAACCGTGTACCCCTCACGCACGGCTTGCCGTAGCTGCAGGCCGCGCGGAGCGCTAGCGCACTGCGGGGTCAATACTGATCCTCTGAAGCAGGTCTATGTTCACAGAGTAAGAGGATTTCCGGGGGCTTTCCGCGGCAGCATGAGCCAAAGGCGCACCCGGACGCTGCCGGCTGATGGCGGCATCGGGGCTTGTTCCGGCGGCAGCGACCAAGGCAGCGCCTCGGTGGCGGCTACCCCAGCCTCAGCCAGCTGGACGACCACGGCGACCTGATCGCCAGTCTCTCGCCCACCTGCGCTCTACCAGCAGGTGTTGCAGGTGGCGGGGGGTTGAGGATCAGTTGACGTGTTCTGGCGGGATGGCATGCATCAGATCGCCGTTGAAAGCTTGTTCAGCAAAAGCCAGGGCTGTTTTTCAGGCGTTACCATTGCAGCGCTGCGCTGAGTTCAGCCTCCCTCAGCACAATAACTCCGGGATGCAGATCCACCCCCGCGGCCAGGGTGATGAAGTCACTCACATTTACCGTCACTACCAACTGTTCTTGCGAGAAGGCAGTCGCAAACACGGCCGCATCCGTTGTGCCCCGAGAGCCCCACGTGGACCACAGCTTCAGCCGGTACGCCAGATTCACAGGCCCAACGCGCCAGGCGTGGGCTCAGGTTTTCATCAATCAGGAGCTTCAAGCCGCTGGTGCTCAGCTGCGCTGGAGGAGCTGTGCCTTACGCGGGCGCCCGGGCGGCTTGGGTATGCGGGCCTGAATCTCTGCGTAGTCCAGCGCGGTGCGGCTGAGCTGGGGGAAGCCTTCCTCCAGCTCTGTGCGGGAAACGCCAGCACGCAACTGCTACACCACCACGGCCACGGGAATCCGACGCCGAGATCCTCAGCCGCTGGGATGACCTGGCCGCCTCGCTGGCGGAGCGTTTCCCCAAAGCTGCTGAACTGATGAACGAGGCCCGGGAGGATGTGCTGGTGTTCCGTCACTTCCCACAGCCCTACTGGAAGAAGGTCTGGAGCACCAACCTGCTGGAAAGGGTCAACGAGGAGATCAAGCGCCGCACCCGCGTCGTCGGCATCTTCCCCAACGACGCGGCGATCACCCGTCTGGTAGGGGCGGTGCTGCTGGAGCAGCACGAGCACTGGCAGCTGGAAGGCCGCCGCATGTTCTCCGCCGAGAGCATTGCTGCCATCCCGGATCTGGAGAGCATCCCTGCATTGCAGACCGCCAGCGCCTGAGAAGGGCAATACGCAGGCCCCAGGTGGTCGAGGTTGCAGCGCCCCCACAGGGCGCAGCAACCTCGATCGCCGCCCGGGGGCCGGTGCTGTAACCCCAGCGCTGTAGAGACCCCTCACGCTCACAACACACAGCGGCAATCAGATGAGAGGCTTGACAAGTCAATCGTCCCGATTCATCGTGGATGAACGAGGTGCATCTGTACCTCCGGAGTGACAGCCCATCATTCAACCCTATTCACCCTCTGATCAGGGCATTCGGGCCTCGGGATTTACACCACGCAAAGTGCGCGGCCCCGACTTCCAGCTGATTCTATAAGCGGCTGGTGGCCCTGTTCAGTGCAGGGCTGATTAAAGGTATCAAATCGGTTCACATCTGGGCTGCTGTATTGCCATCGTCAGCAGCGCCGTGATCTCATTCACCAAGGCTTGCCGTCCCGTTCGGATCGACTAAAATTCTGTCAGTTCCTACTGCGTTACACCACTCGATGGGACACGGCTGGATCATGCTCTGTGCTGTCGGCTGGAGGCGCTTCCGCCACCAACACCATCACGGCAGGAATCTCCAGTCCCACGACGCCGTAGCTCGGGGCAGCGATCCAGTGAATGACGGGGTTGGCGAGACCGGCAGTGCGGGCCTGATCGAGCAAATCCCATCCGGGGATCTGATAGACGAGACTCCCCTGCTCGGCACTTACTGGATTGCCGTGATATTCGGGGTCGCAGAGAAGTTCGGCTTCGGCTGCCACGCCAGGAGTGGCACTGGGACGGTGTCGTGCCTTCACAATGGTGTCGTAGCGGTCGTAAGCAAAGGGAAAAGTGGCGACCAAGCGACCACCAGGGCGAAGGATGCGGGCGATTTCCGCAAGAGCAGCCGGAAGGTCGTAAAGGTGCTCAAACAGTTCATTGCACACCACCACATCGACACAGTCATCGCCCAGGGTGAGGGCGCAAAGGTCTTGGTGGGGGTAGTGCTGGCGCTGGGGGTCGGCAGGATCAGGCAGGTATTCACTGCCCATCGAATGGGGGAAATGCTGGCGCAGCAAGGACGCGAAGCCGGTAACGCTTTCAGGGCAATAGAGCTCCAGCTGCTGCCGGGGCGGAATCGCATCGGCGTCCATCAGATGCTGGAGCATCAGCAGCACGGCTCGATGGCGCGACAGGCAGTTGTGCGCCTCCAGGGTTTCGCGATAGTTGCCGCCCAGCAGTCGGAGGGCATCGGCCGGCACTGCGGTGTGGAGGATCGGGTCGGTGATGCCGTGGAGAGCGATCAGCCTCAGGGCCTGCTGCACCTGGGCAGGCCAGTGGGGCAGGCTGCGGCGGAGGAACTCCTGAAAGCTGGGGAAATCGCTGAAGCTCTGGATTTCCACATGCAGTGCCGCAGGCGAAGGAGCAACAAAGGCGCCTGACACTGGCGGACCTCAACAGGAGTGCAATAGGTTATCAGAGGTAAAATTATTGCTTTGGATGACAAATACGAGGGTAACCAGCGCAGCCGACCCCTGCGACCAAGAAGCTGAAATTTCCAGCCTCTTCATCCAGCTTGAAACGGTGCGCGATGAAGCGGAGCTCAACCTGCTGATGCTGCAACAGGTTCAGGAAGAAGTTGAAATTTATCTTCTGGAGCACCAGAAGCAGGAGCAACTGCTGAGCCACCAGCGTGAGCAACTCCGTCGGGCTGAAACCCTGATCCAGGCTCTGCTGGAACGGGTGGAACAGCAGGGCTGAGCGGACGGGATCCTGGATTCAGGCGAGGGCGAAGCGGGCCTCATAGTCGCTGAGACAAAGGGCGATGGTCTCAAGCTCGATCTGCAGGCACGAAGCCTCCGTATCGGCTGCCGTCCTCGGCGGGGGGATGGCCTGGCCCAGGGCCTGGAGACGGACCGTGGCCCGATCAAGAAGCCGCGACAACCCTTCCCTTTGGTGCGGATCGGGAAGCCGTGAGGGGGGCTCCTGGTTGGACGGTGTTGGACCGGGAGAGGCCCGCCGCAGTTGCTCCTGCAGGCTGCGCAGGGGCTGCCACTGGGGGTCATCCGCCAGCAGGCGCTTCAACAGGGCGCTGGCGGCATCGGGCTGGCCGCGGTTGACCAGGCTGCGCACCTGCAGCACGCCGGGGCCACGGCGGGCCTCGCGGCGGCGGAGCTCAAAGATCTCGGCCAGCCCGCCCAGATCGTCACTGGCATGGTCGTTGGAAGTGGCGCTGGAAGTGGCGGTTCGAATCGCTTCGGCCCAGGCGTCGAGGGCGTCGTCCACGGCGCCGCGCTGTACGGCATGACGGGCGGCCACATCGTGAAACCAGGGATTGGTGAGGACTTCCGCCGGCGGATCGGCTAGGCAGCGGCGACTGTTCTCCAGGTCGCCGCGAGCCAGAGCCAGATCAGCGGCTCGGATGCGGGCCAGACCCCATTGGGGGCGAATGGTGGCCAGCAACTGCCAGTAGCGACAGCTGGCGGCAGGTTCGGCGGCGATCTCGGCATCAGCCACCAGCCAGGCCAACGCGGGCTCCAGCGGTGGATCCAGCGGTGCGGCACCGGCGGCGGCACTGGCACGGCCGAGAATCAACAGGGCATCGCTGCCCTCCGGGTCGAGGGCCAGGTGCCAGTCGGCCTGGAGGCGAGGCAGGATCTGCTGCCACAGGGCCTGGGCCTCGGGCTGGCGCCAGGCGTGCCAACGTTCGGCCAGTTGCCGGGCAGCCTGGCGCTGGGGACTGTCCGCAGAAGCGGCCGGTGCAGGCCAGAGGCCCCAGACATCGGGCACCAGGGCCAGAGCGGGGTCCAGCTGATCGGCCTCCAGGTAGGCCAGATCGGCCTGGCGTGGATCGCCGGCCAGCAGCCAGGCAGAGGCCAGCTCCAGAGCAACGGCGGCATTCCAGCCGGCGTCGCGACGAGCGGCCTGGGCCCGCTTCTCCAGCTCACAGCCCTGTCCCCGACGACCCAGATCAAGCAGATCGGTCAGAGGAGAGAGCACTGATGGCACCGGCGCAAGATGAACTGATTGTGGCGAACCTTCCAAGGGGGAGGCCTCCCTGATCAGCTTGGATGAGGACATGCCTGCAAGACATCAACATCTCAGCCAACTGCTGAACCAGACCCTCAGAGACAAGCAGCGCCTGACACCATTGGTCTTGTCAGAGGCGTCATGACTCGCCGGCTGGTGATCGTTGATCCAGCTCATGCCAGTTCAGTCGGCCATCACGACGAAGTGAACCGTCCGCTGCTGGCGAAACTGAACCGTGGCGGCTGGCAAGCTGAACTGTGGTCCGATGTGCGCCTGGAGGGCGACAGCGAGGCGCCCCGGCCCCTGCAGGGGGTGTTCAGCGGCTGCGGATACGAAGACCCGCGTCTGTGGAGCGAGCTGGGCGGGATGGTGCAGCTGGGGCGCCGGATGGAGCAGCAACTGCAACAGGCCAGCGCCTCCGGAGAGCGGGTGGGGGCGTGGCTGGGCCACAGCCTGCTGCCATTTCAGCTGCTGGGGCTGGCACGGCATCTGGCCACGGCCCCACCTGCCCAGGTGTTGCTGAGCCTGATGTTTGCGCCGGGGGAAACCCTGGCAGCACCGGTTGCTGATGGCGAGGCCACAGCCAACTGTCGTGTGGCGCTGGCGGCGCTGGCACGGGCAAGTGCCCAGCAGGGACACCAGCTCCTGAACAGCAAGACCCCTTCAACAGCCAGCTCCGGCCTTCCCGCCTGCATTGGTACAACCAGTTGAAAACCGAGACAGATATGGTAAGATTAGTACAAATAAACATTTGCATGAATGCCTGTTGCCCTGATCACCGGTATCACAGGGCAAGACGGCAGCTATCTGGCGGAGCTGTTGCTGGACAAGGGTTATCAGGTGCATGGCATCAAGCGCCGCGCCAGCAGTTTCAACACCACGCGAATTGACCATCTCTACCAGGATCCCCATGAGAGCAATCCGCGGCTGACGCTCCACTATGGCGATCTTACAGATAGCACCAATCTAATTCGCATCATTGAGCAGGTGCAGCCCGATGAAATCTATAATCTCGGGGCTCAGAGCCATGTGGCGGTGAGCTTTGAGGCGCCGGAGTACACGGCCAACAGTGATGCTCTGGGCACCCTTCGCATCCTGGAGGCAGTGCGGCTGCTAGGGCTCACCCACAAAACCCGCATCTATCAAGCCTCCACCTCGGAGCTATACGGCCTGGTGCAGGAAACCCCCCAGAAGGAAACCACGCCCTTTTATCCACGCAGCCCCTATGGCGTAGCCAAACTTTATGCCTACTGGATCACGGTGAACTACCGCGAGGCCTATGGCATGTATGCCTGCAACGGAATTCTGTTTAACCATGAAAGCCCGAGGCGCGGTGAAACCTTTGTCACGCGCAAGATCACCCGCGGCCTGGCACGCATCCAGGAAGGACTAGGGGATTGTCTCTACATGGGCAATCTCGATTCACGGCGCGATTGGGGCCACGCCAGGGATTACGTGGAGATGCAATGGCGGATGCTGCAGCAGGAGGGCCCACCCGAGGATTTCGTGATCGCCACAGGGCGGCAGGAATCGGTGCGGCGCTTCATTGAGCTGGCGGCCGCGGAACTGGACTGGGGGGCCCTGCAATGGGAGGGCACAGGCGTGCAGGAAACCGGCCGGCGCAGCAGCGGCGAGGTGGTGGTGCGGATCGACCCGCGGTACTTCCGCCCGGCGGAGGTGGAAACCCTGCTGGGGGATCCCACCAAGGCTCGCGAGAAACTGGGCTGGACGCCCACCACCACCCTTGAGCAGCTGGTGGCCGAGATGGTGGCGACCGATCGCGAGGAAGCACGCAAGGAGGCGATCCTGCGGCTCAAGGGCTTCAACGTGGTGGGCTCAATGGAAAACCCGCCCACCAACCCTTCGGCCGTTGCGGCAGCAGGAGGCCAGGGTTGATGGCGCTACCAGAGAAGCTGGCAGGGGAACGCCTGAAGCGCTGGATCCACGGTCACCAGGGTGAGCATGGCCAGTTCAGCCTGGGCGGCCAGCAGACGATCAAAGGGGTCGCGGTGGGGCATGGGGTAGCTGCCGGCATGGAGGCCGTGCTGCAGGGTGATCGGCAACAGCTGAAACCCTTGGGCTGCAAGCAACTCGGGCAGATCATCGAGCAATTCCCTGGCCGCTGGGAGCTTGCCAAGACGCACCTTGGTGGCGATCTCCCAGCCAGACGCAGCACTCACGTGCACTCCGTTGGCAGGTTCAGCAATGGCCGCCTGAGCCGCTGGAGACAGGCGATCAGGCTCAGCCAGCCACCAGAGCAGGGCGTGGGTATCGAGCAACAGCTCCAAGGCAGCCGTTGTCGTCACAGGAGAGGTTGCTCAAAGCCAGCGAGCTCCTCCTCCGGAAGGGCCTCCAGCAGCACTGCCGGTGACGGCAGGGTGAACCGGCCCGCCAGCACGCCTGGCACGCGTCGAGAGGCGCGCTGCTCCAGGGGCACCAGACGAGCCCAGGGCTTGCCACCTTTGGCCACCACAATCGTTTCCCCTGCATGGGCCGCGTCGATCAGACGCGAAAAGTGGGTCTTGGCCTCGTGCACGTTCACCATTCGCTGGGCAAGCGTGCGCTGGGGAGAAGCGGTCACGGGCGGATCCAGGCGTCAGTTCCTCCAGCATGTTAGTCCGCCTCTGGACCAAGTAGAAGGTCAGGGCTGATGGCATCTCTGAATCACCCCGGCCGACCGCCTCTTCGTGGCCGGCCACCGGGGCATGGCGGGCAGTGCCATCTGCCGGGCCCTGCAGCGCGCGGGCTACAGCCAGCAGCTCACCGCCACCCGGCAGGAGCTGGATCTGCTCAACCCGGCGGCCGTGCAGCGCTGGTTCGCCGAGCAGCGACCCACGGTGGTGGTGCTGGCGGCGGCGAAGGTGGGCGGCATCCAGGCCAACAACAGCTACCCAGCTGATTTCCTGCTGGAGAACCTCAAGATCCAGACCCATGTGATCGAAACGGCCTGGCGCTTTGGAGTGCGGCGCCTGCTGTTTCTGGGGAGCAGCTGCATCTATCCGAAGTTCGCCGAGCAGCCGATCCGCGAGGAAGCGCTGCTCACGGGGGCGCTGGAGCCCACCAATGAGTGGTACGCGATCGCCAAGATCACCGGCATCAAGCTCTGTGCGGCACTGCGGAAGCAGCACGGCTTTGATGCGATCAGCCTGATGCCCACGAACCTCTACGGGCCTGGGGATAACTACCACCCCACCAACAGCCATGTACTGCCGGCGTTGATCCGCCGCTTTCATGAGGCGGCTCAGGCGAACGCCCCAAGCGTCACCTGCTGGGGCAGCGGCACGCCGCTACGGGAATTCCTGCATGTGGATGATCTGGGCGAGGCCTGCGTGTATGCCTTTGAGCACTGGCAACCAGGCCCTGAGGAGTTGCAGTTTCTGAATGTGGGCACAGGCGTGGATCTGACGATCCGTGAGCTGGCGGAGGCGGTGGCGGCGGCCACAGGCTTCCGAGGCGAAATCCATTGGGATGCCAGCAAACCCGATGGCACCCCGAAGAAGCAGCTGGACGTGAGCCGGCTGGCGGCGTTGGGCTGGCGGGCGCGGATCCGGCTAGCCGAGGGGCTGGCCAGCACGGTGGCGGACTTTGCGGCCCGCGGGAGCGAGCGGCTATGAACAGCGTTTCAAGCAGCCGCCAGCAGGCTCAGAAACTCCGGGCTGCCGAGCAGCTTCAGGAGGCGCTGGAGCTGGCGTCGATGGGCGGGGGAGGGGTCGAGGTCGAAGGCAAGTCGGCCTCGATCAAGTCGATTTCAGATTCGATCCAATCGAGCATGGCGTGCTGCTTGTCGAGCAAGCCGAGTGCTCTCTCCGTATCGGGGTTGCGCCGCCAATTGAGCATCCGCAAAAACGAGCGGAAGCGAGACGGCGATGAGCCAGACGCCCCACTGCTGCTGGAGGGGGAGGACGTGACCGGGGAGGTTGATGTGGTCATAGGAGGAGAAGAGGGCCACCAGACCGATCACGATGCCGGCGAGGGTCTCCACAGCCGCAGGGCCGTCGAAAGCCAATCTGGCCACCACCCTAGGAATCCCGCACCGCAGCGATCAAGAATAGTGCATGCGTATTGTATTGGTCAAGCAGGCGTGGTCTCGAGGGCGATGGGCCCGGCGCTTGCTCGCAGCGATCGCCTGGCACTGATGGCGGCGGTGGATGAGCTTTCGCTCAGGAGGCCCTGACCTATGGACCTCGTCGTCTACAGCCAGTACTACCGCGCCCAGGGCCACACGATCGTGGTGGAGAAAAGCACCCTGCCGGTGCGAACCGCCGAGGGCAAAACGTCCTCCGGCCGCAGGAGCTTTGCGGTGCTTGCCAGTCCCGAGTTCCTGGTGGTAGCTGCGCCCCGCCGCTGGAGCACAACTGTCGACTTGGTTGGCAATGCATCATCAGATGATGCCTAGAATGATGCTTTAGCTTGAGTGAGGGCCATGCGCACCACCGTCAACCTGGATGATCAGCTGCTCGCGCAGGCCCAGGAGCTCTGTGGCCCTCTCGAGCGCACAAGTCTGCTCAAGCAAGCCCTGCAGGCCCTGGTGGAGCGGGAGAGCGCCCGACGCCTGGCTGCCCTCGCGGGCAGCCAGCCCGATCTGCAGCCGGTCCCTCGTCGCAGGAGCGCGGCGTGATCCTTGTGGACACCTCCATCTGGGTGGATCACCTGCGCTCCGGCGTGCCGCAGCTCACGGCAGCCCTCCAGGAGAGTGCCGTGTTGATCCATCCCTGGGTGATCGGTGAACTCGCCTGCGGCAACCTTCGCGATCGCAGCCGCGTGCTCGAGCTCCTCCAGGGCCTGCCGGCTGCCCGCGTGGCCAGCCCGGCGGAAGTGCTGATGCTGATCGAGCAGCACCAGTTGATGGGGCGCGGCATCGGCTTTGTTGATGCCCAGCTGCTTGCTTCAGCAAAACTCACCCACTGCACCCTCTGGACGCAGGACCGTCGCCTGGCGGACCTGGCACAGGCCCTGGGAATTAGCCCAGCCTGAAGGTTGGCCTCAAGAGCCTATAGAGATTGATGTCCAGGCCCTTGTTGAAGAGCCGCAACGTAGTACTGGCGCACCATGAGGTGATGGGCGTTGGTTTGAGCTCGCTACGGTGATGGCAGACGTTGCAACTCCTCCGGAGCAGGCTGATGCAGCGCCGCCCCCTCGGCGGCTGGATCGCCAGGGCTGGTCAACCCTTGTTGCTGGTGCCTTGCTGCTCCTGATTTCGTTCACCACGAACTATGGCGACGACAACGTCTCCCGCTTCTGCAGACTCCCGACCCATGACCAGGTCGGAATATGTCTCCACCTTGCCGCCCTGGCGGCGCTTGCTGGCGATGTTCAATTGGCGCCCCGTTTACGACATCGAGCAGGAAGCGTACGAAGCTGCTCGAGATCGAGAACAGACGACTCGCCGAGCTCGAATCCAGGATGGCTGCCTTGTTGCGCAATACCGATTCCTCCTCGCAGACACCTCCCGCAACCGGCTCCAGCTGAGTGAAGCTCTGGCGGTGTTGCTGGAGGAGCTCAGGCCGCCAAGCGCCTGAGCTGGGCTGCAGGTCGTGAGGCCCCTGACCAGCTCAGAAAGTCGATGGCGACAAGCGGCCCCATCCACCTCGGCAGACGCCATTTCCTTCCGGCTGCGAGCGGAGTCCCGCCCAATCTCGCCGCTACTGTTGAGATGACCTGCTGACCCTGCCCCTGGCGGAGCGCCTGGAGCTGGTCCAGACCCTGTGGGACTCGATCGCTGCCGAGCAGAGCGACCCGGAGCTCAGCGATGCCGATCGGCAACTGATTGATCAGCGGCTGGAGGGCTTCCTGGCAGACGGCGACCCTGGCCTCTATGTCGATGCGGTGCTCGATGCCATCGAGCAGTCGCTCTGAGCGTGGTGCTGCGTCTCCGCTCCGCAGCCCGAGATGATCTCGCTGCTGCGGCTCGCTGGTATGAAGCCCAGGAGCCGGGCCTGGGTCGTCAGTTCCTGACCTCTGGGCGCAAGAGCTTTTCGGAGCTCTCCCACCCCTGAGTTCCTCGCGGAAGGCACCGCCATCAGCGATCTCGAGCCTCCCAATCGGGTGCCACTCTCTAGCGTTAGCGGCCCACAAAGGGCTGAATTCTCTCAATCTCCTCGGCGAGATCAGTGCTGGCTACCTCGATGTCATGGGCAGCCTGGGCACGTAGCCAGTAGCCAGGGCTCAATCCCAGGAAACGGCAAAGTCGCAGATTGGTATCTGCACTGATGGCACGTTGACCAGTAACGATCTCGCTGATCCGCGATGCAGGCACGTCAATGGCCTTGGCCAGCCGGTACTGGCTGATGCCAAGAGGTCGAAGAAACTCCTGATCGCGCAGTTCCCCAGGTGTGATCGGTGTGAGGCGGTCCATGGAATTCATCAGTGGTAGTCGACAAGTTCAACAGCTTCAGGGCCTGTCTCCGACCAGATAAAGCAGAGGTGGAATTGGTCGTTGATGCGGATGTTATGTTGGCCAGCGCGATCACCCCGCAGTGCCCCCAGTCGGTTCCCCGGAGGGATGCGTAGGTCATCGAGGCGCCCAGAGATCTCCAGTTGCCTGAGCTTGCGGCGTGCCACTCGCTCGAAAGCCTGGAATTGAGGCACTGCCCAACCCTGGGCCAGGCGTTCGGCATCGGGGCATCGAAACGAACGAATCAGTCCTTCAACATAGTTCTGCCAAGCAGAATGGTTGGGCATCTGCGCCGAGATCCTGTGCGTCGCCGTGGGCACCCCGCCCGATGAAGACGGCCACGCCGACCTCCAAGTCGTGCTGGCCGTCGCCCGCTCCATTGGCCGCTGCATCGACGCTCCGCGCATCGTGGTGACCAGGAGCACCGTGTCCGTCGGCACCGCCGACAAGGTGGCCGATGCGATCCGCACCGAGCAGCAGGCCCGCGGCGTGGAGATCCCGTTTGAGGTGGTGTCGAACCCCGAGTTCCTCAAGGAGTGCTCAGCAGTGGCCGATTTCCAGAAGCCCGACCGCATCGTTATTGGCAGCTCCAGCCCTGCCGCCATCGAAGCGATGTAGACGCAGTCCGGCGAGCTTGTCGAGCCGTAGGCGCTATCTGCCCCCTTCAACCGCAACCACGACCGCATCGTGGTTGTAGGCGTGCATGTCGCAGCAGTGCTTCTGGGGTAGTACGCAGGCTGGTGTCGCACCGAGAGGTGCGCTGCATGAAACAAGACCCGAGAGGTGCGCTGCATGAGACAAGACAGATGGGTGGCCTGAAATGGCTTGCCGGCTTGAGCGCCCGGCCTGACGTGGACCCGGAGTTTCAGTCCATCGACGGGCTCGCCCAGGAGTGGTTGGCCTGAATGGGTTGGTGAAGGTGTTGAGCCCTGGAACGGTGGTGGCTGAGCTCAGGGGTCGCAGCGGCGGCTGAGCAAGCGGAGCGGGGATCCAACTGCAGTCCGCTTGCCACCCCGAAGCGGTTCATGCCGTGCCCGCCAGTACCGCAGCTTCCTCCGTGGACCGGCAGCCCTGGGGTTGCTCTTCAGGCTTGTGGGGCCAGCAGTCGTTGGGCTCGATCCATGGCCTTGATCACCTTGGCGGTCAGCGCCTCCAGTTGCTCATGCTCCCCCACCCAGTGGTCGAGTTCCTTCTCCAGTTGCTGCACCTGTCGGACCAGTAGGTCCCGTTCTTCGCGGTCGCGATTCAGCTCTATCACCAGCCGTTGTAGTTGTTCGTCGCGGATGCCGAGGGCATCGCTGTGGTCGTCCCAGTGGCGCAGCGACCGCAACAGCAGCACCGGATCCAGCGCCTGGCGCCACTGGCTCACGTCACTCTCCCGACCGTAGCGATCGGCCCAGCCCTCCAGATCAAGGTAGCTGTTGAGCAATTCCGGGCGGCTCTGTAACAGGGCCCTGGTGCTTAGGGTCAGAATCTCTGCCGGCAAGGCCCCCAGGCCGGCCGAGCGCCGCCGCCTGGCCTCCAGCTCCAGTTCCGGTAGCTCTCGCCGCAGCAGAGCCTCCAACTCTGGATTGCTGAGACCCAGGTTCACCAGTTGCAACCGCTCGCGGTCCTGGCGTTTCAGCGTTATGGCCAGACCCATCTCCCGCTGCCACTGGTCCAGCAGCTCCTCTTCCGCTGTGGTGTTGTCGTTGCCGCCCGCCAGTTCCGCCAGGGCCGCGTCCGGCGGGCCGTAGAAGATCCAGGCTTGCCACACAGCTCCACAGCCCCGTCCCGTCACCAGCTCCTCCAGGGGCGGGGCCCCGGCCGAGCGACGCAGACCCAGCCCGCTGCCGGGCAAGCCGTAGAGCCAGAGCCCCCGCGAGAGGGGGGCCTCCAGCGTTTCCTGGAAGGGTGGAGCCGATCGGGTCACCTGGAGGGCTGGCTGCGGCGGAAGCGTTCCACAATGATCGCGTGTTTTCGCGCCGCCGGTGCTTCAGAAGCAGACGCTCTTTGAAGGCCTGAGGGCTCTCCCGGGGGATGAATCCCTGTTCCGAACCCTGGGTGCCCTGCTGGACAGCCAGGCCGACTGGCCCGAGCTGCGTCGTCTGGCTCTTGAGCAGCTGCCCCATCTGCCTCGTGGCTCCAGGCTCGAGGCGCAGGGTGCCTATCTCGGCGGCAAGGCCTGTCTGGAGCTCGGTGACCTGCGCCAGGCCCTCTCGCTGATCACCCGGGCGCTTCGGCTTCAGGATGACTTCGCCTATAGCCACCACATCCATGGCCGCGTGTTAGCCCGGATGGGCCGCCGCGCTGAGGCAATTCGGGCCCAGGAGCGATGCGCTGCCTTGGCGCCCGGTTTCCCCTGGTGTTGGTTCGAAATTGGACAGCTCCAGCTGGAGAGTGACCAGATGGCGGCCGGTCGCCAGGCCCTGCAGCGCGCCCTGCAGCTGGCCGAGGTCCAGGATTCGGGTGCGTCCAGCCTGGGCCTGTTTCGCCGGGCCCTCGATGGGGTGGAAGATCGGGCCCGCCTGGAGGAGCGCCGCGCTGCCGCCAGACATCTCTGGCCCGACCGTCCTGAACTGGCCCCGCAGGAGCGCCTCAGGGTGATCGACGAACTGGCGCTTTCGGTGGAACAGTTTTCTCGCTTTCTGGGGCGGATCGCGCCGGAGGGGGAGGAGCACGACGACGGCTGAGGACCAGCCCGTGGCTCAGGGGATACCCAGTCCGCCCAGTTCCCGCGGCCGGCCATCGGGGGTATCGGTGGCGCTGCCGGCCGGCCACCAGAGGCCGGTGCTCCCCATCGCCGCCGGCCAGCGTTGGCGCAGCAGGGCCATCGCCGGCGCCCAGGTGCTGCTGGCCACCGGATCGCGGCTGGCGGCCTCGGCGTGCCAGAGGGTGGCCTCCGGCACCACCACATGGCGATGTCCCAGGGCGCCCAGCCGCAGGCAGAAGTCCACATCGTTGCCCTCCACCGGCAGCGCCGACTCAAAGCCCCCCACTGCCTCGAACAGTGCCCGCCGTACCAGCAGGCAGGCCCCTGTGACTGCGGGCCAGTCGCTCAGCCAGCCGGCGCGGCCCCGATGCACCGTGGTGGCGGCTGGTAGGCCGCGGTAGGGGTGTTCGCAGCCGGCCCCCAGCCCAGGCAGCAGACCGGCGTGCTGGATCCTGCCCGCCGCTGGGTTGCCTGGTGGATACAGCAGCCGAGCCCCCACGCAGCCGATCACGGGTCGCCCTGCCTGGCTTGCCATTGCCGTGAGCCAGCCGCCGTCGCCTGCCGCCACCAGGGCTGGTGGTACTTCCACGTCATTGTTGAGGAACAGCAGCAGGTTGCCCCTGGCCTCGGCGGCGGCCTTGTTGTTGAGCCGGCTCCAGTGAAACGGTTCATCCATCTCCAGGCAGTGGCAGCAGGCCCCCGGCCGCTGCTGCCAGTGGCGCAGCAGTGCTGCGGTGGCTTCCAGTCGCGAACCGTTGTCCACGAGTAGCCACTCCAGCTGCACTGGTCCGCGGCTGGACTCCACACTGGCCAGGCAGGCGGCCAGGAGGTCGGGGCGATCGCGGCTCAACACCACCACGCTGATGGTCAGGTCCTGCGGCTCTGGCCAGGCCAGCCGGAAGCCCGCGGGGCCGGTCGCCTGCCCGGCGGCGGCGGGCGCCGCCGGCGTCACCGTGACCCCCGCTTCGCCCGCCTGGGCCAGCGCCTCGGCCAGCACGGCGCCATGGGCCGGGCTGCGGCCTGGATCATCGGCGCTGTCCTGTCGCCGCCGCAGCAGGATGCGCCCCGGCGTCTCGATTCGCGGTTCCCGAGCCAGCGCCGTCAGCTGCCAGCGCCAGCGCGCCAGCCGCTGCTGCTCCGGATCGGAGCTCGCCGGTGGCGGCCCCAGCGTCTGCTGCTCCAGCCAGGAGCGGCGCCAGAGGGCACCACCCTCCAGCCAGGGGGTGGCCCAGAAGCTCTCCGCCACCCCACCCGGCTTCCACCAGGGATCGTGGCGTCGGCCGTTGGCGTCGAGCCGGTCTTCGTCAGGCACGATCAGATCCGGCGGCTCTGCGCCGGCAACGGCGGCTTCGGCCAGCCGCCGTTGCAGCCACTCCGCCAGCCAGGCCCGGGCGCCAGGCTGCAGCACGGCATCCGGCGCCAGGTCCAGCCACCAGTCGTCGCGTATGGCCGCGGGCGCTGCGGTCACCGGCCACGGCGCTTCGAACCGCTCTGTCCATACCCGGTAGGCCTCGGGGCTCAGGCCGTCGGCGAGCCGCAGGCCGCCGAACAGGCGGCTGAGGTCCATGCCCTGAGCCTGCCGGGCTTTGATCCCGATCCAGGCCTCCTGCGGCAAGGCGGCGGCAGCGGCCCGTAAGGCTGCAGCCGCTTCACCCCAGCGCTCCGCCGCGGCCAGCAGCTCCCCTGCCGCGAAGGAATTCCAGCCCAGTTGCGGATCGGCCCGCAGGCTGGCCCGCTGCAGCTCCAGGGCCTGCTCGGGGCGACCCTGGCCGGCGCGTAGCTTGCCGAGCAGGTGCAGAGCGCTGGCGTGGCCGGGCGCCAGCGCCAGGCATTGCCACAGCGCCGCCTCCGCCTGCGGTGCCTGTGCTGCCGCCAGGGCGGCAGCACCCTGGCGATACCAGGCATCAGGGTCTTCGGCTCGCTCACCGGCGGCAAGCATGGCCTTGGCAGCGTGCGGACAGTGCCATGATCGCGCTTGAACGCTATTCGCCGATGTCGAAGCGGGCGCTCACGGTCAATCTCTGGGGCCACCTGAGCGGTGGCTTTGGTCTCGGCGAAGGTGCCCGTTGCACCGCCCGTGCCTTGGAGGCGGCTGGCCTGCGCGTGCAGTGGCGCGATCTGCCCTTGTCCACCCATGTGAATGATCAGCCCCTGCCGGAGAGCGCCAGCTTCGCGCCGGCAGCCATCGACCTGATCCACACCAACCCCAATGTGCTGCGTCAGACCGACGGCCTGGCCCAGCACCTTGCCCTCAAGGCGCCTCTGCGCATCGGCTACTGGGCCTGGGAGCTGGAGTCCTTCCCCTGGGGCTGGGAGGCAGGCTTCGCCGGCCTTGATCAGCTCTGGTGCCCCTCCAGTTTCACGGCCCAGGCCCTGGCGCTGCGCAGCCCTGTGCCCGTGTCGGCCCTGCCTCACCTGATCGACTGGGATCGGGCCGACCGGCTGGCCATGACCCGTCTGGCCCGGCCGCCTCGTCGCCCCGGCCAGCTCTTCACCGCCCTGT
Source organism: Cyanobacteriota bacterium (assembly GCA_026389335.1). Lineage (GTDB taxonomy): Bacteria > Cyanobacteriota > Cyanobacteriia > PCC-6307 > Cyanobiaceae > Cyanobium. Next base: position 59,364 of record JAPLIB010000091.1, on the reverse strand, counting down.
TTGCCTTCGATTTCTGGAGTACCGAAAGCCGTAAGAACCCCTACGGCGCCATTGAGGCTTTCCGCCGTGCCTTCCCCGGCGATGTCCCTGCCCGGCTGGTGCTCAAGCTCTCCAGCGCTGAGCAGTTCCCTGAGGCCTGTGCTCGCCTGCGCGCCCATTGCGCCGCCGATGCCCGCATCAGCCTGGTGGAGCGCCATCTGCCCCTGCAGGGCCTCGAGGCTCTCTACGCCGAGGCCGACGTGCTGCTCAGCCTGCACCGGGCTGAAGGCTTTGGTCTCACCTTGGCTGAGGCGATGGCCGGGGCCCTGCCGGTGGTGGCCACGGGCTATTCCGGCAATCTCGACTTCATGCCGGTCGGCAGTGCCGTCCTCATTCCCTACACGCTCAAGCCCATCAACCAAAGCGAGGGGGACTACCGCCAGGGCTGCCTCTGGGCCGAGCCCGATCTGGCTGTCGCCGCCGCCGAGCTGCGGCGCCTTGCCCTTGATGCTGAGCACCACCGCCGTCTGGCTCTGGCGGGCCGCAGGGCGGTGCAGGAGCTGCTGGCACCCGCTCGGCTGGCGGCGGTCGTGGTCCAGCGGCTCGGCTGCCTCCTCCGCCAGGGCGGTCGCGCTGAGCTGCTGGCGGCCCTGCCTGAAGACCACCCCCTGAGCCAGCTGGAGGTGGCTTAGGCGGGATCGAGCAACCGCTGTAGCCGCTCGGCCAGGAGCTGCTCCAGTCTCAAGGAGCTGCCGTTCAGCAAGTCGAGGGTGGCGTCGAAATCGAGGCGATAAAGATCGTGATGCCACACGAGGGCGCGCACGGCCGGATCGGGGCAACCGTGGCTCAGAAGCCAGGCGGCCAGTGCCGGACCCTGAATGCGCAGGGCCGCAGCGCAGGCCCCCGCCAGCCAGGGCGCCGGGGCCTGCCAATCCCATGGAGGTGGGACGGCAGCGGCGAAGCGCTCCAGCCGCTCGATCGCTCGCAGCGCATTGTCGGCGTGGAGGGCCTCCAGCAGGTTGCGGCTGGTAAGCGGGCTGTCACTCCCCCAGGCCAGGGCCTGCTCATAGGCCTCCAGCGCCGCTTCCGGGCACTGCAGGGCCCTGTGGGCATCACCGAGCTTGTGGGGTGTCCAGAAACTGCGGTTGCCGGCCAGCAACGCCTTCTGCAGCACCATGCAGCCCTTGGCCGCTTTGCCCTGCATCAGCAGAGCGTGGCCGAGCAGATCCAGCAGCTCCGGATGATCTGGAGCGATGTCCAGTAGCTGGTCCACGTCCTGTTCCAGTCGGGGCCAGTCAGCCGCGGCGAGGGCGGTCTGGGCCTGGTCCCACAATTGCTGGCCGCGATCCTGGCTGGCGGGAGTGTTGCTCATGGAGCCTCCTGGTAGGAGCCACCCTTGGCAAATGGGTCGCGTCTCGCTGCCAGATCTGACAGCAGGGCGATCTGGCGGGTCACGCAGCGGCGGCGGTCGAAGCGCTCCGCCACCCGGCGCCGCGCTGCCAGGCGCAGGGCTCCCAGGGCTGGTTGTCGCTCCAGCACCTCCACAAGGGTTGCTGCCAGCTCCTCGGGATTGTGCAGGTCCACCAGCAGGCCCTGGCGGCCGTGCTCGATCACTTCCTGCACCGGTGCCGTGCGTGAGCCCACCACCAGGGCGCCGCAGGCCATCGCCTCCAGCAAGCTCCAGCTGAGCACGTAGGGCTCGGTGAGATACACATGGGCCCAGCTCATCTGGAACAGCTGGAGGAGGTGTTTATAGGGCAGCAGTCCTGTGAAGTGCACCCGGCGTCGATCGAGGCGTTCCCCCAGCTGGGCCAGCAGCTCCCGCTTCCAGGTGCTGCCGGTGGGCGCTGGCCGGCCGTAGCCATCGGCCTCATCTCCGACGATCACCACCTGCACCCCGGGGTGCTGCGCCAGTACCGCCGGTAGGGCCCACAGCAGGGTGGCGAAGCCCCGCAGCGGCTCGAGGTTCCGGGAGGCAAAGCTGATCAGCGGCTGGCCGGCCAGTAGCCGCACACCATTGGGCAGCTCCAGCGGCCCGGCGCTGTGGGGGATGCAGAGCTGCAGATCCACTCCCTCGTGGATCACGGCGATACGGGGCTGCAACCAGGGGGGGAAGCTGCCGCGTTGGAAGGTCGTGGCGCTGATGCCGGCCGCCATGCGATGGGCCGCCTGCAGGGTGGTCCACTGCATCAGGCCCGGCTCCGCCCCCGGCGCCTGGCCCCGGGGGGCGGGCAGCCGCGCCAGGTCGAGTTCCATCAGGGCCAGCAGCGGCACCTCGGCATACACGTCGTCGAGAAACAGCAGATCGCCCCAGAAGGGATGCCCCGCCACCACGTCGGGGCGCCAGCCCCCGGCAGCCAGCCCCTGCAGCTGCTCCGCCACCCGCCGGCCCTGGGCCAGCTGGGCCTGGCAGCGGGCCTCGATTCCCGGCCGCCTCAGCTCCCCGTCGGCATCGGCCGCGATCCTGCAGTAGCGCAGGCCCGCCAAGGCCGGCTGCTCGTCGCGGCAGCCGATGGCGACCACGTCGTGACCAGCCTCCACCAGGGCCCGGGCCAGGTGGCGGAACTGGCCCGGGAAGTTCTGGTGCACCAGCAGGATCCGCATGGCGGCGGCTCAGCGGATGGTGCGCACGGCATCGGTGCCCTTGAGCAGCGCGCTCTCCAGCAACTCCATGATCGTGCGCTTCTCCAGGCGCAGGTCCACCGCAATCCCCATACCGGCCTGCAGTGGGTAGTGCTTGCCTTCCTTTTCCACATACTGGCGATCGAGCCGCAGGCTCACGGGAAAGCGCTCGTAGTTGTAGGTCTGGTCCGGGGGCAGGGCATCGGTGCCGATCGTGCGCACCGTGGCGGTGATGATTCCATAGCGGCTGCGGTCATAGGAGGCCACGGAGATGTCGGCTTTCTGGCCCGGGCGCACGAAGGCGAGGTCTTGGTTGCCCATGAAGGCCTCGGCCCGCAGGCTGTCGGCGGGCACCAGCTGCAATAGCACCTCACCGGCGCCCACCACCAGGGCCTGCTTGGCCTTGAGGTTGAGGATCGTGCCGGTGAGGGGCGCCCGCAGCACCACCCGCTGCAGTTTTTCCCCTGTTTCCACCCGGTTGGCTCGATTCTCGGCCTGCTGCTGGGCCAATTCGGCTTGTTTCTGGCTCGATTCGGCTGTCAGTTTCACCCGTTGTTTGAGGTTCTGCTGCAGTTGTGATTCCAGTTGGGCGATGGTTTTCTCGTAGTCGAGCAGCTGAAAGCGGGAGGCGGCCCCCTGGGTTTCCAGTGCCTGCAGACTGGTCAGCTGTTGCTTGTTGATGGCGATCTGGTTCTGCAGGCCGGTTTCGCTGGCCTGCAGCTCGGCCAGGGCCCCTTGCAGGCGGATCACCTCCGCCGCTGTGCTCGTGCCCAGCTCACGGTCCTGGGTCGCCAGGGCTTGCTGGCGGCCACGCAGCACGGTGCTGTCGAGCACCACCAGCGGCGTGCCGGCTTGGACCAGCTGCCCCTCCTTCACGAGGACGGTCGTCACCTGGCCTGGCTCGTCGGGCTTCACATCCTGCGTGGAACGCATGGTGCGAAGTGTGCCTGGCACCGTGACGATCTGATCCACTCTGACAAGGGCTGCAAAGCCCACCCCGGTGAGGACCAAGATCGCCACGGCGCCGCCCAGCAGCATGGGAAACAGCGGCGTGGGCCGGCTTTCTAGCCGTAAATTCGGGGCCTGGATTGCGGTAAGGGCACCACGGTCTGCAGTGGAAGTGGAGGGTGGCGGTGATCCCAGCACAGCAGATCTGGTTGGGTCCTGAGCCTTTTTACTTGGATCTGTTTTGAGCGGATTTCCCGCTTTTTTGGTGCCTTTTGTTATATCAGGCATGGTTTTTGTGTTTGTTTTTAGTTTGTTTTTCCCATTTGCTGCTGCCACAGCGCTGCATAGGATCCCCTGCGGGCGAGAAGCTCGGCATGGCTTCCATCTTCGATGATGTGGCCGCGTTCCATGTAAAGGATTCGATCGGTGCCTGTGAGCGTGGTGAGCCGGTGGGTGATGAACAGCACCGTGGAGCCGGCAAAGCGCTCGGCCAGGTTGCGGCACACCCGCTGCTCAGTGTCGGCATCGAGGGCAGAGGTGGCCTCGTCGAGGATCAGCAGCGAGGGGTCCTGCAGCACGGTGCGGGCAAGGCAAATGCGTTGTCGCTGGCCACCGCTCAGGCCCGCACCCCGCTCGCCGAGGCGAGTGGCATAGCCATTGGCGAGATCCATGATGAACGCATGGGCGTCAGCCACCCGGGCGGCAGCCGCTACAGCCTCCATGTCGGCGTCCGGGTTATTGAGGCGGATGTTGTCGAGCACGGTGCCCTCGAACAGCAGGCTGTCCTGGGGCACATAGCCGATGCGGCGGCGCAGGCCTGCCAGCTGCAACTTGTCGATGGCGTAGCCATCCAGGTAGATGTGGCCATCGCGTGGCAGGTAGAGCCGATCAATCAGCTGCACCAGCGTGCTCTTGCCGCTGCCGCTGAGGCCCACGATGCCCACCAGTTGGCCGGCTGGAATCAGCAGGTCGAGTTCATCGAGCACCATCGGTCCGCGGTCGCCGTAGCGAAAGCTCACCGCCTCAAAGCGCAGCTCCCCTTTCACCGCTCGCAGCGGTAGGGCCTGGAGATCCTCTTCGCCCACCTCCGGCAGCGTGAGCATCACCTCACCGATGCAGGCCAGGGAGATTTTCATCTCCTGGTAGCCCTGCCAGAGCGTCGAGAGTCGCAGCAGCGGGTTCACCAGGTTGCCGCCCAGCAGCCGCACGGCGATCAGGGCGCCCACGTTGAGCTCGTTCTGGGTGATCAGCCAGGCTCCCACCACGAACACAGCCAGTTCGAGCAGGTTGCGCACCAGGTTGCCGGTTTCGCTCAGCAGGCTGGTCAATTCGGTGAGTCGGAAGCGTGTGTTGGTGTAAAGGCGGTAGCGCTCCAGCCATTCCCAGCGCGCCTCCACTTCGAAGTTCTGACTCTTCACCGTGCGCATGCCGCCGAGAATCTCCACCAGATAGGAGCTTGCGGCGGCGGCATGGCGGTTGCTCTCCTTGATCAACCGCTGCAGCAGAGGCGTGCTGGTGAGGTTGAGCACGATCAGCACCGGCACCACCAACAGCGTGATCCAGGTCAGGGTGGGGCTGACGATGTAAAGCACCACCAGAAACACCACACTGAAGAGCAGGTCCAGCCCCACCCCAAGCACCTGCTGCACCAGAAACTGACGGATGGTGTAAAGCTGATTCACGTTGTAGAGAATGGCGCCCACCTGGCGCCGCTCGAAATAAGGCAGTGGCAGTCGCAGTAGGTGCTCCACCACGGCTGAGCCCAGCCGCACGTCCACCCTGTCCGAAAGGTCGGCGCTCAGCAGAGCCCGGATACCGTTGAGCAGGGCGCCGGCGATCGCCGCCACCGTAAGCACCAGCGTCAGCGGTAGCAACAGCGAGGTGTTGTTCTGGCTTACCACCACGTTGAGCAGCAACATGATCCCCAGGGGGGAGGCGGCTGCGAGCAGCTGGGCCACGAAGCCCGAGAGCAGCGTCAGCGCCAGCAGATTCGGATAGCGCAGGAAGGCCGGCATGAACCAGCCCACCCCGAAGCTGCTGGCCTGCTGATCCAGCCGCTCCGGTCGGATCACCAGCACATCCAGGCCCTCTGGGTAGCGCTTCTCCAGTTGGGCAAGGCCATAGCGGCGCAGGCCGTGGCGTGGATCGCCGATCAACACGCCGCCACTCGTCCCGCCGGCCAGCAGCAGCACAAAGGCGCCGTCAAGGTCGATCATGGCCGGCGGTTCCAGTCGAGCCAGGTCCCAGGGCCGGGCCCGCAGTGGCCGGGTTTCGAAGCCGATGGCCTCCAGCTGCAGCCCCACCTGGGGCAGCCGCAGGGCCTCCAGGCGCTGCTCAATATCCTCCAGGCTGTTGCGAAGCAGATCTTCCGAGATGGCGAGCCTGCGGGCGGCCGCCAGGTGCAGGATGCAGCCCAGCGCTTGCTCCACCCGGCTGGCGTCGGCGCCCCGGCTGGAGAACCCGGTCGTTCCCTTGGCTGCGCTGGCGGACAGCGCGTCCTCGCCCTCAGCTTCGCTGCTCTCCTCCAGGCCCAAGGGACGGGTCACGGTGAGGGCCGAGCTGGTGGTGGCGCCAGCCACCGGCGCCACCAGGGCGGCCTCTGGGATCGCCAGCACCCGCGGCGGCAGACGGCCGGCGCCCTGGCGCCATTGGCTCGATTCCGCCGTCAGGCGTTCGCCCGGCTGCAGGCCCCCCGGCTGGCGCGGTCCGCTGAACAGCAGCAAGTGGCCGGAGGGCAGCTGGTCGTCGGGGCCGAGCACACGGGTGTCGCGCTGCAGCTGCCGCAGCCGATCGAGTTGATTCTCCACGAAGACGCCCTGTCGCTCCCACTCGCCGGCCATCAGCACCGCCAACTCCTCAAAGCTCGGCATCTGCAGGGCCCGGCGCAGGCTGGCGTCGGCCTCGAGCGCTGCCAGCGCTACCGGGGCGCTCAGTAGCAGCACGGTGCTGGGGCGCGAGGCGATCAGTGTGAGTTCTGGTTCATTCCGCCACAGGGCAGACCACCCCAGCCACTCCCCTGGCTCCACGAAGCCAAGGTTCCAGGGGGAGCCACCGGGCTTGGCCAGCAGACGCCGTAGGCGGCCTTCCAGCAGCAGGGCAGCCCCGCTGGGCAGTTGACCGGCCCGCTGCAGGGCCTGTCCCAGGGGCAACTGCACGAGACGCGCTCCATCCACCAGGGCTGTGATGCGCTCCTCGGAGAGAGGCAACAGCAGCGGGGAGCTGCGCAGCAGTTCGGCGAGACGATTCATCTTCAGGTGGTGGCGGGGTCGTCCTGCAGGCGCCTGTGCAGCGTGGCCAGCTGTCGCATCAACCACTGGCTGCGTAACTGGCCCAGCAGCTGCTGACGCAACGGTTCATCGAGCTGGGCCGATTCCAGCGATTCGACTCGCATCAGGTGCACTGTGCCGTTGATGTCATGGGGGGGGATCAGCTCTCCAGGGGCATAGCGGCGCACCACCTTGGCCAACAGGGGGTTGAGCTGCTTAAGGCGAATCGGGCCGATCACACCGCGATTGGTGCGATCGTTGCCCTTGGAGTAGTTCTCAACAAGGGAGGGAAAGCTGAGTTCGCCCTCCTGTAATTGAAAGAACAGCTCGGTGGCCAGATCAGGGTCGTCGAGGCGCACCATGCTCATCACCACCTGGTCGTAGCTGAGCCGCTCCTGGATGAACAGGCTCGTCACCTGGGAGTTCCAGAGCTCCTCGGTTGTGGCAGCCAGATCCGCGTCAAACTGCACCAGCCGCTCGAGTTGGTCCAGGTCCAGGCCCAGGCTGCGGCGCCAGGCGTCCAAGGCCTCAAGATCGGCTAGCCCGCGGCGGCGCCCATAGGCCATGAGGACCTCTTCGGACCCGAGTTCAGGCTCGGTGTCTTTGTCGCCCGAAGCTTCGACGGCGGCGCCGTGGATGGCCACAAGTGCCTCGAGCAAGCGGCGTTGCAGGTACGCGTCCAGCAGCTCAGTGGCGGCCAGGTTGGTGAGCAGCTGGGGATCCGGCAGGGGCAGGTCGGTGCCGAGCTGGTTGATCGCAAACGGCAGGCTGGCATCGCTCACGGCTGGCCGGCCATGGCCCCGGGTTGAGCTAGCAGGTCGCGATACACCATCGCTGCCTCCTGGAAGTTGCCACGGCGCTCGAGCAACTGGGCCAGCTTGCGGATGGTGTCGCTGCCAGAGCCCTGGCGGCGCAGGTACTGAAGCAGCTCGATGGCGGCGTCGTCCTCACCCATCGATTCCAGCGTCTGAGCCGCCGCGGCCAGGCTTTCAGGCCGCAGCTGATCGGGCTTGATCCGGTAGATGCGCAGCACCAGCTGGGCGGCCTCCATGGGGCGACCCAGCTGCTGTTGGGCCAGGGAGAGATTGGTGAGGGAGGCCAGGGCCTCGCTGGAGTTGGGATCCACCAGTTCCGTGGCGCTGGTCAGCAGTTGGCTCGCCTCCTGCAGCCGCCCGCTGGCCAGGCAGATGCCACCCAGATTCACCAAGGCGCGGTAATGGCGGGGGTTGAGAGTCACCGTTTGCCGGAACCAGCGCTCGGCTTCGCTGCCTTGGTTCTGCAACAGGGCGGACAGCCCCAGGAGGTTGGTGAGATCGGGGTCGCGGTGACCCTCCTGGAGCAGGTTAAGCAGCTCCTGCTGGATGGTCCTGGCCGTGCTGGCGCTGAGTTGCTCCTTGAGGGGCTGCAGCCGCTGCTCCAAGGAGGGCCGCGACGCTGGCGGCGTCGCGGCAGGGGCCATGGGTGCGGAGTGGGCTGAGCTGGGCTGCATCGACGCCCCGGTCAGCGTCGTGGTTCCCCCGGCTGGGGGCAGCCTGGGCCGGAAGCCCATGGCAGCTCCCTCCAGGCCGACAATGCCCCGCAAAATCTGGTAGGCCTGGCGATAGATCGGGCCAGCCAGGTCGGAGGCGCCTTGGTTGGTCAATTGTTCGGCGAACGCGTAGCAGCGCTCGGCTTGCTCCGTTGCCAGGGCAACAGGCATGGCCACCGGTCCCGGAGCGGCTGGATAAGACGTCGCCGTGGACCTCGGCTCAATGTTGCCGCCGAGAAAACGGATGAGGGCTCGCCGCAGGCTCGGACGTCGCGGTTTGGCCGTCTCGTTCGAGGTGAAGGACGGAGCGGGGGAGCTCAAAGGGGAGGCGGGAAGACCGGATCCCAACATGGAACGACGACTAACACGATCAGCCCCCATGGTTGCACGGGTCTCGGTGGTGGTTCCTTTCCGGAATGCGGCCACTTGGCTGCCTGCCTGCCTGGCATCTCTTGCTGTGCAGCGTGATGTGGCTTTCGATCTGGTGGCCGTTGATGATGGCTCCAGCGACGGCTCGGCCGCATGCCTGGCCCTCACCTGGCGCCAACTCGGCACTCCGGCGCCTCTGCGGATCCTGCGCCTAGGCGGCGAGGGTGTCTCGACGGCTCGCAACGCCGGCTGGCGGGCCGCTGAAGCCGAGTTGATCGCCTTTCTCGATGCCGACGACCTCTGCCTGCCCGGGCGCCTGGCGGCCCAGGCGAAGCTGTTGGAGGCGGAGCCCCGGCTCGACCAGGTGCTATGCGGCTGGCGCCGCTTCCGCTTCGAGCCTGGTGAGCTCGGCGGTTGTGATGTGCGGCCCTGGCAGGAGGGGGCGGGTTTCACCCTCGAACCGGCATTTCGCCTGAAGGCGGTCCTGCCCAGTGCCTGGATGCTGCGCCGCCGTGCCCTGGAGGCCTGCGGCGGCTTCGACCCGGCCCTGGCTCACGCGGAGGACGTGGACCTGCTGCTGCGCCTGGCCCAGGCCGGTGCCCCAGGGGCCTGGCTGGAGCAGGTGCTCTGTGCTTACCGCGTTCATCCTGGTGGTGCCAGCCACCGCCTGCGGCCCCAGAGCCAGGCCCTGCTCTGGGTGCTGGGCCGGCGTCTGGCCTCGCTGCCTGCCAGCGCCCCTCTGCGTCTTCAGGGCCCAGAACTGCTGTTTGCTGCCCGGGCTTGGAGTGGCTGGAGTGCCTGGGTGGAGGACGACCAATCCCTGTCCCTGGAACTCTGGCGCTCCAGCTGGGGTTCCAGCCCCTTCGGTCCGGCACGCACCTGGCTCCACCTGGCCCAGGGCGCGGAGCGTGCCTGTGCCCGTGAGGGGCGCCCGTTTCAAACGGCGCACCTACTGGCCCACCCCACCTGGAACGCCCTCGAGAACCATGTTCTCGCCTGCCTTCAGCGCCGCGAGCGGAGGGGCACGCCGCCGGAATCAACCGCGGCCGGAACTGCGGAGGAGCGCCATCAGCGGGGCTGGGACCTGCTCGTCCATGGTTTCGAGACGGCTGGCCTGGCCCATTGGCGCCGTCAGCTGCAAGCGGAATTGGCGGCGCTGGCAGGTCGGGGCCCCTGGTCTCCCTGGGACCTGGCGGCGGCCTGGGAGTGCAGCGATGACCCGGTGCTGGTGGTCCGGGTCCGGGCGCTGCGCTGGCTCGATGCTCTGCTGGCCTGGGATGGTCAGCCGTCCGGGGCCAGCCCTCTCGTTGAGGGCCTCGCGGCCCTGCTGGTGGGCTGGGCAGGGCTGGTCTGGGGCCAGAGCGGCGCCGCTGCCGGTGCATGCCTGGAGAAGGCCTTCGCCCTGTGTCCCGATCCAGGTGTGCTGCATGCCTTGGCCTGCCTCCACCGCGACCACGCCCCAAGCGGCGCCGCTGCGCTGGGGCAGCTGGCCTCTCGGCTCGAGCAGAGCGGCGGCGGCCGTGCCGATCTGGGGGCTGCACCCTTAGCCCAGCGGCGACCTCTTGCCCCAGGGCACCGCTGCGAAGGACCAGGTTGCCAGGACTGTGGTCTGGCCAGCCTGGCAACCTGGGGCCGTAAAGCCCTGGCCGCCGGCGGCGTGCTGTGGATGCCGCCGCCGCCGTTGGCGGAAGCAGCTGCGGCGCCTTTGCAATGGATCGATGGGGGCTCCGCCTGGATCCGCGATCCCCTGGCCAGTCCCTGGGGCACCACGGCGGCCCTGGTGATCTGCGACGCTGCGGGAGTCCGGCAGGCCCAGCTCTGCCGTCGCTATCCCCAGCCCTGGCCCGCTTGCCGCCTGGAGGATCTGCTGCCCAGCGCCGAGGCGATGGCCGCGTCTGAGCCTGCACCGACCCGCGATCCCCTGGTGCTGGAGGGCACGGTGCTGGCGGTGGCGGACCTTTCGGCTGAGATCCACTACCACTGGCTGCTGGAGCAGTTGCCGCGCCTCGGCATGGCCCTGGAATCGCTTGATCCCAGGGCACGTGCCCAGTTACGTATCTGGCACAATGGTGGCAATGATCCTTCCCGGCTGGCGGTTCTTCAGCAACAGCTGGGGATTGAGCCCTGGCAGTTGATCGATGCCCGCCGCCATCCCCACATCCGCGCCGAACGGCTGCTGGTTCCGCCTTTTGCCGGTCGCTTCGGCTGGCCTTCAGGCCATGCCCAGGCCTGGTTACGGGGCCGGTTCCTGCCCGATCCGGCGGCCGAGGAGATCGCACCGGTGGCGCCGCGGCGCCGGCTCTGGCTCAACCGGCGACCCTCGCCACGGCGCCCGGTATGGGGAGAGGCGGCCCTTCTCGAGCAGCTCAGGCTTGGCGGGGTGGAGCTCGAGGCGGTGGATCTGGCCGGTATGGAGCTGCCGCAGCAGGCCGCCACCCTGGCTTCGGCCGAACTGGTGGTGGCGCCCCATGGCGGTGCCCTGGCCAGTCTGGTGTTTGCTGGCAAAGGTACCCGCGTATTGGAACTGCACCAGCCGCGCTATGCGCCACCTTATTTTCATGGGATTGTGCAGCATCAGGCCCTGCTCCTGGCCACCAGCGAGCAGCCTGCAGTCACGCCGCCGCTCTACCGAGAACTGGTGTTCGAAGGGGCGTTGTGCGAGCCGATCACCCTCGATGCTGAGTGCACCGCCGCCGCCCTCCGAGCCCTGCTGGATTTGCAATGAATCCTTCCCCCGAAGCCTCTGCTCCTGAAACAAGGTCTTCCAAACCTGCTGGATTGGAGCCCCCCCTCAGTGATCAGGCCCTGCTGGAACGGCTGGCGGCCGGGCTGCTCGCCGGGCTGTTTGAGTTGGAGCTATACGAGGAGCTGGCCCTGCGGCTGCTGGCCCAGGGCGAGGCTGGTCCAGCGGCGCGCTGGCAGGGCTGGAGCCTGGTACCTCCCAATCGTGATCGTTTGCTGAAGGGGCTGGGCGAGGCCTCCTTTCTGTTGCTGCCGGCAGAGCGGGCCATCTCCGGCAGCGCCGGTCCCACGGCTTGGCAGGCGTTGGTCACCCAGCTCGATGCTGGGGCTGAACCCGCCCTGCTGGAGGCGGCGGTGCGGGCCGTGCTGGTGGAACCGCTGCCGACCCGAGCCGTGGTGCTACCCCTGTGTGACCGGCTTCTGGCGGTTGGGATGCCCCAGGCCAGCCTGGGGTTGCTGGTGCCGTTGCTCGCGCAGGGCGAGCCCGATTCGGCCCTGTGCAACCGGCTCGCCTGGAGCCACCGGGCGATCGATGACGCCGGGCGGGCTGAACTCTGGTGCCGCCGCAGCCTGGCGATCGACAGGGCCCAGCCGTTGATGTGGTTTCAGCTGGCGCGGCTGCTGGTGGAGGGCGGTACTCACGATGAGGGACTGGAGTGCGCTGAGGCGGGCCTGATGTTTGCTCCCTCCCATTCCTGGGGCCTAAAGCTGAGGGCCCGGGCCTTGGCGACGGCGGGGGGGTGGCGCACCCTTGACCAGCTGGGGCAAGTGCAGGCCCTCCCGCCTGATGAGGTCTTCATGGCGGGGCTTGCCAGGCTGCGGCCTGCCGCCCGTACAGGCCTGGGGCGGCAGCAACCGCTGGAGCCACCGCTCGATCTGCGGTTGCGCCTGCGGGGACTACTGCGCGACCTGAAGGGCCCCGTGCTGCTGGTGCATGGGCGTACCGCTGAGGCCTTGGTGTGGCTGGCGGCGATGGAGGTGCTACCCATGGGGCTTCAGGTGCTGCCAGTGGCGAGTCGGGATCCGCTGCGGGTGACCGAAACCCTTGCTGCTGCAGGGCTGGCGGTGGCCGCTGAGCGCTCGCGTCATGCCCTCTGGCAGTTGGAGCGGGCCGATCTGGTGGTGCTGGAACGGCCGACCGGCTGCCGCCTGCCGCTCCATCTCGGACCATGGCTGAGACGTTCGGCGCTGGTGCTGGCGCCGTCCAACCTGGTGTGGCTACCGGAACGGGAGATCGGACGCCTGGGCGGCTGGGTGCTGTTCCGGGGCCTGGAACTGGAGCGAGAGGGTCACCCCATGACGGACGGCCAGCTCCCAGGAAGTTTCACCTAACCCGAAGATACGTTTTCGGGATTTTGGGGTCAGTGCCACACCGGAAGGCCGTGCCGGAGCCGACCATTGCCACGGAAATTTTGCAAAGACTTGCGACCAGACCTTGGACGGGCCTGCAGATGACGCCGATTCCCACGACGAGAGAGTGAAGATTGCCTTAAGCAGTGATGACAAGTCGTGGAAAGCCACTGCCAATGTCCGGAGGTTCGCATATTGGGGGGGGGGGGGCGAAGCCTCAGGTGTTGGGTGGTATAGTCTTAAAACATTCAACGCTCACGCAGCCAAGTGTCAGAACCCTCATTGCCTTCGTCTGTAGTTTTTACAGATCCCTTGTCTGTTTCGGCTCCGCCCGAAGACACAGATAAGTCCGATGTAAATGCAACGACCGCTCCTGTTCAACTGGGAGGAGTCGACGTGACTTGGACGACCCAGGCCGTGGCCGCTGGCGAGACGGCTCAGGTTGTCGTTACTGGTGCTGGTACCAGGGTTAATCTCGGCATCGGGGCTGCAGATGTTCAGCTTGCCGGTGGCGGTATTGTTGTTGAATCAATACAATATTTTGACACTGCTACCGGCGCTCCGATTCCTGATTCGGGCAAAGCGTTTAATCTTGGCAATGATACCGTTCCTTATAATGGTGCCGTGGTGAATACGGCCCAAACCGTTGTTGGAGATTCCTACGATTCTCCGGCAGAGAGCATCTCGACCGCTGCCGGTGGTCTTCTCCCCGGCGAAGGAATTGCCAACTATGTTTCAGGCGGTACCGGCAACGATTCGGTGATCGGATCCAGTCTCAATGACTTTATCCGAGGCGGCGCCGGTAACGACTCGATTAACGCTGGTGCTGGTAATGACTTGGTGCGTGGCGGTGCCGGTAACGACACAACCTTCCTGGGCCAAGGTAACGATACCTTGTTCTACACCATCGATCAAGTGGGAGCAGCCGCCACCGATTTTGTCACAGACTTCACGGTTGGCGAGGATAAAATCGCGGTCCAAGGCAACATTCTCTATACAATCAACGGCAATCAAATCACTTTCACTGGTGCAGACGGCAGCACCAGTACTCTCACGGCACAGGCTGGAATTGTTTTCAGCACCTCTCAGCCAGGTCCCGAAGGGATAATTTTCATAAGCTGAATTTGCGAGCTAGGCTCTTTTGCCATCCCTTCGGGGGTGGCTTTTTGTTGCATCCTCCGCTGAAGCCCCCGCCATGCTCGAGCTTCCAGCCCAGCGGGCGCTGCGGGAGCTGGAAATGCTGTCGCCCTGGTTCGATGCCTCCTCACCGAGGCCGCAGGGAGCCTTGATGGAAGGATTTCCCCAGCAGCAACCGGCCCAGCTCCTGATCGTGCTGGCCCCCCCGCGGGTGGGCTCCTTCCATCTCTGCCGGCTCCTCTGGGGGCTGGGCTATGGCAAGCCCACCGAGTATTTCAACCCTCACCCTCTCTATCGCAGTGCCCTCGGGCGCTGGGGTCGATGGGGGTCGCACGCCTGGCTGCGGACCCTAGTGCGGGAGCGCTCAGCTGGTTCCCTGTTCAGTGGCCGGCGCATCTTCGCCACCAAGCTGCAGCCATTCCAGCGGCGCGGCTCCTATCGGCTGGTGCTGGAGCGGCTGTTGAGCCCCTTGCGGCAGGCGGGGCTGCTGACGCCCGATCCTCCCTTCGTGGTGCGGCTGCAACGGCGTAACTGGCAGGCTGCCACGGCCTCCCTGCATTTCAGCCGCTGCACCGGTGCCTACGATCTAGGCCTTGAGACCACCCACCAGGGCTTGCCGTTCGAGCGCCTGCTCGATCCGCAGGCCCTGGAGCAGACCTGCATGGAAATGGCTCGCCATCGTGCCTGGCTGGAGGAGGGCTGCCGGGCGCTGCCGCCCCAGTTGGAGCTCAGCTATGAAGAGCTGATTCACCAGCAGCCTGAACAGCTGGGCCGCTTGGTTGCGGGGCTGGAGCAGGGCCTGGATCGGGCGGAGCCCGGCATCCAGGAGGCGCTGCGGCGCCCCATTCGGCGGGAGCAGTTCCCATGGGACGACGAACGCCGTGAATGGCTGCGACAGTTGGAGGCCGCCGTCATCTCCCTGGGTTACTAGGGGTAGGCACCGCTCCAACGGGCCAGCCGGCGATAGGCCCCCAGGCGAGCTGGGTTGCGGGTCGCCAGCAAGCCCATGTCGTGGCCGAGGGCCCGGGCCCGGGCCATGCGGAACTCAAGTGCTCGTTCCCGGCCGCGGGCCAGCCGCACCAGGGGCTGGATCAGCAGGGCCAGCCCATGCAACGCCAGGGGGCGAGCCCCGGGCATGCCGGCTGCCTCGTACGGGAAGCAGTCCAGCAGGGCAGGCACGTAGCTGGCGGCGGCGCCGAACTCGAGCCGGCGGATGTAAGCGAGGTTGGCACGCGCGGGCGGAATCAGGTGGCCGCAGCGCAGGTCCGGGATGAAGCCCTGGGCCAGTCCCAGCCGCAGGGCTTGCCACACGATCTGCAGATCGCCGCCACTCTGCAGACCTGCCCCGGTGCGATCGCTGGCAGCCAGCTCGCCGCGCTCCACCGCCAGGCGATAGGCCTCCAGCACCGGCCGCCGCACGGCAAAGCCCGTACCCGTGACCCAGGGAGCGCCAAGCGGTGGCGGCACCGTGGAGATGGCGAACGGTAGCTGGCGCTCCTGAAAGCAGGCGCGGTGCCGCTGAATCCAGGGGTCCGGTTCCTGGCTGAAGATCACCGCGATGTGGCCCGGCCCCCAGACGCCCACCTCGGGGTAATGGGCGGCATAGGCCGTGACCTGGGCGACGTAGTCGGCCGCCGGTTCGTTGTCGTCGTCAAAGCCGATCAACAGATCGGCCGTTGTTTCGCGGATCGCTCGGCAGCGAGCCTGGGTGAGGCCGGGTCGGTCCTCCAGCACGCACCGCACTTGGGGGTGGCGAGCCTGAAGCCAGAGCAATGGAGCACTGGCCGCCACGGGGTGTGGCGAGCCATTGTCGACGATCAGCACCTCAGCAACGGCGCTGCACTCCAGGATGCGATCAAGAGCGGTAAACAGCTTTGCCAGTAGGCCGAGATCTGGCCCATGGGTGCAAACGGCGATCGCCACGCTGGGCCGTTTCTGATGTCCCGCAATCCTTGTCGTCGGCAGCAGGTCCTCCGCAGCGATCGGTGAGGGCAAGTTAAGGTCACGCTGACGTGGGGGCATTGGCTCCCTCTGAACCACTGTTGGCATGATAATTACTCAACCAATCATAATCGGGATCAGGCCAGAATCAAGTATCTTGTTGATTTTTCGAGGTGCCCTTAAGAAGCTCTGGGCAACAGGTCCAGAATGCTTGCCATGGCCCTCTTTTACTCGGATTGAACTATTGATGAGTATCGCTGGCCTGAAGCGAGCTGATTTCAGCTTATTTACCGGCTATTTCGATCCACACCACCCGCCATGTGAGCTATGCCAAGTCGATCAATGACCGCCGTGGCATCGAAAAGGTGTTCGGTTGGATCAAGGCACTCGGCGGGCTGTGCAGTTCATACTGCGCGGCCATGAGAACGTCAGCGCCGTATTTGGCCTGAATGTGATTTCCTACAAGCTGATCCGCCTGGGCAACCTGCTCTTGGCGCAGCCTTCTCCGCAGGGGTAGCCAGCGATGGAGGCGATATGAACAGAATGCCGCCCAAAGGCGTGGCCCTGGAAAAGCAAACAGAAGCGCGTAACACAAAAATAGCCGAAATCGCGCTTTCAGCTGGGGTTGAGCGATCGATCAATCGAAATCAGAAAGAAACAAGCTATAGCCGTGAAAAGGTTTTGCGGATAGTTTTTCCAATTAACTCTTAGCAAATAATGATCGGGTTCATACCTAAAGGAAGTGGCTTGTTAATTTTTCAGGTGCCCTAAACGGACTGGATTACTAACCCATAAATGAGGGTGAGTTTTTAATCAAACCACCCATTAGGGATATTGATCTTCAACGCTTATGGACGCGGACTCATTGAGGTGGTTGGCTCTGGACTGGCCCGGGCCGCTGTTTGGAGTGGTTAGGGGCGCTGGCCCACGCCATGGATGATTCTCGGGGGCCACCAAGACGGACCTCAACATCGTCATCGACGACGCCCTGATGCGGCAGGCGATGCAGGCCTCGGGGCACGCTGCAAACACGAAACGGTGGAACTAGGCCAGCACACCCAGATGCGGCTGCAGCAGCAGGGTGAGATCCGTGCCTTTCGCGGACGGCTGCACTGGGAGGCCAGCGTATTGTGTGCCAAAACATCCAGCAGCCTGATCAACCTTGCTCACCCCTGCTGCAGCGTGGTGATCGGGATAGGATGGTAGCCCTCCCCACTAGGAGATGATCCCAATTCACTCCTGCCCTGCCAGGGCATGTGCAGCTTAAATAAGTTTAAAAAATATGTGTAATAGCTGCATAACTCGAGGCAGGTTGCGAGGGGTCAGAAGTGTTGGGTAGGGAGCCAAGACTGGCCTCATCCCAAACGGAGGAGGCGAAGCGGCTGTACCCCCCAGGTGGGTTATCAAAAGTGATCCAGGTAGCTTCAGAATTGAAGTTACCATTCTTTTGACGGTTCACTATCGCCAACCCTGAAACGAATAGATTGTCGGGTCCATAGGCAAAGAATGGAAGCTTGTAGAGTCCCTTACCGTCAGACCAAATTCCTTCGAAATGGGTTTCGTAGGTGCTGTCACCCTGGCCGGGGTAGCGGTAAGTACGAGTATTTGTCACCTTGCCTGTAATGGAATCGTAATCAGCCAAGGTGGCTTCGCCAATTGCCCTTGGCGAAGAAAATGAAGGACCATTATCAGTCCCAGGCTGCTTACTGAACACATCCGATTCGCCCCCGGCTACGGTGTAGTGCCGATAGTTATTAGACCAGATTCCATAAACACTATGGGAAAGCGCAGAATCTTTATATTTGAGATTGGTTTGCTTGCCGCTCTTGATGTCAACAACGAAGGCCGTGCCGATGTCTTGGCCTTCACCAAAGAGGTCATAGTTGCCCGCAGCCAGGCGGCCGCTTACACTATGGAGATAAGTTTCGTCAGCTAGGTCACCGGTAATTGGGTCACGTGCCTGAAAGCTTTTAAAGTCATTGTTCCTGGGGGTGCTTGTAATCTTTCCTTTATAATAGAATGCAAGTGTGCTGTTAACCTCAGTCCCTGACAGATTGAAGGTTTGACTGGCCGAGACGTAGGTGCCAACCAAGTTGAACTTACCATCAGCATTTTTGTGCACCCCATAGATACTGGTGCCCAGGGATCCAAACTTTTTGGGCACTACCATCGTGGTCCAGGTGCCAGGTCCAGAACCTTGAGTGGTATTGGTGCCGTTGATCGCCCCTTGATAGATAACCCCTAAAGCCCCATTATCCAACTGTCCGTAGGTGCCTACAATGGTGTAAGTGTTCTTTTTAGTACCTTCCCCTATACCCTGAACAAAGCCCGTGCTTGTGACGCCGTTAGGGGCATAGGCCCATGGGGAAAAGAACCTCGTTGTGGAGCGAGCTTGATCGGGAATAAAGGAACGTTCTAGTCTGCAGAGGTAGCTTTGGAAAAACTTAGTGGCGTCCCAAGGCTCTTGGGAGTTCATCGTAATTGAGGACAAGACTTTTAGTTGAGACTTGGTTTTTACCATGATTGCTTGACTTAAATAGTTTTCATGTTTATAGCACGGCAAGGCTGACCAACGGGGCTGGATGGGATCCCCCCTCCCCAAATGGGGGTATTAGAGATCTTTATTGTCAAGGAGTGGCCGGATAGTCACTTTCTCTGCTAGAAGGTGCACAGTTTCAGATTTCCAAATGGTATGCCGTTATCTTGTTGCCAAAGCAACACAAGCCGCCTTGCTCGCGACTACTCTTTTTTCGGCTTCTGCTGCGTTGGCGGCCGTCACATACCCAGAATCTTCAGGCCCAACACCCGTTTCAAATCTATATAATTTCCAATACTGTGAGGTTCTTTTGAATGTGCCGACATCTACACAGGGTAGACCTGTATTCAACACTACAGGCTATGATGATTGTTCTAATTATTCAACCTTGACAAGTGCTGCTGTTGTAGACGCCTACAACAAAGCGTTTCCGGTCGGGAACTCTTATAATTTGCCTGCGGGTGCGATTATCCCTGGAACCATCCAGGATTGGCCGCGCAACTGGGTTTACAATTCAGCATCTGAGCAAATAGTTCCCACTACCACGACATATCTTGAGCTTGATGTGCCAAATTTGCCTGATGATACCATATTCGGATTCGTTGCTTTCAATACAAATATTACTGGTGATGCATACATACCATCGGATGTGCAAAGGAATGCGACGTGGACTTATAACGCAGGCAATTTGGTCTATCAATTGACAGATCCATCCGGAAATCTCTACGTGATGCAGTCCTACGCGAGATTCCTCGTGCCAAGCCTGACAATTGATGACCTTCAAGATGTTGCTTATATGGACACGATTTTGGGTCTGCCGGCTGGCTGGACCTATAGTGTTAAGCAGTTGGCGCAAGAATGGCAAAATATCTCGCAAGGCAATGCCTACCTGCTTCAGGATGCGGCGGGTAACAGCTATATGCAGTACGTTCCCGGAGTATCTCAACCTCTTGTTTATACGCCAGGGCCTCTTCCCATCCTCGGCGTAGGCACGGCCTTCGGTTTCTCCCGCCGTCTGCGTGCCCGGATCAAGAAATCCTCTCTTTGAGTCATACCGCTTTGCTCTCCAGCCTCCCCTTTCGGGGAGGTTTTTTATGAGGCTGCCCCGTTAGGGCAACGACCTGATGGCAGAGAAGGGTGGCTTCTCGCATCCGAAGAATTCAGCCTAAAAGGTGGCAGCAGTATGAGTCATCCCCTAGAATAGCAATGCACTATTCAGGTTGCTGATGCAATCCAACGAGAACCAAGTACCAAGCAAAGAGAGCAGTCTTTCCATTGTACTAGAAGCTTGTTCACTCGTTTTATTGGGAGTGTTTCTTGTCTCCATTTTGGCGAAGCTTCTGCCGCTCAAGCTAACGGATGCTCAATGGCAGCTTGGTGTCGCTGCTGAACTTGCGAATAATGGTTCAGTGGCCCTTGCTGGAGTACTTCTCCTATTTCTTGCATTGGAAATTAATAAAAATTCCAAACGTATCCGAAAGCGTAGAAATGCGTTTAAGCGATGGGCGCCCGCTGCAACAGCAGGCTTCCTTCTTTTAATACCACTACAAGCATTTAACACCTGGAGGATTTATCATGGATATACGTCAAGAGTAGAACAGCAAATCAGTCAGTCAGCAGAAAAGCTTTCTGGACTTCGTGAAGCCATCGCAACTTCAATGAGTCACAAGCAGTTGCAAGAACGGCTCCAGACCGTTTCGGGGAAACAAGTGGTTTTCACGCAATCACAGCTGGGCACACCAATCAATCAATTAAAATATGTGCTGCTTCAAAAAGCCGAGAGGATGTCAGGGCTACTGCAACAGCAAATAGAGTATCAATCCTCAATAAAGCCGGACAAGCTGATTAGTGAGGCTGTCCGGATTTCGCTTACAGCAGTTCTTTACGCAATTGGATTTGCATTTATTGGCGAGTTACTGCCTCGTAACGGAAAACGACGTTTCGCGTTTGGTAGAAACCCAAGAAAACGGAACTAGTGAGCAACCTGCTTACTTCCCAAGAAATATCTCCTCGGACCACCCATTGCAACAGCTGACTTGATTACCCGGCTCACTCCGCGCAGGGCGACCTAGGCGCATAGGCTAATACCCATATACCAGTCAGGTCATGTCACGCAGTGCCATCCAGTTCCAGAAAGGCCTCTCCCTGTCTCAGTTCCAGCGGCTCTACGGTTCCGATGCGCAATGTGAGGCTGCTCTGGAGAAAGCCCGCTGGCCAGACGGGTACCAGTGTCCGCGTTGCCAAGGCCACGAGCTGGACTTGTCTATGGCCGGCGGCTCAAGCGCTATCAGTGCCCGTGCCTACAGCCATCAGGTCACTCTCACGGCCGGGACGATCATGCAGACCACCAAGCTGCCGCTGACAACCTGGTTCCTGGCCTTCTATCTCATTGGCCAGGCCAAAACCGGGATCTCCTCGTTGGAGCTCAGCCGCCACCTGGGCGTCAACTACGACACCGCCTGGCTGCTGCACAACAAGATCCTGCGCGCAATGCCTGAGCGATGGCCTGGCCTGCTTCCGCGCCGTGACCACGGCCAACTGTCACCACAAGGCTGTCGTCACCGGCGGCAAGCACCCCAACGACCTGCCGCAATTCCGCTGGATCAACACCCTGCTGGGCAACCTCAAGACCAGCTTCAGTGGTACCTTTCACGCCTTCAACTTTGAAAAGTACGCCAGGCGCTACCTGGGTGGCTACTGCTTCCGCTTCAACCGTCGCTTCTCGATGGCTGGGATGACCGAGCGGATTGTCAATGCGGTCTGCTGCTGTATGCCGTTCACCGAACGGGATCTCAGGGTCGCGGAGGTTTATGGGTAATCAAGATCTTTCTTGTCAGCTTTCCACCCATAGACATAGTCATGTTCGTTTTCAGGATCCAGCAGGCGTGGAAGCACCTAGCTGTCATAGATATTGGCCGGAGTAACAGCATATCGGCGGATGGAACCATGGTCGATATCGATGCAGATGCTGTTCTTGTAACCGTAGCAACTGATGCCGTTCTTTTTTGTCCAGCGTGCATCTAAATCATTTTGCTACAAGCCATCTGGGTTTTCGTCCCAGCCTCAGGAGGCCTCCCAGCCTTGATTTCCTTGTTCTCCTCGCGGGTATTACGTTGCTTTGGGAATGGGACAAGCGTCGCATCGATGATCCGCCCACCGCGGGCTTGGAGACCCTGGGAACGGAGGTACGCATCAAACATCTCGAAGAGCTCCTCGATCACTCCCGCCTTGCGCAGTCGCTCCCTGAGGAAGGCGACTGTGGTGGCATCTGGAGTACTGTTCATCACACCAAGCCCGACAAACTCCTCAAAGGAGCGTCTGTCATTCACCTGGAATTCAAGCTTTTCAACCTCAAGCGTAAGGCTACGCCCACGCTCAGGTTGAAAAGCTGCTGGAGAACGAGCATCTTGAAAAGGATCAGCGGATCAATCCTCTTACGCCCTGCATTGCTCTTGCGCTCATGCTCATAGTCCTTGTCAAGCAGTGGGCGGAATAATTCCCATGGGATTGAATCAACCAGGCTCTTGAGAACCGGCTTTTTATCCTGGAGCTTTGTGACTCTTTGCTGTTCGTCCCAAAAGCCACTTTCCATACCCAGTGTCAAAACATCTCTACAACTTCAAGGTGCCCTGGATCCGGTGTCAGGCGCGTATCTGATGCATGAAGAGCAGCGCATGCGCTCCAGGACATCCCTGCGGCTGCTGGCTGACGGGGGGCTGAAGTTTTGCAGGCGGGTGCCGCTTTCGGCCACCACGGCAAGGCCACGTAGGCAGGAGTAGCGCCAGGGGAAAAAGGCCCCGCAGTCGGGAGGATTTCACCATGGATTCGGCTGGATCCAGCTGAATGCTGACCCGCAGCGCTCAGCTGCTGGCCCCCTCAATCCCGATCGCAGAGATTCTGCTGGCCGATCAGCTCCTCAGGCCCCAGCCGCGTCACCAGCTCGGGGCGGTAAGTGAGCGCCGGCCCAAGGTCGATGCCATCCGCCGGCACGGGCAGCCCCACGTCGGCGCAGATGGCGCACAGAGTGGCGCGGCAGGCCTCTCCTCCCCAGCCCTTTTTGGCATGGTCCAGAGCCGCGGCGCGCATCTCCTCCCAGAGGGGCTGGGAGCGGTGCAGCTCCAGCACGCCCGCCGCCAGGGTCTCGGCGTCGTCACCCCTGAGAAAGGTGACGCCATGGCGCAGCTGCAGCCCCTCCGCCGCCATCGACGTGGCCACGATCGGCAGGCCGGCGGTCATCGCCGTGAGCATCTTGCCCTTCACGCCGGCGCCGTAGCGCAGCGGCGCCACCGCCAGGCGTCGGTCGCCCAGCAAGGGCTCCAGATCCGCCAGGTAGCCGTGGATCTCCACATCGCCGCAGGCCAGGGCTTTCACCTCCTGCGGTGGATTCGCCCCCACCACGTGGAACACGATGCCGGCACCCGCCGCCCGCAGCCGGGGCATCACCTCAGCCGCAAACCAGAGCACTGCATCGCGGTTGGGGGGATGGCCGAAACCGCCGATGAACACTACCCCCGAGCGCTCCACGAAGCCCTTGGGGCCCGGGTCGGACTCCACCACAGGCGGCAGCACGTAGCCGCGGCTTCTGGGCGCCAGCCGCTCCTCCGCTTCCCGCTTTTCCGCATCACTCAGGTAAAGCACGCCGTCCACCACGTCGACGATCTCCTTCTCCAGCTCGCGCATCGCCGCGATCGCATCGGCTTTGACGCTGCCGGGAGTCGTCTGCTCCTGGCGCTCCATGCGCAGGTGGTGCAGATCGTGGGTGTAGTACAGCAGGCGGGCGTGCGGCGCATGGCGCTTGATCGGCTCCAGGCAGCGCTCCGCCACCTCAGGCCTGGCCATCAGGATGCCCTCGTAGTGATCGCCCTCCGTCTTCAGGTGTTCCGCCACGGAACTCACGTAGGGATGCACCAGCACCCGGATGCCCAGCCGCTCCAGCACGCCGCTGTACTCCGGCATGTAGTTCAAGTTGTCGACGGCGATGAAGCTCACGTCGTAGCCCAGCTGCACCAGGGCAAGGAGGATGTTGAACATGAACAGCGAGCCCGCGTCCTGGTCTGGCGTGGGGGTGCCCATCTCCAGAACCAGCAGCCGGCCGATGCGGCCGCGGTTGCGCTCGATCAGGGGCTGGTGACCGCTTTCAGCGTGGCCCTTCAGGGTCTCGAGCCACTTGCGCCGAAACAGCTGCCGGTTGCGCTCCTGGTGCCGCTTGGCGCCTGTCTCCTCGTCGCGGCCACTGCTCACACCTTCGAAGTGGATCACCTTGGAGGCGGGCTGATAAATCACCCGCAGCCCCTTCTGGCGCACCTGCAGGGCCAGGTCCGTGTCCTCGTAGTAGGAGGGGGCGTAGCGATTGTCGAAGCCACCCAGCTCACGGAACAGAGGGGTTGGCAGCAGAATCGCCGCCCCGGACACGTAGTCGACATCGCGGGCGAATCCCACCTCCGGTGATCGGGGATTGCCGCCACGGCCATAGTTCCAGGCGCTGGCGTCACGCCAGACGATGCCGCCGGCCTCCTGCAGGCGGCCGTCGGGGTAGAGCAACATCGAGCCCGCCAAGCCCGTGCCGGGGAAGAGGGCGAAGCAGTTCAGCAGTTCCTCCAGCCAGCCGTGGGTGACGACGGTGTCGTTGTTGAGGAAGCAGATGAAATCGCCCTCCGCCAAGGCTGCACAGCGGTTGCAGCTGCGCAGGAAGCCCAGGTTCTCCCCGTTGCGCAACACCCGGATCGGCCCGATGCCGTCGAGTTGCTGCAGGCTGGCTCCGGAGCCATCCGGGGAGGCATCGTCGATCACCAGCAGCTCCACCCGGCAGAGCGAACGCCGCTGGTAGGTGCGCTCGGCCAGCACGCTCTCAAGGCAGCGCAGTGTCACCGGCAACTTGCCATAGCAGGGGATGATCAGCGACACCAGCGGTGCCTCGGCCTCGGCGGGGCGGTTGGCCAGCGGCGCCAGCCAGCGCACCATGGTCAGCCCTTCCGGCTCGGGTCGCAGGTCCTGGGGATAGTGGCGACTGCTGGTCAAGCTGCTCGCGAACAGGGGCCGCCGCCGCACTTCGAGCCAGCGGCGGTAGCGCAGCCAGAACCGCTCCAGGCTCTGGTTGGGATCGAGGCCGCCGCGTTCCAGCTGCTCCTGTAACTGCAGCGGTTCGTCGAACAGGGTGAGCGGATCGTCGGCGCAGAGCTGCCGTGCCATCGTCATTCGCGCCGTGCGGGGGCTCACCTCCCGCAGACTGAAACTGATCGGCTGGGCGGCCTCGGCGGCCTCGATGGAGCTGGGTAGGCTGGCGCTCCACCAAAGGAAGCGCTCCGTGGCCACCACGTCGCAGACGCTCAGGCGATGCTCCTGGATCTGGCCATCATCGGAGCGGAAATGCACCCGCGTCGAGCAGCCATACACGGGCCGCTGCGCGCGAGCCGTGACCTCGATCCACACCCCGCAGTCGCCGATAAAGAAACCTGAGCTTAGCGGTGCCGGTCCGAACCCTCCGGGGCCGGTCGCAGCCAGGGAGTGAACGAATGGGAGTACAGCCCCACCAGCCCCAGCAGCAACCAGCCACCCAGCACCGCCGAGCCCAGGAACAGGCCCAGCAGCCCCAGGATCCGCAGGGTCTGCTGAAGCCGGCCCGGATCCGCCAGGTCGCGCTGCAGGCGGCGCTCCAGGGGACCTGCCAGGGGCCTGTCGGTGCGGCGCCGTGGCGGGAGTGGGGGTTCAGCCATCGGCTTTGGCCAGGTTCAGCACACGATCGCAGAGTTCGAGGCTGGCCCTTCGGTGGCTCACCAGCACCAGCGTCAGCTGTGGGCGCTGGCTGCGCAGCCGTGTCAGCAGGCGGCGTTCGCCCTCCAGGTCGAGGGCGCTGGTGGCTTCGTCCAGCACCAGCAGGTCGGGCCGGGTCAGCAGGGCCCGTGCCAGTCCAAGCCGCTGCCGCTGGCCGCCGCTGAGCTGGCGCCCCGCCTCGCCCAGGGGCCGATCCAACAGGCCCTCAAGTTCCACCAGGGCCAACAGATCGTCCAACTCCTGGGCCGGCGGTGGCGAGGCTTCACCGAAGGCCAGCTCCAGATTGGTTCGCACGCTGCCCGGCACCAGCGGCACCGCGGCGCCCATGCTGGCCAGACCTGCCTGCCAGCGGCGCAGCCGCGGCGATCCCGCTGCCAGGGGCCGTCCGTCGACCTGCAGCTGGCCCCGATCGGGCGGTAGCAACCCCAGCAGCAGGTCGATCACAGTGCTCTTGCCACACCCCGAAGGGCCCCAAAGTCCCAGCCATTCGCCGCGGTCCAGCGCCAGCTGAACGTTGCGCAGGATGACTCCCGTAGCAGGCCCGTAAGAGAAGTCGACCCCCACCAGGGCCACGCGTCGCCAGCCGGCCAGTCGGGGCGCGGGCTGCGGTTCGCTCACCTCGGCGGGCTCTTGCCGCTCGATCAGATCCAGCAGCCCCGCCAGCAGCGGCGTACCGGCGGTGAGGGCGGCCCAACCGGCCCACACCTGCTGACCCAGGGGCAACAGCCGTTGGGCGGCAAAGGCCAGCAGTCCCAACCCCGGCAGCACCTCCAGCACGGGGCGCCCCTGCAGCAACAATCCCAGCCCTGCCAAGACGATCCCCACCATCCCGAGCGGCTCCAGCAGGAAGCGCGGCAGGCCGGCGAGGGTGGCGTTGCTGGCCTCCAGCTGGCGCATGCGCCGCTCCATCACCCCGTAGCGACGACTCAGCGGCACGGCCCAGCCCCGTAGCTGCACGTCGCGGATCGAGGCGAGATTGTCCTGGATCATGCGGATCAGGAGCTGCTGCTGGGCCACCGCTTCCGTGCCTTGGCGACGCAGGCGAGCTCGGCTGGCGACGGACAGGCCCAGGTAGCCCAGGCCCATCAACAGCAGCAAGGGCAGGGCCAGCCGCCAGGCCAGCAGCGTCAGGGTTGCCAGGATCGCCACGCCGAGCAGGCCGGCACTGAGCAGCAGCCAGCCCTGCTGCAGCACCTGGGACACCAGCTGACGCAGCTGGGGGGCCAACACCGCCACCACCTGGGTGCTCTCCAGGGTCAGCTGTTCCCGGTAGGGCCGGCCCAGAGTGCGCCGGAAGGCCATCTCGCCCAGATCGGCGCCGATCGCCGCCGCCAGTCGGTTGCTCACCCAGAGGTTGGCCATCCGCACCAGGGCCGCCAGCACCACCACAAGACAGAACAGGGCCACCCCCCAGTTGCGCGCCCCGCTCTGCCACTGAATCAGCCCCAGCAGCAGCGGCAGCACAGCCGCCAGCGAGAGCATCTCCAGGGTGCCGGCCACCAGCAGCAGGGCGGTGGCCAGCAGCAGCTGGCGCCGGCGATGGGGCTGGAGCTGCCGGCCGAGGCGCTGTAGCAGCGGCAGAAACTCCTCTGTCATCGCAGGGTCGTCATGGCTCGCTTGGCATGGCACGCCCGTCATGACTTCGTCGTCATGCCGACGCGGTGACCAACCGCAGTGGCTGCGCCGCCAGCAGGCTCTCCACACTCTGGGTGCCGCAGGGCAGCGTCGCCTGTTGTTGACGTTCCTGCCATTGTCGGCGCAGGTGACCCAGGCCCCAGCGGCCCAGGCGGGTCAAGGCCCCGGTGCGGCTCAGACCGTACTGGCGGTAGAGGTTGTAGGTCCAGCCGGCCACCTGCAGCGGCTGGCCACTCTGGTTGTTCTGATGCAGCCGATAGAAGGCGAGCAGCTCCGGCAGGCTGCCGAAGCGCAGGCCGGGCTGACGCCGCTGCAGGTTCATCCAGAGCAGGTAATCCTCGTGGGGAATGGTGGGGAATCCCCCAGCCAGCAGCTCGGTCCGCACCAACACCGTCAGCAGCGGGATCGGATTGGCGTCGGCCAGGGAGATCGCACTGAGCTGGGCAGGGGGGCAGCGCAGGGCCAGGAGCGGTTCCCTGGCCGAGCGGAAGCGGCCGTAGGCCGTCACCGACAGGTCGAGCTGGCCCGCTGCATGGAAGGCCAGCTGGCGTTCCAGCTTGCGCGGATGCCAGAGATCGTCGATATCGAGGAAGGCCACCAGCGGGCTGAGCACATGGGCCAGGCCGTGGTTGCGCGGCCGCGCCGGCAGCCGGGCCAGGGGAGTGCTGCCTGGCCTGGCCTCCGGCAGGCGCAGCAACCTGAAGCGGCGGTCGCTGGCCACGCACCGCTCCAGCAGGCCGGCGCCGCCATCGCTGGAGCCATCATCGATGGCCAGGCACTCCCAGTCGTCGCAACTCTGGCGGCGAAGATTGGCCACGTAGCCGGGCAGAAAGCGGGCGGCGTTGCGGAAAGGGGTGACGATCGAGACGCGTGGCATCAGCAGATCCAGCCCAGCCAGCGGGCACGGGCCCGCATCAGATCGGGGTAGGTCCCACGCAGGGGGAACAGCAGCGCCTTGGCCAGCTCGTGGGCCCGGCCGCGCCGGTCGAGATCCGGATCCCGCCAGCGCCGCAGCAGGGTGGCAGGGTCGGCAGGGCCGCTCGAGAGGCCGCCAAGGCGGAAGCGGCACACCGGCTCAGCCAGATAGGCCTCCGCTCCGCAGGTCGCCAACGCTGCCCGCATGATGGGTCGGTCGCCATAGACCATGCTCGCTTCCCGATAGGCGTGACGGCGGGCCCAGTTGCCCTCGAACAACAGGGCCGAGTGGCAGGGCACCATGTGGCGCAGCCAGCAGCCGATCGCCCGCACACCGGGATCCGGGCTGAGCCAGCGCAAGGCCCGGCCCGGCACCTCCACCCACGCCTGGCCGAACACGGCCGCCGGCTCCGGCCGGTTGCCCACTCGCCCCCGCGCGGTGAGGCAGCGGGCGTGCCGCGCGAGCCGCGCCAGGCTGCTGGCATCGGCGTGGGCATCGCCCGCCGGCAACACCTGCAGCCAGGCACCGCGGCTGGCGGCCAGGCCGGCATTGACGCCGGCATAGATGCCGCGGGCCTGCCTGCGCAGGTAATGCAGGGCCACGCCCCGGGCTCCCAGGCTCTGGTCATGCTGCTGGAGCAATCGTTGGCAACTCCCATCCTCTGAGCCATCCACCACCACCCAGTCCAGCCAGGAGGCCCCGGCCTCGGTGCCGGCCGGGGCCTCCTGGCTGGCGATGGAGCTCAGCGTGTCAGCCAGCGCGATCGGATTGCCACAGCAGACGGTGACCACACTGATGAGCTGGGGGGGATGGACGCCCATGACTGTCAGCATGGTCCAATGGCGCCCCTCAGGATCGGTTTCGATCGGCAGATTTTCTGTCTGATGGCCCGCGGCGGCATCAGCCGCCACTTCCACGACCTGATCGCCGGATTGGCCGACGCTGGGGGCACGCCGGAGGGACCAGGCCGGCCCCTGCAGCCGGTGCTGCTGTTCCGCTGCCATGCCAATCGGCACCTGCAGGGCCGTGGCCTGGTGCGCTTGCCCTGCCTCGGCTACCGGCTGCTGCGCCGGCTCGGCTGCGATCTTGCTGCCAGCCCCTCCAGGCTCACCGGCATCGATCTCCTGCATGCCACCTACTACCTGGGCCTGCCGCCCCAGCAGCAATCCTGTCCGCTGGTGTCCACCCTCCACGACATGACCCCGGAACGCTGGCCCCAGTTCTTTCCGCGCGGTTCGCCCCATGGCGCCAAACTCGCCTGGTTCGGCGCCAGCAGCCGGATCGTCAGCGTCAGTGCCAGCAGCGCCGCCCACCTGGTCGAGCTCGACCCTGGCCTGGCTGAGCGGCTGCGGGTGATTCACCTGGCGACAGGCTTCGCCGACCAGTCGCCCACGCCCCTGACGGGATTGCCCCGGCGGCCATTTTTTCTCTACGTGGGGCGGCGTGAGGGCTACAAGAACATCGACCGCCTTTTGGAGGCCCTGGTGCACCTCGACGGTGGCGACACCGCGCCCCAGCTGCTGCTGGTGGGCGGTGGTCCGCTGCGGACGGCGGAGCGAAAGCGGCTGCGACTGCTGGGCTTGCAGCAACGGGTGCGGGCCCAGGCGGCCGACGACGGCCAGCTGGCCTGGCTCTACCGCCACTGCCGGGCGGTGCTGGTGCCGAGCCTGGCCGAAGGCTTCAGCCTGCCGCTGATCGAGGCCCTGGCCTGCGATGCCCCCGTGGTCGCCTCCGACCTGACGGTGCACCGTGAAATCGGCGGTGCCTTCTGCGACCTGCTCGATCCAGGCGACACCGAGGCCTGGGTGCTGGCGCTGCGCGATCGGTCCCGGCACGTGACCCCCACCAGGCGCCTGGGCCCCAGGGCCCTGGCGGAACTGCGCCGGTACTTCAGCCTTGAGCGGCTGCGGGCTGATCACCGCGCCCTCTATCGCAGCCTGGCTTGAACCGGCCCCAGCTGGCGGATGGCCCGGCGCAGGGCGCGCTGCAGCAACGGCGGCTGGAACTGAGTGCGGAAGGTGAAGTCATCGGCGGCGCGGTCGCGCACCAGCTGCTGGGGATGGACCAGCTCCGGCTCCAGGGCGGCGGTGCCGCGGTGGGGAGAGCGGCCGTCGCGGGTGTGGGTGGCGTGGGCGTGGCCGAAGCCGACATTGTTCACCAGGTTCACCGCCGGCAGGCAGGTGAGCAGCCCCTGGCGCCAGCAGCTGTAGGTCCAGATGTAGTCCCAGGTGTCGCATTCGCCCTGCCACACCGCCTCGAAGCAGCGACTCCAGTAGCGGCTGAAGCGCCGCCCGCCGATCTGCTCCAGCCAGCCTTGGTCGCGGAAGGCGGGCCAGCTCGTCAGCTCAGCGTCATAACAGCTCCACGCTCGTCGCCAGCTGGCCCAGCCCCAGACGTGGTTGTAGAGCGAAAAGTAATAGCTGGAGCCATCGCGGGGCCGGTGGGGCTGGAAGTTATTGCCGCTGATCACGCCGATCCGCCCGTCGTGGCGGTAGCGCTCCAGCAGCGCTGCGCAGTAGCGGAAGAAATCGGGCGTCGGCACCACGTCGTCCTCCAGCACGATGCCTTCCTCCACTTGGGCGAAGAACCAGTCGAGCGCCTCGCTCACCCCACGCCGGCAGCCGCGGTGATCGCTGCGATACAGGCGCTCTACGGCGCAGGGCCAGTCGATCGCCGCCTCAATCAGGGCCCGGGTGGCGGCGCAGGCTGCGGCCTCGTCGGCTACGGCAGGCCGCGGTCCGTCGCAGGCCACGAACAGCCGGGTGGGCCGCAGCTGCCGCAGGGCCTCGAGTACCGGCCGGGTGGTGTCTGGCCGGCGGAAAGCCAGCAACAGGACCGGGGTGGAGAAGGCCAAAGCTGCACGTCTCCGAGCCAACCTAGAACGCGTCCAATGCCGCAGGATCCGCCCCACTGTGGAGATCGCTTCCTCCTCCCTTGAGCGGGCCGTGCTGGCCCGTCGCCAAGGCGCCATGGATCAGGCCGCCGCCGCCTATCTCGAAGCCCTGGCCCTGGATCCCTCCGATCCCCGGCCCCTGCATGCCCTCTACTATCTGGCGCGCTCAGCAGCCGAGAGGGCGGTGCTGTTGCCCCAGCTGCGAGCGTGCCTGGCCCGCCGACCTCCCCAGCCCCTCGGCCTCTTCCTCGAAGCCCACTGGCTGCATGAGCTGGGGGAAGAGCAGAAGGCCTGCGCACTGGCTCGGCGGGCGGCCTGTCTGGGGTTGCCTGGCGATCGGCTCGCAGCGGCGGCCCAGGCAAGCGCCGGCGCCGATGTGCTCATACTTGGCGCTCCCAAGTGCGGCACCACCTCCCTCGCCGCCTACCTCGCTGCCCACGCCGATGTCTGGGTGCATCCCCTCAAGGAACTCCACTTCTTTGACAACCACTGGAGCCGCGGCGAAGCCTGGTACCGGGCCCAATTCCCGCCACTCCGCCAGGAGGGATCCCTGCTGCGGCTTGAGGCCACTCCCAACTACCTGCAGCATCCTGAGGCCCCATCCCGCGTGGCCGGTCTGCTACCCGCTGCTCGCCTGATCGTGGTGCTGCGCGAACCGCTGGATCGGGCCCTGAGCTGGCTGGGCCATATGCAGACCTACGTCGGCCTGACGGGCACGGCCGAGGGCCACCTGCTGGCGGAGCAAGCGGCCCTCCAGGCGATGACGCCGCAGGCCCGTCAGGGGCTGGACTGGCTCCACCCCAATGCCCTCACGGGCAGCCTTTACGCCGACCAGCTGCAGCGCTGGCGGGACGCCTTTCCGGCCCATCAGCTGCTGGTGCTGCGCTTCGAGGATCTGGTCGCCGATCCGGAAACGGTGCTGCAGCGGGTGCTTCGCTTCCTCGAACTGGACGCTGCTGGTCTGCCCGCTGCCCAATCATTCCCTGTCTACAACCAGAGGGTGCTGCCCTCCGCAGAGCTGGATCCCGCCCTCGCCCGCCGGCTGCGGAATGGCGTGCTCGCCGAGGCCATGGAGCTGTGGGCGCTCCTCTGAAGGCTGGCGCTCTCCGCTTCTGCGCAAGCCTGGGAAGGAAGATTCGGTCTGAGCAGCCAAGCCCGAGCTCCACACCAACCTGGTGTTTACTGCGCCCTGGGTGTTGCTCTAGCCTCCGGTTCCGATCGAGTCGTGATGCCGGGTTCACAGGGTTCGTTGCCACCGGAGGAGTCGCTGTCACTCTCCTTTGATGACCTGCTGGCGCTGCCCCTGGCTCCCTCGGTGCAGCGGCACCTGTTTGCGGCCCTGCTGCCCCTGGTCCAGCGTCGGGCTGGGCCGGGCAAGGCACAGACCCTGGAACGGCTGCTACGCCACGAGATCCTGAAGGCCGACCTGCACCGCTGTCGCGAGGAGGCTCTGGCCGGTCACTGGTGTGAGGCCTTGGATCGGCTGGCGGCCTTGGTGCTGCCCTGCCGGCGTGAGGGTCTACAGCCTGCCCTGCGTGCCACCCAGTTGGAGTTGGTCGAACGGTTCTGGCAAAGTCTGATCCAGCTGGACGACCTCCCACCGCAGGCCCTGCCGCTGGCGGCCGATCGTCACTGGGCGCTCCAGGCTGTGCTCATTGACCTGCAGAGTCCTGACCTGCAGAGTCCTGGCCTGGATCGACCCAGCTGGCTCATCGACGCTGACTGGAACCTCAGCGTGCGGGGGCTTGCCCTGCACCTTCGCCTTGAAGAACCCCAGGGTGCGGCCGCCTGGCGTCTGGATCAGCGGCTTCTGGTGCTGGTGAACCATCTGTTTCATCACGATGTCCCCGCTCCCCCGTGGGTTGAAGTTCACGTTGAAACGCGACTGCGTCTTGCTATTGCACGCCTTGTGGCTGCCGGTTCCCCTGTGGAGTACCACCAATTGATGGTGGTGGAACGCTGGGCTCTGGTGTTGCGGCAGCTGCGCACGACTGCCATGAGTCCTGACAAGGAAGGCCTGGTGTCCTTTGCTATTATTAGACATTTGCAAGTTATTTCAAGATCCCAATCAGGCCAGCCAGGTGGAAATCGTTAACCATGAATCTGTCTGATCCAAATCAGCTTGAAAGGCAAGCTTCCTTGCTTCTGCAACGCTTGGATCAGCTGCAGGGGCAGATCGATCCTCTCGATCAGGAGCAGATCCACAACCTCGGTGTGGGCTGTCATGAACAGATGCTGAAGTGCGCTGAGCATGACCCCATAACAGCGATCAGCTTGGCCCTCACCGGCGAGCGCTTATTCCGCCAACTCAAGCAGAGCGCCCCGGAGCAGCCTGATTGGGTTGAGATCCACGATGAACAGTTCTGTCGGTACGGGGCCATCTGGATCCATAGGCAGATCAGGGAAGATGGCAGCCTCAATGGGCAGATCCAGCAATATTCTTGCCTGGCGCTGCGATTGCTTGAGCGCCTTGAACTCTTCTATTCCGATCTACCCGCCTGGATCCTGATGATGCGGCAGGAGATGGAGGAACTGGCCCAGCAGGCTCTCCACCTGCCCCGCCTGGCCTTGGTGGGCAATTGCCAGATGCATCCCATCTACCTCGCTCTGCGCCAAGTCCTGCCCGAATTAGAAATCTATTTCTGCCCATCCGTGCATTTGGCCACCGTGTCTGACGTGGCCGAACTCCATGCCGTGCTGCCCGAGACCGACTTACTTGTGATGCACAGGATTCAGCCGGGCTACCGCGACGGCATCGGCCTTGATGGGGCGACGCTGCAGCAGCAGTTGCCGCCCCACGCCCGCAGGCTTGTGCTGCCCAACCTTCATTACGAGGGGCATCACCCCTGGATCGGCTATGTCCATGATCCCGAAGGGCGCCTAGCCCAGTTGGAGGCGTCCTCGCCGCTGGGCCCCTACCACGACTTTCTGGCCATGGCAGCGGCCCGCCGGGGCCTCTCGGCCCAGGATCTGCTGACGCGGAACCTTCCCGAGGAATGCGCCGGCCAGATCCGCGAGCACCATCTAAATTCCCTGGAGCAACTTCGGCAACGGGAGGCCGATTGTGCGGTGGAGATTTCGTCGTGGATCGACGACCACCATCGCCAACTCCCAATCGTTCACACGATCAACCACCCCACTCATGCGGCCCTCTGGGAGCTGCTGCTGCGGGTGCTGGCGTCCATGAGCCTCAAACCCGAGGTGGATCCCACGTCCGTGAAGGTGGAGGAACACCTTGGCGAGTTGTCGATCCCGATTCTTCCTTGGGTCCGAAAAGCCCTTGGGTTGGAGGCTTGGGCGGAAACATGGGGACACCGCCACCATGACCAACCCTTCGGCATTAGCGCCCAACTCGAGTCCTCAATCGCCTTTTACCGGGAGCACCCCTGGATCGCCGCACTCAATCAGCACATGGAGAAAGCACATTTTGCCGAATCGGTGCTCGATCAGCTGCTAAGTCATCCAGCGGGAGTACCCTTTCGTTCACCGAGTGTTGCGGCCCTGATCAACTACTTCGATGATATAGACATGCTGCGCTGGCAGGTGCGTGGTGGCTTCCTTGACAACTACGACCGCATCTACATCTGGGACGGCCCCTACGACTACCTCGCCTCCATTCCCTTCTTTCTCCAGCAACCACGGCGACTGGATGAAACCGAGCTGGGCCGTGAACTACTGGCCGATCCGCGGGTGGTGTACCACTACCAGGAATGGAAGGGTGAAGCGGAAAAACGCATCGCCGCTTACGAGGCTATCAAAGAAGACATCGTGGTCCTCCACGACACTGATGAATTCTCAATCGCAGAGGCCGATCAATACGAAATATTCTGGACCTCCGAGTACGCGGCTGCCTCTAATCGTGTGCAGAATCTCTATATCAGCGGCCTCTATTGCACCTATGACCCAGAGGAAGTGCCCGCCCTCGGCAGCCTTCCTCATAAAAACATAGCATTTAAGCGTAAGCAGGTATCTGCCAGTGATCATCTCAACTATCTTTGGCTGGTAGGAATTGAGCAGAAACCGGTCGCCCCAAACCGGATTGATCCGCGCCCCCTTGCTTATACCTATCATCTAACCGCCTGCCGCTCACCCCTTGGCCAGGAAGCCAAAATGAGTTTCTATACGGCCCTTTACTTCTCTGACAAGCCACTCTCTTGGGTGATTGAGAAGCTGGTGGAGCTGATGCAAAAAGGCCTTCTGAGCGAGTCCCAGGCTCGACAAATCTTCCTCCTTGGTGATCCGGGCTATACGGGCATTCCCAATCCGGACTTCGGTTTGATCGTTCATCACCGTATCGTTGATCCCAGCTTTCCCAATGACATTCTGGATGCCATGCTGGCGGAGCGGAACCGAGTGGGATTCGGCAACTACCTCCTGCTTCAGGGCTATCCGCTCTGCCTCTGGCTGGAGGCGACCGTCGGGGAGATTGTGATCAGCCTTGGGCTGTCAGCACGGCTGACTGTGAGCACCTGGGATTGGATCAATGGCAGTCACGCCCAGGATCGTCCCACTCTTACGACTGAATCGACTGTCAACCGAATCCAGTTCTCTTCTCAAGCCAGCGATCTGCACGGCCGTCTTCTCAAGTTGGTGGTGGAACCGGACCCGTCCTTACCACCCTTGCTTGCGGTCAAGATCTCTGATCCTGAAGCCTGATATTCCTCACAATATGGGCTATCAAGGCCCACCGCAATACCCAGTTGCCACGCAACTTCTGCTCAGATCTTCTTGGCCGTATCCATGGATGGCCATGGGATCTTGAGTGGGTGCGATTGCCTCCTTGCGGGCAACCTTTGAACCGAGGTTTCCACCCACTTCCCTTGAATTTGGACCTCAGAACCTGCTCAGCACTCGGCCAGGACATATGCACTCCACATGACCCTTCTCCCCTGACTGAGCGATCTGCCGCCGCATCGGTACCAGCCCCGAGCCGATCTCCCTGGTGGCTCCCTGTCCGTTCAGCACTCATACCAGCCCGTTGGAGTGCTCACACCCCGACGGCAAAAGCCACAACGACTGCCAGGGCACTTTGCCATTCAGCTCCAGGAGGCCTAGATCCAGCGGTTCACCTTCGGGGCCACCCCCAGCGAAGACCGGCTGATCCAGCTTTGGCTGGGCCTTTCCCCCTGCACTGGAACAGGCTGCCCAGCCCTCCGCTGCGGGTGCTTCAGATCAAGGCCATCCGCGCCCATCCGTGGTGCACCTAGCCATGGGGCTCCCCGCCCACAGAAGTCTTGTCGGAGCTCCCCAAAGCTCTATCTGCCGGCCAGCTGACGCAAGCTGATCGCGCCATCCTCGAGGCCAAGGTCTTGCACTTGATCGGCAAGCTCCAGGGTGGCTCTGGTCAGCAGCAGCCGACGGATCGTGGTCTCGTCGGCGCCGTGTCGCTGTGCCTGCATCAGGGCCATGGCCACCTGCTGCATCTGCACGGAGCGCTGCAG
Source organism: Cyanobacteriota bacterium (assembly GCA_026389335.1). Classification (GTDB taxonomy): domain Bacteria; phylum Cyanobacteriota; class Cyanobacteriia; order PCC-6307; family Cyanobiaceae; genus Cyanobium. The sequence goes on along the minus strand of JAPLIB010000091.1, from coordinate 23,290 downwards.
GCCGCCGCCTTCGGCCTGCGCCATCAGGGCGTCGGCATAGTGCAGCCAAGCCTCGGCACTGTCGAGTTGCTCTCTGTCCGGATACTCCGGATGCAGATTCACCTCTCCCATCCCAGCCTTGCTCCAAGGTTTTCAAAGGCTAAGCAGTGCCATGAGCACTGGACCAGGTCCACGCGTTCCTGGGGGCCACGGATCGCCGCCCCGGTGGGCCACGTCCGTTGTCCTGGCGGCTCAGATGCCCAGCCGCTGCCAGATCACGTCCAAGTTGGCGCAGTGCAGATCGGTGGCGAAACAGTCGGCCAGTTGCGCGGCCGAGAGTCGCCCGGTGACCTCGACATCGCCTTCGAGATTGGCGCGGAAGTCGCCCCCTTCGCGATTCCAGGCGGCGTGGGCGTGGCGCTGCACGATGGCATAGGCGTCTTCACGGTTGATCCCGGCCGCCACCAGAGCCAGCAGCACCCGCTGGCTGAACACCACACCGCCGTAGACGTTGAGGTTGCGGGCCATGTTCTCGGGGTAGACGCCCAGCCCCTGCACCACCTCGGTCATCTCGCGCAGCATGAAGTGCAAGGTGACCGAGCAATCCGGCAGCATCATGCGCTCCACCGAGCTGTGACTGATGTCCCGTTCGTGCCAGAGGGCGACGTTTTCCAGAGCCGCCACGGTGTAGCTGCGCAGCACCCGGGCCAGGCCGGAGATGCGCTCGCTGCGGATCGGATTGCGCTTATGGGGCATGGCGGAGCTGCCCTTCTGGCCCTTGGCGAAGTTCTCCTCCACCTCCAGCACGTCGGTGCGCTGCAGATTGCGGATCTCGGTGGTGAAGCGCTCCAGGGAGGCACCGATCAGGGCCAGGGTCTGTACGTACTCGGCATGGCGATCGCGGGAGATCACCTGGGTGCTGGCGGCATCGGGCACCAGGCCCAGGAGGCGGCAGGTGATCGCCTCCACCTCGGGGTCGGTGTTGGCATAGGTGCCCATGGCGCCGCTGATCTGACCGACGGAGACCACGCTCTCGAGGCGCTCCAGCCGCTCGCGGTTGCGTTCGGTTTCGGCCAGCCAGCCGGCCACCTTGAAGCCGAAGGTGATCGGCTCGCCGTGGATGGCGTGGGAGCGGCCGATCATCACCGTGTCCTTGTGGGCCCGGGCCAGCTGGCGCAGGGCTGCGGCCAGCTGATCGAGTTCGGTGCGAAGCACGGCCACCGAGCGCTTCAGCTGCAGGGCCAGGCCGGTGTCGAGCACATCGGAGCTGGTCATACCCACATGGATATAGCGCCCGGCATCCCCCACGTGTTCGTTGACATTGGTGAGGAAGGCGATCACGTCGTGGCGCACTTCAGCCTCGATCTCGAGGATGCGTGCCACCTCAAAGGCGGCCTTCTCGCGGATCGTGGCGAGCGCCTCAGGCGGCACCCGGCCCAGCTCGCACTGGGCGGTGGTGGCGGCGATCTCGACATCCAGCCAGCTCTGGAACTTCGCTTCCTCACTCCAGAGGCCGCCCATCTCGGGCAGGGTGTAACGCTCGATCAAGGGCCAGCGCGTGGCAACGTCGTCCCCAACCTATCGGGCGACCCTCAGGCCACCATCGCCTTCAGTCCTCTCGCTGCCAAGCACCGCTCTCAAGCCACCCTGATCAAGACTCCGTGAGTCAGATCACCGTGATCAGCTGGCGATGGCCCACCTCCCAGTGCACCAGCCGGCCCCAGCTCTGTTGCCGCACCCAGCAGCGTCCGCCGCGGCACTGGATCAGCTGGAAGGGAGGAAGGTCGTCGGGCTGGTTGCGCAGCCGCACGAAGCTGCCCGGCCTGAGCAGCTCCAGCACATTACTGCCCCGATGCCCATGGGGATGGCCGAGGCTGCGGCTGGTGGTCACCAGCTCCGGTGCGCTCAGACTGCTGGATCGGGCTGGGCCCATGGAAGGCTCTCACCGGCGGTTCGGGCCATCTTCTGTTGGTATCCAGCCGAACAGGTGGGGCTTTGGCTTTATTTCCGTTTCCCGTGTGGTTCGATAACGGAACCAACACCAGGCCGCTCCGGCCGGACGGGACGTTTCCCATGGCCCCCAGGCAGCGGCTCGATCATGAACTGGTGGCCCGGGGGCTGGCCATCAGTCGCCAGCAGGCCCAGCAGCTGATTCGCAGTGGCCGGGTGCGCAGCGGCGATCGGGTGCTCGACAAGCCCGGTGTCGACGTGGCCGCTGAGCTGGCGCTGGCGGTGGAGCAGCCCCCCCGCTTTGTCTCCCGTGGCGGTGAAAAGCTGGTGGCGGCTCTGGAACAGTTACCGATCCAGGTGGCCGGGCGAGTCTGCCTCGACGGCGGGATTTCCACTGGCGGCTTCACCGATTGCCTGCTGCAGCACGGGGCGAGCCGCGTCTACGGCATCGATGTCGGCTATGGCCAGACCGCCTGGAGCCTGCGCACCGATCCCCGCGTGGTGCTGCGGGAACGCACCAACCTGCGCCATCTCACGCCGGCCGATCTCTACGAACCCGGGGATCCCTGGCCGGATCTAGCCGTGGCCGATGTCTCCTTCATTTCGCTCACCCGGGTGCTGCCGGCCCTGGGGGCGTTGCTGCGACCCGCGATCACCGCGCTCGACGGCCCTGATCCTGCCAGCAGCGGCGTCGAAGCGCTGCTGCTGGTCAAACCCCAGTTCGAGGTGGGCCGGGCCCGGGTGGGCAAGGGGGGCGTGGTGCGCGATGCGGCCGCGCACGTGGATGCGATTGAAACGGTGCTGGCGGCAGCGTTGGCCCAGGACTGGCAGGCAGCCGGGCTGCTGGCCTCGCCGCTCACCGGCCCGGCAGGCAACCATGAATATCTGCTCTGGCTGCGCAGGCCCGGAGCGACCTCAGCCGCAGCCAGCCCCAGGGATGGGACGCCATCCGGAAGCGAGCCGGAGGGGCCGGCCCTGATCAGGGGGCCGGTGGATGGCCGCTGCATTCACGATCTGGTGCAGCGCACCCTGAACGGCCGTTGAAACCGCTGGCTCGCCAGTGGTGCCAACGCAGGGCCTGGGGCCTGGCTGGGCTGATCGCCCCCGTGGCTGCGGAGGATGGAACCAGGCAACGATCCGAAACGTCCTCCCCCAGCTCCCGCTGGCCATAGCGACGGGAATCGGCAGGCAGGATCGCGAGCAATCGCCGCGGCCGCTGTCAGATGGCGCTGCTGTCGCGATCGCCGGTGCGGATGCGGATGACGGAATCGATCGTGCTGATGAAGATCTTGCCGTCGCCGATCTCACCGGTGCGGGCGGCGTCCTGAATGGCGTTCACGACAGTATCGATACGATCGTCATCGACGACGATTTCCAGTTTGAGCTTTTGCAGGAACTCGACGGTGAATTCCGAACCCCGGTAGCGCTCCACCTGGCCCTTCTGGCGCCCGAAGCCACGCACTTCGCTCACCGTCATGCCGACGATGCCTGCATTCACGAGCGCGATCTTGACGTCCTCAAGTTTGAACGGACGGATGATGGCCTCGATTTTCTTCATGGATGCGGCGGGGGTCGGGGTGAACTCTGAAAAGGATCCTGGCGGCTGGCAGCGGCTGGTGGGCCTTTGGCAGCCGATTCAAGGGCGATGAAGCCGATGAACCGAACCAGTGGAGCTGGCTTGATGTGGTCAGTCTGACAGCTTCAGCCAGAGTGATCCGGAGGACTGATTCTGGCTGATGGCGAAGGGCCGGCTCAGGTTCGCTGAATCGGTCTTGCGGGGATCAGGCTGACTGGAATCAGGCTGACTGGAACCAGTCGGAGTGGAATCAGTTGGGCTGAGGTCGCGGCTGGGGCTGGTTTGGCTGGGTGGTGTGGCCGTTCCAGCCTCTCGGATCAGTGTTGCAGACATCAGCGAGAGCCGACGACTCCGTCATTAGGCCCGAGTCCAGCGGCAGCTGTCGTAACGATGGCTACGACGGCCCCATCCCCGTCGGGATCCAGTACGGTCAGCTCCTCTGAATCTTGCAGCCAGGCCATGGCCATCGAAGCCGCCGCCATGGGCGATCGCACCCGTACCCCGAGCTATGGCGAGCGGGCGATCGCCGAAGCTCAGCTCATCTGCTTTGACAACCCCCGCCCCGGTCGCCCCTATGAGGTGTCGATCGAGCTGCCGGAATTCACCTGCAATTGTCCATTCTCCGGCTATCCCGATTTTGCGGTGTTGCGGTTGCTGTACCAGCCGGGGCCCCGGGTGCTGGAGCTCAAGGCTCTGAAGCTCTATGTGAATGGCTACCGGGATCGCAGCATCTCCCACGAGGAGGTGGCCAACCGGATCCTCGACGACTTTGTGGCGGCCTGTGAGCCCGCCTGGATGGAGTTGGTGGCCGACTTCAACCCCCGCGGCAATGTGCACACGGTGGTGCGGGTCAGCCATGGGCAGCGTCAGCCCTGCTGAGCTTCGGGCCGGCTCGCTGTCCAGGGAGTATCAGCGGTATGGATGGAGCCAAGGAGTACTCAGGCCTGCTGGACCGGAGCTGTTGAGACTCGAGCCAGCAAGGCCGGCAGTTCGGCGGCGAAGGCCGTGAGGTTGCGATTGCAGAGGCCTGCCACGTGCAGACGACCGGCCTCGGCTTCGCTGATGGCCCAGAGCTGGCGGGTGGCCACCAGGCTGAGTCCGCCCCCGAGCAGGGCAATGGCGAAGCCGCTGTACACCAGTGGCACCCCGGGATCCCGCTTCAACAGAATGCCGCTCGCCGGCAGGATCGAGGCCACCCGGATCGGCAGGCCGCGCACCTCAACCGCCTCGCCACCGGGTTGCAGCCGGGCCAGTGGCTGGCCATCGGGCCCGAACACCTCCACCGGTCCCTGTTCGCTGCGCAGGCTCAGAAACACCGGTTCGCTGCCATCGGGGCGGGTCGGCAGCACCAGGCCCCACACTTGCTCCCCCAGTTCGGGATAGGTCTGCAGCGGCAGCTGCAACACCGGGCTGCGACCCAGCTGGATGTTGACCGCCGCCAGGGCCCAGTCGGCCTGATAGAGGGTCATGCCCCGGTGGCGCAGGGGATGGTTGACGCTGATCACGGCCCGCAGTGGCTGGGCCGCATCCACGTCGCCTTCACCGCCGACAGCAGCATTGGCCGCCGCGACGGCTGGGGCCTCGCCCAGGAGCGTCAAGGCGCCGGGGTCTGGGGATGGCATGGCAAGCGCGGGATTAGCGGCGGGGATGGCCTCGGCGCTGGAAGCGGGTGAGATCAAGCGCAGGCTGGAGCTGAACTGCTCCGGCCGGCCGAGTGGATCGCGCTGGATCTGGAAGTCGTCGAGGGCCACGATCAGCTGGGTGTGGCCGCGGCTGTCCAGCAGTTCCAGCTCCCGGCCAGGGGCGAGAAAGCGCTCCAGCCGTTGGCCCCCCAGGGAGCCCCAGGCCGCACCCACCATCAACACCACCATGCCGGCATGGACCAATAGCGGTCCAACCCGGCCCAGCACACCCCGCCGGGCGGCCAGGCGATCGGGTTGGCGTTGCACCTGCCAACCCCCAGCCCGCAATTCCTGCTCGAGCCGGTCGAGACAGGGACTCGGATCTTCGCTGAGCAGGGTTTCGGCCACGCTCAGCTTGCTCAGCTGGCGCGGGGAGCGGTAGTCGATCCAGCGCAGGGAGGCCTGCAGGGCGGGCCACTGGCGCCGCCAGCTGCACAGCACCAGAGCCAGCCCCAACCAGGCGAGCAGGGCCAGAAACCAGCCACTGGAATAAACGTGGTCGAGCTGCAGGCGCAGCACGCCGTTGCCATCAACAAGACCGAGCCAGGGGGCCGGGTCGTAGCGCTGGTGGTAAAAAAGCTCGCTTTCTTTCTGCGGAATCGCCGTGCCGATAGCGCTGGTGAGGGCGATCACCAGCAGCAAGGTGATCGCCAGGCGCAGGTCAGCCAGCCAGCCGATCCAGCGCAGCAGGATTCGCCTGGTGGTTGAGGAGGGGGCCGCCGTCATGGCAGTTGGGAGAGCAGGGTAAGGCCGCCTGTGGTTAGCAGAACCACGCCGCTGATCGGGGGAATCCACTGACCGACTCGACGCAGGCGCAGCAGATCGGGCAGGCTGGCGGCGGCGGTGCCGGCCAGCAGCAGCGGCAGCACCTGGCCAGCACCAAAGCAGGTGAGCAGCACCATGCCTTCCAGCGGCCGGCCGTTCTGGGCCATCCAGGCGAGCAGCACGGCCAGCACCGGCGTCGTGCAGGGTGTAGCAGCCAGGCCGAAGGCCAGCCCGGCTGCCAGGGGGGCCAACGGGGCCGGTACCCGGCGGCGCCAGGCCTCGGGATCAGGGCCGGCCGGCAACGGGAAGCGCAGCAAACCGAGCAGATTCAGACCCATCACCACGGCCACCACCGCCACCAGTAGGGGGATCTGGCTGGGCAGGCTGCCGTAGAGACGCCCCATCAGCCCACTGGCCAGACCCAGCAGCACCAGAGAGCAGACGATGCCGGCGGCGAAACTGACGCTGCGCTGCCAGGGCAAGGAGCGGGGCCCCGCCGCCAGCAGCGGCGCCCTGGTGCCATCGGCGCCGAAACCGGCCAGGTAGGCCAGGGTGACGGGCAACAGGGAGAGCGAACAGGGGCCAAGGCTGGTGAGCACGCCACCGGCAAAGACCACCGCCAGGGTGATCGGTCCTGGATGGGCGAGGGAACTCTGCAGCAGGTATTCGCTGCTGCGGGCCCAGTCGGCGAGCAGCAGGCCGGGGCTGGTCATGGCCGGGGGGAGAAGGGCCGATGCGGTCAGCCTATCGGGGCAGGGGGCTGGCGCCGTCGGCGTGGCCGTGCTGGTTCCAGTCCCGTCGTTTCCAGGGAGCAGCGAATCAGCAGGCCGCAGACGAACAGGCTGCTGAGCAGCGAGTTGCCGCCGTAGCTGATCATCGGCAGCGGCAAGCCGGTGGTGGGCATGGCGCCGCTGGCCACGGCGATGTTGAGAATCGACTGACCGACCAGCAGGGTCGTGCAGCCCATGGCCACCAGACGGTGCTGATTGCTGCGGCAGCTGAGGGCCACCCTGAGGCCGACGAAGCCGAAGATCAGCAGAAACAGCAGCAGCATCAGCGAGCCGACGTAGCCGAACTCCTCGGCGAACACCGCGAAGATGAAATCGGTGGTCTGGATCGGCAGATACTGCAACTTCTGGGTGGAGAGGCCGAAGCCCTCCCCGAGAACGCCGCCCGAACCGATCGCCAGCAGGCTCTGCACCAGTTGGTAGCCATCGCCCTGGGGATCCTTCCAGGGGTCGAGGAAGGAGGTGACCCGTAGCCGCTGATATTCGTTGATCATGATGCTGGCGCCACCGAGCAACCCTCCGGCCCCCGCCGCGCCGATCAACAGTGGCAGGGAGAGGCCACCAGCCAGGGCCATCAACCAGAGCAGCAGTCCCAGCAGGGCGGCGGTGCTGAGGTTGGGTTGCTTGAGGATCAGCAGGATCACACCGCCGAACATCGCCAGCCAGAGCAGCTTCTGGTCATTGCCGATGCGACGCCAATGGGAGAAGAGCACCGCTCCTTGCAGCACCACAAAGGGCTTCACCAATTCGGTGGGCTGGATCTGAATCGGTCCAAGCACCAACCAGCGGCTGGCCCCATTCACGGTGCTGCCGATCACCAGGGTGGCGGCAATCAGAACCCCACAGATCACCAGAGCCGATCCGGCGATGTGCAGCCAGCGCCGCAGACTGGTGCGGATCGCCAGCAGCAACAGACCCCAGCTGGCCAGCAGCCACAGGGCCTGGCGTTTGAGGTAGTAGGCCGCATCGCCCATCTCCCGGTCCGCGACGAACCAACTGGCGGAGGTGAGGATGAGCAGCCCGACCAGGCTCCAGATGGCCACCAGGCCAAGCAACAGCCTGGCTTCGGCGGGCCAGAGGCTCCAGGGCAGGGGCATCAGGCTCTCGCCACCTGAGCTGGCTTCCTGGGTGTCGCGGCGGTCGGCTGATCGAGAGGGGGTTCGGGTCAAGGCTGGAAGCTACTGGGATCGCCAACGGTCCATTCAGCCGTGAACTGCCGGGGCTTGTCGAGTCCTGTCAGCAAATCAAACGGCCCAGGCCGGGATGGAACCAGCCAGCCAGCCGTAGGGCATCGCCATGAGCTGCGGCAGGAAGCCCATACTGATCGAACAGACCGTTCACGCCCAAGGCCAACGCCCGAAGTGGTCGCAGCCTGATCTCGCCTGGACCGTGCCTCAGGCCAGCCTGGCGTTCGAAAGCACTTGCAGTGCAGCAGATCTGCTTGTGCCAGTGAGTCGGAATTAATCCCCTGCTGGCTCAGGCTGCTTCCGGATGCAATCTGCGGGCAGCGGACTTACCCCACATTGCCGCTGGCTGCCGCTGGGTCCGGCGGTTGTGGTGATCGGCGTGACCGACATAGCCCCCTGTCCGCTCGCTCGAACGCTGCGGCAGAAGCCGCCAGCAGGGGCGTAAGGCGAAGATCGGAACCAATCCTGAGGGCGGCTGCGCTCAACCCCAGTGTCTGGGCCTGGAGCAGGGTCCCCTGACGCTCATGGCCCAGGAGGACTGCCGTGGCTCTCTTGGGGCTTCCGGCCCCTCTGCAGTCGCACCCGAGCCCGTCGTCAAAGAACCGAAACCCAGGCCTTCTTGCGAGAAGGCCTGGGTAACCCATTTCCTCCAGTGGAGGCAGGTATCAGGCTCTGGGTCCAGTCAGCGTGTCATTCACACGGTGCTCAGGTGGTCCAGGCTTTGGTTCAACAACTAACAATCTTCAGGGGGTGATCCTGAAATAAAAGCAAGTTGAAAATTCCTTTGGAGTCCTTTGGAGTCCTTTGGAGTCCTTGGGAGTGGCTGAGCCTGAGCCCAGTCGTGCAAGGAATGAGGCGAGATCAGGGCTAAGGACCAGATAGGGGAATGGCCCGACAGCTGCACCAAAAAGGGCAGCTGTAGGAGCTTCAGTTGCCGCAGCTTTGCTGACGGCGCCCGGCGGCCAACTCAACCTTCAGGATCTTGCCACCCTGCTTCATGATGCGCTGCTGTTCCGCGAACCAGCTTGAATACGGCACCCACTTGGTGAAATAGGTGTTTTGCAATTCACGCTGGGTTCTCGCCTTTTCGGGGCAGGGAATGCAGGCTGTGATCTTGAATAGGCGCATGGGGGCTCCTTATCGGGACGACTCTGCAGAGATCAGGCGAGACCCGAGCTGATGTAGTCGAAGTAGACACCCATTTCACGGCCGGCATCAGGACCAACCAAGGAGGCGGTGGCTTCCTTCATGGCCTGAATCGACTGAACGGTGGCGCCGATGGGCACGCCCAGGGAGTTGTAGGTCTCCTTGAGGCCGTTCAGAACGCGCTCGTCGAGGATCGAGGTGTCACCAGCCAGCATGGCGTAGGTGGCATAGCGCAGGTAGTAATCCAGGTCGCGGATGCAGGCTGCATAGCGACGGGTGGTGTACATGTTGCCGCCCGGACGGGTGATGTCCGAGTACAGCAGAGCTTTAGCGACAGCCTCTTTGATGATGGCCGAAGCATTGGCGCTGATGGTGGCGGCAGCACGGACGCGCAGCTCACCGCTGGCGAAGTACTGCTCAAGCCTGCCGATGGAACCGCCGTCAAGGTAAAGACCTTGAACGTCGGACTGGTTGATGACGTTGGTGATGGCGTCTTGCATGGATCCTGAGAGGAGTGGCGATGAACGGGGAGGGAAGAGACCTCAGGAGAGGGCGCCGACGACGTAGTCGAAGTAGAAACCAGCTTCCTCGGCATCGGCGCCGGTGAGGATGCCGGTGGCCACCGACTTCATTTCGCGCACGGCTTCCGCCATCGCTTCCAGGGGAGTGCCAAGGGCGCGGTACATCTCACGGGCGCCAATGATGCCGATCTCTTCGATCGGCGTCACATCGCCAGCGACAACGCCGTATGTGACCAGGCGCAGGTAGTAATCCATGTCCCGCAGGCAGCTTGCCGTCATCTCCTCACCGTAGGCATTGCCTCCGGGTGAGATGACATCGGGGCGCTTCTGAAAAAGCTGGCCTCCGGCCTGCTTGACAATGCGCTCCCGGCTTTCCGCCAGGACCTGGGCGACGCGGAGGCGACGCTGACCACCAGCCACGAACGACTTGATCTGGTCGAGTTCGCCAGGGCTGAGGTAGCGGGCTTCGGCGTCCGCGTTGATGATCGAGTTGGAGACGATGCTCATGCAGTTCTGCCTCGAAACAAGCGGTCGCCGTTGAAGGAGACCGGTATCCAGTGGGTAAGGGTTGAGGCCGACAGTGTCGACCGCCGAATCATTCTGCGGCAACGCTCCTCTAGGGCTCGGGCACCGGTAACAGATCTTCACGGCCGAATTGCGTTGGAGATCCCTGCGGCTGCAAACCAGCTGGCGCCAGTTGCTGACAGCGGCTTGCTGCAGCAATTGTTGATCTCTTGCGGCCGAGGGCGAAGACTGAGGCAGGCCGATTTTGGGCCCATCTGTGTGATGAATCCCTGAATAAAATTAGACTACTTATTCATAAAGCAACCTCCCGGAGCCTGGCTCCGGGAGGTTGGGGTGACTGGTTTAGCTATTCCGATTAGAAGGCCCAGCCTGGCCTCGGCTCTGCCGCTCAGATGGCTCCGCCCAGGGGAGGATTGAGGGCGGCATTGCCTCCGTAGAGATTGGCCGTGCGATTGACCGTGCTCAAGGGCAGGCCATCAGCGGTGTTCAATCCCTTCAGATAGGGCACGGTGTCGCGGCCGAAGCTGCCGGCATACTCCGAACCGGAGAGCACGGCCGCAATCGCCTGCCTCTGACCTTGCTTCGAGCGGGTCGCCAGGAAGCGACTCACCTCAGCTGGCTGGGCGGCTCGACCCAGCAGGGCGAGATAGACCGCCGAGGCACCCCGCAATGGGGCCATGAGCTGGATCCGTTGCTGGAACATGTCGCTGAGAGCGATCTGGCCGACAAAATCGGCGACCGTCAACACACCGTTGCGCAACTGGGATTCGGCATCGCTGAGCCGTTCCGCCGCCAGAACGGTGCGGTTGAGGAGTTGGCGATAACTGCCCTCAATGGCCGCGCTCAGCTGGCTGTCGCTAGGGGCGGTGGGCAGCTGGATCGGACGTCCCAGGCTCTGGCGGCGGCGGAATCCCTGGGGGGAGCCCGGCTGCAGAGCTTTCACCATGGCGGCACCAGGCTGGACTGCCATCGCGGAGCCATAGCCGCTGGCCTGGGTCGCGCGCCAGTTGCCTGGGCCCGTCAAGGCTGTTGGGGCAAGGGCCGCAGGGGCTGCCGGTGCCGTGGATCGGGAGGGCAGGGGTTTGGCGACCCCGGGTTGCCAACGTGGCGCGCTCCAGCTGCGGGTGGGCAGCGGCGGCTGTTTGATGCTCTGGGAGCCAGCCGACCTGTCGGGGCTTGGGGCATTGCTCTGACCGCCACTGATCGAGGCGGTCCAGCTGCCGCGAATCAACCGATTGCGATCGGCCAGGTTACGCGGCACGGTGTCGGCGACGGTGCGCAACTGCAGTGGCCGCGGCACATCCGGCCGCTGGATCGGGGTGAGATCGGCCACCGACTCGGCATTGAAGGGTCGGCGCAGGGCCGGCACCTGGCGGGCGTTGCGATCGTTGGCGGTGATGAAGCGCTCGTAGGGAACCGTGTCCTCGCCGAAGGTTTCGTTGTATTCGCGGCTGTTGATCATGGCGTCGACGACGCCATAGAAGCCGCTGCGGGCTGCGGTGTCGAAGTAGCTGTCAATCTCCCAGCGACCGAAGCTGGGGCGACCCAGTATGCGGCGATGCATCACCTCAATCGCCTTGCAGATGTAGAGGCCACTCCAGTAGCGACGACGGAAGGCCTTGGAGCGGGCCACCTGGCGGATGAACTCTCGCAGGCTGATGTCGCCGTTCTCGAGCTTGATCTCTTCAACGGTGTTGTGTTCGCCGGCATAGCCGGTGGTGCCCAGGATCTGGACATAGACGCCACGGATCACCGCCTGGGTGGCCGCTTCGGTGCCGCGGATGCTGGGCTGGCCACCGCGGCGGGGAACGGAACTGCCACCGGTGGCAATCTGCTGCAGACGCAGCACCTTGGGACCGACGCGCCGTGGCGTGGACTTGCGGAACTGGGCGCTGTCCATCTGGCCAGGCTGGCGCAGGCCATTGCCGATCAGGATGCGGCGGCTGTCGTAACTGAACGGCGCCGGGCGCGTGGCCACCGAAGCGGTGCCGGAGGGGAAGATGGCGCCGTAGTTGAGACCGATCGGGTCGTTGCCGCCGCCATAGGGATGCTGGTCGGCGAAGGGTTGCCGGTAGGAGGCGTAGAGGGTGATGTACTGGGGGGCACCTTCGAACGGGGCGCTGTAGCGGAAGAGCCTGCGGTTCGATCCCCAGCCGGCACTCTCCTGGGCCTCTTCACCGAGATCCCGCAGATAAGGAACGGTTTCTTCGCCGAAGACCCGGGCATATTCCATGCCATTGACCAGGGCATCCACCAGGCCGCCGAGACCCTTGCTGCTGACGATGGCGAAATACTGGCGGAACTCTTCGATCGAGCTCACCCCCCTACCGAGGAAGTGGCGGAAGGCCAGCTCCACGACGCGGCTGTTGGAGAAGCGGCCATAAAACTGGCGCTGGTATTCCTTGCTGCGCCCGAGGGCACGAATGAATTCCCGCATCGACAGCTGGCCCTGGCGCACCTGGGTGGCTTCAACGGGGCAGACCACCTGGGAGTAGGCCTTGGTGATGTCCCGCTCAAACACCTGGCGGTAGCAAGCCCGGATCACTTCGGCCTTCTGGCTGCCGGAGAGGCGGGGGCGCATCACGAAGCGCTGGGCCCCTTCGGCGGCTTGCGCGTAGCTGGCTGGCAGTTGCAGGCCCTGGCTCACAGGGCTGCCCAGCCGTGCCCGGCTGGAGGGGACAGGAACCTCCAGTTCCTTGAGCAGCACGTTGAAGTACTCGATCACGAGGCTGCGCGCCTGCGGCTCCGCCTTGAACAGGCCAGCACCGACCGCCCGCATCTCCTGCAGGGCGACGTTGGTGGCCGCCAGTGAACAGGCCTTCTCCAGCACGTCCCGCAGGCCGCGGGTGTTGACGGACAGGATGCTGGGATCGCCGGCGACGATGGCGTAGCTGACGTAGCGCAGGAACCAGGCCAGATCGCGGATCGACTTCTTCATCCGCTCGGTGCCATAGCGGCCGACGCTGATCGGAGCGAAGCCGGTGGGCAGGATCACGCGCACATCGGCATCGCCGCCGGCGCCTTCAAGCAGCCGGCTCAGCAGGTTGCCGCGGTTGGCGGTGGCACCGGCGAAGGTCTGCACTGAGCGCTGGAAGGCGGCCTGGTCTGCTGCCAGGGGCGCACCCTCGCCAGCGGCGTCGCCGGGGAGGGGGGCATCGAGATAGGAGAGCGGCGTGCCGCCCGAAAAGATGCGGTTGGCGGCTTTGGCGACGATCGCAGCAGCATTGGCCGAGAGGCGCTGGGCCACTGTCACCCTGATCTGGCCACTCTGGAAGAAGGTGGTCAGGGCGTCGAGTTCGCCGCCGTCGGGGAAGCGATCCTGCTGCTCCGCTTGACGGACGCTGGAGAGCGGCAGGGTGTCGTAGCGCTGGGGGGTGACCCTGGTGCTGCCGCTGCTGGCGGTCACGGTCATGAACGAGAGCGAGCCGGGCTCCGGAACGTTACGGCTGGCCCCGCTGCCCACCGGCCGGCGATGAACAAATGTTTGCAGCCCACTGCGTTTGTCTCGCCTTCGCCTTCGCCGCCATGAAATGCTCCCCCAGCGGCCCAGCTTCTTGCCGATGAGCTCCAGTCCCAGGGATGCCGCCACGCCGGTGGTCAGTGCTTTTTACGATCGTTTCCCCTATCCCGGGGATCCTCTGCAAGACGGTCCGCCGCCGGGATACAACTGGCGGTGGTGCGTCGACAGCGCCATGGCGGCAGCCCTTGGATCCCTGTCAGCGGCCCCGCCCTCCTCCGGTACCCGAACCTGGCGGATCCTCGATGCCGGCTGCGGCACGGGGGTGAGCACCGATTACCTCTGCCATCTCAATCCCGGTTCCACGGTGTTGGCGGTGGACATCAGCGCCGGCACGCTTGAGGTGGCCCGCGAGCGCACCCGCCGTTCCGGGGCCGCGCAGCAGGTGCAGGAGCTGCGGATCGAACAGCGCAGCCTGATTGATCTGGAGGACGAGGGCGAGTTTGATTACATCAACTCCGTGGGGGTGCTCCATCACCTGCGGGAGCCAGAGCAGGGGCTGCGGGCCCTGGCCCGGCAGCTGCGGCCCGGTGGGGTGCTGCATCTGTTTCTGTACGCCGATGGCGGCCGCTGGGAGATCCACCGCAGCCAGCGGGCACTGGCGCTGCTGGCGGTGGGCACGGGGGGCGAGGGTCTGCGCCTGGGACGCCAGTTGCTGCGGGAGCTGCCGGAAACCAATCGCCTGCGACGCCATCACGAGCAGCGCTGGGCCCTCGATACGGCCGCCGATGCCAACTTCGCCGATATGTACCTGCATCCGCAGGAAACGAGCTACGACCTCGATCGCCTGCTGCGCTTCGTCGAGCAGGCGGATCTGAGTTTCGCCGGCTTTTCCAATCCCCAGGTGTGGGATCCGGCGCGGCTGCTGCAGGGGGAACTGCTGGAGCGGGCCCGGGCCCTGCCCCAGCGGCAGCAATGGGCCCTGGTGGAGGCCCTCGATCCCGACATCAGTCACTTCGAGTTCTTCCTCACCAAGGGGGTTGTGGAACCGTCGGAGTGGAGTGAGGAAGAGCTGCTGGCCCTTGGCGGCCAACGCAACCGCTGCCTCTGGGGCTGGCCGTCCACCAGCCTGATGGGACCGGATCTCGAACCCCTCACGATCGCGGCGGCGGAACTGGAGCTGCTGCAGGCTTTCGAAGCGGCCCCGGCCGGCACTCCGCTCAGGGCACTGGCGATCCCCATGACCAACGACGAGCGGCTGCGGTTAGCCCGGCCATTGATCGCCGGGCGTCTGTTGCTGCCGGTGAGGCTCTGACTGGCAGCGATCAGGGGGTTCGGCAACAGGCCCGTAACGCTGCGTGATAACCTCCGACCGCCCAGTCGGAACCCCGTCGGTTGCAGGCTGCCCCCACCACTCCGGTGCCCCCTTCCCCCAGCGGGGAGTCGATACCCGAGATGAGGGAAGCACCCGTAACCAGCACGTTCCCCAGCGATGCCCCCATCGGTGATCCCCTCACCGACGGTGATCGCTTGGAGCCATCCCCAGCTGCCGCCCCGGAACCCGCCAACGGTTCTGATCACGGCTCAGGACCCGAAAACGGGCCTGACCAAAGCCCAGGACCTGGCATCGGGTCCGATAACGGGATGGATGGATATCACCGACTGCAGCGCCGCCTGATCCTGGCGACGCTGGCGGCCACCGCCCTGGCGGTGCCGCTCACGGCTCTCTGTTTCGACATCCCGACCGCCGTCAGTCTTCTGATCGGGGGCCTTGCCGGTCTCCTCTACATCAGGCTTCTGGCTCGCAGCGTCTCCCGCCTCGGTGACGAGCGCAAATCGGTGGGGAAAGTGCAGCTCGTGGTTCCCGTCGTCCTGGTGCTTGCGGCCGCCAGGATTCCCCAGCTTGAGATCGTTCCTGCCCTGGTGGGATTCCTTCTCTACAAGCCCGCTCTGATCGTTCAGGCCGTCCTCGACTCCTGAGCCACCAAGCTCTGGGCCAGCGGGCCGCCGGCCCCGTTCGGGCCAGGCCCTAACCGCCCCCAGGGCTCCCTGGTTCCACCAGGACCTTCTTCCCCAGGACCTCCCTCCAGGACAGTCATTCCGATGGTTCCGTTGCCCTTCGCCCTTCCCCTTGCCGAACTGGAGGTGGGTCAGCATCTCTACTGGCAGCTCGGCAATCTCAAGATTCACGGCCAGGTGTTCATCAGTTCCTGGATCGTCATCGGCGCTCTGCTCGCCGTCGTGGTGATCGGCACGCGCAAGCTGGAACGCGATCCTGGCGGTGTACAGAATCTGCTGGAGTTTCTCTGGGACTACATTCGCGATCTCTCCCGCGAGCAGATCGGTGAGAAGGCATACCGCGACTGGCTGCCATTCATCGGCACCCTGTTCCTGTTCATTTTCGTCAGCAACTGGGGTGGAGCCCTGATTCCCTGGAAGCTGATTCATCTGCCCAGTGGCGAACTCGGTGCGCCTACCGCCGATATCAACACCACGATCGCCCTGGCGTTGCTGGTATCCCTGGCTTACTTCTATGCGGGTCTTAGTCGGAAAGGCTTCCGGTACTTCGAGTACTACGTGGAGCCGACTCCGATCATGCTCCCTTTCAAGATCGTCGAAGATTTCACCAAGCCCCTGTCCCTCTCCTTCCGTCTTTTCGGCAACATTCTTGCCGATGAGCTGGTGGTCGCGGTGCTGGCTTTCCTGGTGCCCTTGGTGGTGCCCCTGCCGGCGATGTTCCTGGGGCTGTTCACCAGTGCCATTCAGGCGCTGATCTTCGCCACCCTCGCCGCCTATTACATCGGTGAGGCCGTCCACGAGGAGCCCCACTAGGTGTTCTGATACCAGGCCGGTTCGCCGGTCTGGCAAACTTCAACGCGCGCAGGTCCGGCTTGATCCGGGCCCGTTCCCCAGCTATCGCCTGGGGAATGTCCCAGGCGCGGAGTTCAAACCCCGGTTCGTTTCGCGCTTCAATCGCGCCCCTCATCCCTTTCCCACCATGGATTCGCTTACTTCCGCCGCGTCTGTTGTGGCTGCTGGTCTTGCCGTCGGTCTCGGCGCCATCGGTCCTGGCATCGGCCAGGGCACCGCTGCCGGCGGCGCTGTCGAAGGTATTGCCCGTCAGCCCGAAGCTGAAGGCAAGATCCGCGGCACCCTGCTGCTCTCCCTGGCCTTCATGGAGGCCCTCACCATCTACGGCCTGGTGGTCGCCCTGGTGCTGCTGTTCGCCAACCCGTTCGCCTGAGGTCTGCCGGGGGCAAGAGCCGGTACCGGTCTGAAGCGGTCCGGCTCCTTTGCCCCCTGGTGTCACCCTCTGGGCCGGGAACAAAAACCTGGCCTGGATGACAAACCTGGCGCGGCCCAACCGCGTTTGCTCGCTTCTTCCACTCCCGCACCACCGCACGCCAACCCGTCCCATGACCAGCTGGCTTCTGCTTGCCGAGGCAGGCGCTAAGGAGGGAGGTCTCTTCGACCTCGACGCCACCCTGCCGCTGATGGCGTTGCAGGTGGTGATTCTCACCTTCGTTCTCAACGCCCTGTTCTTCCGTCCCGTCGGCAAAGCCGTCGAGGATCGCGAGGGCTACATCGCCACCAGTCGCGCCGATGCCAAGGCCAAGCTGGCCCAGGCTGAACGCCTTGAAGCTGATCTGCGTGAGCAGCTCAAGGAGGCTCGTCTTCAATCCCAGAAGTTGATCGTCGAGGCTGAACAGGAATCTGAGCGTCTCTACCGGGAAGCCATGGCTCTGGCCCAGGCCGATTCCAATGGCAGCCGGGAACAGGCCCGCCGCGAAATTGACTCCCAGCGCACCGCAGCCCTTGACCAGCTCAAGGGTGATGCCAATCAACTCGCCGATCTGATCGTCGATCGCCTCCTTGCCGCATCTTGACCATGGCCACCCCCTTGCTTCTGGGCTCCCACGGTGGTGGGTTCGGCCTGAATCTCGACATCTTCGACACCAACATCATCAACCTGGCGATTGTGATCGCCGGCTTGGTGTGGTTTCTCAAGGGATTTCTCGGCGGCATTCTCGAACGCCGCCGAGCCACCATCCTCGCTGACCTCAAGGACGCTGAAGATCGCCTCGCCGCTGCCGCCGCCGCACTGGCCGAAGTGCAGCAGGGACTGAGCCAATCGCAGGCCAAGGCCGAGAAGATCCGAGCGGATGGCGTCGTTCGGGCCCAGGCGATTCGGCTGGACAGTGAGCGGCGCACCGTTGAAGAGATGGCCCGCATCAAGCTGGATTCGGCCTCCAACCTCGATGCCGAGGCGGCCCGGGTGACTGCCCAACTGCGCCGTGAGGCAGCTCGCCTGGCGATTGAAAAGGCCCTGTCTGTCCTGCCCACCCGGCTTGACGAAGCTGCTCAGGCCCGGCTGATCGACCAGTCCATCCAATCCCTGGGGAACGCCTGATGCCGCTGCTCAATACCATTACCAATCCCTGGGCTGAGGCCTTTCTCCAGGTGAGTGATGCCAAGGGCGACACCGAGCAGGTGATCGACCAGGCCAAAGACGTGCTCGCTCTGTGGGAACAATCCCCGGAGTTGCGGGCGGCGATGGCCTCTCCCGTGCTCGAAGTGTCGGCCAAGAAGGCCGCTCTGGTCAGCCTGTTCGGCGAGCAAGTGACGCCCTCTTTTTTGAATCTGCTGAAGCTGCTCGCCGATCGTCAGCGGATTGGCTATCTCGATGCGGTGCTGGGACGGGTGCTGGAGCTCTACCGCCAGCAGAACGGCATCGCCCTAGCCACGGTCACCTCGGCCACAGCTCTGAGCGAAGCCCAGCAGGCCCTGCTCACCGAAAAGGTCAAAACTGTCGCTGGCACGGACAAGGTGGAGGTCAACCTGTTGGTTGATCCCGCTCTGATCGGTGGTTTTGTGCTCAGCGTCGGCTCCCAGGTGATCGATGCAAGCCTGGCTGGTCAGGTGCGTCGGCTCGGTCTGGAGCTGGCCAAGGTGAGTTAGCGCTCTCGCCAGCGTCAGCAGCCGCTTTGGCTGCGACGTCTTCATCTTCTCTCCCCTCACCCCCTCCTTCATCGCCTCCCCCTCCGGGGACTTCCACCCATGGTTTCCATCCGCCCCGACGAGATCAGCGCCATTCTCAAGCAGCAGATCGCCGACTACGACAAGTCGGTTTCGGTCAGCAACGTCGGAACCGTGCTCCAGATCGGCGACGGCATCGCCCGCGTCTACGGCCTGGAGCAGGTGATGGCCGGTGAACTGGTGCAGTTTGAGGACGGCACCGAGGGCATCGCACTCAACCTGGAGGAGGACAACGTCGGCGCCGTGCTGATGGGCGAAGGCCGGGGCATCCGCGAAGGCAGCACCGTCAAAGCCACCGGCAAGATCGCCGCTGTGCCCGTTGGCGACGCCATGCTCGGCCGCGTGATCAATGCGCTTGGCCAACCGATCGACGGCAAAGGTGAGATCGCCACCACCGAAACGCGGCTGATCGAATCGATGGCCCCCGGCATCATTCAGCGCAAGTCGGTGCATGAGCCGATGCAGACCGGCATCACCGCCATCGACGCCATGATTCCGATCGGTCGCGGCCAGCGCGAACTGATCATCGGCGATCGCCAGACCGGCAAAACCGCGATCGCAATCGACACGATCATCAACCAGAAGGGTGAGGACGTCGTCTGCGTCTACGTGGCCGTGGGCCAAAAAGCTGCCTCGGTAGCCAACGTGGTTGAAGTGCTGCGGGAGCGCGGCGCCCTCGAGTACACCGTGATCGTGGCGGCCAGTGCCTCTGAGGCCGCAGCGCTGCAATACCTGGCTCCTTACACCGGCGCAGCGATTGCCGAATCGTTCATGTACAAGGGCAAGGCCACCCTGGTGGTGTACGACGACCTCACCAAGCAGGCCCAGGCCTATCGCCAGATGTCGCTGCTGCTGCGCCGTCCCCCCGGTCGTGAGGCCTATCCCGGCGACGTCTTCTACTGCCACAGCCGCCTGCTCGAGCGCGCTGCCAAGCTTTCCGATGCCATGGGCAAGGGTTCGATGACCGCCCTGCCGATCATCGAAACCCAGGCCGGTGACGTGTCGGCCTACATCCCCACCAACGTGATTTCGATCACCGATGGTCAGGTGTTCCTGAGCTCCGACCTGTTCAACTCCGGCCTGCGCCCCGCCATTAACGTGGGTATTTCGGTGAGCCGGGTGGGTGGTGCTGCCCAGACCAAGGCCATCAAGAAAATCGCCGGCACCCTGAAGCTGGAGCTGGCCCAGTTCGACGAATTGGCCGCCTTCTCCCAGTTCGCCTCCGATCTCGATGCCGCCACCCAGGCCCAGCTCGGCCGTGGCAAGCGCCTGCGGGAACTGCTCAAGCAGCCCCAGTTCAGCCCGCTCAACCTGGCCGAGCAGGTGGCTGTGGTGTATGCCGGTGTCAAAGGTCTGATCGACGATGTGCCCGTGGATCAGGTGGTGCTGTTCGCCCGCGAACTGCGCGACTACCTCAAGAGCAACAAGCCCGAGTTCATCACCAAGGTGATGAACGAGAAGCAGCTCAGCGACGAGGCAGAAGCCATGCTCAAAGATGCCATCAAGGAGGTTTCCTCCTCGATGCTCGCGGCAGCCTGAGGAACCTGATCCATGGCCAATCTCAAGGACATCCGCGACCGCATCAGTTCGGTCAAGAACACTCGCAAGATCACCGAGGCCATGCGCCTGGTGGCCGCCGCCAAGGTGCGGCGTGCCCAGGAGCAGGTGCTGCGCAGCCGGCCCTTCGCTGATCGGCTTGCCCGTGTGCTGCAGAACCTCCAGACCCGCATGGGTTTTGAGGGGGCAGACGCTCCCCTGCTCACGCAGCGGGAGGTGGGCACGATCACCCTGTTATCGGTGACCGGCGACCGGGGCCTGTGCGGCGGCTACAACGCCAACATCATCAAGCTCACCGAGAAGCGCTTTGCCGAACTCAAGGCCCAGGGCTATGAGGTGGATCTGGTACTGATGGGCCGCAAGGCAATCACCTATTTCCAGAACCGCGCGTCTCAGTACAAGATTCGCGCCACCTTCACCGGCCTGGAGCAGGTGCCCACCGCCGCGGAGGCCAACGGCATCGCCAATGAGGTACTGGCTCAGTTCCTCTCCGGTAGCACCGATCGGGTGGAGATCATCTTCACCAAGTTCATCAACCTGGTGAGCTCCAAGCCCGTGCTGCAAACCCTGTTGCCGCTGGATCCCCAGGGCATTGCCGTCGCCGATGACGAGATCTTCCGGTTGATCACCCGTGAAGGTCGGCTTGGCGTTGAGGTGGCCAAGGTGGACAACGCCCAGGCGCCCCTGCAGTCCGACTTCCTGTTTGAACAGGAACCGGAGCTGTTGCTCAATGCCCTACTACCGCTCTATCTGTCCAATCAGTTGTTGCGCTCCCTGCAGGAAGCCGCCGCCAGCGAGCTGGCCAGCCGGATGACAGCCATGAACAACGCCAGCGACAATGCCAAGGCCCTGGCCAAGTCGTTGACGCTGGATTACAACAAAGCGCGCCAGGCTGCCATCACCCAGGAAATCCTGGAAGTAGTGGGTGGTTCTTCGGCAATGTGATCGTCATCCCCGGCTCTTGTGCCGGGACAACGCAACCAAGGTCGGCGGCTCTTTTAGCGCCTTCATGTTGTCTGCGCCCTCGATGCTCCTGCAGGTTTGTTGTTGCGGTCCAGGCCACAGCATCAAAGACTGCGGGGGCTTTTGCTTTGAAGCCGCTCTGATTGCATCAGCGATTTTCATCGCGGCTGAGCAGATGCTGCACTGGCCGGCCAGCGCGGATTGGGTCGCAACTTGAGTGACGGGATTGCCCGAATCCATCTTGCTTCTTGATAACCCAGCAAGCTCCCTGCAACCAGAGATTGCCGCCAAAGAGCTGGTGAACTCAGAGGTGGCACCTCCCTTGCCTCCCTGGGATCGGTACACCACCGAGCCTTCTGGTTCATCTATATCGCTTTGGTCCTTGAGACCGCGGGCGCTGGGGGTCGAAATAACACGTGTCCCCCTTTCTCTGCCCGCCACCAACCGGAGCTGGTAGCCAGCCGCCCGATCGCCCGGGATGATCAGGCACCACCTTCACCGCGCCCGCCCGCTCGGGCGGCTCGTTCACCCAGTGCCCATGGCCCCTAGCCTTCCCCTTGCGCCCGACCTGACGTTGCAGCCGCTTTTCCCCCTTGCCCTGGGGATGGTGCAACTGGCGAGCGATCCCCTCGACACGGCCCTGCAGATGCAGGCGATCCGCCAGCTGCAGGCTGGCCAGGATTCCAATCCGGACCCTGGCTGCGCCTGGACCGGGGATCTCAATGGCGTCTGGCAGCTGCATCGCCGGCCCCAGTTCGCGCCGCTGATTGAGACTCTGGCCGACCATGCCGCTGCCTACCTGGAGGGTCTCGGCTTTGCGCGCAAGCGGCTGGCCTTGCACATCCAGCGCTGCTGGCCGGTGGTGAGCGAAGTCGGCCAGGTGGTGGGGCGCCATCACCATCCCAACGCCCATCTCAGCGCTGTGTATTACCTCAATGGTGATGGCAGCGGCCGCAGCGGTTGCCTGCGCTTTTTCCCGCCCCGTCAGCCCAATGAACTGGTGCCTGGCCTGGCGGTGGGCCACGACAGCCCGATCCAGCCTGGTACGGCGGCAGCAGCCCAGTGGAATGCACCCTGGTTTGATCTGGCGCCCCGTGCGGGCCTGCTGGTGCTGTTTCCGGCTGACGTGGATCACGCGGTGTTGGAGAACGAAGACCCGGATGACAGCCGTTTTTCGATCAGCCTGGATCTGGTGCTCACGGCACCGCAAGCTGGCGAGGGCGAGCCTCCTGAATATCTGGCGCCCCATCCGGGGGATTGGCAGGAGCTTTGATGGATGGTCGGCTTGAAGCTGGTGCGACAGCCCTGGCAAACAAATGAGACGGCTGAAAACCCCTCAGCAACCCTGATGCCGGGATGAGCCTGGGAGGCCACAGCGAGAACGTGCGCTTCAGCGACCTCGCTGCAGGCGCTCAAGGCCGAAATGGATCAACTGGAGCACGAGCTGGCTGCGATTGGAGACGCCGAATTTCCGCCGCAGTGCGCGGCCGTGCGTTCGGACGGTTGTATAGGCCATGCCTAAGCGATCGGCGACCTCCCGGTCGTTGCACCCTTCCATCAGCAGGGCCGCCACCGCATGCTCGCGCCCTGTCAAGACAGGAGGGCAATCCCGACCCGCAACAGCCGCCATCGCCTGGTCGGCGATCAGGGCTTTGAGAGCCGGCGAACGGTAGCGCTTGCCCTGGGCCAGCGAGATGATCAGCTGATCCTGGGGATCTCCTGGTGTGAAAATCTCTTCTTCACAGATCACCGCCTTGGCTTTTGATCCATAGGCGAGATGGGGATCGTGCCGGCTTGAATTCACAATCAAGATGCTGCACAAATTTCTCGCCAACTGATGAGCATGCTCTACTACTTCTATGCCTGAATCGGCTTGGTCTAAGTCTGGAGTGATGATCAAGATACCTGGCTGGTGTTGCTGTATCCCTTCCAACGCTGCAAGCTTGCTTGAGGCCATGAAGGCGAAACAGCGCTTTTGAGAAACAAGGTGATAAAGCCCAAACAGCATCAGGCGCTGGTATCCGTTCAGGGGTCGTGATGCTCGCCGCGAACGGTGGCCCCATTTGAGCCCTTGACGCCAGCTTGAACCCCGGTTGCATTTCAGGTAGAGATCGCCTGCGATGACCATTCCTCCGGCCGGGATTTCAGAAGCAGACT
>JAPLIB010000040.1 GCA_026389335.1 Cyanobacteriota bacterium | reverse complement strand
GCGCGCCTATGACTTTGTGTCCCAGGAAATCCGTGCTGCAGAAGATCCTGAGTTCGAGACGTTCTACACCAAGAACATTCTGCTGAACGAAGGTCTGCGCGCCTGGATGGCTCCTGCGGACCAACCGCACGAAAACTTCGTCTTCCCTGAAGAGGTTCTGCCCCGTGGAAACGCCCTTTAATTCCGGTCTCATTTCGGTCGGGGGCAAGGACCTCGACTCCACCGGCTATGCCTGGTGGGCCGGTAACGCCCGCCTGATCAACCTCTCCGGCCGACTGCTGGGCGCCCATGTGGCCCATGCCGGTCTGATGGTGTTCTGGGCTGGCGCGATGATGCTGTTTGAGGTGAGCCATTTCACCTTCGACAAGCCCATGTATGAGCAGGGTCTGATCCTGTTCCCCCACGTTGCCACCCTCGGCTACGGCGTCGGCCCTGGCGGTGAGGTCACCGACCTCTATCCGTTCTTTGTCGTCGGTGTGTTGCACCTGATCAGCTCGGCCGTTCTTGGTCTGGGTGGTCTCTATCACGCCATCCGTGGTCCGGAGATTCTGGAGAACTACTCCGCCTTCTTCTCGCAAGACTGGCGCGATAAGAACCAGATGACCAACATCATTGGTTACCACCTCATCCTTCTCGGAGTTGGTGCGCTGCTGCTGGTGTTCAAGGCGATGTTTTTCGGTGGTGTCTATGACACCTGGGCTCCCGGTGGTGGTGACGTGAGATTGATCACCAACCCCACCCTCAGTCCTGGTGTGATCTTCGGTTATCTGACCCGTGCCCCTTTTGGTGGTGAAGGTTGGATCATCGGTGTCGACTCGATGGAAGACATTATTGGTGGCCACATCTGGATCGGCCTGATCTGCATCTTCGGTGGCATCTGGCACGTGATCACCAAGCCTTTCGGCTGGGTGCGCCGCGCCTTCATCTGGAATGGTGAGGCCTACCTGAGCTACAGCCTCGGCGCTGTCAGCTTCATGAGCTTCATCGCTTCGGCCTACATCTGGTTCAACAACACCGCCTATCCCTCGGAGTTCTACGGCCCCACCAACGCCGAAGCCTCCCAGGCCCAGAGCTTCACCTTCCTGGTGCGTGACCAACGCCTCGGCGCCAACATCGGTTCGGCCATGGGCCCCACCGGCCTGGGTAAATACCTGATGCGCTCCCCCACCGGCGAGATCATCTTCGGTGGTGAAACCATGCGCTTCTGGGATTTCCGTGGTCCCTGGTTGGAGCCCCTGCGCGGCCCCAATGGTCTGTCCCTCGACAAGCTGCAGAACGACATCCAGCCCTGGCAGGTGCGTCGTGCGGCCGAGTACATGACCCATGCACCCAATGCCTCCCTCAACTCCGTGGGCGGCATCATCACCGAGCCCAACTCGGTGAACTTCGTCAACATCCGCCAGTGGTTGGCTTCAGTGCAGTTTGTGCTGGCCTTCTTCTTCCTGGTGGGTCACCTCTGGCATGCCGGCCGCGCCCGCGCCGCTGCTGCCGGATTCGAGAAGGGCATCGACCGTCAGGCCGAGCCCACCCTGGCCATGCCGGATCTCGACTGATCTTCGTATCGACTGATCTCCGTCTTGACTGATTTCAGTCTTGGCTGATTTCCAGACTCCTGGCCAGCACCAATCAGCGTCTCTTGGACGTCACCAAACCCCCGCTCCGGCGGGGGTTTTTTGTTGGGAGCGGCTGTGGACGTTCGGGCCCTGGCTTTCTGAGCGGAGAGCTTTGATTGCAGGCATGCAGAGGGCGCCCCAGAGCCAGCTCTCCCAACAAGAACAAGCCGCTGCTGTGATCTGTGTTCAGGGGACGGTGGGCAGGGCTGCCAGCCAGCGGCGCAGCAGCGGCAGGCTGAGGCCGATCACGTTGCTGAAGCAGCCCTCAATCCGCTCCACCAGTAGGCCACCACGCCCTTCCAGGGCAAAGCCGCCAGCGCAGCTCAGGGGTTCACCGGTGGCGACGTAGGCCGCAATCGTGGCCTCGTCCACGGCGGCGAACTGGACGCGGGTGGTGACCGTCTCAAGCTGGACCAGGCCAGAGGCAGCGACCAGGCAGTGGCCGGTGTGCAGCTCCCCCCAGCCACCGGCCATGCGCCGCCAGCGGGCCTCGGCCTCCGCCGCGGTGCCCGGTTTGCCGAACACCTGACCCTCAAACACCAGCAGCGAATCGCAGCCCAGCACCGCGGCACAGCCGTGCTTGCCACTCCAGTGGCGATGCCCTTCAGCAGTGGGGCTGAACGCCAGAGCTTCGGCTTTGGCCTGGGCCAGCAACTGCACCAGCCGCCTGGGCTCGGGATCGTGGATCGCCTCCTCGTTCACGCCGCTCACCAAGACGCGATGGGGGATGGCCGCTTGCTCAAGCAGGCGGCGACGGGCCGGAGAAGCCGAAGCAAGCAACAACATCGCATGGGAGGAGCTGGCGCCACCCTCCCATGGCTTGGCTACCTTCAATACCAGTGCTCCGATCGTGCGCCATGCGCCCACTCCAGCAGATTCTCCCGGTGCCGTTGCTGCTCGGGGTTGTGGGGGCCGTGTCCCTGCAGAGTGCGGCCCTGGCGCTGGATCTTTCCCATGCGGGCATGGTCTGCGACACCAGCCAGCGCATCTGCTACGACAGCCAGGGGCCGTCTTTGAAGCAGACCCGCCGCAGTTACGGTGAAAAGGCGGAGCGGGATCTGCTGCGTCAGCTTTCCGGTCGGCCTCCGGCCCAGGATTTCCAGCTCAGCGGCGGAGAGGTCTGCAGCCTCAATCGTCGCACCTGCTGGGATGACGGCTGGCAACGGCGCAACATCAGCCATCGCCTCACCAAGCAGCTGTTTGGCAACAATGGTGATGGAGCCACCATCCCCGGCGAGAGCCGCTGTCAACTGCTGCAGCGAGGTCGCAATCTGTTCAGTGGCGGCTGCCGTCTCAGCCGCCGCCAGGATTTCAGCGGTGGTGCTTACGTGGTGGAAACCCGCGATGGCCGCCGCTACAGCTTTTACAACCAGGGCAATGGCCGTCTGGTGCTGCGCGATGCCACGGGCACCTGGCCGGTGGTTTACGCCAACCGCGGCAACGGTCTGGTGTTCCGCTGGTCCGATCTGCAGCTTGATGCCAGCCGTGGATATGGCAGCGGCTTCAACAGCAGCACTGGGCTCAACAGTGGCACTGGCACTGGCTATGGCAATGGCACTGGTTTCAGCAATGGCAGTGGCAACCCAGGCGGCTGGGGGACTCCCGGCGGCTTGGGGACTCCCGGCGGTTGGGGCAACCCCACCAGCCCGAATCCCGGCTACGGCTACAGCCGCAGTGGTCCGGATGCTGTTCCGGCTGTCAACGCGCTGGAGGGGCTGCTCAACAGCCTGTTCAACTGATCCCCGTTTCTGGGGCTGCTGACCCCCTGTCTGCGCCGCCGGCTTCTCAGGCGGCCCGTTCTTCGGACGCCAGCGATCGCTGGGCCCACGATCGGGCTGCCCGTTCGCTCACCTGCCTGCCGTTTCGACGGGCCTTCTACGAAGAGCTCCGAGATCGGGCGATCAGCAGCGGCGATCTGGGTGCCCGCCCGGATGCTCCCTCGCTGCTGTTTGTTCCCCTGGGGGTGGAGCGGGCCGAAACCCACTTCATCTGGTTGATCCGGCTCGGCGTGCTGCGGCGCGAGGTGGATGGCCAGGGCCTCACCGAACGGGTGCGGCTCACCCCTCTGGGCCGGTCAGTGATCACTCGCTGGTCCGGCGAGATTCCCCGGGCCGGCCTGCGTCAGCGGCTGCCTGAGGCTGTCCTGCGCCATTGGCCCCGCCTGTGAGCCGGCCCCTGCCTGGTGCCCCGCGGCCGCTCATGGTGCTGGGCACCAGCAGTGGCGCCGGTAAGTCGCTGATGACCGCTGCCCTCTGCCGGGTGCTCAAGCGCCGCGGCGAAACACCGCTGCCCTTCAAGGGGCAGAACATGAGCCTCAATGCCTGGGTGGATCAGACCGGCGGTGAGATGGCCTATTCCCAGGCCCTGCAGGCCTGGGCGGCCGGGCTGGAGCCCCAGGCGGCGATGAATCCAGTGCTGCTCAAACCCCGCGGCGACAGCACCAGTGAGGTGATCCATCTGGGCTGTTCGGTGGGCAATGCTCGCGCTGAGCACTACTACCGCGACTGGTTCAAGCCGGGCTGGGCGGCGATCCGTTCCGGCCTGGCCGAGTTGCAGGGCCGTTACCCGGGGGGACGGCTGGTATTGGAGGGGGCCGGCAGTCCGGTGGAGGTGAATCTGCAGCCGCGCGATCTCACCAACCTGCGTCTGGCCCAGTACCTGCGGGCCCGCTGCCTGCTGGTGGCCGACATTGAGCGCGGCGGCGTCTTCGCCCAGCTGGTGGGCACCCTGGCGCTGCTGCGTCCGGTGGAGCGTCCGCTTATCCGCGGCATCCTGATCAACCGCTTCCGCGGCCGCCGGGAGCTGTTCGACGAAGGGCGCCGCTGGCTGGAGCAGCACACCGGTGTGCCGGTGCTGGGGGTGATGCCTTGGCTGGAGGAGTTGTTCCCGCCGGAGGATTCGCTCGATCTGCTGGAGCGTCGCGGCCGCAAGCAGGGGGCCGAGCTGACGATCGCCGTGCTGCGTCTGCCTTCTTTGAGCAACTTTTCCGATCTCGATCCCCTGGAGGCCGAGCCCACGGTGCAGCTGAAGTGGATTCGCCCCGGCGAACCCCTGGGCCGGCCCGATGCCGTGATCCTGCCCGGCAGTAAGCAGACGCTGCGGGATCTGGGCGAGCTGCGCGGCAGCGGCATGGCGGAGACCCTGCGCACCTACGTGGCTGTCGGCGGCCAGGTATTCGGCCTCTGCGGCGGCCTGCAGATGCTCGGCACAGAGCTGCAAGATCCCGAAGGTCTCGAGGGTTGCGAGGGCAGGTCCACGGTGAGCGGGAAGATTGAAGCCGGTCTCGGACTGCTGCCGCTGCGCACCGTCTTCCACGGCGAGAAAACCCTGCGCCGCCGCAGCAGCCGCGCCCTCTGGCCAGGCAGCGGCCTGGAACTTGAAGGCTTCGAGCTGCACCATGGCCGCAGCGAATGCACAGCGCATCCCCTCTGCTCCGACGAAGGTCTGGGCTGGTGGCAGAGCTCCGGCTACCAGGGAGGAACGGTGGCAGGCACCTACTTGCACGGCGTATTCGAGAACGGCCCCTGGCGCCGCCGCTGGCTCAACGGCCTGCGCAAGCGCCGCGGCCTGGCGCCCTTGCCGGAGAATCCCATCCACCATGGCCGCCAGCGGGAAGCTCTGCTCGACCGCCTCGCCGACGCCTTCGAGAGTCACGTGAACCTGGCGCCCTTACTCGCCCCAGGGCCTACAGAGCAGCCATGAAAAACATCACCATCCACTGGCCCAGCGGCGCCTGCAGCGAAGTGGCGGTGGGCAGCGAATGGTTGGCGGCAGCCGGCGAAGCCGGCCTGCTGATCCCCACCGGCTGCCTGGGCGGCAGCTGCGGTGCCTGCGAAATCGAGGTGAATGGCCAGGTGGTGCGCGCCTGCATTGCCACGGTGCCCGCCAGCCTCAGCGGCGTGCTCCGGGTGGAGTTGGCCAGTGATCCGTATTGGTGAGCCTTGCTGATCCTTGCTGCGCAAGGTGAATGCCTGGCTGTCATTGCGGAGGCAACAGAACTCTGGTTGTGGGGCCTGGGCTTCAGGCCAGATGCTGCGCTGGGCACTGATGTGCCAATTCTTGGCTTTCATCATGCTAAAGAAGTTCTTCCCTTGCTGATTGATGAGCAAAAAGTTTGTTTGCAGCCTGTTAAGTGGAGGTTAAGCACAACATTTGTTATTCTACCGTCCAATCACCATTCTCTGAGCAAGAGGAAATGGAAGGATTTTTCAATCTGTAGCCGAGACTCAGTCTTTTAGTGATGACTATTGGGTAAGGAGCTCATGGGCAATAGGGATTCTGTGTAATTGTGGGCATCGTTCCAATAGGTTTTAATGCAAGAATATTAGCTTCGGCTGTTGACTGGATCAAAGGCTTGGACGTCCAGATTCTTCTTAGCGATAAGCGATATTGTCGCCGATATAGCTCTCTCGTTAGAAAAGCCTTGCGTCAAAGCGTTGGCAGAATGGGCTAACGATGCTACCATGATTATGCTATTTTCTGCCCTCATGTCTGGTTGTGCCATGAGCAATCTCAATGTTTTTGCTAATCGGGGTAAAAATTATAATCCGTACAGTGCTATTCGTTCTTACCTGCTGACAGCTTTGGCGGTTGCCGGTATTTTAGCTTTGCGGCTCTCCATGGTGGTGAAAGCATCTTCCCTTGTTTGGGAAGATGGTTCGATCTTCTTGACAGGAGCATTGTCGGGCTCGTTATGGCAAAATATGCTCACACCGTATGCAGGCTATTACCATCTTATACCTCGTCTTGTTGCTCAATATGCAACTGTTTACAATCTTCCATCGGTGCCTGTATTTTATATAACCTCATCAATAGTTTTTGCTTCTTTAATGCTTGCGCTGCCGGTTTTACCTGTTTTTTCGGGCCTGATGAGTTTGCGATGGAGGATAGTACTTGCATTGCTTTGCGCGCTCATTCCTGCGTTTACTGAGGTTTTTGGTAATATAGCCCATCTTCATTGGTTTGCTTTATGGGGCTTAACCTTATTCAGTTTTGCTGATCTCAGCAAGATCTCAGCACGGTGGCTGGTTGTTGCCATTCCATTGCTTTTCGCGTCTGCTTACTCTTCTGCTCCAGCTTTTGTCCTGATACCACTTTATGGTTTACAGGTATATCGATTTAGGTCAAACTGGGTGGCTACTGTGTTTTCCTTAACCTTTATTCTTTTCGCATCTAGCTATATTTCGGTCTGTGCTCGCCTGAAGGAGGCCTCGTCTTTTTCGTCGCTTTCCTTGAGCGAAATAGCGGTTTACACTTCTAAAACGGTTGGCTTTAAATCAATTCTTATTCCGCTTATCGGCCAACGTTTCTCGTCGGTTCTTCAAATATTCTGGCTTAGCATTGCGGCATTTATCTTTGCTTCCATTCTCTTGTTGGTGGCGGCGTGGCGTTCCTGTAGGAGCTCAAGATATGGCGATTCTTATCGTTACTTAGCTCAATGCTATTCGATTGTGGCATTTGTTGCGATTGTGCCTATTATGCGGCCAGTTTATGTTAACCATTTTCTCGCACAAGGCTATTAGAATGGTGCGGATCGTTATTATATGAGTAGGCGTTCAGGGGTCGGGACAGCACGCGGCGAACTCCATCTCTGCTGAGCCCTTGACAGCGGCCTGATTCTAGTTTGCACCTCAGGCAGAGACTGTTTGCGATGGGCGCGCCACCGACTGGGATTTCAGAAGCGGCCTGGTCCGCCACACCGGTCGGCGTTCGGGCTGGATTTCTT
>JAPLIB010000133.1 GCA_026389335.1 Cyanobacteriota bacterium | reverse complement strand
TTGGCCAACAGATGGGGGCAATCCGGGATCAGGAGAACAGCCAGCTCAACAGCAGGAAGCCAATGCCGGCCAGGCGTCAACTAGATGGGTAACAATTTGCATGAGTCAACGCGCCCGCCTACGTAGTTGACACCGGGCACCGGAACAACGCGAAAAGAGCAAGGCATAAGAACTCAAAGCCCATAGCCAAAGCCCCTATAAAGCAACGAGACTCCACTAAAAATCAGCGCGGCAGAAAGACAGCAAGCGGCAATCCCATCGCCAAGAGCAATGACAACAAGTCAGTTCCGCCTGCAGCCCGTCCCAAGACAGACGGAAAGCGGCCCACCGCAGATAACCAGCGTTCAATAAATCGACACAAAAAGGAGACCAAGCCACGGTAATTTTTAGAGTTAATAATATAAAAAATCAAGGAGAAAGCACCACCTCAGGCAATGGGGTGGGCAGGAAACCATCGGCGCGTGGGGCGACGAAACCACTACACCCTGCGTGAATCCCCAGGCCCAGCACCATCGCGAGCTGATCGACCGGTGCGTTGACGAAATCTGCCTCGGCATCCGTTGCGACATCCGCCGCAGCGATCAACGCCGCCAGCAACCGTTCTGGCTCTCGCAAAGTGAACAGCCACTACCTCAGCAAGGACGATAGCCGCCTATCACATGACTGTTTCATCCGAGATGTGTCGCTCAATCAAGACGGCAACTGGCAAGATCCTTGAGCAAGATATTCACAAGGAATCCATTCTATTCGAAGCAACCGCCAGCAATCAAACAGCGTCAGGATTGAAAGCATATCCCAGATCCAATCAAATCCGGGCAAGATGCCAAAAATTTACCGCAAAGAGTTAATATTGACGCAGCTGGCGCCCGGCAAGATTAAACACCAAAGCATATCCTAAAGCCAAAAATACGCGCACAAAGGTTGAGCGCTGCAGGCCTGACTCCAAAGCAACATTACTCATCAGCTCAAGATTTTGTGGGTATGACATGATTGCTCTTGTCATACCCACAAGGAAAATCTGCAGCGGAATCATCAGCAGAAAGCCAACCGACGCCAGATTCACACTGCTGAGAATCAATGCTCGGCGTGCTCTTAGATGTCGGCGCCAAGGAGCGATGTGCCTCGCGAACTCAAGCATCACGATGCCAATCAAAACCAGGCCCGCCGACTGCAGAACCTGATTACCTAGCCGTAACAGCCAGGGAGGATCCAGGGCTCGAATCGGCCAAATCGGCACAAAACATAGCAACACGAACAGAACAAAAACCAAATGAGCCAGAAGCTCCAAGCGTCGACTGCATCGTGCCCTGACTGGACCTGTGGAATTGATGGGCCAAAACATCAGTTCAGTCGGCGATATGGAAGAAGCATTAAAGCCGGACAAAATCAAGACCAAAAAAATAACTCAATCCAAGCCAAGCGAAACAGAATAGCAAGAGGTTGGATTGGTCAGCAGATACCCAACTTGACACAGCAATCATGCCAATGCTTGTCAAATCAACCCATCTGACAGACCAAAGCCAGCAAACACATTAGAACCGAAACCGAGATGAAGCTGGCCTCCATCAGTATCACTGCAGATCTGCGGCATAATCTATTGACGACTCAGGCAAAATAGCTCGCCGACTTAGTTAGATTGCAGTGAAAATCGACTGGCCTAGATGCTCGCCTCCTTACAGGACAAGTCTGGACTGCTTTGTCAGCAGCTGGCATTGAGTAGCCCAGCCTTTGTGGATGGCGAAGATTTGCCGAGAATCTATACGGCAGATGGTTCAGACCTCTCACCCCCATTG
Source organism: Cyanobacteriota bacterium (assembly GCA_026389335.1). Lineage (GTDB taxonomy): Bacteria > Cyanobacteriota > Cyanobacteriia > PCC-6307 > Cyanobiaceae > Cyanobium. The sequence goes on along the minus strand of JAPLIB010000133.1, from coordinate 5,419 downwards.
CATTGGAATGGGGTTCCGAACAAGACCAACTCCTTCGTCTTGTTCTTTGAGGATTTGGATAGTGCAGAGAGGAGCTGGGTTCATTGGCTTCTCTTTGATATTCCAGCCGACTTACGTGGACTTCCCGCCGGGGTACAGCCCAGCCCTTACTTGGACAATGGTTCACGGCATGGATTGAGCTGGGGTGTGAGTGAATTCAGTCGGCTCGGCTACCAAGGGCCAACACTGACATCCACTCTATTCACTCCAATCAATAAGCATCAGTACCCAAGACATCATTTGCTTTTTACTCTGATCGCTTTAGACATTAAGCTGGCCCTACCAGTGGGCTCATCCCCTCATCATGTACGCCAAGAGATGAATGGCCATCAACTGGCCAAAGCCAACCTGTCATGCCTTTATGGCTGCAAATCCGAGCAAACATCCCCCAAATATACTGACTCAAATTAGCCGCAGATTACCATCTGTAGCACCCTTCTGTTCATTTTTCCTCCAAGATCGAGGATGTGATCAAACGGCTCACCCGATGCCTGAATCCTTGAATTTCTATCTTAATCGCATTGGCAAGATTCCGCTAATGACTGCAGATGAAGAGATTCACCTGGGCTCGATCATTCGCGAGTGGCATCAGCATGCAAACCCATCAACTGCACTGGAGAAGCGTGGGCGCAGAGCCATGAATCGAATGATTCAGGCAAATCTTCGTTTAGCCGTATCCGTATGCAGACACTATCACGGACGCGCCAAACAATTGGCAGTGGACCCCATGGACTTGATCCAATCAGCCAATATTGGATTAATCCGGGCCGTAGAGCTTTTCGACCCATGTCGCGGCTACAGATTTTCAACCTATGCTTATTGGTGGATCAAGCATGGGATCATGCGTTACTTTCACGACTACGCAGGCACAATCCGCCTCCCTGCTCATGTTGTCGAAACTGCGATCAAGGCACAGGCACTCTCTCGTGACAGAGGTGCCTCCATGCCGCTTTCAGAAGTCGCCGAACAACTTTCCATCAGCAGCGAAAGACTGAACTTTGTTCTAGATCGATACTCTAGCTGCAGAACATTGTCACTTGACCAAGAACTTGGTGGCGTTGACAGTGATGGCTGCCTTGGAGACTTAGTCGCCTCAAGCAGCCCCGACCATGGCAATGAAGACTACAGCTGGATTCACAGCGAAATTGCCAGACTTGATAAGCATGAAAGGCACGTCCTCGCTTGCCGTTATGGACAGCAATCGATCCAGTCGCTAGCCAAAACGGCAGAACAGCTTGGAATCACAAAGGCCAAAGCTCAACGTATTGAGCAGCGAGCTTTGCAACACTTGCGGCAACGCTTGACACCTATGATTTAACATAAAAGCTAAAAGAATAACCATCAATCATATCCTGGATACGCCGACTGTGCCAAAACATAGGCAACCATGACAGGGCGTCCATAGCAGCGAAGGTAGGGAGCCCCCACAGCCGATCTTCTGGCTGGGTTCGGACCTCATGCTCCCACAACTCCAATGACTGGCTCCCTTTACCCAACACAAACTGGCGCAGCAGAGTCTCAGATAGTGTCTGGAGTTAATGCGGATAGGTAAAACAGAGCCTGCCCAGTGCCAAAAGTGTAGGTAGGCGCGCCGACCCGATCATCACCGAACAGCAGCACGTGCTGCCACACCTCTGCCGCGGTATTTGGATCCTCAAACACGAGCAACCATGTGCATGTCTGTAGCGGCTTGCCAGTCCAGTGCAACGGTGGTAAAAGGTCAGGACCTCCACTCCCAACCGGCTCCGTCATCCACAACGACTGAAATGGGCAGCAGTCATGGTGGGACAACGGAGCAGTCACCAAGGTGGAGTTACTCCACCGGCACCTGAATCGCCGTGGAAGCCGTGGCAGCCTCCTTCCTGGGGATGGTGATCACGAGCTGCCCCTCCTGCGAAGTGGCCTTGATCGCACCAGGATCGGCATCCTCAGGCAGGGAGAAACTGCGGGTGAAGCTGCCATAGAAGCGCTCGACGCGGTGGAAGCGTTTGTTCTCCTCTTCCTTCTCCTGCTTGCGTTCCCCCTGGATCGTGAGCATCCCATTATCCATCGTGACCTTGATTTCCTCCTTCGGGACACCAGGGATATCGGCCTTGATCAGATAGGTGCCATCGCTTTCGCTGATATCAACGCGAGGGTTCCAATCCCCGACGCCAAGCAGAGGTTGGGACCGGTTGATTGGCCAGCCCCAGGCACGGCCCAGCAGGTTTTCGATTTCATTCAGAGGTTCCCATTTGATCAGTGACATGATGGTGTCCTGGTGCCTGAAAGGTGACATCTGCAAACTATTCAGGTCCATCTCTAACATCCGCCGGTTCAGCAAATCTGATGCAGTCTTCCTCGCGATGGCATCACGCGTCCCTCCACTCATTAGGAAAGTGATATTAGGCAGAAACCGAAGAGCCCATAGCGCCATGACCCTCACCAACACCGGCCGTGAGTTCGACCTGATCCTGCGGACCAGGGACGCCGACCTCGCCGGCAGACTCACCGTGCCCGCCGCCGCCCGCGGTCTGGTGTTGTTCGCCCATGGCAGCGGCAGCAGCCGCTGCAGCCAGCGCAATGGCAGCGTGGCCGAGGTGCTGCAGGAAGCGCAGCTGGCCACGCTGCTGTTCGATCTGCTCACCCCAGAGGAAGCTGAGCGCGACCGAGTGGATCAGGGCCTGCGGTTTGATATCCCCCTGCTCAGCCAGCGCCTGATCGGAGCCGTCGACTGGGCTCGGCAGCGGGATGATCTGGCCGATCTACCCGTGGGACTGTTCGGTGCCAGCACGGGTGCCGCCGCCGCGATCCATGCCGCCGTTGCGCGGCCGCAGACGGTGGCAGCCGTCGTGTCCCGAGGGGGGAGGCCCGATCTGGCCATGGAGGTGCTGGCGGCCGTGGCCTGCCCCACCCTGCTGATCGTCGGCGGCCTGGACTTCGACGTGCTCAGGCTCAACCGCCAGGCGGCCTCAAGGCTGCGCTCTCACCATGCCCTGCTGGTGATTCCCGAAGCCAGCCACCTGTTTGAAGAACCCGGCAGCTTGCGCCACGCCGCCGACCTGGCCCGGGACTGGTTTATGCAGCACCTCTGCCCCGCCAAGGCCTGAGGCCATTTCGTCGTCCTCGGAGAAACCATGCCCCCGCATCCCCCCCTCTGGCTCAACCGCCATCAGGCCGGTCTGGCCCTGGCCGACGCCTTCAGCGCCTGGCGTGGCAGGGAGGCCGACACGATCCTGCTGGCGCTGCCGCGGGGCGGAGTGCCGGTGGGGGCAGCCATGGCCGCGGAACTGAACCTGCCCCTGGCCACCTGGTCGGTGCGCAAGATCGCTGATCCCGCCTGGCCGGAACTGGCCATCGGTGCCGTCGCCGCCCATGGGGTGGTGGTGTGGCGCAATGGCGAGGCGGCAACGCAAAGGGCGCAAATGGCCCAGCACCTGGGCTGGCTCGCGGCCCAGCAGCAAGAATTGGAACGGCGGCGGCGGTTGTTCGGCGATCCAGAGGACGAGCGACTGCGCAGCCGTCATCTGATCGTGGTGGATGACGGCATCGCCACCGGAATGACCGTCAGGGCGGCCCTGCTGTCACTGCGCCGCCTGGCACCGGCCTCCCTCCGCCTGGCGGTGCCGGTGGTGGACCGCAGTGTGGCTGGAGAGCTCCAGCCCTTGGTGGAGCAACTCCTGGCCCTGGCCCTGGTTGACGATCTGATGGCCGTAGGGCTCTGGTACCAACAGTTCGAGCAACTCCAGGATGACGAAGTACTTGAGCTACTGCATCACTCAGCCGTTAGCCGTGAAGAAGTCCGCGCTTCCCGCAACAGATCGGATGGTTTGAGATGAAAACGCTGCTGGAAGTCGACACTGAACAGGCTGAGGGAGCGATAACCAGCGGCGATGGCAATACTGGCAACAGTGTCTCCGGCCCGGGGATGCTCCAGCAACTGCCTGGCCAGATCCAATCGCTGACTACGTATCCATTGGGTGGCCGTACAACCGAGCCGATCGCGGAAAGCATATTGCAGGGTGCGGCGTGAATAGTGACTGCGGGCTTCCAGCAAAGTAAGATTAAGCGGCTGATCAAGGTTGGCCTTGATATAATCGATTAATTCATCAAAGGCATCACGGCCCTGCTGCCCTCTTTGCCGCAAGCGGCTATAAGGCCCATCCTGGCAAAGCCCTGGAACCAACATAGCCGTCATCAGCCTATAAATATAAGCATCTAACTGCAATCCATCCAGCAGGCCTGGGCTGAGATCCAACAAATGATCAACCTTCTCGATTAATTCCCGCATCATGGCCTGCAGGGAAGCCTGCATCGGGTCGAGGGGCAGCGACCAGCAGGCACAGCGATGCAGGGGCAATTTTTCCACCAGCTCAGCAGCGGGTCCGCCTCCCATCACCTTGGCCGTATGGAGCAGGCGCTGAGGATCCAGATGAAAAAAGACAACGCTGTAAAGGCCACCAAGCCAGGTCATGGTCTGATCCGATGCCTGGCTCAGATTCAGGCCTGGATCGGAGCCAGAGAGGACGAGACAATCACCGGACAGCACACGCCACATCTCGCCAGCATGCTGGAATCTCGCCTCACCGTCGTAGCCGAGCAGTACGGTGAGCTGCATCCGTCCGTCAACGGTGGCAGTGGTAGCTGAAGTGGCAGCTGAAGTAGCAGTTGAAATGGCAGCAGTGGCGACGGTGGCAGCGGAATTGCCGATCACAGCCCCCAACTCCAGGCAACCAACCGCAAGCTTGCAGCCATAATGCCAGTCGGCTTTTATGGCATCGGTGGGTCTCAGATTTTGCAGAGGGGGGGCGGAATGCCTGACCACTGCAACAACGGGATCAGCCTCTAATCGTCGCAACCGGCGCTGGAATGGATTCCGAAAGGCGACAGCCTCCAGATGCTTATCCATCCCTATCGGGAGCCACTCTTCCATGACCCTCAACGTGACATCTGCCGAAGTGCACGTTCGAGCAACAGTGCCGCCAACTCGGATTCAGACTTGCCAAGAAGCTGGCCACTCTCCCTCAAAGCTCGATGGGTCACCTGAGACAAAGTGATCACGCAACGCACCGATCCCGGAAAAGCCTGCCTGGGAAAGATTGAATCCATCACCAACAAACGCACCATCACGTTACGTAACAACCCGCCAACACTAGCTTTAAAGGCACGATATTTAGACTAGCAACAAGCCTGCAAGCACAGAAATTGCACTTTGATGATAAAGGCGCATTCTTAAGCTCTCTGCAGCTGTTTAAAGACCTGGGCCTCCCCCGGTTTTGAGGACAGGTCAACAAGGGTCAAGCCATGACCTTCAGACTGTCCTGCAATGACCAATGCCACCAAGTCACGACGCCGGTTCACGGCACAGCAGAAGCAGGAGGCCGTTGCGCTCTGCCTGCAC
>JAPLIB010000022.1 GCA_026389335.1 Cyanobacteriota bacterium | reverse complement strand
GCCCTGCATCCCCAGCCGCGGCGTGCAGAGGCGGCAAAAAGAGCCATGGTTCACGCGGATTGACTTGCCGCCACGGCTACGCCAGAACCAACGGCTGGCTGTCCCATGACTGTCGCAGCTGAGATGTGTCGGGCAGTCAGGATCCACGCCTGCTCCAGGAGCTGCCAGGTATCCCGGTCCTATGGCCTCAAAGTGGTGGTGACCGTGTGCAATCGGCTGCGGTAGAAGGTACCGCTTGCGGACTGGACGCCATGCCTGATTTTGCACCCGATTACCGATTGGCACAGCTCTCCCCGTGGCGTTGTTAGTGGATCGGATGCCGTGGATCTCCAGTTAGGAAAATAGGGCTTTGCGCTGTAGGAGTTGCTGGCGGGTGGGCACCGCCTGGGCCAATCGTGTTCATTAATCGCATCTTCCTGGTGCTGCTGTGTCTATTTTTCCTTCATGCCCTGATCGGCAAGTCGAAGGGCTTTGCCGCTGTAGCGAACAGCAGAATCGGCGGTAGCATCTGCCGCTGGGGCTGATTCTCCTGTTGACGGCCATGGGCCTGAAGATCAGTCACTGGAAAGTCCGACTGGGGCGGTGCTGCTGGTGGTGTTCCTGGTGCCCATCATGGTGCTGTTCCACGGTGATGTGAGCAGCGCCCAAGAACGGATCCAGCTGTTCAAGAATCTGGCGATCATCGGCGGGCTGCTGCTGGTGGCCGATCAAGACAATTGACGCTGAGAAGGATTTGCCGGAACTGAGAAATTTTCCGAGCGGCATTACCGCCGTTTCCAGAAACAGGGGAATACCCCTCGGTTTCGATTCTTCTGCGTGCTTCTACAAGGACTCGTGAGGACTTACGGGGAGTTGATTTTGAAAGTCAAATTACGAGGAGAATTTTCGATTTTTGCCGCGTTGCTTTCTCCCCTTTTGATGGTTGGTTGTTGTCGCGCTGGTGATTTCCGGTTCCCGAGCACCGTGAGCAGTGGCTGGTTGCGTTGGTGTCGGCGTGCGTGGTGGGCGGCTCAGGCTCGACGCTCGGCAGCATCCATCCGACGAGCGATCGACCGTGCCCAGCGCAGTCCGGGGTTACCACCCCAGCCATCCCAGGCCTGGCGGCCTTTGCCGTAGGTGCTCCAGCTGGAGCCCTGCTTGTCGATGGCGTGGCGGGCGAAGTAGCTGACCATGCGATCGATGGTGGTGGGCGAGAGCTCCTGGCGATTGGAAAGCTGGCGGGCCCGGGCCAGGCCCACCGGCGTCATGCCCCGCTGGGATGGCGACTGCTGGGCCCGCCGTTCCAGGGCGCGACGGGCAGCAGCGGCGACAGCAGCTGGCGGCTGAAAGGAAATGCCGCGGTAGAAGTCCTTGCTCCGTCGCGGCATGGTGATCAGGTCGCTGCGGGCTGATTGTTGGCAGGGTTGTCGATGGGATTGACGCTGCCGGAGTTGTCGTCTGCAGTGGCATCCAGCTCACCATCGGTCGCTACGACGACCTCAGCCACCGGCTTGGTGGTCACAGCCTCGACAACCGCATCTGATGTCTCCTCCACAGTTGTGAGGGCTGGCACGAACTGGTCGAGGTAGGTGCCGATGGCACTGAGTTGGCTGCTGGCGTCCTCAGCGCTGGCCTTCAGCTGGGCCATCAGCGCCTCGGCTGTGGCAGCCCGTTCCATCGCGGCCAGGGCGTCCTTGCGGGCGGCGGCGATGGCGGCCTCGTCGGCTGCGTCATCGGCGAGGGCATCCGCGAGTTGGCGGCGCAGATCAGCCTCACGGGACTGGAAGCGGGAGAAAACGCCGACGAGGCGATCGAGCAGAGCGGTCATGGTTTTCAGGGGTGAGAAGAGGAAACGAAGCAGTCGGAGGGCCATCGGACACCTCGGGTTGGAGCACTGGGAGGGTTGAGCAGCTCAAGGCGACTGGCTGCACCACCAGCCCCCTCCCTCCATTGCCAACCCGTTGGCCATCGCCCAGGACCCCATACGAAAGGGGCCCCTGGCCCCCCCTAGTGGCGGGAGGGGGTGCGGCCGTTGATGGCGAAGGAGGCGCGGTAGAGCTCGGAGGCGGTCATGGCTTGGGGGTTGATCGGTTCGCCGTTGC
>JAPLIB010000132.1 GCA_026389335.1 Cyanobacteriota bacterium | reverse complement strand
GGTTTGGTGGTTGTGCTCCGAACAGGGTCACAGACCGGCCCACCCATTGCCACAACAGAGAACTGAGGGAGGCGAGCCGTCAGCCCCGGCTACGCCGGGGCTGCTCCTCCTGAGTTACACCACTCCACGGGACGCTGCTATTAATTGGTTGAGCTCATTGGCGGCACTGGCACCACCCTGGAGATCAGGCCAGGGAATTGTGGCCTGCAAGCCAGGGTCGGCCACGATCGTCTCGACGATGCGATCCAGGCCGGTGTTGCTGGTCGCCAGATCAGTTTTAAGGGTCGTGAGCCAGCGGGCGACATCACTCAGGGCGGCATTGTCGGCGTCGTCCTCATTGGTGAAACGGCTGCCATCGCCGTTGAGCGCAAAGCCGAAGTGGTAGAGGCCATCGAGCACCGTATCGATCAGAGCCAGGCCATCGAATTTGCGACTGCCGCCATTGCCCTGAATCGTGTGAAAGCCACTTTCAACCGCATTGTTGTCGTCGCCATGCAGGGTGGAGAACAGGGCCAGACGTTCGGGATGGGATGGATCACGCACCCAGGCGTTGAGAGCCACCACATCAGCGACATCAAGCACCGCCTTCTCAAGCACCCCGATCGCCCGTAATCCATCGATCAGCAGGCGATTGAGACCATCCACGGCCGCGAGGCCGGCCGCAATGGCACTGGCATCATTGGCCCCCGCCAGTCCGCCATCGCTAGCAACCCAACCCAACAGCTGATCAAGGCCACTGTCGCTGCTACCCGTTGGCAAGTCCAGATAGGGCGAAGTGGTCCGGATCGTGGTGGGCATCGTGAGTGGGGAATAAAAGAGTTGAACTGGGAGTAAATCAGCGATCGGAATCGGCTCGCCGTTTTCAATGCGTGATCAGGGCTTCAGCAAGCCACGCTGACAATCTCGAGGCCGATCCAGCCCGGTAGCCATCAGAGAAGTCGCATCACCTTCTGAACCGATTCACCTTAAACCTGCAACACGCCCTGAGGGCTTTCCGGGGATTTGAGGTAAATTAGTTTGCAAACCTGATCAAACAAGCCGAGGACATTGCTCGAATCAGGAGCAAGATTCCCTCAAAATCTGCGTTTTTCCTCGAAGATTGTGAACGCGTTTACCTATTTCGCCAAGCCAGAGGCTGGCAGGTAGGCGTGCCCTCAACCCGGACGGAAACCACTCTGGCTTGGGACAAACTCTGCTGCAAAGTGCCCATGGCGTTGTCGTTGGTGCTGATGATAGCCAACCGTGAGCGCCAGATCCAGTTCCAGATGCAGATCCAGATCGTCTCGACATTACTGATACGCACAGGCACGAATCAGGCAAAACAGAACCACCCCATGGCATTTTCTGTTTGGGTAAGAACTCATGTTCACCAGGGTCTCTTCGCAAAAGACCAGGGCTTTCTGTCAAGTTCGCCTTGAGAATGTGCACACCGTGCAGCGACGTGCTTTTCGTTGCTTGCTGAGGTAATGCCGAGACGACGACCGCTAACGCCGGCCTTTCCAGCCCGCCAGATGGGCGGCCGCCGGGGAGCGCACCAAGGTGCGGGCGGCAGGCAGGGCGGGATCAAGCTCCGAGGAGCTGAACGGCGGTAGCGGCCGGCGACGCAACCAGGAACCCCAGCGGAATTCGTGGAATGGAATCAGGGGTGCCGGTTCGATCATCCCCTCCTTCTTCAACTTCCAGACCAGACTGCGATAAGGGTCGTCCTGCAGTCCTGCGAGGGTTTCGGGCAGTACAGCCGGCACCATCGGACCCAGACCACGCCCGTCATAGAGGTAGAGCCAGCCGCGTCGATGCAGTTCGTCCAGGGCGCTGGCCCGGTCGCTGGTCGTCAGCTCCAATACCACATAGCCATAGGCTTCGGCGGCGGGGTCCAATTCGATCAATCCGCGCAGGCGATGGTGCCGATCCACCATCCAGAGCCTGCCACTGGCGTTGCGCACGATCGGCACCGGCTTGCGCTTGAGGTAGTTCAGCAGCTGTTCACGGCTGTCCTGGCTGAAATCCACCTGGCGACTGCGCACCTCCGCCAGGCCAACACACATCTGGGTGGGATGCAGGGCACCCACGGACAGCTTGAAGATCTCCGTCGCCTTGCCGGGTGCTGGTAAGGGCTGATAGGGAGGGATATGGAGGCTCATGGCCCCATCCTTGCGCCTCCCGGTGACCGCTGCGATGCGTGAAACGCTTTTCCTTCGAAGGGCAGACAACATCACGCTCCGCCGGCCGTGGAACCGTGGCAGGCCTGGTGCCGATGCCCGGCACAGATCTCGATGGTGCCCTTGCGATCAAATAAAACCCAAGCTTGACGAGCATCGCCTTGGACTCTCCATGGAGCCTCGATCGCCAGCAGAGCTGGGAAGCCAGCAGGGCTGGGGATAGGGTCAGTACAGGTGCCTGGGGTCATGACATCCGTAACCAGCCGTGCTGATGGCCAGGCCTCAGCCTCCGCTGCCGTTCCCGCCATGGGGCCCTATGGACCGCTTGGGGTTCTGGTGTGTGGCCATGGCAGCCGCAATCGCCTGGCTGTGGCTGAATTCGCCGCCCTGGCTCAGCAGCTGCAGCAGCACCTGGCCCCGGTGCCGGTGGAGTACGGCTACCTCGAATTCGCTCGTCCAATTCTGCGGGATGGGCTCGAAGCCCTGCGCGCCAAGGGGGTGAGCCATGTACTGGCGGTGCCAGCCATGTTGTTTGCCGCCGGCCACGCCAAAAACGACATTCCCTCGGTGCTCAATACCTATGCGGCCGAGACCGGCTTGCGCATCGATTACGGCCGGGAACTGGGCGTCGATCTCAAGATGATCCAGGCGGCCGGCGCGCGCCTACGTACCGCCCTGGATGCTGCCGAGCACCGCATCCACCTCGCTGGTGAGCAGTCCGTGCCTTTCCACGACACCCTGCTGGTGGTGGTTGGTCGGGGTTCCTCCGATCCCGATGCCAACTCCAATGTGGCCAAGGTGACGCGCATGTTGGTGGAGGGCTTCGGCTTCGGCTGGGGCGAGACGGTCTATTCCGGTGTCACCTTTCCGTTGGTCGAACCAGGCCTGCGTCAGGCGGTCAGGCTCGGCTACCGCCGCATTGTGGTTTTTCCTTACTTCCTGTTTTCAGGCGTGCTGGTCAGCCGCATCCGCCAGCACACCCAACGGGTGGCGGCGGATCATCCGGCTGTGGAATTCGTCGAGGCCGGCTATCTGGGCGATCACGCTCTGGTGCTGGACACCTTCCAGGAGCGGGTGGCGGAGGTGTTGCGCGGTGACACCGACATGAACTGCTCCCTGTGCAAGTACCGCGCCCAGGTACTCGGTTTTGAGCAGGAGGTGGGGGCACCGCAGCACAGCCACCATCACCATGTGGAGGGTCTGGTGGAAAGCTGCCAGCTCTGTGAGGCCGAGTGCACCGGTGCTTGCCAGGCTGATGGCATCCCCCTGCCCGGGGCCGGGCCAGATTCTCACCACAGCCACGACCATCCCCATGGCAGCGACCACGAGCACTCCCATGCCGGCGTTCATGAGCCGCCACCAGGCACGGCCCATACCCACGGAGAGATTGGGGAGGGGCATCACCACACGCCCTATCCCCACGCCGATCACCCCTTGGGGCCCCGCACACTCAAGCCACCTCGGGGCTGACGCAGAGAGCGTGGAATGGCCGAGGAGATCAAGGCAGGTCAGCGCTTGTCTGGGTCGCGACCAAAGCCAAGCGGACTAAAGCCACCGCGACACCACCACCACCACCTGCCGTAGCAGGAGCCCACCCGAGCCGAGAGCCAACAGCTCTTAAGACTAGTCTCAGGAGACCCATTTACACTAATACGTCTTGCCTTATGGAGATTTCCCCATGTCCATGGGCTTTTCCCCCGTTTTAACCCAGTTTTTCCACAGGCAACGCTTCTGGTTGGCCGTGCAGGCCGTGAATCTGTGGGAAACGCTGGCAGCTGTCTCCTCGTGCAATACAGGGCTCTACGGGCATGACGCTGCCAGTCGAAGCGGTCCAAGCGCTCAGTCCCGCAGCAGATGCCTCAACGGCGATTGCGTCTTCTGGAGTGATCTTCGGTGGCGGCTGGGCGACCGATGCCACCGTTGCTGGTCAACAACGTCGCGGTTCAGCAACGCTGATAGGTACCGACGCAGGAGCGTTGCCCATTCAAAGGCTGTGCCGCTCGCAATCGTGCTGGCCTGCGTTGCCGGTGACACCGCCTACACAGCGATCGCAGAGCGCAGGGGCCTCGAAGGCATGAGCGGCGGCAAATACGCAAGCGCTACCGAGAGCAGGAACTGGAGGGGCTTCAGGACGAGATGCGGCCTGGTCGCCCGCACGCACAGACAATCCCCGCCGCCGCCGCGGGCGAGAGGCATGGTCAGCAGTGGACTGAGGGATAACGGGGTGAGTTCGTTCAACTGCCCATGGGGAGAGCCGGGGTCAGCGGGCATCGCCCGACCAGCCTGCGTGGCGGTGGGCAATGGCGATCAAGTGGTGTTCCAATGCAAAGGAGTAAACCCGAAGCCGCTCAGCGGTTGCAGCCTGCTCAATCAACAAGGCACCATCAGGATCTACGCCGACGAGCGCGAAGTCGCGGGGGCGGCCCTGGAGGCCGGTGCCACAGGCTTTGGCCACTGCCTCCTTCGCACACCAGAGCTTCAGATCCCAAGCCTCAGCAGGTGACTGGCTGGCGAACTCAGCAAGCAGCGCTTTTTCGATGTCTGAGGCATAGCCGTTCAACTGGGCATTGCGGTTGGAGAGAGGTTCAAGATCGATCCCCATTTCCCGATCTGAAGCGATTGCAACTGCAGCACCATTACTGTGGGAGAGGCTGATCCAGGGCAAAACCGGCTCCCCGTCCTGCGAGACAAAAGGACGACCGCGGGGATCGTGGTCAATACGGATCGTCGCCGGATGGATCGGATCGGCACCACGACGCATCCACCAGAGCCGTACCGCATCCTTCACAGCAAAGCGTGAGATCAGAAAATCACGCCGCCGGCTGCGATCAACGATGGCCTCATACTCCGCTTCTTCTTCAAGATGCAGGAGCAACACCGCGAGCCTGTCCAGAGAACGTGATTGGGGAAGCTGAGCAAAGGTACAAATCGTGTTCGGCCTGGGATCCGGCAGAATGAGTTCCTGCGAGAGAAAGCTCACGGCCGGTAACCGTTTGAAGCAAGCAATCTCGGGGTTGTAATCCTTCATGATGCTGGTAACAGTCCAGCCGATGACTCGCATCCAAAGGTTTCCTTCGCCGTCATCAATGTCGGCGTTCGCCTTGATCCGGAGCAGATCCGAGTCAAACTCAGTAATCTCGCCATTCAAACGGACCATGGTCGAAACCGGAGTTGAAGGGCGATGGATCTCAATGGTGTCGACCATGATCGGCAGGACATCCATCACCTTCACAGAACACCAAAGCCCAATAACTTGACCGACGGCGTCCAACAGTAGTGGATCCATGAGCAAACAAGGATCACATGTGGATGCGAGCAAAGCATCCTTAGGTAGGACAACAAGATCGGCAGAAAAAGAGGGATTACCGTAGCCATCCAACCGTGCCACTCCTTCAAACATCGGCCCATGAAAAAGTCGCGATATGTAGGCTTCCTGCGCGGTGAGTGGCCAAGGAGGATCATTGCTTGAAATTACCGGACCCTCGGAGAGATTGTGGCAGTACTCGGAGGCATAAAGCACGGTCGCCGATGCAGCGGCTGAACCATTGAACTGGATGGTGACATCCACCCGATGAACACCAGTCTCGGCATCGATGACCTTCACCCGCGCCTCCACATTCAGATCGATGGTCTCGCAACCAGCGAACTGGATCCACTTCGAGCCACGTACCTTCTCAAAACCAATTAGCCCGAGCCCTGGAGAGAGCAAAGCCGCCGCTTCAGCCATCAGCTCCATCGAAAAGGTGAGCGGCACGGTGGCTTCGAGTCGCGACAGCGGCTTGATGCCATCCGCCACAATGAAGCGATGGTGGGCGATGAACTGATGCTCCACCAGTGAAAGCTGCAAGGCATACCGCAGCGACTGCTGTGGAACAAAGTGCTCAATGCCACCAACAAAGGGGAAGTTGTGAATGGGATCGGGCGAAGTGGGTAAGCCAATGGCCAGAGTTGCATCACTAGCAGCTGAAGAATTCGTCACCGTATCGGCCACGAAAGGTTGCTCGAGCGCAAGAATCTTGTAACCAAGTCGATAGGGAATGGCGGTGACTGGCCTCTCCGGCGCCGCTTCCGGTGCGTCGAGGTTGAGCGGGTGGATCGGACGGTGCCGCACCAGCAGATCCAGATTCAGTGGAACGCCAGCCGTCAGCAACGTCGCGCAGAAGTGATGGAGCTGCGTCAGCGGATCGCGTGCTTCAAGGTCAATCGAAACGCTGACAAGGTCCTCCTGTTGCGGTAGCCCCTTGAGCGCTCCCTGGCCGGCATGGACGAAAATCCGCCCACCATCGTCAACCATCCGATGCAAGGTTTGCCAGGAACAGCAAGGATGATCGAGGTTATTGCAGAACAACTTGATCATCTCATCCCTCTGGCTTGGACAGAGATCCACAGAGGAGGACAGGTAGATCGGCAAGGTGGGCTGTTTGAGTGGGGGGAGCGCCTCGAGCACCTGCCGCAACGGACCACGCAAGTAACTCAGGCAGGGGGTATGGAACGGCGGCAGAGAGAGTGGAACGGCAAAACTACCTGCTGCATAGATCCGCTTGATCATTTGATCAATCGAAGACGATGCACCTCCAAAGATGAGAACATCAGGCGTACCATGAATGGCAATATGAACATCGGCATACTCAGTAGATAATTCATTGAAACGTTCGGCCGTTATCGAGGCCATGGCGAGACTTTGACCCGCTACAGCCTGAAAATCGATGTCCGTAATGTCCCAGATACACTGGAAGTAGTCGTTCGCTTCCATCACCCCTGCCGCACATAGCGCCGTCCACTCACCGTTGCTCTGACCCGCCAGCATGTCGAACGGGATGCCGAGCTCGCGGATCAACACCCAGAAAAGCCAGTTGGCGATCATGGTTCCAGGCACAAGCAGATTGCGCTCGTTCGGCCGACTGTCCTCAGATGACAAACGACCAATTCGCGGCGGAGCCAAACGAGTGCGGACATCCGTACGGAAATCCTCTGGCAATGAACTGGGTGGGTGGAAGATCACGGACAGCGGCAGGGGATCATCGGCGTTGCCGTCGCGGGATTCCAGCCGATCAATCTCCTCGCGCAACTCCGGGAAATGGAGCGCCAGCTGCATCAGGTGCTCGGTGAGATTACCCGAAAGACCGGGTAACGTTGTTCCCGGAATAACGCAGGCAATTTTGCCGATGGGTTGAGAGGCTGTCTCCGAGTAATACAGCCGCGCATCCTCTGGCTTGGCAGCATTAGAACCGAGAAACAAGCTGCTCTTGTCAAGCAATTCCTGTAACTCTTCAAAACCGGAAGCCACCAATGCGAGCTTACAAGCATGCATCACGTCCAGTTTCGCATTCAACGCAGCAGCAAGATCAGCCAAAGAAACATGACGCCCATCGCAACGCAAGAACAAGCGCAAACGCTCAAGGCGAGCAAGAACTTCAGCCGCCGTTGTACCCGAGACCACAACAAGTTCACTGGGCCAGGCAAAGGCAGAAACGACTGGACGAGAAATGCTGATTGGTGCCAACGACGACTTGTGGAAGTCGGACTGCATTTCCTCGAGGATCAGATGAGTATTAATGCCACCAAAACCAAAGGCATTGATCCCCGCGCGCCGGGGGCCACGCCCAGGCGCGTGAACCCAGGCGCGCGTCTCGTTGGCAATGTGGAATGGACCGTCCGCTATTTCGTCGCAAGGATCTTCACAGTGAAGTGTCGAAGGAATCACCTTGTTGGAGATGGCGAGGGCTGTCTTGATCAACGACGCCATTCCCGAGGCCGGCAGTAAGTGACCGATCATCGATTTCACCGAGCCCATGCTGCGCCCATAGGGTGGGCCAGAAGCCAAACCAAAGAATGAACGTAAACTCGCCAACTCGGTCCGATCTCCCACTGTGGTGGCAGTGCCGTGAGCCTCGAGATAGCCAATCGTCTCAGGGTCAACCCCTGCATCGCGATAAGCGATCGCATAGGTTTCAACCTGTCCGGATCGTGAAGGAGCCATGACATCGACATCACGGCCGTCGCTCGACACCGCGACACCGCGGATCACGGCATAAACCCTGTTGGAATCCCTGATGGCGTCTTCCAGTCGCTTGAGGACAACCACGCCGCCCCCCTCACCAACAACGAGCCCGTCGGCCCGTTTGTCGAAGGGCATGCTGCGCCCAGCCTTTGATATCGCACCAAGAATCCTTAAGCCCTGCTGCTTCGGCAAACAGTTCTGGAGGGATATGCCGCCGGCGAGTGCCAGGTCGCATCGGCCTGACGTCAGGCGCTGAGCTGCATGATCAACCGCGAGCAGCGATGAGGCACAAGCCCCATCCACCACATAGGCAGACCCCCGCAGATTCAGCCTATTGGCCGTACGGCTGGCGATGAGATTGGGAAAAATCGTGGGAACCGTGTCGATCGGCGGCGGCGGAAATATTTTACGGAAGTATTGATCCAACTCCAGACAACGATCGGACGTGAGTTCAGGGAACTGCTCGCCAAGGCCGTCGAGAAGAAAATCAAGACCTTCAGCCGACAGTGCCAGTTGAAAGGAAGCGAGATTGTAATAACTGCCGTTTCCAACAATGACATCTGTGCGCTGACGTACTGGAGCATCAGCAGAAACACCGGCATCACGCAAGGCGTCGTCAGCAAGTTGCATCAACATAAACTGATCAGGATTACCGTGGCGAATCGCATTCGGCACGATTCCAAATCGGAGCGGGTCGAACCAGAGCTGATCGGAAAGAAAGCCACCACGTGGGATGGTGAGCTGATCTTCAGTGCTGCTAGCTCTCTGCTCAGTGCGGCCCACGAAACGGTGACTCGAAGGCATCTCGGTAATGGCATCAACACCGTTGACAAGATTCGACCAGAAGTGACTGAGGTCATTAGCCCCAGGAAAAATACAGGCCATACCGACAATAGCAATATCAGAACTAGCCATCAATCAACCTCCGGGGTGAAACCGCTGGGAGCAGCAAGTCTGGACGACAAAACAATTTCAGGTTCACCTCCAACCGCAGTCAGCTCGGAGAGGCAGGCTTCCACACCCTTGCCAACAGGGATCAACTCAATACCACGAGCTTTGTATCTAAGACGCAGGGCATCAGACACCATGCCACCGTTCCAAGGGCCCCAATTGATGGCCACGACGCGGGTGCTTGTCCACTCACGATTCAACCGCTGGGCAAGTTTGTTAAGGGTCTCGTTAGCCGCTGCGTAATCGGTTTGGCCGCGATTACCAAAACGCCCCGAGATAGAAGAGAATAAAACGAAGAATTTCAGCCGTTCTGGCCGCAACTTAGTAGCGAGACAAAAGGCGGAATCAACCTTGGTACGGAACACCTCGGCAAACAGCTCGGGCGACTTGTCCACTACCAGCTTGTCATGAATGATGCCAGCCCCATGCAGTACACCGTCGATCCGGCCGTGCCGGGAGTAGAGATCATCGATCAGTCGCCCCAGGCTGCTGACATCACGAACGTCGAGGGAGTGATACTCCACTCGCGCCCCAGACTGGCGGAATGAATCAAGGTTGCTGAGTAACACACGACCCTTGCTGATCAGGCTGAACGCTTGCTCGATGTCCAGCGGAGTGAAGGACTCACCGCTCTGCTGAAACTTGCTGACGATGCCATGACGCAATCCGGCATCGTCGAGATCACGCGTTTCATCAGACTCCTCAGACGGCATCGCCGAGCGACCGACGATCACGACCAGGCAGCGCGAGGCGGCAAGGCCCCGCACGATCTCGGCCGTGATTCCCTGTCCGCCGCCTGTCACCAGGACAACGGAAGCCGCATCGATCGGCGGTGCGAGCAACGCCGGTGGCAAGGGCTGGGGAATCAGCTCGAGTGTCGTCCGCCGTGTTGCCGTCAAGCCCGTTTCAAGGGGACCATGGGGGCGCTCCAACTCATCGAGGAGTTGCTGCGCGAGTAATGGGGAACGACGATCGACATCGACGGTGCGAACCACAACGCCAGGAAACTCACGCCGGAAAGCCTTCGTCACTCCCAGCGTTCCCGCTGCCACAACTCCAGCTTCGTCACAGTCTGAAAGGCCAAACTGGCCATCAAGACCAGTGACATTGAGCAACAGGCTGCCTCCAGCTTCGGCCGCCATCGCAAGATCTTCATGGAACTCTCGCACCAACAGAAAAAGAGCATTGGTGAGATGGAACGCTGCCAAGCGAAGGGCGTCTGCATCTGAATCGTGAGGGAGCGACTCCACCAGTGGCAAAAGATTGATGAGACAGCCGACACGCTCACCTTCGCTACCAACAATCAGTCTGTGCACGCGCTTGAGTGCCGCCGGGGCCTGAAGGTCAACGGCATAGCACTCTGGGGATCGAACATCAACATCCTCGCCAGGGATGAGGATCCGCACACGATATCCTTCAGCCGTGAGGGCAGTCGCCATCGCGTCGGTAACACCTGAGACATCACCGACCAGAACTATGAGGTGCTGTCGGGATAACCATTTTTTTTTTCGTCAGCCGAGGCATCGACCGACGTCAGGGCGAGTCGCTGCACTGATCCTCCATCTGGATCAGAACTCAAACGCATGAGATCAACAATATTGCGAAGTGTCTTGAGATTGGTAAAACGCTCCAGCATGTCTTCTTCGTCTTCATTGTCAACACGAAGCAAGGCGTGATAACGCTTGAGATTGCTGAAGATTTCGATGGTCTTGATCGAATCGATCCCGAGCTCCGCCTCGAGAGCCATATCAAGATTCAGCACCGAAATCGGATAGCCCGTTCGGTTGCTGACGGCCTGGAGCAGATCGCGCTCAAAGGATTCGACAGTGATCGGCTCAGCGTCTGTTGGCAATGGCAGCTGGGATGACTCCGGCGCTTTCGTCACGGCGACGGCCAAGGGTGCCGCCAGCCGTGGCATGGGGCCGGACGAAGCTGGATTCGGACGGGAAGCGCTCGGTGCCGTGAAACCGGCTGAAGCAACCTGAACAGCAACAGGAGGCTGAATCGAACGGGATGGGGAAGCCTGCGGCGCAACTGGGGCCAGGCGCGATGGATGCAGGCTGATGGGCACCACTTGACCTGATGCCGCCACCCTATTCCCAGAGAGATGTTGAACCGGATCAGACCACACCGGCCCCATGGAGACAGGCGCACCGCTAGCGCTGCTGCTCCTCTCCTGAAGCGCCAGCAGCCGTTCTGTGACACGCAGCTGGGCCGTCTGCAGCTCCAGCCACTGCTGCAGTAAGGGCTGCGTTGCTGCGACCGGTGGGTCAGGGTGGAGCGGACGGGACTGATCGAGAGGGCTGCCTGGCGGCAACCCATAGCCGGCGGAAGCTGTCATCAACGGTGGATGGGGAGAATCAGCGACATCAGTCCTGACGCTGGACTGAGCAGCAAGCGGAACCGATCGCGGCGGGCCTTGGTAGGGGGTGGAGGAACCGTCAGCAAGGGCAAGTCCCTTCGTTGTGGACGCCTGAGATGGAGATTGGATCTGCACAGAGCTTATCGGGCCCAGGGCTCCAACTCGGTTGGCGGTCGCGACCTTGGTTGCCAACGGAAGGGAGGCGGACGGCGCGACTGGCTCGGGATCGTGAGCGCTAGCCGGCACAGCCCGGGCCGCGCTCAAGATCCAATCCGTTGGCTTCGGTACGGTCCGGGCACAGAAAGCTTCAAACACAGCCGCCGTAGTCCCGACCGGAAGGCCCCTCCCCTGGAACCAGGCCGCCACGTCGAGCGGATAGCCGAGCGTCGCCAGCCGAGCGAACAGATGTCCAAAGCCAATCCAGCCGGAACGGCCCGTTGCATCGAGCGAGAGGGTAATCGCGCTCTGGCCCAAAATCCGTTCCACCAATGACGTCAGCACGTGCCCCGGCCCAACCTCGATGAAAATCGTTGAGCCGCTCTGCCGCAAATCCTCAATCTGCCGAACAAACTGAATCGGCGCGATCAGGTGCTGGGAGAGGACCCGGCGGATTTCGTTGGCATCAGCGCTGTGCGCTGCGGCCGTCGTATTGCTGCTGACTGGCAGCCGCGCCGGGTGCAGCGAAATATCGTCAAGAAAGCGGCCAAAGTCTTCGGCCATTTTCTGCATCATCGGCGTATGGAAAGCACCTGTGATCGGGAGCCGGCTGGCATGAATCTTACGTTCCTTGAAAGCAACAACTGCGGCTTCAATTGCTTCAGCTGGTCCGGCAATCACGGTCTGATCAGGAGCATTGAAGCTGGCCGCAACCACTGGTGAACTCAGTTCTGATAAGACATTCAGCGTCGTCTGCTCATCAGCACGAATCGCAGCCATTGCGCCTGCATCAGCCGCGTAGGCTGCAGCCGCAATCCGCCCCCGTTCAGCCGAGATCGTGATCAGATCCGCGGGCGAGATCACACCGGCAGTGCAAAGGGCGACATATTCGCCGTAACTGTGGCCGGCAACAGCTGCCGGAACCACACCGTGGCGGTTGAGGAACTCGGTGGCGAAAAGCTCCACAACACCAAGCGCCGGCTGAGCCACCTGGGTTTGACACAGGGCATCCCGCTGCCGCTCCCGTCCGGCATCTGTGAACGCTGGGGGTGGATAGATCAATTGGGACAGTGCAGTGCCGAGCTGATCCTGAAGAGCTTGGTCTGCCTGCTGGAACAGCTGCCGCGACCAGCGGCTTGAGACGACCAGTTCGCGCAGCATGTCGACCCCCTGAGAGCCCTGTCCCGGATAGAGAAAGCAGACCGAGGCAGGATCAATCGGGACCGCTTCTGAGTAGTAGATACCACCGGGATCGTTCACCGGTTCGCCAACATTGAGCGCCTCGATTGCTTGAGCCAGAAGCATCCGTAGATCTGCCATGCTCTGAGCAACCAGTGCAAGTCGATGCGGCGCTACCCGAGCCGCGAATCTCTCCTCCCAGGCCACGGCCGCAGCCAGAGCATCAAGCTCATCGAAGCGCGCAAGTTCTGGCTCATTCAAGCGCTCAAGAAGCTTGCTGACACGCCCATGAAGTGAGAGCCGATCAGCCGAAGTCCATACAAAGAGCTCGGCCGAACGTGGCATCAGATCAGGCAGCTCGTGAGCATTCGTGCCCCCATACTCTTCAAGCACAACGTGGAAATTCGTGCCGCCAAATCCAAAGGCACTGACACCGGCACGGCGAGGCATCCCAGCGGCGGTCAGCCAGGGACGCGTTTCAGAATTGATATAAAATGGACTCTGGGAGAAGTCGATCTTCGTAGTTGGCGTCGTCACGCCGATCGTGGCTGGAAGCGTCTGTTGATTAAGCGCCAGGGCCGTTTTGACGAGGCTGACCAGACCGGCCGCAGACTTGGTATGACCGATCATCGACTTGACTGAGCCGATCGCAATTTGTGGTGTCGGCGCGATCCTGGAGTCGCATGCCGTACTGAGGGAAGTGATCTCGGATGCATCACCGACGGCCGTGCCAGTGCCATGGGTCTCGATCAGCGAAACACTGCCGAGTTCGAAGCCAGCATCGGCATACGCTCGCTGCAGGGCCAGAACCTGGCCTGGCGGATGCGGGGCCGTGAGGCTACGGGCACGCCCATCACTCGAGGCACCGATGCCACGGATGACGGCATAAATCTTGTCACCATCGCGCTCGGCATCTTCAAGCCGCTTGATCACAACGGCCGTGATCGCCTCACCGAGAGCAATACCATCGGCCGACTCATCGAACGGCCGCGAGCGGCCCGTTGGCGAGAGGGCATGGGTTTTGGCGAAGCTCATGAAGGTGTGGGGGCCGTTCGTAGCGTCCACAGCTCCAATCAGGGCGCAGTCCGCCGTGCCGGAGCGGAGTTGCTCAATGCCTGCATGCAGCGCCGCGAGACTGGCCGCACAGGCAGCATCGACGACATAATTCGCGCCGCGCAGATCGAAGCGGTTCGAGATTCGGCCGGCAACGACATTGAGCAAGAAACCCGGAAACGAATCTTCCGTCCACTCCGGCAGCAGCTTGCCAAGCTCGTCGAAAAGGCTATCTTTTTGCTCGGATGAAATCGAATCAACCTGGCCCAGATAGTGCCTCATCATCGTTCGGAACACATAGCCCAGACTTGTGTCGTGGCAGCCCGACATTGCGAGCAGCACACTCGTCCGCTCGCGGGGAATGCGACCCTCATCAATGCCAGCATCGGTTAATGCCTCAAGAGCAACATTCAGCGCCATGAGCTGGGCTGGATCTGTCGCGGCGATCGTTGCGGGTGGTATTAGCCATTTCAACGGGTCGAAAATAAGTTCGTCGAGAAAGCTCCCCCAGCGTGAGTAGACCTGATCCGGAGCCAGGCGATCGGAATTGAAGAAGTCGTCGAGACGCCAGCGATCGGCGGGGACCTCGCGTACCAGGTCAACTCGATTAACAATGTTCGACCAGAAACGACGCACATCATGGGCAGAGGGGAACATTCCACTCAGACCGACAATGGCAATATCATGTACACCAAGGGGATGGGGGCTGGGCGATAGATTGGTCGTTGCTCCATCAGACTTCATCTGCTCTCGCGGAGTCTGCGGTTTCAGAAATTGCATATGGCCAGCTGCGACAGATTCATGCAGCGCTGCAATTGTGGTTACACCATCGCGAAGCATGGCCACCTGACCAATCATGTAAATCCCACGGCGATATTGCTCGCTCGCCTCAACAGAGCGGAGTTTTGATCGGCCATTCGGCTCGCTGGCATCGCGCTCCAAGCCCTTGGAGGCGAGGCGAAGACGACCGACATTGAGTGATTCAAGCTCGGAACGAATCTCGTCCGCTGTCCTGCCAGCAAGCTGCAACTTGGTGCGAAGCGTCTGGAACTCATCGGCAAATGGCGTGTTGATACAGCGTGTAGCGTGACCAATGCCTGATTCGAGCAGCCGCGTCCCATCACATTCGATCGCCAAATTCTGATACTCCGGCACAATTGCCCCGGAACTAACGGCCTCCTCCGTGAAGAGATAGGCCGACCCCATCAGCACACCAATTCGTACACCTAGCTGAACGAGAGGGGCCGCCAGTACGGCGACCATCGCCGCCGAAAGGCCATCGTGAATGCCACCGGCAAAAACGATATGCAGTTCTTCAGGCCTGGTGATGTTGGCCGCCAGCAAGGTGTCAATCGCCGACTGCCACAATGTGAAGCTGGTGCGCGGACCGACATGGCCACCGCATTCCCGCCCTTCAAGGATGAAATGGCGTGCACCATCGCGCACGAAGGCTTCAAGCAGTCCAGGCGAAGGCACATGCAGAAAGGTGGTGATGCCGTATTGCTCCAGTTGCTTCGCCTGGCTGGGCCGGCCACCGGCGATGATCGCGAATGGTGGTCGCAGCTGGCGGATCACCTCGAGTTGAGCCTGGCGGATCGACGCCGGTACGAAGCCGAGGATGCCGACTCCCCAGGGGAGGTCCCCCAGACGAGCTTTCGTCTCGTGCAACAGGGCATGGGTCTCAGCACCCTGCATCAACGCGAGCGCCAGGAAAGGCAATCCACCAGCCGCCGCCACCTGCTCGCAAAATGGCGCCACATCGCTGACCCGCGTCATCGGCCCCTGCAGGATCGGAACCTGAATGCGCAGCGCCGTGGCCAGGGGTGCTCCAGGTTGCAGGGCCTGCTGCCGGCGCGCCGCGACACGATTGGCGTTCATCCGGCTGCGGTAGGCATTGATGATTCCGGCAACGGTCTGGTAGCTCCTGGCCAGGCCGCTTGCGAATGCGATCTCTTGCCCAAGCGGCAGCAGCGCAGCGGCTGAGGGGTCGGAGCTTGTCCTGTCGTCGGCCCCAAGCCTCAAGCGAGCGCGGACACTGTCGTGAATCGAGGCCCCTTCTCCCAGTTCACGGTCAACCTCAAGCAGAGCCGCCCGATTGGCTCGGCAGTAGAAGCGATAACAACCATCCTTGCTCTCCACAGTCGCCGTCTCGCTGCCATCAAGCTGCCCCCAGAGCCGCTGCTCCTGTTGATCGAAAGGCGATTCACGGGTGAGCCAGAGCTGCTCGCGCAGCACAATGCCGGAGGCCCCGGCAATTTCAGCGGCAGCGGCGGTATCCGGACCCAGCCCGCCCTGCACGTGATACGGAATTGTAAGCTCATCACGCAAAAGCTGCAGCAACAGGAAAGTGGATTCCTCGCTGACGCGTCCCGCCGCTTCATTGCCCTTGACAATCAGTGCGTCTGCGCCGGCAGCCTGGACGGCGCGTGCCTCGCTGAGGCTGGTGACTTCAACCCACACCTGGCGTGCACAAGCACGAGCATGTTTGATGCTGGTTTTTAAAGATAGCTTCGACTCTGCTAGTCCGGCGAGAACAAGAAGTGGCCAAGGCTGCATGGGCAGAGTGGTGCTGGATAACACCTCACCATCAGGGGCCAAAAGGGCATCCCATCGAATTCCCCAGCAGCCTGTTTCAATGCAGCTGTCCAGACGATCGATCGCGTACTGCATCGCCCCCAGATCGGCCAGGGAGCCGAGATCCAAGACAGCCCAGGCTCCCGCACGCACTGCGGCAAGGGCCATATTGACGCCCTGGGGACGAGCTGGAACCAGGACAACGATTTGGGGCGACATATCCATTGGCGCTAGGGAAACAAATGCACTGGGCGACTCCATCAAACAGCCAGCTCTTTCCTGCCAGCGTCATTGGAGTTAACAATAACAGTGAAATCAATCTAGAAATGCTTAGTCCTGATCATGCAGTCCTGACAGTACAGAGAAAGTATTATCTCACCCAGTTCAATCTTACCCCATCCATGCCCGCAGCAAGCCTGGATCTTCCGTCATTGCCGAGCGGCTAGGTGCGGTCTTCAAGGATCTGACCTTGTGATGCTGCAGCAGGCCTCGGCCCACCCAGAGCGTGGCGCTCAAGCTTTGTGGTGACTGGGCGGGCAGAGAGCTCAAGCTGAGTTGACCCGCTGACAGGTTAGCAAAGAATCAGAATATTTCCATCATAAGAAAGACTGCTTGAGTCTAGTCATAGTAACAATATTTCGCGTACAAGAGTGGATCACAGGAAAAGTCCCAGAACTATTTCACCCTATAATATGGAGTCAGACTGCATCAATAGAGTCAATGATATCGTCCCTAACCTTTACCCAAAGATTCCAGCACGGTGACTGTCGCAATACTCTATTCTGACGAGAAATATCAGCCACCCTATTCCGTAGAGACTGAACAGAACTTTAAAAAAACTCTCGATTTTTGGGGTGATGAGGAATGGCGAACGACATGGCGACGAAGGCCTTAAGTCCTGGAAACCGCAAGCCCTGGCAACAGTTATTTGTTTTTAGATTCATTAATGGCCGCAAGAACGAGCGCTAAAACTTGCGATGTATCGTATTTTGGCTTCCAACCCATCACAGACTTGGCTTTGCTATTGTCAGTAATGATCGGGTATTCCAGAACTTTAATCCACTCCGGTGAGAACTTTATTTTCAAGCGTAGCTTCCATGCGAGCCATACAAGCCCATATAAAAGCTGAACAGGAATCTTAACGCTCGGCTTTCCCCACATAGCGATCACTTCTTTGCCGGTCAGAAAACCGTCCGCACTAAGGTTGAAACAGCCACCAAAATCATTCTTAATGGCCAGCAATATAGCTTGTGCCACATCCTCATCCAAGACAAACTGCATCTTGGTATCGCGGTTCGACAACTTTACCCCAAATGGCCGTTCGACAATATACTTTGTTAAACTGTAGTTTTTGGAGCTCAAAGTAACGGAAGGACGTAAGCGAGTTACAACGGTTGTTGGGTGCTCTTTCTCAAACTCATCCAAGTATTCTTCAACCTTTGCCTTGCTCCAAGAGTAATAAAAGTTGGGCATGCCGCGACAAGGCTGATTTTCCTTGATCCCGATGGGATGATCTGGCCAAGCCCCGTAAACAGAAATACTTGAGGTATGAATAATCTTACGCACACCAGCTTTGACTGCAGCATTAAAAACATTCTTTGATCCTTCTACGTTGATTTCCATTGCTTCTGCAGTGTTATGAATTGGCAACACAATGAAAGCCATATGGATAAGAATTTCGCACCCCTGCATATCCTGCCAGATCAGAGGGTCACGAATATCACGCTTTACCCAAGTGAGTTTGTGAAAAAGCTCTTCTGGGCGCTTCAAGTCAATTCCTATAACATTCTCAACCTCAGGATCGGCTTCTAATAGCGACAGAACCGAACCAGCCATAAAGCCTGAGCTTCCTGTCAATGCAATTTTCATAGTTAGAACTTGATAGTGGAACTGAATAAACGCACAGAGAAAACTATATTATGCTTATGTCACAAACGATTTCGCGGCGTCATAGGTCAGTTGACAAGAGGGCATTCGATGGGTGCCAAATGCAGCAATTGCACACTCAAGAGAAAATCAAAACATCAGCATCCATGTTACTGGCCTGAACTCCGCATGACGTTAACGGGCTTAGATTGCACCATCAGTGGTAGTGGGGGTGCCAGCTGCGCCAATACACCCGAATCATGCTATGTAGCAAGCGAATTCTAATCAGCGGTTTGTGCCGAGAGAGGATCTCATCGATCTGGTAGTAATCAGAGTGCAACCAGCCAAAAGGATATCAAGTCAAAGTCTTCAGGTTGGCCTTGAACGACTACGGCAGATTAAGCGATTGCTGGGCTGATCGCAAAGAATGGAGATCCCAGAGCCACTGCGACTGAAGCAGTCAGGGGAAGGCTGAGCAAAATGTAGTCCTAAATATTGCCTTGTTGCTTCATGGTTTGATGGCCTAAATACTCGACCATTCCCGAATCTGATGGTCAGAACGAGGAATGTCTCAAGGGATTATTTAGGGACTCCGAGCCACTTTTGTCACCAGCCAGCCCTGACAGCACTATCCATGTCCATCTACTAATACCGCCTTGCTGTCCTTATCTCTATAACTTAGATGCATGTCTTTATCACTCTTATCGTACCATGTAATGGAGATAAACCTTGAGCTCACAATGCATTTAGCAACGTCTCCAGCAGTTCGCAGCCTGACTGCCCGACACATCTCAGCTGCGACAGTCATGGGACAGCCAGCCGTTGGTTCTGGCGTAGCCGTGGCGGCAAGTCAATCCGCGTGAACCATGGCTCTTTTTGCCGCCTCTGCACGCCGCGGCTGGGGATGCAGGGC
>JAPLIB010000116.1 GCA_026389335.1 Cyanobacteriota bacterium | reverse complement strand
CCTCGAGCAGGCCTGGATTGCCCATCACCGCGATGGCGTAATGCCTTCTTTACTACCGGATACCTGAGTTCAGCAGCAAGAGCAGCACGGCTTCTTTGACCGCTCGGCGTTGAGCGATCAGGCGTGCATTCGCGCGGCGGTTCGTCCCGACCCCTGAATGGGTACCTGGTGCTCGGTCAGGCTGCGCCGGCGTCGGTGCCCGGCCCCCTGCCGCTGATGGGTGCAGCCACCGCTTTTGGCTTCAGTCGTCGCCTGCGTTCCCGCATCGCCGCAGCCCGTCCTCGTGCCTGAGGAGGAGCGTCGCGCTCTGGCGTTGTTGCTGGCTGTCGCTGCCCGTGCCCTGGTCTTCGTTTTTGTTGTCTCGGTCGCGGTTCGGTTGTTTCCTGTTCAGCCGCTCGATCCCGCCTGGCAGATGAATGTCTGCTCAGCTCTGCTCAATCAGGCGGCGCTGCCCCTGCTGGCCCTGGTGCTGATGCACGCCGCTTCGGCTCTGCATCCCGCCGATGGTCGCCTGGCTTCTGCGCGCAGGCGTTGGCGCGGCCTGGCGGTGGCCGCAACCCTCGGCTTTGCGCTGCTGCTCCCCCTGCAGGGATTCGCCACCTGGCGGGGCCTCAGCCAGGCCATTCAGGAGGATGCTGCCCGCCGCGCCGATGCGGAGCGGCGTTCAGGGGCGATGCTGCAGGCCATCCAGGCGGCCTCCAGTGTCGACGACCTGCAGGCCCGCATGCAGCGCCTGCGGGGTCCCACGCTCACCCCCTCCGATCGCGCCCTGCCGCTTCCCCAGCTGCGCCGTCAGCTGGAGGCCAATCTTTTGGCCACCCGGAGTCAGCTGCTGGATCGCGTCTCCGGCCCATCGCCCAACCAGGTGTGGACGATCCTGAGTGATGGCGTGCGCCTCGCCGTCTCCTCCCTGGCCTTCGCCCTCGCCTTCGCGGCCGGCGGCAAGCGCCGGCTCAGCCCTGAGCCGCTGTTGTTCGAGCTGGGCCGTCGCCAGAAGCACTCCACTAACGATCTGGGGCGTTATCTCAGGGAGATTGAATCCAGAGATCCCTGATGCTCCTGGCAGGCGGGGCTGTTTTCCGCTGCCGCGCCGGATCACCCCTGGGGTGGCGCGGGCCCGCTCCCCAGCAGCTCTGGGTGATCCTTCAGGACGCCGTGCGCTTGCCGCTCTCGGCCCTGGCTTTTGCTGTCGCCTTCGCCGCCGCCGGCCAGCGGAGCTTGCCTCTGAATCCGCCTCTGGACGGGGAAACGCCCCGCAGGCTGGGCTGGTTCCGCAGGTTGCCTGGCGTTGGCGATCAGCAGTGGTGGCCCCCGTATTCAGTGCCAGGCTCAGAAGGTTAGGCAATTACCTCACCCTGAAGCCAGCTGCCGACGGCAGGGTGCAATGGGCGGACTGGAGATAAGCCCGCGTTGGCCTGCAGCCTGCAGCAGCATGTCAGAGAAAATCTTATGCATCTTCCATGTCTTCGAGCACATTTTTTTCTACATCCTTGATTTCTTCGATGGTATCGCTAGCTGCACCGTCGAATTTATTAATCTCATTCCGGGCTGCCTGAGCTGTTTCTGCACGAATCTTGCTGAGCCCTCTTTTTAGGCTCTCGGCGACCCTGGTTGTTTCGGTTTCGACAAAATGGTCAAAATCTGAACCCAGTTGATCGGCCTTGCCTTCGAGCCATGACGGGAAATCCTCTAGATCTTCAAGATCTTTGCCTAGTTTCGCGATCTTGGCGTTATCATTGAGTGCTTCTGCTTGAGAGATGTCTGCAATGATCTTGTCGCGGTCGCCAAAGTAGCTCGGCTTGATCACCTTCGCGAAGAACTCACCTTTCATCGACTGCAGGTCTATATTGCAATCTTGGTAAACGTCATTTTTGATAGTCTGTAATTTTTCGAGCCTCTCGGCTTCAGTGATAACACCTTCCCTGAAATCCTTCCATATAGAATCAATCTGGGGCTGAAGGCCATCGAGATAAGCCTTAATTTTTGGGTCAGCCTCTTCCAGCACTTTGGACTTGCTCTTCCACACTGCTGGCATATCCTCCCATTTTCGCAACACGTGAGGTGGGTTCGCAAGCCAATAACGATAAGAGGTTTCAAAATCTCTATTTAAAGCATCTCGGACGGCGTCGGGGGAAAGGTCAATGATGACATGCTTATCGAAAAAAGTTTCTTCTTCCGTAAACGCCCCATTTGCTGCTTTTTCTTGTAAAAGATTTCGCGTTTCCTTCAGCTGCCGCGTGTAATAGGCTTTAACGGGGGCTGCGAATGCCTGGATGCCTGCATCCCTCGCCACATTATCGAAATAAATTTCAGTTTTCATGAAGGTGCGCACGAACTCCGAAGATTCATATTTACTGAGCAAATCGCGGTCAATATCTTTAATTTTTTTGTAAGTATGTTCGGCATCATTTTGCAGGCTTAGGAGTAATTTGGCTGCTTTTCCTTCTTCGGTGCTGGCCCATTTGTTTAAGCCTTGAATATAATGATCTGGAAGTTGGATTCTCATTAGCCTGGCGTTGATCTCTGGATGCATGTCTGATGCCGTGATGCA
Organism: Cyanobacteriota bacterium; assembly: GCA_026389335.1. Lineage (GTDB taxonomy): Bacteria > Cyanobacteriota > Cyanobacteriia > PCC-6307 > Cyanobiaceae > Cyanobium. Next base: position 795 of record JAPLIB010000116.1, on the reverse strand, counting down.
GGCAGCTTGAAAATGTCCTCTGTATGCACATGTGGCGATTGTATCTATTTCATTATCACTCATTGATGTCAAGGGTTTAAATAGGCGCACCGTCTTCGAGGTGTGTATATCTAGCGGATTCAATGATAGTTCATCCATGAATTTCCGACTAAATTCTTGTTGAATTTGTATTGGATCTTGGCGAATGGCCTGCAGCTCATTGAAGTCTGATTGCAGCCGGGCTATCTTTTCGGCATATTTCTTGTTGACAAAGTGCATGCATACCGATCCGAAGGCGATGCCAACAGCGCCGGCTATCAGGGTGTTGCGCGTAAATTTTGAGAGCCCACCCGCCATGGCATGGATGCGCTGCAGTTCCTCCTGGCGGGTCTGTTCAATCGCCAGCAGCTCCTCCAGCAGCTCCGGATGGTTCTGGCTCAGGTGCTCGATCGCGCTGGGCACGCCTTGCGGGTCGTCAGCCCTGGCCTTGGCTTGCGCCTGCAGCTGCTGGCCGGCCTCGGCGCCCAGTCGCTGCTGGCAGAGTTGCTGCAGGGCCCTTGCGATGCCGGGCTGGTCGTAGCCCTCTTCATCCAGCCAGGTGAGCCAATGGCTGAGGCTGTGGGCTTCCGCCTCTGGCTGGTTGTGGATCTCCTCGGCGATGGCCAGCAGTCCTTCGCTAAGAGTTTGCAGAAAAACCATCTCGCAGCATCAGTTTTCCACAGCTACAACTGATTTCTTCCTGTTTTCGGTCGATCGTTGGCTGTACCTCCCAGCAGAAGGCTCGATTTCGGCACTTTTTCGTGAATTTGTCTCGTG
>JAPLIB010000008.1 GCA_026389335.1 Cyanobacteriota bacterium | reverse complement strand
GGTTCCGGTGAGCCAGCCACCCAGTGCCAGATAGGCGGTGGGGAAGAGCAGCAGACCGGACCACCCCACAAAAACGAAGCGGTCGCGCTTGAGCCAGTCGTCGAGGATGTCGAACCATCCGCGAGCGGCAGGAGCGCGCCCAACTGCGATCGTCATGAGAGTGCTTAACGATGCGTTACACAGCCACTGTACGGGTCACGGGGCGCTCGTGCGGACCGGCTTCGTCCGGGATGGACTGAATGAGTAAAAGTGCCTACGGCGAACCCGTGCTCGCCGGTGATTCGCCAGAGTGGCTTCCTCACCGCCGCCTCCGGCCGGCGATCGCGTCACCATCTCCCCAACCATGTACGTAGTCGAGCTCTCCCTTCGGCTCAGCCCCATGCCCATCGCCGTGGAGCGCAAGGAGCGCGAAGCGGCTCAGGCGCTCTTTGCAGAGGTGCGTCAGGCGATTGAAAGCGGCCATCCCAAGGTTTTCGACCTCAGCTGCGAAAAGGACGAGCACAAGCAGGTGAGCCTGCTCAGCAGTGAGATCCTCGCCGTACAGACCTATGAGAAGTCGGCCGGCGGTGGTGGTGGCAAACGGCCCGGCTTCAGCCTCGAGAGTTGATCGCCTCCCAACCCCTGCCCGAAGAGGGCCCAGCCAGCGTCTTCCCCCCCCCGCTCGTCCTGGACAGCCTGGACTTCGCCTGGCCCGGGGGCAAGACCGCCCTGCGCGGCTGTGGGCTACGGATCGAGCGGCCGGGGCTGTGGATGCTGGTGGGCAGCAATGGCAGTGGCAAAAGCACCCTGCTGCGGCTGATCGCCGGCCTGCTGCAGCCCTGCGGCGGAGCGATTCACACCCAGCTCAAACCCGCCCTGGTGTTCCAGAACCCCGATCACCAGCTGCTGCTGCCCAGCTGCGCCAGCGATCTGCAACTGGGCCTGCCCGAGCAGCTCTCAGCCGCGCAGCGCCAGGCACGGGTGGAACTGGCCCTGGAGCAGGTGGGGCTGGCCGGAATGGGCGCGCGGCCGATCCACACCCTCAGCGGCGGCCAGAAGCAGCGGCTTGCAATCGCCGGCGCCCTGGCCACCGACGCGGAGCTGCTGCTGCTCGATGAACCCACCGCCCTGCTGGATCCCACCAGCCAGCAGGAGGTGATCACGTTGATCCGCAGACTCTGCAGCCGTTCCGAGGCCCCGCTGACGGCCCTGTGGATCACCCATCGTCTGGAGGAACTCGACCACTGCGACGGCGCCGCCCGCATGGACGCCGGTCGCATCGGCCCCTGGCAGAACGGCGCCGCTTTACGGGTAGGACTCGCCCCCTTGCCCACTGGACGGGCTGAAAGGTAAGGTCTCTAGCGATCCGGTCATAGCCGGTTCATTCCTCGGTAGCTCAGTGGTAGAGCGGTCGGCTGTTAACCGATTGGTCGCAGGTTCGAATCCCGCCCGGGGAGTTTCATCCATTCACAGCCAGGTCAACAGGCCTGCCCATCGCCTAAGGGGCCGTTGTCGGACTTGAGCCGGGGTGAGCCGGTCCTCGGCCCCGCCAACAGCGCCCCGGGCCCTCGATCAAACCAGCCACCGCACCTCGACCTGCCCACCGGCTCAAAGCCCAGGAGCCGAGAGCTGTAGCCCGGGGACGGACAGCACCGCAAGCCCGCGGTCAAACGGCCAGCCATTGCAACAAATTCCGGCGAAAAAAACCTGAAGATTTCCGCGACGCGACTTGCCGCAGGCTCCTGGTTTTTCCAGTCCTGACAAGGCCTCTGATCCCCCAGCCTCACCTGAGCAGCGGCGACCGGCTGGCTGCGCGCCGCACCCGAAACCGCCGCAGGGGAAGCGATGGGGGGGCGTAAAGATTAAGAATGGCGCCCTGTTCCGTTGTCGCGGTAAGGAGTACCGCGGCCGGGGAGCCACATCCGAGCGCTCCCTGCGTACCCGACGACCGCCATGAAGCCCTGCATCCTGCTGATCGAAGACGACGGCGACATGCGCGAGCTCGTGGCTGGTCACCTTGAGCACGGCGGCTTTGATGTCCAGCGGGCCGATGACGGCATCAAGGGCCAGGCCCTGGCTCTGCAGTACGGGCCGGACGTGATCCTGCTGGATCTGATGCTGCCGAAAGTGGATGGCCTCACCCTGTGTCAGCGCCTGCGCCGCGATGAGCGCACCGCCAAGATCCCGATCCTGATGCTCACCGCCCTGGGCAGCACCAAAGACAAGGTGAGTGGCTTCAACTCCGGCGCCGACGACTACCTGGCCAAGCCCTTCGATCTCGAGGAGCTGATGGTGCGGGTCAAGGCCCTGCTGCGGCGCTCCGAGCGGGCGCCGCTCTCCAGCAAGCACAACGAGATCCTCAGTTACGGCAGCCTCACCCTGGTGCCGGAGCGCTTTGAGGCCATCTGGTTCGACCAGCCGGTGCGGCTCACCCATCTCGAGTTTGAACTGCTCCACTGCCTGCTGCAGCGCCATGGCCAGACCGTGGCCCCGTCGCTGATCCTCAAGGAAGTGTGGGGTTACGAGCCCGACGACGACATCGAAACCATCCGGGTCCACGTGCGCCATCTGCGCACCAAGCTCGAGCCCGATCCCCGCAAACCGCGCTTCATCAAAACCGTCTACGGCGCCGGCTACTGCCTGGAGCTGCCCACCGGTGACCAACTCGCCACCCTGGAGCGGCTGATGCGCGACGCCCGCGCCGCCCTCGTCAAGACCAGCTCCGGCGTTGCGGGCGACGGCAACGAAGCGGCCTGAGCTTCAGACCCCGATCCCGGCCAGCTCCAGCAGAGCCACCTCCCAGGCCAGACGGGGCTGCACATAGGCGCGCAGCTGGGAACGCAGACGCTCCAGCCGTTGCAGATCCACCCCGGGGCCCTGCCGTCGCCAGAGGGCCAGTTGCCACCAGTTGAGCAGCCACAGCTGTTGCTCAGCGTCGAGGGCCTCGCTGAGATCCCTGGCCAGGCCCAGGGCCGTGAGCGGATCGCGATCCAAGGCCAGCAGCCGGAGGGCCAGGCCCTCCGGCAACTCCCGCCATTGGCGGCGATGGTCGAGCAAGGCTCCGGGGGAACCCGCCGCCAACTCCAGCAGTTCAGGGGGATCGGGTCTCGGCGACGGCGGCGGCTCGTCAGCAGCAGGATCGGCCTCGGCCAGGCCCTCGCTTGCCATGGCGCCAGAGGTGGCCACGGGCTTCGCCGCCGCTTTTTTGCCAGTGGCTTTTTTGGACGACGTTTTGGCCATCAGGGCGGCTTCGGCCACGGCCGCAGGAGGCGCAACCGCCGGCAGGCTCGCCAGCACCTGGCCCACCAATGGGCTGGAGAGGCGCACGAACGGAATCTGCTGGCAGCGGGAGCGGATCGTGCTGAGCAGCTGGCCTGGCGCGGCGCTGATCAGGATCAGCATCCCCGTACCAGGCTCTTCGAGGGTCTTGAGCAAGGCATTGGCGGCCCCCTCCGCCATGGACTCGGCCCCCTCCAGCACCGCCATACCCCCCGGAGCCTCCACCGGGTGACGGGCCAGAAAACGGGTCAGATCGCGGATCTGCTCCAGACGGATCTGGGGAGCACTGCGGCGATTCACCCCCTCCGCCAGGGCCTCGGCGGCGTTCAGCAGCCGGCCCTGATGCTGATACGTGGGCTGAACCCAGAGCAGATCGGGATGGTTCCCCTGGCCCAGACGGCGACGCAGGCTCGGCAATCCCGAGCGCCAGGCCTCGGGCCCGGCCACCACCCCCTCCAGGAAACGCAGGGCCGCCAGCCGCCGACCAACCCCATCGGCACCCGCAAACAGATAGGCCGGCGCAATCCGGCGGCGCTCCAGGGCGGCCTCCAGCAGCGCCACGGCCCGGGGCTGGCCCAGCAGGTCGGCGAACAGCTCAGCCATTCAGGCGCCATCCCCCGGCAGCACCGAGGCCCCCTCCACAACTGGCCCCCAGGACGGCGAGACCGGATCGGAACCACCGAGGCCAAACCTGGACTCCAGCAGGCGGCAGCAGGCAGCGGTCACCTCAAGCGCCGGGAGGCTGGCATCGAGCCTGGGCCAGCCTCGCTGCGCCGCCAGCTGGCCGAAACCGGCAGCAACCCGGGCCAGGAAAGCCTCGCCACTCGCCTCGATACGGTCGGCGGCCCTGCCCTGGCGGCGCTGCAGGGACAGCGCCAGCGGCAGATCGAGCCAGAGGGTGAGGTCGGCGCGCAGGCCGGCGGTGGCGATCGCCTCCAGCTGGGCGATCAAGGCCAGCGACAGGCCGCGGCCATAGCCCTGATAGGCGGCCGTGGAGCCGGCGAAGCGATCACAGAGCACCCAATGGCCAGCGGCCAGGGCTGGCCGGATCGTGGCCTCCACATGCTGGGCCCGATCGGCGGCATAGAGCAGCAGTTCAGCCGTGGGGCAGGGAGCCGCCGCCTCGGGCGGATGCAGCAGCAGGCCTCGCAGAGCCTGGCCCAGGGCCGTCCCCCCAGGTTCCCGGCTCACCAGCAGCTGGGCACCCGCCGGCAGCAGGCCACTGGCGGGCAACCACTGGCGCAGCGCTTCCAGCTGGGTGGTCTTGCCGCAGCCATCAATGCCCTCAAGCACCAGGAAGCGACCCGGCAGGGGATGACTGGAGGCAGGCGCAGCGAGGCTCAAGCCGACGGACTCCGGTGGCGGCGGCGGCCATCCTGAAGCAACAGGGCATTGAGCACCACGGTGATCGAACTCAGGACCATCAACAACGCTGCCAGCGGCGGCGTGAGCAGCAGGTTGAAGCGCGGCAGCAGCACCCCAGCCGCAATCGGCAACACGATCAGGTTGTAGCCGAAGGCCCAGAACAGGTTCTGGCGCACCTTGGCCATGGTGCGAGCGGCAATCTCCAGGGCGTCATCGAGCCCCTGGAGGCGATCGCCCATCACCACCAGGGAGGCGCTCTCCTGGGCGATCTGGGTGCCGGTGCCGACGGCCACGCCCAGATCGGCCGCCGCCAGGGCCGGGGCATCGTTGATGCCATCCCCCACCATCGCCACCGCGCCACCCGAGCGCTTCTGGGCCAGGATCCGCTCCAGCTTCTGCTCCGGCCTCAGCTCCCAGGCCAGCTCGTCGTCGGCCAGACCCAGGAGCCCGCCCAGCCGGCGCACGCTGGCCTCGCGATCACCGCTGAGCAGCCCCAGGTGCAGGCCGCGCTGGCGCAGGGCCTTGAGGGTGGCAACGGCATCCTGGCGGGGGCTGTCCTGCACGGCCACCAGACCCAGCAGTTGGCCGGCTTCCGCCACCGCCAGCACGGTGGCCCCACCGGCTTCGAGGGCCTCCTGGCGCTGGCGGACCCGATCGCTGACCGGCACCTGGGAGGCGGCCAGCCAGGCGAGGCGGCCCACCAGCAGGCTGGGCGGCCCAGCGGCAGCAGCTGACGCCTGCCAGCCCTGCAGGCCTTCACCCACCACCGTGCGGCACTCGCCCAGGGGCAGCAGCGGCAGCTGGCGCCGCTGGGCCTCCTGCAACAGGGCATGGGCGAGGGGATGGCGGCTCTGCTGTTCAAGGCTGGCGGCCAGCTGCACCAGCCGATCCTGCGGCGAAAGCCCAGCGGTGGAATCACCTGCAGCCACAACCTCCACCGCCGTCACCAGGGGGCGACCGAGGGTGAGGGTGCCGGTCTTGTCGAACAGCACCACCTGCAGACGGGCTGCCATCTCGATCGCGTCGCCGCCGCGGAACAACAGGCCCGAGCGGGCGGCCAGACCCGATCCCACCGTGATCGCCGTGGGGGTGGCCAACCCCAGGGCACAGGGACAGGCCACCACCAGCACGGCGATGGCCAGCTGCAGGGCCAGGGCCAGCGGAGTGCTGGCCCTGGCCCCGAACACGCCATGACCTTCATGCAGCCCCCCATGCAGGCCGGCATGGCCACCCGCCTGGGCCAGCGTCGTCAGCGCCGGATCCACCAGCACCCCGGGCCAGAGGCGGGTGCCCCACAGCCACCAGAACAGGAAGGTGCCCAGCGCCAGCGCCAGCACCACGAGTGCGAAGCGTCCCGCCACCCGATCGGCCAGCCCCTGGATCGGCGCCTTGCGCGCCTGGGCCTGCTCCACCATGTGCACGATGCGGGCGATGGCACTGTCGGCACCGCTGCGCAGCACCTCCAGCACCAGCGGTGCTTCCAGATTGAGACTGCCGGCCGCCAGATCCGTGCCTGGGGCCGCCTGCAGCGGCAGGGGCTCGCCGGTGAGGGCGGAGATGTCCACCGCCGAGGCCCCCTCACGCACCACCCCATCCACCGGCACCCGATCGCCCGGCAGCAGCCGCAGCCGATCCCCCGGCCGCAGGCCCCCCACCCGCACCTGACGGGGGGGGCCATCGCCCAGCAGCAGCAGGGCATGGTCGGGCTGCAGGCCGGCGAGTTCCTCAATCGCCCGACCCGTACGCCAGCGGGCACGCTCCTCCAGGAAGCGACCGGCCAGCACAAAGCCCAGCAGCATCACCGGCTCGTTGAAGAAGCAGGGCCAGCCGCTCTGGGGCCACAGCAGACCCACCAGGCTGGCCAGCCAGGCACTGGCCACACCGAGGCCCACCAGGGTGTCCATGCTCGGCATGCCGGCCAGGGCCGAACGGGCCCCCTGCAGCAGGATCGTGCGCCCCGGGCCGGCCAAGGCCACGCTGGCCACCAGGCCATGCAGCCAGGGACTGGCCAGCAGCCCCCAGGGATCGTGCCAGGGAAGCTGGCCGGCATCGGCCAGATGACCGAAACCCGAAACCAGCACCAACACCAGGGCCACCACCAGCTGGCGCCAGCGCTGCCACCAGTCCCGCTGCCGGCGGCGCTCCTGGAGCGTGCTGGGCAGGATCTGGGTGCCATCGCGCAGCCGGGCCGGGAAACCGAGGGCCGCCAGACTGGCCAGCACCGAGGCCAGCGGATCGTTGCCCGAGCCTGGGGCAGCCGCACCCGTAACAACAGCCGCAGAGCTGGGCTCACCCGCTGTGGCGGCAGCGGCAGTTGGTGGCGCGGCAGTTGGTGGCGCGGCAACCGTGAGTGAAGGGGGAACCGTGAGTGAAGCGGGAACGCCCGACCCAACTCCGGGCTCCAATTCCAGCCAGGCCGTGCGCGTGAGCAGGTTGACACTGGCGGCCCGCACAGCGGGCTGCTGCTGCAGGCGCTGTTCCACGGCGCGCACACAGCCGCCACACTTCATGCCATCCACCTCCAGCAGCACCGTCAGCGACGGCTGGAGGGGCGATCCCAGCGGCGGCAGCGCACCACTGGGGGGGATCTCACGCCGCGATCGCTCCTGGGCAGGCACCAGCGTCGAGGGCTGCTCAGTGGCCAGCGGCTCCTTAGCCAGCTGGTCCTTGATGGGCTGATCACTGGCCATCAGAGCGCTGGCAGGCAGCTCGCTGCGGTTGGGCCGATGGGGAGCGGAAGGGGCCAACGGCAGCAGGGATCGGACCCAGGGGGCCCCACGGTAGGAAGCTCCAGCCCCTCAGACCGACTCCCCCGGGGAACGGGGCAGGATGGTGGGCAGATCCAGACAGCCCGCCGTGCCCCGCTCCCAGCGCAATGACAACTTCATCGACAAGAGCTTCACGGTGATGGCGGACCTGATCGTCAAGCTGCTGCCGATCGATGCCAAGGCCAAGGAGGCCTACGTGTACTACCGCGATGGGCTCTCCGCCCAGAACGACGGTGACTACGCCGAGGCTCTGGACAACTACGAAGAGGCGCTGCGGCTCGAGGAGAACGCCATCGACCGCGGCGAGATCCTCAAGAACATGGCGATCATCTTCATGAGCACCGGCGATGAGCAGAAGGCGCTCGACTTCTACGGCCAGTCCCTGGAGGCCAACGGCAACTCGCCCTCCTGCCTCAAGAACATGGGGCTGATCTACGAGAAATGGGGCCGCATCGCCGCCGAAAGTGGCGACCAGGACACCGCCGACCGCTGGCTGGACATGGCCGCCGAAACCTGGGGCAAGGCGGTCAAGCTCTACCCCGGCGGCTACCTCGACATCGAGAACTGGCTGAAGAGCTCGGGTCGCAGCACGGTCGATGTGTACTTCTGAGCCTCAGGCCTGAACCTTGCCCCGTATGGCTGCGATGCAGACACCGACCCCGCCGCGGGGAATCCAACCCCTCTGGACCAGGGCCTTCCACGCACTGGACATCGCGCTGCTGCTGGTGATGGTCAGCAGCGGTCTGCAGATCTACAACGCCAATCCCGTCTTCGGCGGCCGCGAGGGCATGACCCTGCCAGCACCGCTGCTGCTGGGGGGCTGGCTGGGGGGTGGGCGCCAGTGGCATTTCGCCGGCATGGGCCTGTTCGCCCTCAATCTGGGGATCTGGATCGCCCTGCTGCTGCGGCAGCGCCACCGGCGTCTGGCGGCCCTGGACGATGTCTCCAGCCTGCGCGCCAGCCAGAGCCAGCCGCGCAGGCGTCTCGCGAGCCATCGGCTGGTGTACACGGCGATGCTGATCGTGCTGTCCTTGGCTTTGCTCAGCGGCCTGGCGATGTACAAACCGGCCAGCTTCTGGTGGCTGTCTGGCTGCTTCGGCAACTGGCAGACGCTGCGGACCGTGCACTTCGCCACGGTGCCGGCCATGGCCGCCCTGACCCTCAGCCATGGGGTGCTGTCCTGGCGGATCGGCGGACTGCGGCTGTTGCGCAGCATGGTGGGATGAGCCCGGCAGCACCGATGCCCCCATCTCCTGGCCCTGGCCGCCGCCAGCTGCTGCAGGCCGGCCTGGCCAGCGCCGGCCAACTGCTGCTCGGCGGTTGCGCCCTTAATGACCTCGGGCCTGGGGTGGCCGGCGCCAGTCGGCCCCTCAACGAACGGCTGGAGGCCTGGCTGCAGAGCCGCGGCCCGATACCGGAATTCCGCCGCGATCAGGTGGAACCGCAGCGGCTGCTGGTGAACAACTTCCAGGCAGTGCCCCAGATCGATCCCGCCAGCTTCCGCCTCAGCGTGGAGGGCCTGGTGCATCGGCCCTTGAGCCTGTCCCTGGCCGATCTGGCCGCCCTGCCCCAGCGCGAGATGGTGATCCGCCACGTCTGTGTGGAGGGCTGGGCGGCGATCGTGGCCTGGGGCGGCGTGCGCCTGGCCGATGTGCTGGCCCTGGCGGGCGTCTCCCCCCTGGCGGGCTACCTGGCCTTCGATTCGGCTGACGGTTATTTCGAGACCTGGGACCGGCCGACGGCCCTCCACCCCCAGACCTTGCTGGTCAGCCGCATGAACGGGGCGCCCCTGCCCGCCGCCAACGGCGCCCCCCTGCGACTGGCCACTCCCCTGAAACTCGGCTACAAGCAGAGCAAGTGGGTCACGGGCATCCGCCTGCTGGCCAGCCTGGATCCCCTGCGCCGCGGCACCTGGGAAGACCAGGGCTATGAATGGTTCGCCGGGCTGTGAGCCTGGCCTGCCGCACAACCGAATGCTGATCTCCGCTCCCCCGCTCGTCCAGACCTGGCTGTGGTCCCTGGGCGGTGGGGTGCTCTGCGGTTTTCTTAACGCCGCCGCCTCGAGCGGCTCGGCGATCACCCTGCCCCTACTGCTGTCCCTGGGCCTGCCGCCGAGCGTGGCCAACGGCACCAACCGGGTGGGTGTGCTGGCGGGGATGGTCACCGCCGCCTGGCGCTTCCACCGGGCCGGAGCGATTCCCTGGCGCCTGATCGGGCGACTGCTGCCGGCCTTTCTGGGCATGGCGGTGCTCGGGGCGATCATCGCGGCGGTGCTGCCGATGCGGGGGATCCGCCTGCTGATTGACGGAGCCCTGCTGTTGGCCCTGCTGATGGTGCTGCTGCGCCCCCACCGCTGGTTGAAGGACGACGGCCGCGACGAAGCCAACGACCCCAGGCCATCGCCCCTGCTTCAGGTCCTGATGGGTGGGGTGGGCTTCTGGACCGGCCTGATCGTGCTCGATGCCGCCACCTACCTGCTGGTGGCCCTGGTGCTGATCGGCGGGCTGTCGCTGCCCAGGGCCAATGTGATCAAGGTGGTGCTGATCGGCATGGCCACGATCGCCTCCCTGGTCGTGTTCATCGCCAAGGGCGAGATCGACTGGTTCGCCTCCCTGCCGCTGCTGGTGGGCAGCGCCCTGGGCGGCTGGCTGGGTGCGGCCCTGGCCCTGGGGCCGAATGCGCGGCTGTGGATCTATCGCCTGCTGATCGGCACCCTGGGGTTGGAGACCTTGGGCATGCTGTGGCACTGGCTGCGGGCGCTGCTCTGAGCTGGGGCCTGGGGGGAGCAGAGCGCCCGCCTGGCGTTGCCACCGGCCACGGGATCCGGCGGCCTGATCAGGACTCCAGCGTGGCGCTGATCCGCTCCAGCCAGGCGGCGATCACCGCCGGATCCCGAAGCATGGCCTCGTGGCGAGGACAGGGGAGGTCCAGGAGGTGCATGCCGGGGTGGAGGGCCCGGGCGTGACGCCGCGGCAGCCGTCGCCGCCAGCGGCTGCGGATCACCAGCAACCGCCCCCCGGCCAGGGGGCTGGGCCGCCAGCGGCCGAGCAGCTCCTGGGTCCAGGCTTTCTGCAGCTGCCCCTGGACTGGCCGTTGGCGACCCCAGCGGCCACCAACTCCCCGCCGCCAGCGATCCGCCAGCCAGCGTCGCCAGGGCCAGCGGAAGGTCCCGCTGAACACATTCACCGGATCCAGCAGGATCACCCCCGCCACCGGGAAACCCCTCTCCTCCAACAACTCCGCCAGGGCATACGCCAACCAGGCCGGCGCCGAAAAGCCCCCGAGCCAGATGCGACGACCCAGGCCCTGGTTCGTGATCAACAGCAGGGGCTCCAGCAGGGCCAGAGCCTCCTGGCGCAGCGAGGGCCCCTGGCCCACTTGCCACGCAGGTGGCACCCGCGGGAATGGCAGGCCCAGCAGACCCACCGGCTCAAGCCGTGCGCCGGCCAACTGCCGCAGACCAGGACCACACCAGATCAGGTTGGTGTCCTGCAGTCGGGCAATCAGCTGGGCCTGATCCAGGGAATCGAGTGGCAGCGCACCCGGGCACAGCCCAGCGATAGGCAGCACGGGTGGCAGGGGGCTGAAGCCCACGCCCCCCAGCCGCCCCGGATCGGCATGGGCCGCCCGCAGGAGGGCCAGATCGAGCTTGCCGTTGTGGTTCAGCGGCAGGGAATCCAGGGCACACAACCGCTGCGGCAGCAGCCGTGGATCGGCGAGCTCAGGGACCAAGATGCCGTGTAGCGCCTCCAGCCACCCCAGGGTGGGGTCTTCGCTTTCAAGCCAGGCCACCAACCCGTCACCCTCACCGAACAGCTGGCAGCGACGCACGCGCGGCTGGCCTTCCAGCAGCTGCTGCAGGGGCGCCGCATCGATCCACTCCCCATGGCGCTTGACCAGCTGATTGCTGCGCCCCAGCCATTCCAGCCGCCCTTACCACTCCAGCGGGCCAGATCGTGGCTGAGGAACTCCATCCCGTCGGGGCCACCCGACAGAGCGCACAGCCGCCAGCCGGCACCCTGCAGCAGCAGCTGGCCTTCCATCAGGGCCTGACCACGCACCCGTAACCGGCCGATCGCCCCCGCCTGGCACAGCACCACCAACTGGTCGTCCAGCAGATCCACCTGCTTGCCTTGGGCCACCTCCGCGGCGAAGGGCTGCCAGTCACCGTCCAGAGGCAGCACCTGGTTGGCGATCACACCGGTCTCACTGGCGCCGAGGGCGTTGAGCAGCCTCGCCTCCGGCCGAGCCCAACGGCGCAGCAGCGGCCAGAGTGCGGCCGGACAGGCTTCACCGGTGAGCGAGATCCAGGCGAACCCACCAGCCCCTGGCGCCGGCGGCCCCAGGGCCTGCAGCTGGCTGGGGGTGGCATAGAGCAGGTCCCCGCCAAGACCGATCGCCTCCAGATTCGCCCGTCCGATGGTCTGGCACCAGCCGTTCAGCAGTCCCGCCAACAGCTGTTTTGTGCAGGCGCCGAACCAGGGGTTGACCAACAGGGCGGCCTGGGCTCCAGCGGGCAGATGCAGCAGATCGGCATAGGCATCGGCTTCGCTCAGGGCCTGACGCCAGCCCCGCACCAGGACCTTGGGCTCGCCGGTGGAGCCCGAGCTGAACAGGAGGCTCTGCCAGATCCCCGCCCCCTGTTCCGGGCCAAAGACCTGCGCCGCCAGCTCGCACGCCAGCGCCTCCCGATCCCCGCCCTTTGCATGGGCAATCCAGGTGCCGCCGGCCAGCCACAGCCCAAGCAAGCGCGGCAGATCCAGCCAGGGATCCGACCAGGGCCAGGCCAGACAACAACCGAGCCGCCCATCTTTCTGGCCATTGCGTAGCTCCACCGCCTGGCGGTGCTGGCCATCGACCAGGAGCGCACTGCTGCGCAAATACCACCCACACACAGCAACCGAGGGCGCCCCGCCACCGAAAGGATCCGATTCGGAACAGGATGAGATCGCGGTGAGTCGTTCACGTCCGACCCGCCCTTAGCAGCTGAGGCGGGCACCTTGCTTCTGGAGCCTGCGGGGCCTCCAGTCCAGCGGCAATGGGACTTCGACGCCGAAGCGGTTGGGTTCAGCAAACGGCCGAGCCCCGGCCGAGCGGGCCGGCGGCGCAGGGCAAGGGCCGAATGGAGACCCTAATCATGGCCGCATGGGGGTCTGCGGCCTGCGGTGCACCCCTTCACAGGGGACTTTCCACATGTCCAGCCCGTCCCCGTGTGTTCAGCCCAACCACCGGTCGCCCCCTCGGCTCACGGATCGAGGCTCACCGGCTGGCCAGTGGAGGCCGACGCAATGATCGCCTCGGCGATCTGCAGACCCTCGACGGCGGCGCCGAGGTCGGCGATGGCGGAGGGCTCACCGCTGCGTACGGCCCGGGCGAAATCGGCCATCTGCTCGGCCAGAGCGCCGACCACCCGTCCATCGACCTCAGGCCAGAAATCGGTGTCAGGCCGCTGAACCCCCTCGGGGCTCCAGATTTGCAGGGGGCTGTCCAGCCAGCGCAGCTTGGCGCTCTGGCGCGTGCCTACCACCGCCAGCTCCGCGTCAATGCAGCTGGCGGCGCGCTGTCCCTGAATGTTGGCCGGGGCCTGAGCCGGCACGTACCAACTGCTCTCCAGCTGAGCGATGCAGCCATTGGCCAGCTCAAGCAGGGCGATACAGCCCTGGGGCGAGAGGTGATCCCCCTGGCGGTATTCGGTGGCCATCACGCGCCTCACCCGCGAACCCGAGAGCCACAGGATCAGATCAATGTCGTGGGTGAGGGTCCGGAACACCGTGTGAATCCGCTCAGCGATGGAAGCGAACGAGCTCTGGCTGCAATTGCGCTGGGTGCGAATCGACACCAGGTCGCCGAAGGCACCGGCCCTGATTCGCTGCTGCAGCAGGCGGTGGGACAGGTCGTAACGCAACACCAGTCCGACCTGAAACTCAGGTGTGATGGACCTGGGCAGCGCCTGCCAACTCCCGCGCCTCAGCCCAGGTGGTGGCGAGGGGCTTTTCGATAAACACGGGGCACCCGCTGCGCAGGGCCGCCAGCGCCTGGCCGTGATGCTGTGCATCGGGCGTGGCCAGCACCAAGGCGTCGAGCTCTGGGTCGGCGATCAACTCCAGCCCATTGCCATAGCTGCGTTCCACCCCATGGCCCACCAGGGTGCGCTCCAGCGCCACGGGATCCGGATCCGCCACGGCCAGCAGCTGCACGCCGGGAAGCCGGGCGAGCACAGACGCGTGCAACTGGCCGAAACGGCCGGCCCCCGCCAAACCCAACCGCAAGGGTCGTAAGGGCTCGGCCAGGGGTCGGGCGATCTCAGGCAAGCGATTGTCGTTTGCGAGCAAGGCCATAACGGCGGCATTCCTGGGCGCGTGCGCGCCACCCCTGACCGGGCAACGGAATGGACGCCGACCGCCCCAGGGAACGGGGGGAGAAAGGCGAGCACAGTGGGAGGCCCAGGCGTCGGTGGCCGAGCGCCCAGCCCAAGTCCCCGACAGTCCCTCAGGCCCGATCATCCGCCGGATCCACCCCCAGCGCCGCCACCAGGGCCTCGGCCACCGAAGCGGCCTCCAGCAATTGCAACCCCAGGCCGGCCGCCGCCGCCCCCAGGCCACTGCCGCGGGGCACCACCGCCCGCACGAAGCCCAGGCGGGCTGCCTCCTGCAGCCGCAGCTCCAGCTGGGACACCTGGCGCAACTGGCCGCCCAGGCCCAGCTCCCCCACCAGCACCGTGCCCGCCGGCAGGGTCAGGTCGCGGAAGCTGGCCACCACGGCGGCCGCCACCCCCAGATCCGCTGCCGGCTCCTCCACGTCCAGGCCGCCGGCCACGGCCAGATAGCAATCGAAGCGCGAAAGCGGCAGGCCCAGATGCTTCTCGAGCACGGCCAGGATCTGATGCAGTCGGTTGACGGCAATGCCGGTGGCGGTCCGCCGCGGGCTGGCATAGCTGGTGGGACTCACCAGGGCCTGCAGCTCCACCAGCAGGGGTCGGGTGCCTTCACAGGCCACGATCGTGGCGGTACCCGGAGAGGGCCCCTCCTGGCCGAGGAACAGCTCACTGGGATTGGTCACCTCCGCCAGCCCCTGCCCCCGCATCTCGAACACCCCCAGCTCATGGGTGGCGCCGAAGCGATTCTTCACCGCCCGCAGCAGCCGGTGGCTGGCAAAGCGATCTCCCTCGAAGGTGAGCACCGCATCGACGAGATGCTCGAGCACCTTGGGGCCAGCCAGCAGCCCCTCCTTGGTCACGTGGCCCACCAGCACCAGGGCCGTGTCCTGGCGCTTGGCGATGCGAGCCAGGGCAGCGGCACACTCGCGCACCTGGGCCACCGAGCCCGGTGCACTGGCCAGCTCACCGTCGTGGAGGGCCTGGATGCTGTCGATGATCGCCACCGCCGGTCGCAGTACCTCCAACTCCTGCAGCACCAGCTCCAGATCGGTTTCCGCCAGCAACTGCAGGCGCGAGAGCGGCAAGGCCGCTGAGGCCTGGCCACACCGCTCCCCCTCCTCCCCCAGGCGGCGCCAGCGCAGCCTCACCTGCTGGGCCGATTCCTCCGCACTCACGTACAGCACGCTCTGGTGCTCGGCCATCGCCCGGGCGCTCTGCAGCAGCAGGGTGCTCTTGCCAATGCCGGGATCGCCGCCCAGCAACACCAGGGACCCCGGCACCAGGCCTCCCCCCAGCACCCGATCGAGCTCGCCGTAGCCGCTGGCCAGCCGCTGCAGGGGTCGTTCGTCAACGCTGGCCATCGGCTCGGAACGGTGGGCACGTCCGGGAGCTTCGGCTTCGCTGGCCGCCGCCACGGGCCGCCTGCGGCGGCTGTCGACGGCGGTTTCCCGCTGTTCCACCAGCGTGTTCCAGCCGCCGCAGGCAGAGCAGCGCCCGAAGAACTGGCGGGTGCGGGCGCCGCAGGCCTGGCAGACGAAGGGGGCGGCAGATCGGGGCACTGACTATGAAGAAAGTTGGCGTTTGTTAATGAAGCACCCTGGAGCGATTTTCAGTGGTGAGCTTGGTGGGCGCCAACCTGCTGACGCTCCAGAACAGCGCTCCAGCTGCAGCATGACCGCAACCTCCCCCGTCACCGCACCATCCCCGGCCAGGGAAACGATCCTCGTGGTGGACGACGAGGCCAGCATCCGGCGCATCCTGGAAACCCGGCTGTCGATGATTGGCTACCAGGTGATCACCGCCTGCGACGGCGAGGAGGCCCTGGAGCTCTTCCGCCAGCGCCTGCCAGACCTGGTGGTGCTGGACGTGATGATGCCCAGGCTCGATGGCTACGGCGTCTGCCAGGAGCTGCGCAAGGATTCCGATGTGCCGATCGTGATGCTCACCGCCCTGGGTGATGTGGCCGACCGCATCACCGGCCTGGAACTGGGGGCCGACGACTACGTGGTCAAACCCTTCAGCCCCAAGGAACTGGAAGCCCGCATCCGCTGCGTGCTGCGCCGGGTTGAGAAGGAGCAGGTAGCTGGGCTCCCCGACTCCGGCGTGATCGAGATCGGCAACCTGCGCATCGACAGCAACAAGCGCCAGGTGTTCGCGGGCAACGAGCGCATCCGGCTCACCGGCATGGAGTTCAGCCTGCTGGAGCTGCTGGTGAGTCGCTCCGGCAAGCCCATCAGCCGCAGCGAGATTCTGCGCGCGGTATGGGGATACACCCCCGAACGTCACGTGGACACCCGGGTGGTGGATGTTCATATTTCCCGCCTGCGTTCCAAACTGGAGGATGATCCGGCGAATCCCGAGCTGATCCTCACAGCCAGGGGAACCGGTTATCTGTTTCAGCGCCTCGTCGAACCCCGCGTCGAACCCGTTGCCAACGAAGGAGCCTGACCCCACCGACCAGCCCGCCGCCCCCTACCGGGCGAAGCAGGTCCGTGCCAAACCGAGCCGGGCGATCCGCCGCCTGGTGATCTGGTATCGCCGTAACGCGGCGGTCACCACGCTGGTGGACACCGCCTCGGCCCTGGTGGACACCGCCAATGCCACCGCCAACGTCACCGCCTCCATGGCCGGCTCGATGGCGGGGGCGGCCGGCAACGCCGCCGGTTCGGTGGCGGGCGCCGCCAGCTCCGTGGCCGGGGCCGCCAGCTCCGTCGCGGGCTCGGTGCTGCAGCCCCTGGTGTTCGATCCGCTGCGGCGCCTGCAGCAAGGAGTGGGCGGCGGCGATCTGGCCAGGAACGAGCCGATCAACGATCGCCAACGGCTCTGGGTGGCGGTCGATGGCATGGGCGGCGATCACGCCCCCGGACCGATCCTGGAGGGCTGCCTGCGGGCCGTGGCCCTGCTGCCCCTGCGCATCCGCTTCGTCGCCGAAAGCGAGCCCCTGCAGGCTGCAGTCAAGGCCATGGGCCTGCAGGAAGAACTCAATGAAGCCGTGGCTCGCGGCCTGCTGCACCTGGTGGCAAGCGGGCCCTCAGTGGGCATGCACGAAGAGGCCAAGGTGGTGCGCCGCAAACGCGATGCCAGCATCAACCTCGCCATGGACCTGGTGAAGCGCGGTGAGGCCACGGCCGTGTATTCCGCCGGCAACTCCGGGGCCGTGATGGCCGCGGCGATCTTCCGGCTGGGGCGGCTCAAGGGCATCGACCGGCCGGCGATCGGCGCCCTGTTCCCCACCAAGGATCCCGACCAGCAGGTGCTGGTGCTCGACGTCGGCGCCAACATGGACTGCCGGCCCGAATGGCTGCACCAGTTCGCCCTGCTCGGCAACATCTACAGCCGCGATGTGCTGCAGGTGCGTCAGCCCCGCATCGGTCTGGTGAACATCGGCGAGGAGGAGTGCAAGGGCAACGAGCTCTGCCTCAAGACCTATCCGCTGCTGGCCGGCGATGACCGCTTCCTGTTCGCCGGCAACTGCGAAGGGCGCGACATCCTCTCCGGCGATTTCGACGTGGTGGTCTGCGACGGCTTCAGCGGCAACGTGCTGCTGAAGTTCCTCGAATCGGTGGGCAGCGTGTTGCTGGATGTGCTGCGGGCCGAACTGCCCCGCGGCCGCCGCGGCAAGGTGGGTTCGGCCTTCCTGCGCAGCAACCTGGTGCGCATCAAGAAGCGCCTCGACCATGCCGAGCACGGTGGCGCCCTGCTGCTGGGTGTGGATGGGATTTGCGTGATCGGCCACGGCAGCAGCAAGGCGTTGTCGGTGGTGAGTGCCCTGCGGTTGGCCCATTCAGCAGCCAGCCATGGCGTGATGGACGACCTCCACGCCCTGGGCGGCGACAGCCCGGTCAGCGCCCAGGCCAACAGCAGTGACGCAGCTGCCTGTGGTTGACTGACCCGGAAGCAACAGGGGCTGGATTCCCGTGTCAGGCGGCGCAGGCAACTCCCAGAGGTCCAACCGGGGGATGGCGCTGGTGGGCAGCGGCAGCGCCCTGCCGGGCGCCAGCATCAGCAATGCCCTGCTGGGCCAACGGGTCGAAACCAGCGATGACTGGATCCGCAGTCGCACCGGCATCGGCTCCCGGCGGGTGGCTGGAGCGGGTGAGACGGTGACCAGCCTGGCCAGTGCGGCCGCCCTTGCCGCCCTGGAGCAAGCCGGCTGGCAGCCGGCCGATGTGGACCTGATCCTGCTGGCCACCTCCAGCCCGGACGACCTGTTCGGCACCGCCCCGCGGGTGCAGGCGGAGATCGGCGCCCACGCCGCCGTGGCCTTTGATCTCACCGCCGCCTGCAGCGGCTTCCTGTTTGCCCTGATCACCGCCAGCCAGTACATCCGCAGCGGCAGCTTCGAGCGGGTGCTCGTCATCGGCGCCGACCAGCTCAGCCGCTGGGTCGACTGGGACGATCGCAGCACCTGCGTGCTGTTCGGTGACGGGGCCGGGGCCGTGGCCCTGCAGGCCTGCCCGCAGGCCAACGACGGTCTGCTGGCCTTCCGGATGCGCTCCGATGGCAGCCGCAACGCCTGTCTGACCCTGGCCCAGACGCCGGAGCACCGGCCCTTGGTGGCTGGCCTGACGGCCCAGGTGGGCGGCTTCGCCCCGATCCATATGAACGGCCAGGAGGTTTACAAGTTCGCGGTGCGCGAAGTGCCCGCCGTGCTCTCCGAGCTGCTCGAAGCCACCGGCATCAAGGCCTCCGCCCTCGACTGGCTGCTGCTGCACCAGGCCAACCAACGCATTCTCGACGCCGTGGCCGATCGCTTCGCCGTGCCCCAGGAGCGGGTGCTCAGCAACCTGGGCCTCTACGGCAACACCTCCGCCGCCACGATCCCGTTGATGCTCGATGAGGCCGTGCGCGACGGCCGGGTGCAGCCGGGTCACCTGCTCGCCAGCAGCGGCTTCGGCGCCGGCCTGAGCTGGGGCGGGGCCCTGCTGCGTTGGAGCGGCCGCCTGGCCTGAGGCTCCCCTGCCGGAGCTGGCCGCAGCCGGGTTCTAATCTCCTGCCGTTCGATGGAGCGGCGCCGCGATGGGAATTGCCTGGGTGTTCCCTGGTCAGGGCTCGCAGAAAGCCGGCATGGCCGCCCCCGTGCTGGCGTTGCCGGGAGCCCGCGACCGCTTCGCCGCCGCCTCCGAGCTGCTGGGCCGCGATCTGCTGGCCATCTGCGCTGGAGAGGCGGCACTCAGCACGCCGGAACCCAGCGACCTCAACGACACCCGCAACACCCAGCCGGCCCTGTTCGTGATCGAAAGCCTGCTGGTGGATCACCTGCGCGACCAGGGCCGCCAGGCCGATCTGGTGGCCGGCCACAGCCTCGGTGAACTGGTGGCGCTCTACGCCGCCGGCGTGTTCGACGCCAGCACCGGCCTGGCCCTGATGCAGCGCCGCAGTGAGCTGATGGCTGCCGCCGGCGGCGGCGCCATGACCGCCGTGATCGGCTTCGAACGCAGCCAGCTCGAGGAGCTGGTGGCCGCCCATGAGGGCGTAGTGATCGCCAACGACAACAGCAGCGCCCAGGTGGTGCTCTCCGGCACCCCCGAAGCCGTGGCCAGCGTCAGCGCCCAGCTGAGCTGCAAGCGGGCGATCCCGCTGGCGGTGAGCGGCGCCTTCCACTCACCCTTGATGGCCGAAGCGGCCGCGGCCTTCGCCACCAGCCTCGCGGCCGTGCCCTTCGCCCAAGCCACCATCCCGGTGCTGAGCAACACCGATCCCACCCCGGCAACCGATGGCGAGGTGCTGAAGCAGCGTCTGGTGAACCAGATGACCAGCGGCGTGCGCTGGCGCGAAACGATGGAGCAACTCAGCGCCTGCGGTATCGACACCGCCATGGAGATCGGCCCGGGCAAAGTACTCAGTGGCCTGATCAAACGCGGCTGCGACGGCATCACCACGGTGCAGATCGCCGCCGCCACCGACCTGGGACTTTGAGCGACCTCCGCGGCAACGCCATGGGCAGCATGCGTCGGGCCCTGCGCCGCAGCCGCCGGCCCGCCGCGCTGCCGGCCCTGCTCAGCACCCCAAAACCGAGCCTCACCTACCGGCTGATCAGCTACCTGCTGGTGTTTCCGATCTATCGGCTGCTGTTTCGCGGCCGCACCGCCGGCAATGGCAACGTGCCGGTGGAGGGAGCGCTGGTGGTGGTGGCCAACCACGGCTCCCATCTGGATCCACCGCTGCTAGGCCATGCCCTGGGCAGGCCGGTGGCCTTCATGGCGAAGGCGGAGTTGTTCAAGGTGCCCCTGCTGGGGCCGATCATCCGCGCCTGTGGGGCCTACCCGGTGTCCCGCGGCGCCAGCGACCGGGAAGCGATCCGCGTCGCCACCGACCGCCTGCAACAGGGCTGGGCCACCGGCGTGTTCATCGACGGCAGCCGCCAGGCCGATGGGCGCGTCAACAATCCCCAGGCCGGCGCCGCCCTGCTGGCGGCCCGCGCCGGGGTGCCCCTGCTGCCAGTGGCGATCATCAATAGCCATCGGGCCTTCGGGCCAGGCCAGGCTGCGCCGCGGCTGGTGCCGATCCACATCCGCATCGGCACGCCCGTGCCCCCGCCGGCCTCCAGGCGACGCGTCGATCTCGATCTGGCCACAGCGGCCGTGCAGGAGCAGATCAACCGGATGCTGGACGAGGGCCTGATCAGCGCAGGCCGGCTCGCCCCAGCCAGGGCACAAGGTGCCCTTCCGCCCAGTCCCGCAGATCCCGACCACTGATCACCCAGAGCACGGCCCGCAGGCCGTCCTCCCAGAGTCGGCGGCGACGCTCCTTCACACAGAGCTGACCGCAGGGCACCGCAACCGGCGTCAGGTGGATGCCGCGACTGCCGGCCACAATCTGGCCCACCAGCAGGGCCCGCTCCATGTGGTCACTGCTGGTGACCAGCAGGGCATGGCGGATGCGGGCCCGGCGCAGATCGTCCACCAGGGAGGTGAAGTTGCTGACCGTGTCCGAGGCGCGGTAATCGAGGTGCACCTGATGCGATGGCAAGCCTTCGCGCTGCTCAAACAACCAGTGGGCGTACTCGGGATTGGTGCCACCACTGACCACCACCGGCAGCCCTTCCCGGCGGGCCAGGCGAGCGGCGGCCTTCTCGCGATCGACATCGCCGCCCAGCACCAGGATCATCTGCGGGGGTGGCGGCGAAGGCAGCCACCACCCCCGCGACAGCCACACCAGCGTCAGCCCCAGACTTCCCGCCAGCAGCAGGCGCCAGGACAGCCGGCGGCGCCTTGGTGGCCGCTGGACCAGGCGGCGGCGGCGGCCAGCGGCGGGAGCCACGATCGGCAGCGGCTGCAGGCCCAGCCCAGCGGCTGGGGTGACAGCCGGCAGCTCCAGTGGCACGGGTGCCGAACGACGGCGGCGGCCCCGCGGCGGCGGCGCAGATCGGCGGCGGGGCTGCGGGGAGCGAGCCATCAGCCCCCCTGCACCGGGCTGGTGGGGTAGAGCGGCAAGACCACCGCCCAGGGGGCAGCGCAGGCCGCCGCCTCCCGGGCCCGACTGATCGCCACCAGCTGGGCCACGTCGTCGGGCAACAGGGCGACGGCCGGATGGCTGACCCCGTCAAAGGCCTGATCGGCGGCATAAAGCCGTGGCGAGCTGAGTTCAGCCACCCCACCGGGCACGGCGGCATCGGCGCGGTACCGGCCGGCCACCAGACCCCGCCGCGGCAGCTCCTGCACCAGCCAGAAAGGTTGCGGGTCCGGGTCTGGGGCCAGGAGGCGGCGGGCGATCAGCTGAAAACTGCTGACGCCGTCCAGGGGCAAGCCGAGCTGCTGGGCCAAGGTTCGGGCCAGCACCACGGTGAGCCGGGTGCCGGTGAAACCACCCGGGCCCGTGGCCACCGCCAAGCGACGGAGCTGGGGCCATTGCGAGGCAGGCAGCAGCGCTTCAACACAGGCCAGCAGCTGGTTGGAGAGCGCACGACCGAGGGGAAAGGCGGCCAGCTGGGGGGGCGGGGGCTCCTGGCCCAGCGCATACGGCCCCTGCAGGGCCACCCCCAGGGTGTCGGTGGAACTGTGCAGGGCCAACAGCCAACCGGGCTGAACCACCGCGGCGGCACCCTGGTCTTCTTCAGCGGCAGCGGCAGCGGCAGCAGCAGCGGTGGCAGGGGAGGAGCCGGCGCTCATAAGGGCACCGCCAGATCGGGGCGGAGCCGCTGCCAGCGACCGGGATCACGGCGAAAATCCGCGCAGGCGCGCACATCCCATTCCACCCCCACGGCGGCCTCGCCCAGATCAATCACCTGAACATGGATGCGCGGCTGCCGCGGCACCATATCGGGGGCCGCACTGAGATGGGGAACGCCGTGCTGCCGCTCCACCGCGTGGTAGGCCTGACAGCGGTCGACCCAATGGCAATCCACGCAGATGCACATGCCGCCCGAGGGACCGTCGTTTCCCATTTTGTCGGCTGCAGCCAGTCGTCAAGGGGAGCTGCTGCTTCAGGTGCTGGCACCGGAACGCTGGCCGTTTGATCCGGCCCTGCTGCCGGCGGAGACAGCCCTGGTGGGGGGAGCCGTGCGCGACGCCCTGCTCGGCCGCCTGCGCCAGCACCCCGATCTCGATCTGGTGGTGAATGGCGACGCCATCGCTCTGGCCCGCTCGCTGGCGAACCGCTGCGGTGGCAGCTGCGTGGTGCTCGACGCGGAGCGCTGCATGGCCCGGCTGGTGCTCAAGGGCTGGACGATCGACCTGGCCCGCCGGATCGGCGCCAACCTCGAAGCCGATCTGAAGCGTCGGGACTACACGATCAATGCCATCGCCCTCCCCCTGGCTCCGGGGGCCGAACTGCTCGATCCCACCGGCGGGCTGGTGGATCTGGCCGCCGGACAACTGCGGGCGATCAGCGCAGCCAACCTGCGCGAGGATCCCCTGAGGCTGTTGCGGGGCGTGCGACTGGCGGCCGAACTGGACTTCCAGCTGGAGCCCCTCACCCAGAGTTGGATCGGTCGCCAGCACCAGCACCTGGCGGCCGTCGCCGGCGAACGGGTGCTGGCTGAGCTGGAGCGACTGGCGCTGGCCGAGGCGGGTGCCACTGGCCTGATCCTGGCGATCCAGCTGGGGCTGCTGCAGGTCTGGGGCGGCGAGGGGCCGGGGGCTTGTCCGCTGCTGGCAAGCCTCAGCCGCGACGAGGCTCTGGCTCATGGACTGACGGCGGCAGAAATCAGCTGGGCCCTGCCCCTGGCGCGCCTGGCGGCCTGCCTGGATGGCTCGGCGGTGCGGCGCCTGCATGGCAGCCGCCGGCTGCAACAGCGCTGCGCCCGGCTACGGCACTGGCGGCAGCGCCTGGAGGCCTGTCTGCAGACAGGGCCCAACCGCCCGCCCGTCCCCACCAGCCCAGCCCGCGCCGGCGACACTCCATCCCTGAACCCTGAATCCCTGAGCCCGGCATCCCTGGCCCCTGGGGTGCTGCCGCGCGGGGCTCTTGAGGGCCTGTCTGAGGCGGAACGGCTGGATCTGCAGCGCGAGCTTGAGGCGGATTTCCCGGCCCTGGCGCTCCTGCTCGCTCCAGCCGACAGCTGCCAGTTACTGCAACGCTGGCGCGATCCAGCGGATGTCTTGCTGCACCCGCGCTCACCGCTCGACGGCGGCCAGCTTCAGGCCCGGCTCCAGCTCCCCCCCGGGCCCCGACTGGGCCGCTTGCTCGAGCATCTGACCCGGGAGCGGGCCTTCGGGCGGCTGCCGGCTCAACGGCCGGCCAGCCCAGCGGAGACGGAAGCCTGCCTGCAGGCGGCCCAGCGCTGGTGGGGGGCCACAGCTGCAGCCACGATGGCGGAAGAGCGCGAGCGGAGAGACGGCAGACCGGTGGCGTGATTAACTTCTGAGTGCAACGGCGTGTTTGCCCGGCTGCGAAAAAGTCTTTTCTCATCTTCCTCTCCCCCATGAGCGTTCGCCTCTACGTCGGCAACCTGCCGCAGTCTTTTGATGCCAAGGAGCTTGAAGCTCTGTTCACCAGCGTGGGGGAGGGAGTGCGCTTCAAAGCGGTCAACGACCGTGACACCGGAGCCAGCCGCGGCTTCGGCTTCGCCAACGTGGACAGCCAGGCCCTGGCTGAGACGGTGATCGAGCAACTGAACGGCCGTGATTTCGGTGGCAGCACCCTGCGCATCGAGATCTCCGAGCGCCGCGATGCCCGCAGCACCGCCAGCACCGACCGCCGTCCGGGCGCGGCCCCTGCGGCAGCACGCAAGGCCAACAACAAGGTGGTGCACGCCGACAACGTCGACAGCGAATCCCCTGATCCCCGCTGGGCCGGCGAACTGGCCAAGCTCAAGGCCCTGCTGGCCAACCAGAGCGTCGGTGTCTGAAGCCGCCAGGGCGGATCGCCGCTGGCTGTGGCGGGGCCACCGCATCCACTGGACCCGCAGCGGTGATCCCGCCGCCGGTTCCGTGGCCCTGCTGATTCACGGTTTCGGTGCCAGTGTCGATCACTGGCGCCACAACCAATCCGTCCTGGCCCAGCAGGTTGAGGTGTATGCCCTCGACCTGCTGGGTTTTGGTGCTAGCGACAAGCCCCGCTCGTACCTCGCCGATGAGCAACCAGTGGCGGGGGCGGTGCGCTATTGCTTCGACCTCTGGGCCGAACAGGTGCTGGATTTCCTGGCCGAAGTGGCCCAGGCCGGCGAACGGCCGGTGCACCTGATCGGCAACTCGATCGGCGGCATGGTGGCCCTCGACGCTGCGGTGCTGCTGAGTGAGGCCGGCCGGCCTCCGGCCCAGGTGATCCTGATCGACTGCGCCCAGCGCACCCTGGACGAAAAACGGGTGGCCCAGCTGCCGCCCCTGGAACGGGCCAGCAGGCCAGCCGTCAAGGCCCTGGTGCGGCAGCGCTGGCTGATCGCCCCCCTGTTTCGCTTCCTGGCCCGTCCCGCCTTCATCCGCCAGGTGCTGCGCCAGGCCTATCCCAGCGGGCAGAACGTCGACGAGGAGCTGGTGGCGCTGCTGTATCGCCCCTCCACCGACCCCGGTGCCACGGAGAGCTTCCGCGGCTTCATCAACCTGTTCGAAGACCACCTCGCCCCCGACCTGCTGGCGCGGCTGCAGCTGCCGGTGCGGATGATCTGGGGCGCCGAGGATCCCTGGGAGGCCCCGGCCGAAGCCCGCCGCTGGCGCGACACCTACAGCTGCATCAAGGCCCTGGAAGTGCTGCCCGGCGTCGGCCACTGCCCCCACGACGAGGCCCCGCAAGCCGTGAATCCACTGCTGCTGAAGTGGATCAGCGCTCCCTGAGGGCACAAACCACTGCCGCTTCAGTGCATCTGAGCCAGCACATCAGTGGACCTGAGCCAGCACAAAGGACAGCGGCAGGTCCAGCAGCTTGCCGGCGGTGGGCACGTAGGCGCGGTGATTGAAGACGTCATAGTCGTAGCGCTCGATGGCATCGAGGATGCCGCGATAGAGCCGCAGGGAAGTCCACACCGGCCAACGGGCATCAGCCGAAAGCCAGCGCACACCAGCTTCAGAGCGGGCGAACCACGCTCGGGCGCGCTCCAACTGGAAGGCCATCAGGGCGCGCCAATTGTCGTTGAGTGTGCCCGCCAACAGGTCGGCCTCGCTGTAACCAAAACGTCGCAGATCCTCCTGGGGTAAATAGATGCGGCCACGGCCCCGATCTTCGCCCACATCACGCAGGATATTGGTGAGTTGGTTGGCAATCCCCAGGGCCACTGCCGCCTCTGTGGGATCAGGACAGGCACTCCAGGGGGCCGTGGTGTAGGCCGGATCCAACCCCATCACCGCCTGGGTCATCAGGCCCACGGTGCCCGCCACCCGATAGCAATAGAGCTCAAGTTCGGCGAAATCGGCATAGCGGTGCTTGCGCACATCCATTCGCTGCCCCTCGATCATGTCGAGATAGGCCTGCAGCGGCTGGGGAAACTGGGCAAAGGTATCCACCATCACCCGGCCAAGCGCATCATGGGCCCGGCCTTCAAACAGCTGGCGGGTGCACTCCTCCCAGGCATCTAGCCGTCCCAGCAATTCAGCCGGCTCCAGGGCCTGGGCCTGGGGGCTGTCCATCAGTTCATCGGTGCGGCGGCACCACACGTAAATGGCCCAGATGGCCCGCCGCTTGGCCGGCGGCAACAACATGGTGCCGAGGTAGAAGGTTTTGGCCCACTGGGCCGTTTCCAGCCGGCAGGCCTCATAGGCCTCGTCCAGGCCGGCCCTGGCCGGGGAGTCGGAAGCAGGCAACGGGGCCGCCACGCTCACGCCGCCGCCAGGCTGCGTTCGATCGCGGCAGCGCATTGCTTGCCGCTGAGCACGGCCCCTTCCATCGAGGCCAGATAGCGCTGCATGGTGAAGCAGCCAGCCAGGAAGAAGTTGGCGATCGGACTGGCCTGATCGGGTCGCAACTGCTGGCAGCCGGGCACGGTCTTGTAGACCGACTGGGGAGTCTTGACCACCACCGACTTGCGCAGCTGGGCCGGATCATCGCTACCGAAGTGCATCGGGAACAGGCGCTTGAGCTCCTCCAGGGTGGCGGCGACGATCTCGGCATCGGGACGGCCGATCCAGTCCTTGGCTGGGGCAAAGACCAGCTCCAGCATCGAGCGCTGGGAATCCTCATATTCGCGACAGGTGTTGCTCATGTCGGCATAGACACTGAGCAGATCACTGCGGCTGAACAGCAGATGGTCGATGTCGGTGAGCTTGCGATCAAACCAGAGGTGGATGTTGATCACCGGCACCCCATTGAGGCCCTGCAACTTGCTGAAGTAGGGCAACGCTTTCCAGGGCTCCGGCAACAGCAACTTCAACGGATCCACCGGCATGGCACTCACGTAGGCATCGGCCACCACCTGCTGGGGCTCCTGGCCCTTGATACCGGCGATGCGGAAGCCGGCCACCGTGCCATCGGCGGCCAGCTGGATCTCGCGCAGGGGTGTGTTGAGATGCACCTCCCCACCGCGAGCGCGCACGTACTCCACGATCGGCTCACAGAGGCGCTGGGGAGGATTGCCATCGAGGAAGGCCATGCGCGAGCCATCACTTTCCTGCAGGAAACGATTGAGGGCGGTCAGCACGACCGTGCTGGAGATTTCCTCAGGATTGATGAAGTTGAGCGCCTTGCTCATGGCAAGGAACACCTCGTCATTCACCCGCTCAGGGATGTTATGCAGCTTCAGCCATTCCGTCCAGGAATACTGATCGCACTCCTCCACATAGCTCTGCCCCCGCAGGATTGCCGGCACCAGGCCGATGCCGAAGGCGATCTTGTCCGGCCAGGTGAGCATGTCGTTGTTGCCCAGGATCGCCGCCAAGCCATTGAAGGGGGCCGGCAGATCGGGGAAATCAAAACGGCTGTAAGTGCCGGGCACCTCCTTCTGATTGAAGATCATCGAGTGGCTCTTCCACTGCAGGCGATCCTCGATATCCAGCTCCTTGAACAGCTGGCGCATGTTGCGATAGGCGCCAAAGAAGATATGCAGGCCCGTCTCGTACCAATCGCCGTCTTCGTCCTGCCAGGCCGCCACCTTGCCGCCGAGCACGTCGCGGGCTTCGTACACCACCGGGGTGTGACCGGCGTCGCAGAGGTACTTGGCGCAGGACAGGCCAGCCAGGCCAGCCCCGGCAATGGCGACGCGCATGAGAATCCCAGACAAATCTGGTCGCAACCTTAAGTGGCGCCGCGGCCCCACCAAGGGTGAACGCGCCCCGCCAGGGTGAATGGAGCCTGCCTGGAGCCAACAGACCAGCCGGAACGATGCGGGCCCAAGGGGCACCGACCGCCGCGGCAGCCGTCAGGAGGCCGACAGCGAGGGCCAGGATCCGGTAGCAACAAGCCGCTCCGGCCGGGCCGCACCCAGCCGCCTGGGTCAAGGAACCCACCGGGCCTGAACCATGGCAAGCGCATGGCACCGGCCGCGGCAGCCAGATTGAGTCGGCCCGCAGCAGGGGGCCCGGCCCGCGGCAGTGATCGTCAGCCCCCGCCAGCCCCCGCCCGGAGCAGGGGTTCCTAAAGTCGGCAGGATGCAGACGGTTGAACGGCTGCTGCCCTGGAGCCCGATTCGCCCGCGTCCCCCGCGCCCCGCCCCTCCCGATGGCTGACACCCTGCTGAAGTCCACCACCCGGCACATCCGGATCTTCACCGCCCGGGTGGAAAACGGCGATCTGGTGGCCGATCGCGACCAGCTCACCCTCGATATCGACCCGGACAACGAGTTTCTCTGGGACGAGACAAGCCTTGAGAAGGTGCGCGAGGGCTTCCGGCAGCAAGTGGCAGCCCAGGCCGGGGCAGACCTCAACGACTACACCCTGCGGCGGATCGGCTCGGAATTGGAGGGACTGATCCGTGCCCTGCTGCAGGCCGGTGAACTGCGGTACAACCCCGATGCCCGGGTGCTGAATTACTCCATGGGCCTGCCCCGCAGCAGCGAGAACCTGTGAGCCGCTCTCCGCGCTCACGCCCGTCGGATGACGACGCCTGGAGCCGCCCCTCCGGTCGTTCCGGCGGGCGCTCGGGCGAGCGTCCAGACCCGCGCTATGAGCGCAACGCCCCGCGGCAGCGCGACCAGGAGTTTGAGCGGGCTTACGAGCGCGACTATGACGGCGGCGGCCGCCGCAACCCAGCCACCGGCGGCGGCAGAGGCCCCGGCGATGGTCCCGGCAGAAGCGGTCCCGGCGGCGGTGGTCCCAGCGGCAGTGGTCCCAGCGGCGGTGGCGATGGTGGCGGCCCCAACGGTGACGGCAAGACCTTCAAGTTCAATGTGGCCACCGTGGCCGTGCTGGCCGGCGTGCTGATCGTGGGCATCGGCATCGGCACCAGCCTGTCCAGCAACACCCAGGGCGACCAGGGCAACATCGCCAGCAGCCAGCAACTGGACATGGCCGTGGCCGACCCCGAGTTCTGCAAGCAATGGGGCGCCAGTGCCTTCGTGATCGACGTGGAGATGTACACGACCATGAACCCCAGCAGCAGCTTCGTGACCCAGCCCACCCTCAAGCCGGGCTGCGTGATCCGACGGGAGAACTGGAGCGTGCTGCAGAAGGAGGGAGCCGTGACGGCGGAGCAGATGCGCCAGTGCAAGCAGCGCATGAACACCTTCGCCTACATCGGTTCCGTCAAGGACAAGCCGATCGTGCGCTGCGTCTATCAGACCGACGTCACCGAAAACAAGTTCATCACCAAGGGCGTCGCCGATGATGCCGCCGGCATCACCCCGGAAGCCAACCAGTTCTGAGCGGATGCTCCGGCCGGCCCGGAGCGACGCCGGGCCAGACCAACCGGCCCAAGCGACAGGAGCCCATCGAGCCGATCCCGTCGATGGCGATGGCGGTGGCGGTGGCCTCGGCGCCTTCAGCGAATGGGATAAGGACGATGGCCGGCTCGCGCCCAGCCATCTGCGGCGACGCCCTCGGTGCTGTGCGCTGACGACAGGACGAGACCCAGGGCGCGCTCAGCCCACGGCGCCGCTGCTGTCGCCGCGACTGGCCCCTCCCCCCTGGCGCAGCGGGCTGTCGGGACTGGCGAACACCGGCAACACCTCCTTGCGGAAGGCTTCAGCCGCCCGGGAGCAGTAGCGGGCGGGATGGGTGATCAACTTCAGTTGACGGCGCACCATCAGATCCACCACCTGGGGGCGATGGAGCGTGCCGGCTGCCAATTCGCGCTCAATCGACACCACCGGCAGGAAGGCGGCGCCGAGGCCAGCCTGCACAGCATTTTTGATCGCCTCAAAGGAGTTGAGCTCCATCTCGATCTTGAGCCGGCCGACATCGAGCTTGGAGCGCAGCAGCAGCTGATCCACCATCTTGCGGGTGGTGGACTGGGCATCGAGGCAGACGAAGCCGAGCCGGTAGAGGTCGTCCTTGGTGAGTTCCGGCAAGCGGGCCAACGGATGCTTGGGCGGTAGCACCAGGGCCAGCTCATCGTTGGCGTAGGGCACCACCTGCAGCAGATCATTGAGCTCACCGGGCAGCTCGCCGCCAATGATCGCCAGGTCGATCTGGCCATTGGCCACACTCCAGCCGGTGCGGCGAGTGCTGTGCACCTGCAGCTGCACCGCCACGTCCGGATATTTCTGGCGGAACAGGCCGATCATGCGCGGCATCAGGTAGGTGCCCGTGGTCTGGCTGGCACCGACCACCAGGGAGCCCCCCTTGAGGTTGTGCAGATCATCGATGGCACGGCAGGCCTCCTGGCACTGGCTGAGGATGCGATCGCAATAACTCAGCAGCAGATGGCCGGCCTCGGTGAGCTGGGCCTTGCGGCCGCCCCGATCAAACAGGGAGACATCGAGCTGCTTCTCCAGGTTCTGGATCTGCAGGCTCACGGCCGGCTGGGTCACATAGAGGCTGTCGGCGGCTTTCTTGAAGCTGCCCTCGCTGGCGATGGCCCGCAGGATGCGCAGCTGATCAAGGGTGAAGGGGAGGTCCGCCATGGAATCGCGTCAGGCCACGGGGTCAGAGAACGGGACAAAGGCAGATCGTGAGCGCCTGGCAGGACTGGCCTGCAGAGGACGGCCCAGCTGTCGGAGAGGGCTGGACTGCAGGGCCGAAGCACGCTGCAGACCCGATCGTTGTGGCCTCACGAATCGACGGTGCGACACCGCTCTGCGCTGGGGCGCCAGTTTGACCTGCGGAGTCGGTTTGACCAGCGGGGCCGGTTTGCCAAGCAAGCCGGATTGGCCAAGCAAGCCGGATTGACTGAGCAAAACAAACTGGCAAGCCAGAGCCGCTGGACAAGGTCGCAGCGGTTGGCGAGCAACAGACGTGGGGATCGAGCACGGAGAGATCGGGTTCAAGGGGATCAGGCCGCGGTCGATCGGGGTCGGAGAAATCAGGGTTGCAAGCCAGGCCTGGGAGCGGGGCCGAAGCGCCGGGAGCGGTAGGCCGGCTGGGGAAGGGTGGGACAAGCCGCTCTTGGGTGCTTGGGCGCCATGGGTCGGCGGGTGAATCGGATCTGGGGGCCTGGATGGGAGAGCAGAAAGTCGATCACAGCAGCGCCTTTTGATGAAATTCCGTCGAGAACTCTCTGGGGCTGGAACGTTGTGGCTGGAGCTACTGCGGGTGGATCGCTGGAGCTGGATCCTCGTGGCTGGATCTCAGTGGCTGCCTGGACACGGGTGGCTTGCCGTGGAACGAATCCCTGACAACAGCCTGAGCCGGCAGACTGAACCTGGGGCCATGGACTGGGGGCCTGGATCGAGTCCGAGCCCCGGGGCGATCCCCATCGTCGCGCTGCTTCGAACTCTAAGGGGCGCGGCTGGCGGCGAGAATCCGGATGTCAAAGTTGCTCCCCGAGCCCATGCCCAGCGGCGGCCCCAACCCCAGCAGCCTGGTGATGCTGGCGTTGCTCCTGGCGTTCGCCGTGCTGCACAGCGGCGGCGCCTCGCTGCGGGCCTGGGGGGTGGAGCGGATCGGCGAACGGGTCTGGCGGCTGCTGTTCGCCGCCCTCAGCATTCCGGCGGCGGTGGTGGTGATCGGCTACTTCCTGGCTCACCGCTACGACGGCGTGAGGCTCTGGAACCTGCAGGACCAGCCCTGGATCGTGCCGCTGGTCTGGACCGGCACCGCCATCAGCTTTTTGTTCCTGTATCCCGCCACATACAACCTGTTGGAGATCCCGGCGCTGCTGAAGCCGCAAGTGCGGCTCTATGCCACCGGCATCATCCGCATCAGCCGCCATCCCCAGGCAGTGGGCCAGATCCTCTGGTGCGCCACCCACCTGCTCTGGATCGGCACCAGCTTCACAGCCTGGGCCTGCTTCGGCCTGATCGCCCACCACCTGTTTGCGGTCTGGAATGGCGATCGACGCCTGCGCAACCGTTTTGGGGCCGCCTTCGAGGCGCTCCAGGCCAGCACCTCGGTGATTCCGTTTCAAGCCGTGCTGGATGGGCGCCAGCGGCTGGTGCTCTCGGAGTTCTTGCGGCCCTCCCAGCTGGGCATCGCGATTGCCGTGGGCCTGTTCTGGTGGGCCCACCGTTTTATCGGCATGGGAGCCACCGCGTTCTCGCGCTCCGGCCTCGGCCACTGGCTGAGCTGATCGGCAGCCCCGCACACGAACCGGATCCCGCAGCCACCCTGCCTACACTCGCGACAGCCGATCCACCCGGATGCCGTCCGCAGCCCAGCTCGCCTGGTTGATCCCGGTGCTCCCCCTGCTCGGGGCCTGCCTCTCGGGTCTCGGGTTGATCACCTTCAACCGCACGATCAATCGCCTGCGCAAGCCGGTGGCCGTGATGCTGCTCACCTGTGTGGGCGCTGCCGCCGTGCTCAGTTACGCCGTTCTGGCGGAACAGCTGGCAGGTGCCGGCATGACCGAGGTGCTGTTCGACTGGGCCAGCGCCGGCACCTTCAATCTGCAGATGGGCTTCCGGGTTGACCCCCTGGGGGCGGTGATGCTGGCCCTGGTCACGACCATCGCCCTGCTGGTGATGGTCTATTCCGATGGCTACATGGCCCACGACAAGGGCTATGTGCGCTTCTTCACCTATCTGGCCCTGTTCAGCAGTTCGATGCTGGGCCTGATCATCAGCCCGAACCTGCTGGAGATCTATGTGTTCTGGGAGCTGGTGGGCATGTGCTCCTACCTGCTCGTCGGCTTCTGGTACGACCGCGATGGGGCGGCGAATGCGGCCCAGAAAGCATTTGTGGTGAACCGCGTCGGCGACTTCGGTCTACTGCTCGGCATCCTGGGCCTGTTCTGGGCCACCGGCAGCTTCGGCTTCGAAGAGATCGGCAGCCGCCTCAGCGAGGCCGTGGCCGGCGGCAGCCTCGGTAATGGTGTGGCCGTGCTGCTGTGCCTGCTGGTGTTCATGGGCCCGATGGCCAAATCGGCCCAGTTCCCGCTGCATGTGTGGCTGCCCGACGCCATGGAGGGCCCGACACCGATCTCGGCCCTGATTCATGCCGCCACGATGGTGGCCGCCGGCGTGTTCCTGGTGGCGCGGCTGCAGCCGGTGTACGCGCCATTCCCGGCGGTGCAGGCCACGATCGCCGTGATCGGCACGATCACCCTGGTGCTGGGGGCTTCGATCGCCCTCACCCAGATGGATCTGAAGAAGGGATTGGCCTACAGCACCGTCTCCCAGCTGGGCTACATGATGTTGGCCATGGGCTGCGGCGCGCCGGTGGCCGGCATGTTCCACCTGGTGACCCATGCCTTCTTCAAGGCGATGCTGTTCCTCTGCTCCGGCTCGGTGATCCACGCCATGGAAGAGGTGGTGGGCCATGAGCCGGTGCTCGCCCAGGACATGCGCCTGATGGGCGGCCTGCGCAAGTTCATGCCGATCACCAGCACCACCTTTCTGATCGGCTGTGTGGCCATCGCCGGCATCCCACCCCTGGCCGGCTTCTGGAGCAAGGACGAGATCCTTGGCCAGGCCTTCGGCAGCTTCCCGATTCTCTGGGTGGCGGGCTTCATCACCGCCGGCATGACCGCCTTCTACATGTTCCGGCTCTATTTCCTCACCTTCGAAGGCAGCTTCCGCGGCAAGGACAAGGCCGTCGCCGCCCAGCTGCTGCTGGCGGCGGGCAAGGGCAGCGGTGACGACCACGCCGACGACCACGGCCATGCCCATGCGGACCATCCCCACGAATCCGGCTGGCAGATGGCGATGCCCCTGGCGGTACTGGCGGTGCCTTCGGTCCTGATCGGCCTGCTCGGCACCCCCTGGCACAGCCGCTTCGCCGCCCTGCTTAATCCCGAGGAAGCCGCCGAGATGGCCGCACACTTCTCCTGGGGCGAGTTCCTGCCGCTGGCTGGCGCCTCCGTGGCGATCTCGGTGGCAGGCATCACCCTGGCGGTGCTGGCCTACCTGCTGCACAAGATCGACCTGGGCACCGCCGTGGCCGGCCGCTTCCCGGCCGTCAACCGCTTCCTGGCCAACAAGTGGTACCTGGACGACATCAACGACAAGATCTTCGTCAAGGGCAGCCGCCGCATCGCCCGCCAGGTGCTGGAGGTGGACTCCAAGGTGGTGGACGGGGTGGTGAACCTCACCGGCCTGCTGACCCTGGGCAGCGGCGAGGGGCTCAAGTACTTCGAGACCGGCCGGGTGCAGTTCTATGCCCTGATCGTGTTCGGTGGCGTGATCGCCATGGTGCTGCTGTTCAGCGCCTTCGGCTGAGGCGCCGGCTGACCGGCTCACCCTGTGTGCCATCCCCCACCAGCCCAGTGCAGGCCTGG
Organism: Cyanobacteriota bacterium; assembly: GCA_026389335.1. Taxonomy (GTDB): domain Bacteria; phylum Cyanobacteriota; class Cyanobacteriia; order PCC-6307; family Cyanobiaceae; genus Cyanobium. The sequence continues at coordinate 7,622 of JAPLIB010000008.1, read as the reverse complement.
CCGGGATTTCTACACTCCGGCCATCACCCTGCACGGGCCTGTGGCTTTCCCCTGGCTGAGCGCCTCGATCCTCTTTCCGATCTCGGCTTCCCTGCTGATCCCCTTCGTCCCGGACAAGGGAGACGGCAAACAGATCCGTTGGTATGCCCTCGGCATCGCCCTGGTCACCTTCCTGCTGACGGTGGGGGGCTACCTCAACGGCTACGACCCCGCCGTGGCGGGTCTGCAGCTGGTGGAGCGGGTGCAGTGGCTACCGGATCTGGGCCTGGCCTGGTCGGTGGGCGCCGACGGTCTGTCGATGCCGCTGATCCTGCTCACCAGCTTCATCACCGCCCTGGCGGTGCTGGCGGCCTGGCCGGTCACCTTCAAGCCGCGGCTCTTCTACTTCCTGATCCTGGCAATGGATGGCGGCCAGATCGCCGTGTTCGCCGTGCAGGACATGCTGCTGTTCTTCCTCTCCTGGGAGCTGGAGCTGCTGCCGGTGTACCTGCTGCTGGCGATCTGGGGCGCCAAAAAACGCCAGTACGCTGCCACCAAGTTCATCCTGTACACGGCCGGTGGCTCGGTGTTCATCCTGCTGGCCGCCCTGGCCATGGGCTTCTACGGCGGCGGCACCCCCAGCTTCGAATACACGGCCCTGGCCGCCAAGGAGTTCGGCACCGGCTTCCAGGTGCTCTGTTATGCGGGCCTGCTGATTGCCTTCGGCGTCAAGCTACCGATCGTGCCGCTGCACACCTGGCTGCCCGATGCCCATGGCGAGGCCACGGCACCGGTGCACATGCTGCTGGCGGGCATTTTGCTCAAGATGGGCGGCTACGCCCTGCTGCGCTTCAACGTCCAGATCCTGCCGGTTGCCCACGCCCAGTTCGCACCGCTGCTGGTGGTGCTGGGGGTGGTGAACATCATCTATGCGGCGCTCACCTCCTTCGCCCAGCGCAACCTCAAGCGCAAGATCGCCTACAGCTCGATCAGCCACATGGGCTTCGTGCTGATCGGCATCGGCAGCTTCAGTGCCCTCGGCACCAGCGGCGCCATGTTGCAGATGGTGAGCCACGGCCTGATCGGCGCCAGCCTGTTCTTCCTGGTGGGTGCCACCTACGACCGCACCCACACCCTGCAGCTCGATGAGATGGGCGGCGTGGGCCAGAAGATGCGCAAGATGTTCGCCCTCTGGACCGTCTGCTCCCTGGCCTCCCTGGCCCTGCCAGGCATGAGCGGCTTTGTGAGTGAGCTGATGGTGTTCGTGGGCTTCGCCACCAGCGAGGCCTACTCGCTCAGCTTCCGAGTGGTGATGTCGGTGCTGGCGGCGATCGGCGTGATTCTCACCCCCGTCTACCTGCTGTCGATGCTGCGCGAGATCTTCTTCGGCAAAGAGAACGCCGAACTGGCGGCCCACACCCAGCTGGTGGACGCCGAGCCCCGCGAGATCTACATCATCTCGGCCCTGCTGGTGCCGATCATCGGCATCGGCCTCTACCCCCGGATCATGACCGACACCTACCGGGCGTCGATCGAGGCCCTGGTGGCCCGCGAGGAGGTGGCCCTGGCCAAAGTGGAGAACCCACCAGCCCGGGCCGTGATGCGTCAGCTGCCGATGGGCCTGCTGAATCCGGCCCTGCTGCAGGCTCCGGCCCTGGGCTGAAGCCCATGCGGCGGCCCAGCAATCGTTGCCCCGGTAACGAAACTCTGCAGCCGCCAGCCGGCGGCCCTGGAGTTGCAACGCACTCTGACTACGCTCCAGTTCCGACACCTGCTGCCCAGCCATGCGTCAGCTGAACTTCCTGCTGATCTTCAGCTTCGGCCTGGCGATGGTGATGTTCACGCTTGAGAACACCGCCGCCACCACGGTCCACTTTCTGCCCGGGGTGAGCACCACCCTGCCGTTGGCCGCCCTGCTGCTGCTGGTGGGCGGCATCGGCGCCACGGCCGCCTGGATCTTCGCCGTCTGGAGCGGTGTGGTGAAGAAGGTGCAAACCCTGCAGGATCCGGATGAGGCTGAGGCCCAGCAAGTGCGCATCCGCGAGCTGGAAAACGATCTGCAGCGCTACCGCGCCACGGTGGACGCCCAGCTGGGCCTGCTGCCGGCAGCCGGGCAGACCTCCGGCCGCGAGGCCGCTGTGCCGATTGAGGCGGCCTCGATCTCCATGGAGTGAGTCAGCACAGCCTGAACCCCTCCAACCATTCCATGGGACAGGCTCTGTTTGCTGACCAGGTCCTATCTGCCGACCAGGCCCTATCTGCTCGGCAGGCTTTGGCTGCTGGGCAGTCAAAACGGGCGGATCAAACCAGCTGGGCACGCCACCGTTGCCTCTGGGTCAGCCATGCCGGCTGATTCGACAGCAACAGCCGCCGGCGCTGCGTCCACAACCCTGGCAGCAGCGTTTTCGCTGGGGAAGCGTCCTGGCTCCGCAAGCAACGCCAGCGTTATCCACTCCAGAGACGGAAATCTCGGGCGCTGACTGGTCAGCTGGGGCCGGGCTCGTTAAGTTGATCGCCAGGTCCAGGTCATGATCCCAGTTTTCGCTCCCTTCCAGGCCATCCCACCGAGCACGGCCATCGCTTGCCATGGCCGGGGGCAGGATGGCTGAAGCGGGCGCCAGGCTGGCCATCCGTCTGCTGCAGGATGCCGCCGAACGGGGTGAGATTGATCCCTGGGATGTGGATGTGATCGCCGTGATCGACGGCTTCCTCGACCAATTGCGCCAGCGGATTGAGGCGCCCAGGCTGATGGCGATCCAGGGGGGCAGCTATGAGCAGGATCTGGCTGAGAGCAGCGAGGCCTTCCTGGCGGCCTCGGTGCTGGTGGGGTTGAAGGCGGAGGTGCTGGAAGCGGCCACCTTCCCCGCGGAAGTGCTCGTACTGGAGGCCTGCGGGGACGACGATCCCAGCGACGACTGGTCTGGGGAGGACGGTGGCTTCAGCCTGCCGGCCAGGCCGGAGCGGCGGCTGCAGCGGCGCCTGGTGGCCCCGCCACCGCTGCAGCGGCCCGTGACCCTGGGAGAGCTGATCCGCCAGCTGGAAGACATCGCCGCCCAACTGGAAGCCGATGAGGGTCGGGTGCGCCAGAAGCAGCGGCCCAAGCGCTACAGCGACCGGGCTGCCATCGCCCAGGTGGCGGCCCTGGCCCACCGCGAAAAGCTGCCGGAAACCACCGCCGCCCTCAGCCGCTTCCTGCAGAGCTGGAGCGGCAGCACCAACAACAGCTGGGTGGGCTTCGAAGACCTGGTGCAGGCGTGGGGGCAGGCGGTGGATCAGGCCAGTGCCCAGGAAGACCTGGATCAGGATCGGGTGGGGGTGTTCTGGGCGCTGCTGTTCCTCTGCTCCCAGGGGAAGGTGGAACTGGACCAGCCCGGTGGGCTCTATGCGCCGCTGAGCCTCAAGCGCCTGGTGGCACCAGGGGAGATGGTGCCGTTACCGCTGGCCGTAGCCGCCAACCCCAGTGCCCAGGGGTCAGATGGGGGGCCGGCTCGCCAGCAGCTGGCAGCCTGAGCCGCCTCCCTAAGGTGACTTCACGATTGGAGTGGCCGACGCCGATGAAGGCGATGATTCTGGCGGCCGGCAAGGGAACAAGGGTGCGGCCGATCACGCACACCACGCCCAAGCCGATGATCCCGATTCTGCAGAAACCGGTGATGGAGTTTCTGCTGGAGCTGCTGCGAGAGCACGGCTTCAACGAGATCATGGTGAATGTGTCGCACCTGGCGGAGGAAATTGAGAACTACTTCCGCGACGGCCAGCGTTTCGGCGTGCAGATCGCCTATAGCTTCGAAGGCCGGATTGAAGATGGCCAGCTGATCGGCGATGCCCTGGGTTCGGCCGGCGGCCTCAAGCGCATCCAGGATTTCCAGCCCTTCTTCGACGATACCTTTGTGGTGCTCTGCGGAGATGCACTGATCGATCTCGATCTCACCGAAGCGGTGCGGCGCCACAAGCAGAAAGGCGCCATGGCCAGCATGATCACCAAGCGGGTGCCCAGGGAGCAGGTGAGCAGCTACGGCGTGGTGGTCACCGATCCCGAGGGCCGGGTGCTCTCGTTCCAGGAGAAGCCGGCGGTGGATGAGGCCGCCAGCGACATGATCAACACGGGCATCTACATCTTCGAGCCGGAGGTGCTGGACTTCATCCCCAGCGGCACCGCCTTTGATATCGGCTCCGATCTATTCCCGAAGCTGGTGGCGGCCGCAGCGCCCTTTTATGCGCTGCCAATGGAGTTTGAGTGGGTGGATATCGGCAAGGTGCCGGATTACTGGCAGGCGATCCGCAGCGTGCTGCAGGGAGATGTGCGCCAGGTGCAGATCCCGGGCAAACAGGTACGCCCGGGCATCTACACAGGCCTGAATGTGGCAGCGGATTGGGACAAGATCACGGTGGAGGGGCCGATCTATGTAGGCGGCATGACCCGCATCGAAGACGGTGCCACGATCATCGGCCCGGCGATGATCGGCCCCAGCTGCCACATCTGCAGTGGCGCCACGATCGACAACTCGATCATTTTTGATTATTCCCGCATCGGCGCCGGCGTGCGCCTGGTGGAAAAACTGGTGTATGGCCGCTACTGCGTCGATCGCAACGGCGACCACTTCGATCTGCAGGAAGCCTCCCTCGACTGGCTGATCACCGACGCCCGCCGCCAGGACGTGGCAGCCCCTTCAGCGCAGCAAAAAGCAATGGCGGAACTGCTGGGAAGTGAGCTGGCACTGAATCCCTGATAGTGCCCCGTCGCAACATCGCCCTTGGCGTTCAACCGCTGGTCAAAGCAAGAAAGCTCCTGGTCGCACGGGAGCTCGCCGATCACGACGACTCTTTTTTGAATACATAGCCCATAATTCAACAACTACCAAATGGCATAAACATTACTGATTGGCAACCGACTCAGAGGGGCAGAACAAAGCCAAAACCCTTTCCGCTGCAATCATTTCAGGCTTTGCACGGAGATTCAACCCCGAGCGAGCGAGAGTCCCTGGCGACGAAGAGCAACCTCACTTTCACCACGCCGAAGCATATGAAGCGCTATTCATAGCGCTTCATAAATCAATCAGCTACCACAATTAGCACACGAATCATATCCTTAGATTATTGATCTTCGCCTGAGCATCAGCCCAGGCCCAGGGAAATACCGCTCACACACCAACGATCACCTGGGAGACTGGGCCCTCGCCAGCGCCACTCCCGCCGCCGCCGCACCACCGGCGCTGCCTGCCACAGCCGCCACAGCCGCCACTCCCGCCAGCCGCAGAATCTCAGGGATGCGCTCCTCGGCCTTGACGGCCATCAGGTGCACCCCCTGGGCGATGGTGCGGTAGGTGGCCACCTGCTCGGCGGCGATGGCGATGCCTTCGCTGGCGGGATCGGCCGCGCCAGCCAGACGGTCAATGATGGGCTGGGGGATGTTGGCGCCAGGCACGACGAGGTTGATGAAGGCGGCATTTTTGGCGGATTTGAGCAGAAACACCCCCGCCAGCACCGGCAAGCCCAAGGGCTCGGTGATCTCCCGCACAAAACGCCTCAGAGCTTGCTCATCCATCACCATTTGCGTCTGCAGGAAGCGGGCTCCAGCCGCCTGCTTGCGCCGCACCCGAGCCCCCAGACCGCTCCAGCTGGGGGACTGGGGATCGGCCGCCGCACCGGCAAACAGGTCGGTGCCGCCATCGGGCAGATTCCCCTTGACCGGATCCTCGCCGGCATTGAAGCTATGCACCAGCTGTAGCAGCCGCACCGCCTCCAGCTCATTCACCGGCCGTGATCTGGGCTGATCACCGGCCTTGAGGGGATCGCCGGTGAGACAGAGGAGATTGCGGATGCCGAGGGCGTGGGCACCGAGCAGATCCGCCTGCAGCGCCAGCCGGTTGCGATCGCGGCAGGTGACCTGCAACACCGGTTCCAGGCCCTGCTCCAGCAACAGCCGGCACATCGCCAGACTGCTCATACGCATCACCGCCCGGCTGCCATCGGTGACATTCACCGCATGCACCAGCCCCCGCAACCCCGCTGCCGCCGCCAGGGTGCGGCTCGGATCGGCACCCCGGGGGGGGGTCACCTCGGCCGTCAAGGCAAATTGACCAGCAGCCAGGGCCTCCTGAAGCAGCACATCACCTCCGGAACGGCAACCGCCGCACAGTCAGACCATCATGCAGCAGCAACCTGCCCTCTGGGAAGTTATCCGTTGAGGGGAAAGAACGAAGACTGCTGCATCAAGAAAAGCAGGCCTATCAAGCCTGGCCATGATCAAATTACAACCAACCAGATCAGCAGCCACTGGATCATCAGCAATTCAGACAAACCCAACCGACGATTCAAACCCAACGCAGCCAGGGACAGCCACTTGAAAGCCACAGAGCCGGACACAAGTACAGACGCCCACTTCCAAGCCAACGCCTAAACCAACATCCAAACCAACATCCAAACCAACATCTAAACCTACATCTAAACGATCATCCAAATCGGCACCTAAATCGGCATCAAAACCAGGACGGGGTCTGAAGCCGACTCGATTCTGGTCGTGCGACCCGAAGCCACGCAGTGAGAGCGCATGGCAAAACCGCAGGGTCGTGGGGGCATGGTCCTGGCCACAGCTCAAAGTGGTAGCAGACTGATCCCGCCTGGGGCCTGTGATGACTGTTGACTCAGAACGAACGATGTGCTGCAACATGCTCCGCATGGAGAGCGTGGGGCGAAATCGCAGACGCCGCTTGTGCTGGGGCTCGCTGCCACATTTACAACCAGGCGGCCAGCGGAAAACGGGCCAATCAGGAGAACTAAGCGTAAAGGCCTCAGGGGCTCAAACAGTACGCTCCGGAACTGTCCCAGCCAGGCGGACACGAATAGCCCACTTTGGGAATGGCTTCTCTACCTTGGGGATAGGCAACACAGTAAGCGCCTGAGGCCTCGAAACCAGCCGGGCAATAGGCGCCGATCCGCTCGATCGCACCCCTGGCCGAACGACCAGGCAGACAGTAGCCGTCCCAGCTGCTGTAGTCACTGGGACAGCCATCTTTTTTGGGCAAGGGACGAATGGGCTGTACTCCCGCCATCGATGGTGATGACAGATAGAGCGTCGCATAACCCTGCAGGAGCAGCAGGACAAGAGACCAAAAACCTTGCTTCACACACTTCCCATCAGGGCAACAAAGAAGACAAACCGATGGCCACCAAGCCGAGGCGATTGAAGAGAGTCAGGAGGCCCATTCTTCTACTGAATTGACTTTTGCGACCATTGCGCCTGACGGTGCCACGGTAGAGAGTCATCAGCACAATATCACCGACAAACATCGCCAGTACTTGCCACCACATCCATGGCAGGGGCTTGGACCAGAGTCGAATGAGGGTGTCCATCGCCAGGATGTCGGCCAGCAAGCTCAGCAGCATTCATCCTTCCCTGGATAGAGGCGAAACCAAGTAACTTTAGCGCGTGGATCAGGCCCTGACATCATGGCCACGTCGAGACGGCGCTTGGACCTGATAGATTGCATTTGATTGATTTTTTGTACCCATTCAGGGGTCGGGACGTACCGCCGCGCGAATGCACGCCTGATCGCTCAACGCCGAGCGGTCAAAGAAGCCGTGCTGCTCTTGCTGCTGAACTCAGGTATCCGGTAGTAAAGAAGGCATTACGCCATCGCGGT
>JAPLIB010000060.1 GCA_026389335.1 Cyanobacteriota bacterium | reverse complement strand
CAAATTCACGAAAAAGTGCCGAAATCGAGCCTTCTGCTGGGAGGTACAGCCAACGATCGACCGAAAACAGGAAGAAATCAGTTGTAGCTGTGGAAAACTGATGCTGCGAGATGGTTTTTCTGCAAACTCTTAATCAGCGTGATCAGCGGCGAAGCCTCGCCATTGATGATCGCGGCCCTGCTGTACACCGGAGCCGCCCTGGCGCTGCTGATGGTGCGGGCCGCCGTGGGACGCCAGCAGGCGGAGTCGCCGGTGCAGCGGCGCGATCTGGCCCCCCTGGTGGGGCTCACGGTGCTGGGGGGCATCGTCGGACCCCTTTGCCTGGTGCAGGGGCTCACCTTGCTGTCCGCCGGGTCGGCTTCGTTGCTGCTGAATCTGGAGGCGGTGTTCACCATGCTGATCGCGATGCTGATCGGCCGGGAGCACCTCAGCCGCAACGGGTTGATCGCTGCGCCCCTGATCCTGGCGGGGGCCGTGTTTCTCTCCGAAGGATCGCTGGGCGGGACGACGGTCCAGGGGGGATTGCTGATCGGGGCGGCCTGCCTGGCCTGGGGCATCGACAACAACCTCAGCCAACGACTGAGCCTGCGCAATCCACTCCAGATCTCCCTGCTCAAGGCGCTCGGAGCCTCGGTGCCGATGCTGCTGCTGGCCATGGGCCTCGGCCAGCGGTTCCCCGCCGGGCCCACGCTGTTGGCCGCCCTGGCGATCGGGGCCGTGGGTTATGGACTCTCGATCTGGCTCGATCTGCTGGCCCTCCGCGAGCTGGGTGCCGCCCGCGAGGCGATGGTGTTCGCCACCGCGCCGTTCGTGGGGGTGGTGTTCGCGGTGCTGGTGTTGCGTGAAGACTTCACCATCCCCCAGGCGCTCGCGTCGCTGTTGATGGTGGTTGGGGTGGGCGTGCTCATTCGGGACGATCACACCCACCGGCACCACCACGCAGCCCTGCGGCATGCGCACCGGCATCACCACGGCTCGGCCGGCGGCAATCCCCATCACAGCCACGACCACCGGGAGGACGAGCTTCCAACGCAGGGGGCCCGGGGGGGCTTCTGGCATGCCCATGAGCATCTGCATGAGCCGATCGATCATGAGCATCCCCATGTGAGCGACGCCCACCACCGCCATAGCCACTGAAAGCGCCTAACACTGGTTCAGCTGAGAGGCAGCGGGGGAGGCTGCCACTGGGCCGTGGTCGGCTGCCAGCCCTTTTGGCGCTTCTCGCTCCAGAGCTTGAGGGCCTCCTCGCGGCTGAGCTCCAGCCGCTTTTTCAGCAGCGGCACCGGCTGATCCGGCAGCAGCTCCCCCACGGTGACCTCCAGTCGCTTGGACCAGCGATCCCAGCGGCTGGGCCGAAAGTGGAGAACATGACGGCCGTCGCTGATCCAGCCCTCCTGTGGCGAGAGCGGCGGTCGTTTGCTGCGGCTACTGGGCATTGGGGATGGCGCTCAGGCCACCTCGGGCGCCTAGGAGCCTGTTGCGCATAGATCAGCCACCAGCCTCTCCACAGACGCCTGCCGATCTGCCCAAATCGCTGTGACAGCAATGGATCTGGGTGAGAGAATGGGGCATGGCCAAGCCCAAATCCTTCCGCCCCTGGGTTCCTGAGCAGACCCTGCTGCTACCTCCGTCGCCGGTGGACTGGTTGCCGGCGGATCATCTGGTGTTTTTCATGCTCGAGCTGCCGAACGAGCTCGATTTCGAACCCTT
>JAPLIB010000079.1 GCA_026389335.1 Cyanobacteriota bacterium | reverse complement strand
CTCAGCATGGAGACGGGTCGGGGAAACCACTGGGGTTTGGTTTGGTGTGAGAACCCCAAACTCCCATGGCTCCCTGCCCACCCAATGACCTGAGACCCATGCTCTCGCATGGGTTCTTGGACTTGTGTCGGTCAGTCAGCACTCTCACAGGTCTCGCGGGTGCTGATACCTTCCGCTTTGCCCTTGCCGATTCCAGACTTGCCGCCTACGATCGCATCACTAACTTCACGATTGGTACGGACATTCTCGATGGTCCAAGCGTCGTTACCGCTGCCAACCTCATAGAACTCGGTTCCGTCAGCGCATTGACGCAGACTGCTATCGCCGCTGTACTTACATCCACCAACTTTGCTAGGAATAGTGCTGCCACCTTCTCCTTCGGGGGAGGTCCCACTGCCCGCACCTTCCTTGCGTTCAACGATGGCACCGCTGGGTTCACAAGTACCAGTGACGGACTCATTGAAATCAGCGGATACTCAGGACTGCTCACTAATCTTGCGATTACTTGAGATGACTTAACGCTCAAGAACCTTTACCATCAATGACCACCAACAAATTTCCGATAACCTCGTGCTTGAGAGGTTTGGTGGCATTTGTAGGATTGGGTTTGGAATTGTGGGGTTGAGGCGATGAAAATCTTCATTGAATACCAAGACCAGTTCGGCATATGGCATCGGTTCCAGGAGAAGCATAACTAGCTAGGTCACCATTGCCGCTGCAGCGCCTGCAGACCTGCCACCCCAGGCGTGGTGACATTGCCGGCTGCTCCACTCGCTGCGGGATAGCTCGCTACCGGCCCACTCCATCAGGTTGACGCCATGACCGAACCGCGGCGGCGAAGGGATTCATGGACGCGCCGGCGGTGCCAGAAACAGTCCCCTTGTTCGACCGGCAGTGACTTGGACCATCCTCCCGACAGCAGCCACCGCCTCTGGAGCGAGATTGTTTACCCTATCTGGGCCAAGACAGCTCATCTGCCCTAATCAAGAATTTTACTTGGGGGCGTCGGCTGATGCCTGCAGCCAGCCATTTCAGCTGGGAAGCTTCGCGAACGGTTCAGCTCTTGCATGATTCTGAATCAGGGTCAGATCAATGCGCTTTTTCACCCCATCGGGCAGGTTGCGTGAGACGGGGCAGAGTTTCATGCGCTCCTGAATGAAGGCCATAGCCTCGGCATCGGCCAGCTGCTGCTCCTGGAGGCTGGCTGCGGCATCGAGCTGAATCTGGAACTCACCCTCAACGGCAGCCACAATCCAGTCACTGCTGGTGGTGACCACAACATCGGCCTCTACCTGATGTAAGGGAATCTGCTTTTCGCGGGCATTGGCCACCAGATAAAAGTGCTGGCAGAGCAGCAATGAGATCAGATAGAGACGAAAGCCCGGCATGGTGATGTTCAGTTGCTGGGGTTCCCATAGACCTGAATCGTTGAGGAACTCCACCACCAGGTTCGTGCTGCTGCGCTCGGGTGCTGGATGGCTGCTGCGCAGCCGAAAGCGGAAGGTGCGTGAACGCATGGATGGCTGCCAAGGGGCGAACGGGGACGGTGGTGCGTTTGGGCTCAGGCTGGGCGCGCTCCGCTGGGTCTCACCGGGTTGCGATAGCGGTTGCGGTGCTGGGGTCAGCTGCGCCCTGCGGCATCGAAACCAATGGCAAGGGATCGGGGGGAAGCGGTTTGAGGCGATCGGGATACAGGCAGAGCGAAGCGCGTGCCCGCTGGCGTGGTCGAAGCAAGCTGCCCCGAGCTCACGGAGCTGGACACACGGCTGATGGGCTGGTGTTGGCGCCGCCAGGCTTCGATTCCGCTGAGCAGGGCCGAGACGAGCAGCAGCGCTGAAAAGCCCTGGCGCAGCCGCTGTTCACTCAGGCGGGGCCCGAGACGCTGGCCCAGCGTGCCGCCGATCACACCGCCCAGTGCCAACGGCAGGATCAGGGGCAGGCTGGCCGTCGGCCAGTGCCCCACCGCCAGCAGAGCCACCACCGCATTAACGGCGATCAGCAGCAGGCTGGTGCCACTGGCCAGCGCCATCGGCAGGCCCGCCAACAACACCAGGGCCGGCACGATCGCGAAGCCACCGCCGACGCCAGCGACACCGGTGAGCAGGCCCACCAGCAATCCCTGCAGGGCCAGCAGAATCTCCTGGTTGCCACCGTCAGGCATCTGAGTACGGGGCCCTGGCGCGCGCTTGCGGCGGCGGGTCAGCAGCCACGAGGCCAGCAGGGTGGCGACGGTGAACACCCCGAGCTGAACCGGTTCGGGGATGAGGCCGGCCTTGACCCAGCTGCCGCCGATCCAGCTGCCGGCCAGGGCGGGCAGGCCCATGATCAGGGCCGGCCTGGGGGCGAACTGGCCCCGGCGCAGATAGGGCCCGAGGTTGCCCAGGGCTAGCAGCATCACCACCAGCAGCGAGATGGGCACGGCTTCCCGGGTGCTCAGGCCGGCACCGCTCACCAGCAGAGGCAGCAGCAGGATTGAACCACCGGCGCCGAGCACAGATAGCAGAAAGCCGATCAAGCCACCGCCGGCGGCCAGCAACAGCAAGGTGGCTGCAGGCATCAGCAGGACACCCGATTCCAAGGCATCAGCGCCAGCAATCGGGCCATGCCGCAAAATCCAGTGATGCCGGCGAAGGTGAGCCCAGCCCCCACGAACCAGCTGAGCAGGATCCAGGCGGGAGCCACTACGTGGCTGAGGATCAAGCCCAGCAGCACCAGCGAACCGGCGGTGATCTGCACCTGGCGCATCAGCGGCAGAGGGGCATTACGGAGCTTGCGCACCGGCAAGCCCGCCTGCTGCCAGGTGGAGATGCCGCCCGCCAGATCCGCCACAGGCTGGGGATGGCCGCTCTGCAGCAACCGTTCCAGTCCCTGGCGGCTGCGATTACCGCTCTGGCAGATCAGCACCAGTGGTCCCTGGGGCAGGTCCGCCTGGGGCAGCCGCGCCAACGGCACGTTGAGACTGCCGGCGATGTGGCCGGAGGCGTACTCCATCGGTTCGCGCACATCGATCACGGTGACCCGGTTGAGTGCCAGCTGCTCTGCCAGCTCTTGGGCGGAAATGCTGTGGGTCGTGGTTGTCATGGCAGGTCGATGATCCGTGTGGGTGGTCATGGTGATGAGGCGATCGGGGTGGAAGGGTCGGGGTGTTGGGGCGCATGGCTCAGCCGGGGGTTCCATGGCTCAGGGGATAGCCCTCATCGGCCCAGCGGCTGAGGCCGCCGCGCAGGTTGGCCACCTGCTGATGGCCGGCCTTGAGAAGCTGCTGGGTGGCTAGGGCGGAGCGGCTGCCGGAATGGCAGACCACCACCAGCGGCCGATCGGTGGCAAGTTCACTGCGGCGGGCCTCCAGCTCTGGCAGGGGGATCAACACAGAGCCGTAGATGCGGCCATCGGGTCCGTTCACCTCGTCCAGGGAGCGCACATCAACCATGGTGAGCTCGCCCAGGTGCTCCGCCACCCAGCTGGGGGGCAATTCCGGCAGACCGGCGTAACTGCGGACCACCGGAGCCCAACTCGGGCCCGCTGCGGCCTGCCTGGGTTTGCCGGAGCGTAGGTTGCCGGGCAGGGCCTCGGCGATCTTGCCGGGGTGGGGCAGCTTCATGTTCTGCATGTGGCCGACGAAATCGCGCTCGGTGGCCGCACCCCCCAGGCGGGCGTTGAATGCCTTCTCCTCCGCCACTGAGGTGACGTTGCGGCCGGTGTAGTCGTGGCCGGGATAGAGCAGGCAGGACTCCGGCAAGGAGAGAATCTGCTGGTTGATCGAGCTCCAGAGGCTGTAGGCATTGCCCTGCTGGAAGTCGCAGCGGCCACAGCCGCGCACCAGCAGGGCGTCGCCGGTGAAGGCCATGCTCCGGTCGTCGAGCACAAGGGTTAGGCATCCATCGGTGTGGCCGGGGGTGCTGCGCACCTCCACGTGGCGATGACCAAAGGCCACCCGGTCGCCGTGACGCAGCGGCAGGGTCACGTTCAGGGCGCCGGCCGCCGCCGCCAAACCGATGGCAGAGCCGGTGGCCTCGTGCATCAGCCAGCTGCCGGTCACATGGTCGGCATGGGCATGGGTGTCGATCGAGGCCACCAACTCCAGGCCCAGTTCACGGATCAAGGAGAGATCGCGCTGGTGCTGCTCGAACACTGAGTCGATCAACAGCGCCCGGCGACTGGGCACATCGGCGAGCAGATAGGTGAAGGTGCCGGTCTCGGCGTCAAACAGTTGGCGGAACAACAGCGAGCCGCCACCGGCGGCGGCGGCAAGGGACAGCACGGACGCTTGGGCGACAGTCATGGGCCAGAACACGCAGACTGTTATGACGATAACCGCATAAAGGGTGAAAGCGCAAGTAGCGACTGCTGTCGCCTGCGCTGCAGGCGCTTTCACGTCCATGGGCCCGTCGGCCTGGCGCCAGAACAATGGACATTCCAGAACTGGCGAGCGTCCAGCTGGTGCCTCAATGCATAATGCCTTTATCGTCATACACCACGACCATGGGTGTCGCCGGCTCCATGCCTTCCCCCCAGCTCCTGGAGGAATACAGCCAGTTCTTCCGACTGCTCAGCGAGCCGGCCCGACTGCAGTTGCTTTGCCAGCTCAAGGCCGGCCCCATGGATGTGGCGGCCCTGATCGAGGCCACCGGCTTTTCCCAGTCCCACATCAGCCGCCAACTGGGCCAGCTGCAACGGGCCGACCTGGTGCGCTGCGAGCGCGATGGCGTGCGCACAATCTGGAGTGCCGACAGTGAGCTGGTGGACGATCTCTGCAACCTGGTGCAAACCCGCCTGCGCCAACGGCTGGAGGCCCAGCTCCAGCAGCTGCAGTCCGCCTGAGCAGCCCTGTCTCGGCTGACGCCAAACCGGGGGCGATGGCAGCGCCGCCAAATGGCGTTTGCCGACGCTTTGAGGCCGTCTACAGCGGCCGTCTCCTGCGGCTGGATCGCCGCTTGGCATCGACTGGCCCCCGCAGATCCAGCCGCAGCAGGATGGGAGCCTCCGCCTGAGCAGGGGCCCCTCCCCCAGGGAACAGGGCCTGATGCGCCCATGCATGGTTGGCCTGCGCAACAGCGTGCCCCAACACCAGTGCCGGCATTCCTTCATGCTTTTAAGCGCATGAAATGCATTAGAATGGGGCTTGATCCGTGCTGCGACTTTCGCGATGCGACCAGTGCGGCCCCGCCATTCCCAGTCCCGCCAAACTCCACCCCGCCAATCGCAACTCCTGCGCCGTCAGGGCGGCATCTTCACGACAATCAGCGCGGGCGCCTGGATTCGCCATTGGCGCGAGCCCTATCTGCTGCTGCTGGCCGTTCCCTGGCCCCTGTTTCTAACGCTGCTGGCGGCGCTCTACCTACTCATCAATGTCGGCTTTGCCACGCTCTACCAGCTGGATCCGGCCGGGCTGGAGGGGCGGACCGCCGATCAGCCGGGATTTGAGCAAGCATTTTTCTTTTCGGTGCAGACGCTCGGCTCCATCGGCTATGGGGCGCTCTATCCCCGAAGCACCTTTATCAATCTGGTAGTGACCGCCGAATCGCTGACCGGGCTGATCTTCATCGCCCTCAGCACCGGCCTGGCCTTTGCCCGCTTTTCCCGCAGCAGCGCCCGCATCCGCTTTTCCGAGCTGCTCACCGTACACAGCTACAACGGGCTGCCGACCCTGAGCCTGCGCATGGCCAACGATCGCCAGAACACCTTGCTGGACGCCCGCTTACAACTGATTCTCGCCATCGACGAGCGCACCAGCGAGGGCCATGTCATGCGGCGCCTGCATACCTTGCCCTTGCTGCGCGATCAAAGCGCTGCCTTTCTGCTTACCTGGACGGCCATGCATCCCATCGATTCAGCAAGCCCATTGCAGGGGCTGTCCCCGGCTCAGCTGGCCGCCGCCCAGGCCGAAATCCTGGTGGCCTTCAGCGGCATTGATGAAACCTTGCAGCATCCAGTTCATGCCCGCTGCAGTTATCCCGCCGATCGCATTCACTACGGCGAATGTTTCATCGACATGGTTGAGGGCGCTGGTGAGCAGCGCCTGATCGATTGGTCGCGTTTCAATCAGACCAGGCCCTGCCACTGATCCGTGGGACTGATCTAAGAGAGTGATCCACAGGACTGATCCACCGGACTGATTCACGCTGGATCCCGAAGTCCTGGTTGCCGATGGCGCCGCAACTTCACGATGAAACCACTTGGGCTGTAACCCCATCGTCTGAGGTCTTGCCATGGGAAACCAGGACACGTTGTCCAAGTCGCTCGGCCATGCTGACGCCAGATCATCAAGGCCCTGGGTTCAGCCGATGGGGGAACTGGTGAACCTGCTGGCAATCGATAACCTGCTGTTGACTTAGGACAAGCCGTTGAGGACAAGCCGTTGAGGGCAACCCCTGATCAGATGGGGATCAACCGGTAGGGCCAAGGCCGCCCCAGTGCTGCATCAGCTGGCCCAGCCACCAGCGCCAGAGCCTTCGGCGCCGGCCGCTTACGCCCGATCTACTCAGCAGCAGCAGCCCGCTCCGGCCCAGCACCAGATTCAGCCGTGGCCATGGCGCGGCCTCCAGTGCCACCATCGTCCCTGCGGCCTTGCACACATGGCTGATGCGGCCGATCAGATCGGCGGCTTCGAACCGGCCCAACATGCCGTGGCTGTCGCCGCATTCCAGATGGCCATCGCCGCCGGGAAAGGCGCCGAGATGGCGATGCACCACCAGGCTGCCGTTGCGGCGGAAGACCACGATGTCGCCGCTGCGCAGTCGTTCGGCCCCGACGGCACGCACACAGACGCGATCACCGGGATGGATCAGCGGCACCATGCTGCCAGTGAGCACGATCAGCCAGTTGCGGTCCTCGGCCTGCAGCCGCTGCAGCCAGCGCTCGGAGGGATAACCCATCGGTGGAGGCGGCCGGCCGCCCATCAGCGACGGTGCGGCTCGGCTGGGTCCCTGGCCTGCTGGCTCTGGGCGCCGTCCTTGGTGGTGGGCGCAGCCGCAGCGGCCAGCGCCGAGGCCTGCCGGGCCGCTTCGCCAACCACCCGCCCAGCCAGTTGCTGGCGCCCAAGGATCGCCAGCAACTGGCCCGCGGCGATCAGGGCGCCGGGTCCGATCTGGCTATGGCGATAGATCAACGTGCGGTCGTAGCGGCCGCTGCGCCAGAGCCGATAGGTGTGCCGGTACCACTGGAGCGCTTCGGCGTGTCTGCCCAGCTGCCGCGACGCCCTGGCGGCCCCCAGGCTGAACAACGGGCAACGGGGAAACGCCAGCGCAGCTGCACTGCAGAGCCCTCGTTCGGCATCGGGGGAGAGAGTACGCGCCAGAGCCAGTTCATAGCGGAATGCCTCCAGTCGCAGGCGAGCGCTGGCCAGCGCGCCCGGTCGTGTCCCCGTGCTCTGGCCTGGGGATGCGATCGCTCGCGCCATCTCGTCGAGCAGCAGAGCGGCGCGCTCAAGATTGCCGATCTCCAGCTGGATCCGCGCCAGATGCCAGAGCTGGAAATGGTCGTGGGGATGGGCCAGCCGATGCCGTTCCAGATGCTCGCAGTTGCGGCTCAGCTTGCTCTCGAAACGGGCCCTGTCGTAAGGCACATGCTGGAGCTGCACCTTTTGGAGCGGCTGCACACAGGATTCCGGCTGCTGCTGCAGCGACAGCTGCTCATGGATCACACCCGAGTAGCGCAGATCGGCGCGATTACGAAACAGTCGCAGCACCTCCGTAGGGGTCCAGTCGGGGTGCAGTGTGATCGGCAGACGGAATCCGAGGAGGTGCTCAGGGGCCGCCAACAACGGCCGGCTCCAGCAAGGGTCGTCCACTTCAAGACGCTCGTCAGCATCAAGCACGAGGATCCAGGGGCAGCGGGCCTCCTGCAAGGAGCGGTTGCGGGCCAGCGAGAAATCATCGCGCCAGGGTGCTTCGAACAGACGGGCGCCCCAGCGGCTGGCGATGGCGCGGCTGTCGTCGCTGGAGCCGGTGTCAACCACCACGATCTCCCCAACCCAGGGACGGGCGCTGGCCAGACAGGCCTCTAGATGCTTGGCCTCGTTGCGCACGATCATGCAGAGGCTGAGGTCAGCCACCGGTGCCATTCAGATCACAGCAGCGGTCCAGGTGATCAGCTCCTTCTCATGCAGGGCCGCCAGAAACTCGGCGATCAAAGCAGCGGCGATGGGCTGCTCCACATCGAACGAGGCACACAGGTCCTCGGTCAGGGCGGCGATGCCGCGGCAGCCATCGAGACGCTCCCAGAGAAAGGCACCCGTCGTGTTGAGCTCGAACAACTGGCTGCCGCTGTCATCCCAACTCACCAACAGAACGGCGTCCGAATCAGGATCCGGAGAGGCCACAACACGATCATCACAACGGATCGGTATGCGTTCGTCAGGCAGGTTCATCGATGTCAGGAATCAGTAAGCCATCGCGTAGCCGAAATCAACTGAATCATCGAGCAACACCTGTCGCACCGTGGGCGGCGTGAATGGGCGCCGGCAGAGTACCCATTCAGGGGTCGGGACGAACCGCCGCGCGAATGCACGCCTGATCGCTCAACGCCGAGCGGTCAAAGAAGCCGTGCTGCTCTTGCTGCTGAACTCAGGTATCCGGTAGTAAAGAAGGCATTACGCCACCGCGGTG
>JAPLIB010000054.1 GCA_026389335.1 Cyanobacteriota bacterium | reverse complement strand
TGTGGAACGACGATCGAGCTCCCGAGTCATCGCTCTCGACGGAACAGAAACGAGCTCCCCAGCTCCCGCTCAGCTCCCGCTCGTTTTGCCATTCCCTGAAAAGTCAATCGGGGCGACAGGATTCGAACCTGCGACCTAGTGTTCCCAAAGCGAAAGCTTGGCTCAGTGGTCATCTGGGAAATCCTGTCATAGCAACGGTTCTGGGAGGCGCTGTCTTGCCCTGTCCGGCCCAAAAGGGCTAGTTTTGGGCACGTTTTGGGCACGCTCATGCCGGTTGTCGTCAACGACCAGCACTGGGAGACGAACTTCCGGGAGCAGATCCGCAACCTCGCCAGCGGCTGGAACGTGGTGCAATCTCGGGGCCGCATCCGTCTCAAGGTGCGACCGCCGGGTCAATCTGAGCAGTCCGTTGTTCTACCTTTTGACTGGAGCAAATTGGATGTTGGTGATGCCTATGTCCGCATCCGCAATATCTACAAATTGATGGACGGTGGCCTGGAGCTGCGCGCCGCAGCTGAACAGGCTGATGGCAAGGCCCCCCAGGTGATCCGCGACTGGCAAGGTGCTGCTGAACGCTTCCAGCGCCAGAAGCTCCACCACGGCAACACCATTTCGGAAGCGACCTGGGACAAGAGCTACCGTCCTGTGCTGGACATGGCGGTGAGCCTTCTCACCGGAGCGCGGGCCCCTGGGCGGCCGGTCGACCTGATCGATCGTTGCGTGGCGGACTGGGCTCCGGGTTCGCGCATGCGACAGATTCGCTGCCAGTCGCTGAGTCAGTTCCTCCGCCATTGTGTCGAACGCGAGCAGTTCCCTACCCATTGGCTGCCGCCATCTGATCTCTCTCACCATGTCGGCCGAAAACCCGCCGGTAGCGAAGGAAAGGGTGGGGGCGACCCGATCAGCGATGCCGAGATCCTGCGGCTGATCGCCTCCCTGCCCGACGACTCTGCCGGGCTCCGCTGGCGCGATGCGATCCGCCTGATGGCGGAGCTCGGGCTGCGGCCTGTGGAACTCCTTCACCTGAGTGTGCGCAAGGACCGCAGCACCGGCGAGCCCCACTGGTGGTGCAGCTACCGCAAGCGCAGTGGTGGCGGAATCACCGAGCCAAGGAAGGTCTACCCCCTCCCGCTACAGGACGAGGGAGCTCTGGTCTCGTGGACCCTTCTCAAGCGCTGGCAGGCGAGGCTGATTGAGCTGCCGCCGCTTCAGTCCGGCAATGGCGCTGCCGATGGTCTCGGCACTTACCTCAACCGACAGTCTGGCTGGAGAAGCCTGCGGGATGAACTGGAATCCCGCGGTGAGCGACTTGTGCCCTACTCCTTCCGCCACAGCTATAGCCTGCGGGCTCACCGGCGGAACATCGATGCCGGATCGGCGGCGCGCTCGATGGGACATAGCCTCGAAGTTCACCTCCGCTCTTATCCCTGGGCCTCGGCGGCTGGCACAGAAGATGCTTTCCAGCGCGCACACGATGCCCTTGTTGCCACTACAACGCAACCGGCCTCAGCCTGAGGCCAGCAGATCCTTGCCTTTAGCCATTCTGCTCAAGGATTTCGGCAACCTGGCTTCTGATCTTCGGGAAGAGCTGATAGGCCATCCAGACCTCCTCCAGATCGATCTGGTCATAGGCATGGATCAGGACGTCGCGCATTCCTGCCATGGCACGCCAGGGTATTTCTGTGTTCGCAATCCGAATCTCACTGCTCAATCGCTTGGTGGCTTCTCCGAGGACTTCCAGACAGCGAATCACCGCATCCTGGAGATAGGTGGTTTTCTCCAGCGTCTGGTAGTCATGGATCGGGAACTCCAAAGCACGATCCAGAACACCAATGATGTCTTCAAGCGCTTGGCGGTCTCTCGGGTCCATCAGAGTGTGACGGCTTCTGCTTCCACGACTTCTCTGATGCCTGGCTTCAGGTTGCGACGCCGGATCAGATCAACCCGACTCAGCAGCAGCTCCTCGAGAGCTGACTTCAGCTCTGCACGATCAAACAGGCTAGCTCCATCTGGCAGGTCCACCAGCAGATCGACATCGCTGCCGGCACTCGCCCGGTCCCTTGCCACAGAACCAAACACAGCGAGATTGCTGGCCCCAAAACGGCCCAGGAGCTCATGGATCTGGGGTGCCAGGTGCTGCAGCTCGGCTAGACGCATGGTGTCTGCTCCTCCTGTTGTCCTTGGCGGAACCAACCTCAGATTAGGCCGAAAGCCTCCAAGGCTGTCCCCGCGGTGCCCAGGCCACCTTTTTCATGGGGGCTCCTCTGCCCACCACTTCAGGCCTTCGATGGCCTCCGGATGAGAACTGCACCACAGGGATGAAGGCCTTCTCCTTCGCTTTTTTCTCATGTCTCGAGGAAGGCTGCGGACCGAGCAGCTGCTTCGTTCATCGCACTGTTGCAGCGCTCCAGGTGATAGAGAACCGGTGAATTGCTGCTGGGGAATTTGCGGCGCCAGTGCACTCCGGCCTTGAGAAGACCAGCCTTTCGCCATCGGCCAAGTGTTTTCTCGCTCACACCGAGAAGCTGGCCAGCTGATCGAGCATCAGCCCATTCCTGAGCCTGGGACAGTGCGGTTGGATTCGCAGTGGGCTGCGAGCGGTTGGCACGAACTCTTGGAAACACCATCAGCGACCCCTCCTGCAAATGCGGTGAGGGTCATTCGTCTTCTGGGCCGCCAAATGGGTGAAGCCGGCATTCACGCCAACAACACCCACCAGCCCGCGCTGATTCTCTGGGGGCACGTCGACCAGAGCCAAGCTGCTGTCTGACATCACGCTTCCCCCTGCAGCAACGTCAGCACCGCCGGATTCCAGAGGATCTGGGCACCCCGGGGACACTGGGAGCAGCTGGGCAGGGTCTGGCCCCAGTTCCGACCCGCTGCCGTGAGCTGCCAGTCGTCCGCGTCGTTGCGCAGCTGCAGACCACAGGCGGCCAGGCTGCGGTTGGTATCGCGGATCGTGCGGTCCAGCCGCTCGGCCAGTTGCTCTGCATCCAGGCGTGCCTTGACTGGCGGATCTCCCAGCTGACAGGGCCGATGATCTGAGGCCGCAGGGCCGCTGCCTGGCAGCACCTGCTGCAGCGGAGCGAGCTGCAGGCCGGTGTTGGCCTCAATGTCCATCAGCGCCGCAGCGAGGGCATCGGCGTAGCCGACGCCGGTGAGCTCGATGATCTCTTCGGTCAACCGCAGCAGCTCCTTCACGGTCTGGTTCTGCATTCCTTCTGGGGCTTGCTGGTGCTCCCTCGATCGACCCGCAGGGCGTTCCAGGGATGGCAGCAGCTCATGGATGAGCCAGTGCCGCATCCGCCTCGCCGTTGGGCTGTCGCCCATCAGCAGGAGGCGTAGCAGGCCGGCCTCATTGATCAGGGCCAGGGTGAGGCCTTCGCTGCCGGGACCTTCCTCGGAAT
>JAPLIB010000114.1 GCA_026389335.1 Cyanobacteriota bacterium | reverse complement strand
GCCCGGACCGCCTTGGTTTTCGTATTTCTGCTCCGGCGGGGTGCCAGTGGCCTGGCAGCAGTCCTCCACCGGCAGCCGCAACCAGTGGCTGCCACTCGGATGCAGCCGCCGATCGAAGCGCTCGACGATCAGACAGCGCTGATTCGCAAAGCAGCCCAGGCTGCTGGCCGCCACCGGTAGGCCGTAGGCCGCCAGGATCCGGCCGCAGAGCCATTCGTTCTCCACCGAGCTGGAGAAATCGATCTGGCCACTGCCCACCCGGCCCATCGGCAGCTTGAACAGATGGGTGGTGGGGGTGCTGCCCTGGGGGCGGCACCACTGGTTCTGATGCCAGAGCAGGGCGGTTTTCTCCTGGGCGCCGGCGATCGAGAGGCGCAGCTCCCCGTCGGATGCGGCAGCAACCCCCGGCAGCGGTTCAGCCACCACTGCCAGCAACAGGCGGCCAATTGCCTCATCCGAGAGCGGAGTGGCGTCGATGCGATCGAGCCCACTGGGCTCCTCCTCAGGGGGGAGCAACTGCACGGCGCCAGCGCAGTCGCGCCCCACCGCCTCCAGCAGATCAAAGGCGCTGGTGCTCCGCAGGGCAAAGCGCCGCTGCAGGCGACGCAGGATGGCGTCGTTGTCGGGCAGCAGGTTGGCAAACCACTGCTCCACCTCGTCTCCCCGCAGTTCGGGATTGCCCAGGCCGACCGGCAGCGAGAGCGACAGGGGCCGGAACTGGGGCGACGCCAGCCAGGAGGGCTCGTAGCGGAACTCCTGCGGGCCCCTGCCCGGCACACTCCAGTGACCCACCCGCTCGCCGTTCATCCAGACGGCCAGCTGCCGCGTGTGACTGGGCCGGCCCATCACCACTCCGCTGTTTCAGGAGCGCTGCGGCGCGGCCGCACCACCAGCTCCAGATCGAGGGCGGCCAGGATCAGCAGCAACCGCTCCAGGGTGAAGCGGCCCGGATTGAGCTCCAGGGCCGAAAGGCGCGCCTGGCTGAGGCCGCCGGCCTTCTGCGCCACCAGCTTCTGGCTGAACCCCCGCTGGCGTCGCAGGCCTACCAGCAGCTGGGCCAGCTGGGAGGGGGCGTGGATGACCTGCTCCTGGGCGGTCATCTCCTCGTCGGCCATGGCGGCACTCGGATTCCGAATATCTGGAGATTACTCGCAAACCGCGTATCTGCTGAACACTTGAAAAACGAGTGTTCCTGAGTGGTCAGTGCTGTTCCCCGCGAAGCTCGCGTGGCTTGCCCCATGGTCAGACCCGCAGATTCCGCTTGCTCCAACCCGTGATCGCCGCCTCCACGTTGTCCCAGTGCCATTGCAGCGGCCCCTTGCTCTGCGTGCAGCCCCAGCGGCGGAAATGTTTGCCGGGTTGGAAGACGCCCCGCAGCCTCAGCCGGCGGAGCGTTTCACGGCTGATGCCCAGCGATTCGCAGGTCTCCGCTGTACTCAGCCAAACCCTTGCTCGCCCTGCTCCAGGGGTCGTGGTGATCGCTTCCATTCAGCTCTCCCCCTGCAGCAACGTCAGTACCGCCGGATTCCAGAGGATCTGCGCACCCCGGGGACACTGTGAGCAGCTGGGCAGGGTCTGGCCCCAGTTCCGACCCGCTTCCGTGAGCTGCCAGTTGTCCTCGTCATTGCGCAGCTGCAGGCCGCAGGCCGCGAGCCGCTGGTTGGTGTCGCGGAGGGTGCGATCCAGGCGGTCCGCCACCTGATCGGCCGTCAGCCAGGCCATGCCTGGGCGCTCTTTTGGCAAGCGCAGCGAATGTGGTCTCGGGGACTGGCCCAGCTGCTCACCCTGGCCGGGGTGGGCATGGCGAGGCAGGCAACAGGCCTCCTGCAGCACTGGATCAGGCGCTGGGGCGCTGTTGGCCTGGATGCCCTCCAGGGCGCTGAGCAGGGCCTCGGCGTGCGACACGCCGGTGAGGTGGATGATTTCCTCGGCCTCGCTCAGCACCTCCGCTGCGATCTGCTTTCGAATGGCCTCGATCGTGCTTGCTTTCTTCGGGGCTGAGTGCTGGTGACTGCGCCGGATCGCGGGCAGCAGCTCATGGGTGAGCCAGCGCCGCATCCGCCAGGCTGTATGGCTGTCGCCCATCAGCAGGAGGCGCAGCAGGCCCCCCTCGCTGATAAGGGCCAGGGTGCAGCCCTCGCTCCCCGGGCCCTCCTGGGAATGGAGGCAGTGCTCCTCCTCCCGCAGGCTGGCCAGTGCCCTGGCGATCGGGTGCTGGGCCAGGGCGGTACAGACATCGGCGGCGACGAACCAGGCCTCGCCGTTTTCATCGGTGCTCACCCGGATGCTGTGCCCTTCGAACGCATAGGGCACCAGAGCGGTCGTGCTGTTCATGGCTGAAAAGACGAGGGGACGGTGGGGATCGGGGCGCTGTGGCGTATCGCGATCGCCCCAGGGGGCATCGCTCCAGGCGCAGCGAGCTGGGCTGCCGCCATCGGGTTGTTCGGTGGCAGCACCAGCGGCACCGCCATGGGCCGCAGCGGTGCAGGCGCCGGACCGGCGAGGACCAGCAGAATCGTGCTGAGCTGCAGGAACACCACCAGCAAGAGCAACCACAGGAGTTGCTGCAGGGTGCTCAGCCGCACGGTGGTGGTGACCCGCCGGCGCGTGCGGCAGAAGGCCGGCAGCTGAGGTGAGGGGCGACGGTTGACGCCGCCAGGGCGGAGGTGCTCCATCAGAACGGCAACTCGTCGTCGCCGGCGAACTCGTCGTAGCCGCCAGCGGCCAGGGCCGCTTCCGTCTGGCTGTAGCCCTCCTGCTCCTGGAAGCCCTGAGTCGGATCGCTCTCCTGGTACGGCACGTAGTGCACCACCTGGGCAGCCCGGGGAATGAGCGTGATGCCGACACCCTCCGGTCGGTCCCAGGCATGGATCACGTAGGCGATCACCAGCCGGCTGCCATTGCCGATGGCGGCGCCATTCCAGGGCTGTTTGCGGGCATCGATCAACCGCGGCCCAGGGGCCTGGCTGCCGTCGCGGCGGACCAGCTGCTGCGCCTTGAACTTCACGACCATCAGCTGATCGGGCCGCTCCTTGTCGGGTTTCCACGGTTCGCCTTTGTCGCTGCGGCGCTTTTTGCTGCCGTGGGCT
Organism: Cyanobacteriota bacterium; assembly: GCA_026389335.1. Taxonomy (GTDB): domain Bacteria; phylum Cyanobacteriota; class Cyanobacteriia; order PCC-6307; family Cyanobiaceae; genus Cyanobium. The sequence goes on along the minus strand of JAPLIB010000114.1, from coordinate 1,723 downwards.
TCGATGAACTGGCGCTCAAGCGCCTCGAGGAAGGAGACGCTGGTGGCGTCCTGCAACGGCAGCAGCAGATCGACGGACCAGGCCAGCGGCTTCTCGGGGTCCATCTGCGCCCTGGGCTCCACCAAGTGGGCCCAGCGCACTTCGGCCTGGGTTGAATAAAAGATTTCAGTGGCCATGGTGCTGATCGAGTGGGGGTAGGGGATTGAGGCCGGCGCCGAGCCGCATCAGGTGATGGGCCGCGCCGCTGGCGGAAAGGTTGTGGCGTTCCATCAGCTCCCGCAGCCGCTGATGGCAGTCGCCGTAGACCATCACCTGCACGTAATGACGGTCCTGGCTGATTGAGGGGCGTTCGCCATAGCTGCGCGGGCGGCGATTGCTCGGGGGGGTGCTGTCACTCATGCCCCATCCCCCGCCGGTGCTGGCGTTGCTTCTGGCGGCGCGGGTGGGAGATCGGCGAGTTCGCGCTCAAAGCGATCGACGAAATCCTTATGCCGCTGCTGGCTGATGTAGCCGGCGATCGCCCGGGCTTCCTTGGGCACTTTGAAGTGATGGCGGAAGGCGATCTGGAACTGCCGCCTTGCCTCCACCGGTCGCAAGCAGCGGATCATCTCCAGCAGCATTTCCCGCTCCTCTTCTGCCAAGGGCCGCAGGGACTCCTCCGTGCCGGGGGCATCCGGGGAGCCGGGGCCGATGGGGTCGGTGGCGGCTGCTGCGTGGGCGGGCTCGGACGACTCAGTTGCTTTGGCTGTTGCCGATGCCGCAGCCGCAGTGGGGTCTGGTTCCGTGACCGGTGTGGCAGGCGCGGGAGCAACGGGTGCCTCCGGCGCCGGCTCGGCGACCTGGGCCTGAGGGGGCTCCTGTGACGCCGCCTCCGTTACAGGCGTGACCGCCGTTACAGCAGTTGCAGCCTGGGCTGCGGCGACCGACTGCAACGACTGCAACGGCTCAGCCTTAGGTGGCTGAGCCTGTGTCGCCACAGAAAGGACCGGAATGCCCAGCAGCTGCGCCAGCAGCCGTGCGGCCTGGGTGAACTCCTGCTCGGGGTCGCCGACTTCAAGCCGCATTTGGCTGCTGAGTTGATCGCCACCGCGGTGCATCACCGTCACCTCCAGCAGTGGCTGGCCGTCGTCATCAAGACCGCGGCAGGAGGTGTAGGCAAAGCCGAGGCGGAAGGCGCCGCGGGCGGCCTCGACCAGCGCCGGCAGGCTCATCTCGCTGGCTGGTGTGACCTCGGACTGGAACTGGGCGAGGGCCTCGGCCAGCTCGCATTCGGCGGTTCTTTGTCCTTGGAGCAGGGCGGCAGGATCCGCGTTGCTTTGACGGGAACTGGGTGGTGGCCCAGCAGCGGGCGGTCCCGCTGGGGTTGTGGGTGGCATGGTTGTGGCGACGGGACCATTGCCCGCTCTCCTGGCACCTTAGAGGCTCAGTAGTCTGAGCTGCAACTTTTGGCTCAGTTTTGCTTCATTGCTGCATGCGGCTTCTGTTGCTGGGCCTCCAGTTCGCCGCTCCAGCTGCGGATCCAGCGGTCCGGCAGCCACTCCCCTTCCCACAGCTCGGCCAGTTCCTCCGGGCCGTAGTCACGGAACGAGGCGAGCACAGCCCGCAGTCCCTTGCGTTGCGCTGTCGGGGCCTGTCTTGCCACACCCTGCAGGGTCTCGATCGGATCGAGGCCGCGGGCGCTGGCCTCCTGGGTGAAGGCCTGCCGCCAGCGGGTCGAGAGCTC
>JAPLIB010000085.1 GCA_026389335.1 Cyanobacteriota bacterium | reverse complement strand
GTCTGCTTCTGAAATCCCGGCCGGAGGAATGGTCATCGCAGGCGATCTCTACCTGAAATGCAACCGGGGTTCAAGCTGGCGTCAAGGGCTCAAATGGGGCCACCGTTCGCGGCGAGCATCACGACCCCTGAACGGATACGCCGGGACAAATATGAATCAACAGCATGATTTTACCATGTTCTTCGCCTGATTGTGGCGCTTGAGCCGGCGACAGCTCAGACCCGTTCTTCCAGCTCTTGTAGTCTGTCCCTGTTGGCGGCCGTCATACGCAGGAGTGGCCAGCCAATCCGAGCAGCAGCCGTAGGTCTCGGTCCAGCAGGAGTTCGGGTTTCTGCTCAGCCAGTAGCTGTTGACACAGCCAACGCAGCTGCCCGGCTTCCTCCATCGCCGTACAGCCGTTCGAGAAGCGCCGTTGGCCAGACGTCACCTCGCGGCGATGGGCGGCTACGACACAGTCGAACACGGCATGGCCACCCTCGAGCGATAACAGCCGCGCCAATACGGGATATATGAAACAATCAATCCCGGCGGCACTGATGGCCAGGGAATAGTAGGGGGCCGCAGCCATAAATAAATCCATGGCGATGAACGGCATCATGATCTCCACCCACAGCACCCGGCGATAAAGGAAGCCCTCCCGCTGGAACATGTGGCTGTGGTAGCCTAGGGAATCCTTTGTCAGCGAGGGGCTGAACGTGAGCAAGCCCAGCCGCCGGCCGATGCGCAAGGCTTGATTGATCGCGGATAAGCTGATCTCAACATCGTCGTCGATCACGCTGATATAGTCATAGACAACCTCTGTTGAGGCCAGAGTCTCTGCCAGGGCATCCAGGATCTGGCCTTTGCATTCGGTTGCTCGAGTCAGCAGACGCACTCCTGTTTCCGGTAGCCATTTGACAGTCTGCGTGCCGCTGTAATCAAAGCAGACCAGTTCAAAATCGGGCTCCGCATCCAACTCGAGCCTGGAGAGGGGCGGGCCCGATCCGCACCAGGTGACCACAACCAGAGCACGAGACATCCAACATGGTGGTGAGCGAGCCACCATTCTGAAGGCAGGTGTGAAGGCTTATCTGCGCCTGCCTACGCTTGCTTCCAAACGTACCCGAGCCATCGATGCCCTCCGACACGCTGCTGGATTTCATCGTGGCGGTGGAGGCCACACCAGAATTGCGCAGTGCGCTCGAGCAGGCCACCAACCCGGAGCAGGCGGCTGCCATTGCCAATGGCGCCGGTTTTGCACTCAGCGCTGAAGAGCTCCGCGATTTTCGGATCGGCGCGCCGCTAGCTGACGATTTCGATGAGCAAGACCTGGATGCCGTCATCGGTGGGGTCGGTCGTTCTGTGGCGGTGCGCGATCGGTTGGCGATCTATTTGCCATCCGGCACCATCGCGCCGCCCCCAAATCCCTACGGCCGCCTAATCGCCAATGCTGGGGCCTTCAGGGCCCTGGCCAGCCATGGCGGCTACCGGCAGATTGATGTTCTCGGTCACCAGCCCCTCTCCAGCCAGGCCCTGCAGCGGGAATTCCTGCCGAACGGCTCGAGCGGCTGTGCCATCACCGTGGGATCAGTGCTGAACAGTGGCATTGCCGCGCAGACTGGCATGTTGCTCTCCGGCCAGCCCTATCTCAGCGATCTGGCCTGGATCCGTCAGCAGGCTGGCCATGGACAGGCCTACAGCATCGTCGGTTCGATCTTTGCCTTTGCCTCTCCCGTACATCGCGAGAAAATGCTCGCCTCCCTGCTGGCTCCGCTGCAGGAGTGGGATGCGCTCATCTGCACCTCCCCGAGCCTGCACGCAGCGGTGGTGGCCAACCTCGATGACTGGGAGGACGATCTGCGCCAACGCCTCGGCCTGCAGCGGTTGACGCGGCCCCAGCTGCCCATGATTCCCCTGGGCGTGGATGCCGAGCGGCTGGCTGCCCAAGGTGGCGATGCCGAGGCGCGTCGCCGGTTCCGCCAGAGCCATGCCATCGAGGACGGCGATGTGATGGTGTTCCACCTCGGGCGCCTGTCCTGTTTTGACAAGGCCTTTCCGCAGGCGATGCTGCGGGCTTTACAGGCTGCGGCTCAGGTTTCGGCGGCAGAACGTCCGAACCTTCGTCTGCACTTCGTGATGGCTGGCTGGTTTCCGCTTGGCGAAGACGATGAAACCCGCTACCGGGACGCGGCGCGCCTCTGTGCCCCGGATGTGAACGTGCTGATTCTCGATGGCAATGATCCGGACCTGGTGGCGGAGTGCTGGGCCGGCGCTGACATCTTCTTGCTCCTTTCCGACACGATTCTGGAAACCTTCGGCCAGGCTCCGCTGGAGGCGATGGCGGCAGGGGTCCCGGTGGTGCTCAGCGATTGGGATGGTTACCGCTTGATCGTGCGCGATGGTATTGATGGTTTCCTGATCCCGACCCTGGGCCCCGGGCCCGTACCCCAGGGTTCAATGCTGGCCAATCTCGAAGCCCTGGAGATTCTGGATTGGCCGTTCTATATGGGCTCGGTGGCTCAACATATGGCCGTTCATATCGGTCGCACCACCGAGGCCCTGTTGCAGTTGATCCGTTCTCCCAGTCTGCGGACTGCCATGGGCACGGCCGGTCGCCGGCGTGCTCAAGAGCAGTTCGACTGGTCCCGGATCGTCTCCCAGTATCTGGAATTGTTTGATCATCTCAGCGAACGGCGCCGCCACGGTGCGGCTGCGGCAGATGCGTTGGTGGCCAGACGCCAGCGGCGGCCGTTGCGTGGCGATCCATTCCATGATTTCGCCCATTTCGCCACGGCCACGCTGGATCCCCAGCTGATGGTGCGCCGGGTGCTCACCACCCCCTCCGGCACAGATCAACCTTCGGTGGCCTTGGATCACTTCTTCCAGGGCCTGCGCGGAACGGGGCAGGAGAATGGCGCCTTGCTCGACCTTCTGGCGGATGGGGCTGATCACAGCGTCGAGCAGCTGCTGGCCAGTTTTCCCGAAAGCCGCCGCCACCAGCTCTGGCTGAGCCTGGTGTGGTTGGCCAAGCTCGGCCAGATCGACTGGCTGCCGGCCGCTTGATCCGGCCCGGCGGCGAGAGCCGGCTCGGACGCGTCGCTTCAGCTCTCGCTGGCCATCTCGATCTCGAATGCCATCGGGAAAGGCACAAAATGATCCCAGTTGCGTTGGTCTGTATCACGGCGACGGAAGACCGCCAGATTGGTGCAACTCGTCGGGATGGGCTGCAGATCAGGGCGATTGTGACAGAGAAATGATTGCACAGCCTGCACGCTGGGAAGCCACAGATCGTGCAATACAATCAGGCCATCGGGGCGGCATAATCTAGTCAATAGATAAACATCAATCAGCACATCATCGAAACGATGATAGCCATCGATGAACAGTAGATCGAAACTTGCTCCGCTGCGTTCCAGGTCAATTGCGGCATGGTCGGAGCGATCGTGAATCAGGGTGAAATCGTGATGTTTCAGATTCTGTGTGCGCGGCAGCAGTGAGGCCATACGACTTTCACCAATGCCATCCCAGTCGCTGTGCTGATAGGGATCTATGGCAATGTGGCGACCGCCACCATTGGCATCCAGGGCAGCCAGCAAAAAGGTGGTACTGAATCCATAGCCCATGCCAACTTCCAACGTGGCCGTCATCGCGGCGTTGCGACAGCTGTCATGCAGAAATAATCCCTCCTCAACGGAGATCCTTGTTGACGCATCGATAGCGTAGCTCTTGCCATCGAGGCCTGTCTGGGGTTGATTGGCATAGAGCGATTGCAGATCGCCCAGAAAAGGTTCGCCAAGTCGCGTTAATGCATCCATCATTGTCATCGGTCAACCTTGTACCAAGCTAAGTGTCCAGACTCCGGCTTGCCGTTTGATTTCACCATTTTAGTTCACTGTTTGAAGTTCACTGTTTTTACTTCACCGGTTTGCTTCAGGGCTTTGCTTCAGGGCTTTGCCTCAGCAGTTTGCCTCAGCAGTTTGTCTCAGCATCTTGTCTCAGCAGTTTGCGGCACCGTTCCGAGCCACCTCAGCGTTCCAGGCCAGCCTGCCGCTCCTGGGGTTCAGAGGCCGACCGTGAGCCGGGCCTGGCGCAGCAGGAACCGCAGCACCGTTTCCTTGCGGGTGGTGATGTCCGCGCTGAGATCCATACCCTGTCGCAGTTGGCAGCTGCGACCACGGACCCGCATCTGCTGCTGTGCCGGCACCAGCGTCACCTCATAGCCCCGGCCAGCAGTCGTCGCGTCCCCAGCCGGCTGGGGCGCGCGCACTGAATCGGGTGCAATTGAGACAACCTGGGCCCGCATTGTGCCGAAGTCTGGATAGGGGCAGGCACTGATGCGGAGATCAGCTCGCTGACCCTTTTGCACGGCGTCGATCTTCTCTCCCGGCACAATCACCTTGACTTCCAGGGCCCCATGGCTGGGGGCGATACGCATCAGTTCCTGGCCTGTCGCGACGATCTGCTGTGGATTGCGCAGACCCAGAGACAGCACCACCCCGGCCACCGGACTCCGCAGGGCGGTGCGTCCCAGCTCCCTGCCGACCTGGCCCAGCTCCGCTCTGGCGTCCGCCAGTTGCCGGCTCTGCTGGGCCAGTTCAGCGCGGCTGCGCATGGTTTGGGCATCGATAGCCTCCCGGGCCTTGGCCAGTTCCCGGCTGGCCACCTGGAACGATGCCAGCTTTTCATCGAGTTGGGAGCGGGAGGCCGCTCCGGAGGACACCAATTGTTGATAGCGGCGGTATTCGGACTCGGCCAGTTGTAAGGCCGCCTGGTTCTTGCCCACGTCCAGACGTGTTTCCCTGGCCTTGGAGCCGGCCTCAAGCCGCAGCGCCTCAGCCTGCCGGGTCAGGGCAACCTGGCTCTCCTTGAGCTGATTGCGGCGGCCCAGCAGATCAATTGGATCAAGTTCGGCCAGCAATTGACCCCTGCTCAACATCTGATCCGGTCGCACGGCGATGCGTTGCACCCGGCCGGAGAAGGGGGCATTGATCACCGTGGTTTCGCCCTGGGGCCTCAGGCTGCCCTGGCCCCGAACCACAACGCGGTACGGCCAGATCGCCATCAGCCCCACGCTGCCCAGGAAGCTGGCGACCATCAGCACACCTGCCCAGCGCAACAACGGGCTCAATGGGGGCAGGAAATCATCCAGAGTCGCCTCCTGGATTGGGATGAGATCTCCAGCGGCAAATCCGAGCGGTCCCGCCGCTGCCTGCTCGCGAGCGGCCAGGGGCGCTGGCTTGGCGGCGGCAGATTCAGGGTCGATGGGCAGGGCGGGATCGGTCATGCGGCGGGCAGGTAAGGAACGAGATCGGCGACCTTGCCCATCTCCCCAGGCACTCCCTGGAAAGCCACGCGCCCGTTTCGCAGTAGCACCACCCAGTCGCAGCGAATGATCACGCTGGGTCGATGGCTCACCATCAAGGTGGTCCGCGAGGAGCGATGGGCCAGCAGTCGATCCAGCAGCCGTTGCTCCATCACCGGATCAAGGGCAGCAGTGGACTCATCCAGCAGCAGCACCTCTGGATCACTCACCAGAGCGCGGGCGATCGCCAGGCGCTGCCTCTGGCCTCCGGAAAGATTGGCACCGAATTCTCCGAGCACGGTCTGGTAGCCATCCGGTAGGTCGCGAATGAAGTCATCGGCCATGGCGAGCTGACAGGCAGCCACCACGGCCTCAAAGTCCATGCCTGGATAGGCAAAACGGAAGTTAGCCAGGATGGAGCGATTGAAGAATTCTGCCTCCTGGGGCACCAAGGCCACCTGCTGCCGCAGGCATTCCAACGACAGATCCCGGAGCCCGTAGGGGCCGTAATGGATGGTGCCGGCCTGGGGAAAGTAGAGGCCGGCAAGCATCTTCACCAGCGTGCTCTTGCCGCAGCCCGATTCTCCGATCAGCGCTGTGCAACGCCCACCTGGAATCGTCAGGCAGAGATCGTTCATCAACTCCACCCTGCCAGGGTGGTGAAAGCTCACATGGTTGCAGCTCAACGAGCAACCGCGGGGTAGCAGCACCGCAGGCTTCTGGGCCGCACCGGCATCCTCAACATCAGCATCCAGCACCTCGGCGAGCCGACGAAACACCACCTGAGCAGTGATGAACTCGTCGGTGAAGCCGATCAAGGTTTCTAAAAATCCAAGCACATTGATGCTGAAACCGTTGAAGGCGAGCAGCTGGCCAATGCTCAGTTGGCCAGCGATAACGAAACTGCTGCCATACCAAAGCAAGCCCAGGGTGGTGAGGTTTGACAGCAGACTATTAGTGGTCGAGCTGAACAGTCCCAGCCGTTGCATGCGCCAGGAAAGATTGGAAATACGGCCGAAATTGCTCTGGTACTCCTCCCAGGCCTGGGGTAGAGCTTCCGTCGTCTTGAGCACGCGAGCACCGCGAACCGTTTCCACCAAAAACCCCTGGTTGTCGGCCGATTCGACGATCATGCGGCGTGTCATCTGCTGCAGGGACGGCACATACATCAGACCCACAACACTGACCACGCCAAACGCCAGGAGTGAGGCGACGGTGAGCGCCTGGCTGTACTGCAGCATCACCATCAGCGAAATCACGGCGATGAACAGGGAGCTGGGCAGGCTGATCACCAATTGTCCCACAATCTGATTAATGCGGGAGACATCACCGATACGGCTCACCACCTCGCCGCTACGGTGACTATCGAACCAGGCAATCGGCAATCGCAGTAGCTTGTGTCCGTACTGCATCACAGTCGCCAGCAGCAGGCGCTGTGAGAAATGGCTCACCAGTTGTCCCTGGATGAGCTCCATCAGGGCCCGAAAGACAAAGAGCAGCAACATGCCCAGGCCCAGGCTGGCGAGCAGTTGACTATCCCTCCTCACCAAGACATCATCCGTGAGGAACTGCATCAGCAACGGCGTGGTGAGCGCCAGCAGGCCAATCACAGCGTTGATGGCCAGCACCTGAAGCACCAGCCCCCGATAGGGCAGCACCTGCTGCAGAAAGCGTCCAAAGGAATTGCGAGGCGCCTCCTGTTGCTCCTCCAGTCGCTCCTGGTCGGGCTGGAGCAACAGCATCACGCCGTTAGTCCAATTTTGGAGCAGTTGCTCCCGGCTGAGGAAGCGCACGCCCACGGCCGGATCAGCAATCACCCATTGGCGTCCACGGCGCCCATGCAGCACCACCCAGTGATTGCCATTCCAGTGGCAGATGGCCGGCAGGGGGATCGCCTCAAGTTGCTCGAGCAGTTGGGCATTGGCCCGAACGGCGCGGGCCTGGAAGCCGAGGGCATCGGCTCCCCGCCGCAGACCCAGCAAAGTGGTGCCGTCCTGGCCGGTGCCCACCAGCTCGCGAATTCTTGAAAGTGGCAGTCGCTTGCCGTATTGGCGGGCCACCGTGGCCAGACAGGCCGCCCCGCAGTCTTCCTCGGAGTGCTGTTCGACGCAGGCGTAGCGGGGCATCAAAACTGGAGAGTGGCTCCCAGGCTAGTGGTTTGCTTTCTCCCGCCCAACCCACGCCTGGTTTTTCTACTGTCCCGGTCGCTTGCTGCACCGTTACTCCGTCAGACGCAACCCCAACCATGGGAGGGATTTGGCCAGGTCAGCCTTTGCTCAACGGCAGGGACAAATCCGTGCTGCCTGGGCTGGATGGCCGAGCTGAGTTGGCGGCTTCGTTGCAGTCATCCCCGTTCAGACTGCTGCTGCCGCAAACTCAGGTCCAAGCATGACCAATAAGCGCCCCAACAGAAAAGCCGCCTCTGGGAAGAAGCGGCTCTCTGACTGGGGTTCAAGGCTGGAACTGAATCGGAGCGACAGGATTTGAACCTGCGACCCCCACTACCCCAAAGTGGTGCGCTACCAAGCTGCGCTACGCCCCGGCGCCCTGAAGTTATCACAGCGACCTTGCCCCCTCAGGCCAGCCGTTTCAGCCGTTTCAGCAGCTTGCTCGTGAGTTGCTCCCGGTTCAGTCGGCCGTAGCCAGCCAAGCGTTGTTGCTGCGCCAGCCGGCGCAGCTGGGCCGTGTCCATCGCCGCCAGCCGCAGCTCCGGCAGCCGCCGCCAGGCGCCCGAGGGTGCCGGCAGATTGGACCCCTCGCGGCCATCGCGGAAGCCGAACAGGGCGCTGCCGGCCATCCATTCGGGTACAAGCACGAACAGCACAGCCAGCAGGCCGTAGAGCTCCACCAGCCCCCGCGGCAAGGGATGGAGCTGGCGGGGAGGATGACGGTGCGGCGGCGGATCAGAATCCGCCGGCAGTTCCGGTTGGTCCAACGGCTCGGTTGGCGGCAGCGCGTTGGTCATCAGATCGTGGATCCGCCTGGCTGGAGGCGGGCGGGACCCTGGCGCCACTGGAGCTGTTGATCCGGGGCGGGATGGAGCCTCACGGTCCAGAACACCAGGGCAAACACCAGGGCCACCGTGGCGATCAAAGCCACGATCACAACACGATCGGACAAGGGAGTCATACGTCTTCGGTACGCAGGCAGATGAGGCGCTGGGGCAGTTGCTCCAGGGTGAGTTCGTCGCCGCGCAGGATCACCCGCAGGGTCCCGTTGCCATAGATGAGGCCGGGGTTATCGCTGGCTTCGCGGAACAGGATTGAGCTGGAGCGGCCACTGATCAGGGAGGCCTGGGACTCATTGCGTTCCAACACCAAGGCACCGCGATCGGGGCAGACGAAGCGTTCCTTCTGGTCATAGTTTTCCCACCAGGGGGATTGCATCGCCTGCCCAGGGCTGGCCAGTGGGGCCAGCAGCAAGCAGGTGCACAGAGCCAGACGCGAGCTGATCGGGGCCATGGGAAACGGCGCTAGCACTCAGGGGAGCACGATCGGCGTGTTGTCGCCGCGCAGAACGCAATGGGGCACGGACCAGTCATAGGCAGTCCATACGGAGGGCGGTAAGCGGTAATCGGCGCCTGGAAAATCAGCCAGGGTGGCTCCAGTCGGCTGGGCGGAACAGTAAGGCCGGCATCCCGGTTTGGCCAGGTACTGCTGGTGGTACGCCTCGGCATAAAACAGGGGTATGTCGCTGGCGATCTCGGTGGTGATGGCCGGGAATCCCTTCGCGGCCAGCCCGGCTGCGTAGCTGAGGCGACTCGCCTCGGCCAGCTGCAGCAGGCTCGCATCGTCGACGAAGATCGCCGAGCGGTACTGGCTGCCGCGATCGTTGCCCTGGCGATTGCCCTGGGTGGGGTCGTGACATTCCCAGAACAGTTTCAACAGATCGCTGAAATGCAGTCGCTGGCTGTCCCAGACCACCCGCACCACCTCAGCGTGGCCCGTACGGCCGCCGCAGACCTGGTCATAGCTGGGGTTCTCGCTGGCGCCACCGGCGTAGCCGACGGCGGTGGTCACCACCCCGGGCAGACGCCAGAACCCTTTCTCTGCCCCCCAGAAGCAGCCGCAGCCGAACAGGGCCTCCTGCTGACCCTCGGCTGCGGCTGCGCTGATCTCCGTGCCGAGCACGGCGTGGGCCACACCCTGCAGTTGCTCGCGCATCGCCCCGGCTTCAGGCGTGGCGGCTTTGGGAAACAGGCCGAACAAGGCAGGAACGCAAAGATCTTCGAGCCTAAGTAGTCCGCCGCTCGTTTGCGTCAGGCACCAGGGCGATGTGGTTCAGCAGGGTGGTGGTGAAGGCGAACAGCAGAAAGGGCAACGAGAGCACGAGGATCAGGCCCACGCCCACCAGGGCAAAGATCGGTTTGCTGGCTCCCATCAAGGCCAGGCCGGAGGCGAGGCTGGCGAAGATCACCCCCATCCAGATCATGATCTGGCCGTAAATGTCCCCGAAGCTCAGGGTGCAGCGGATGTTGAAGGCCCTGTTGGGATCCATGGAGGTCATGCGACCGGTTGGTATGACTCACGTAAGCCCCCCGAGCTGCGCTTCGGGGTCAAGCCTCAACAACTGTTCAGATCAACTGGCTCTGATCCAGCCGCACTGATCCAGCCACTCCGATCAACCGGCTGAGATCAACCGCACTGATCAACCGCACCGATCAACCCGTTGCGAGCAACTCCTCGCGTTCAACCCTGCCGATCTGGATTGGGCCCTGCCCCGGCCTGCCCGGCCCACGAGCCAGACCAGGCTGAGACTTGATTACCCAGTTCACACCCTGGCGGGGCGTGCTGCCCATGGTCTGCCGTGTTCCCGCCACATGAATAAAGCCTTAGCTGGGACTGATCCGGGATTGGCGAGGCGCTCTGGGTAATCAAGAGCTGAGATCGGATCCTGTCTTCTCCGGTCTACACGATCTGATTTTTCGCGATCTGATCAGATTTTCTGCGATCTGATCTGATCTGATCTGATCCAATCCAATCCAATCCGATCCACTCTGATCAAATCCAATCCAATCCGATCTGGTCTGAATCTGGTCTGATCGATCCGATCTGGTGTCTGTGATGGATCCGATCTGGATCTGGACCATCCGAAGCGATCTGGATCATCAAAACGAACCTGGATCATCTGAACCGACCTGAAGCATCCGAATCAAAATGGGCGATCCAGACCAATCTGATTCCATCTGGTGCAACCAGCCCCACGGACCTGAGCCGGGGCCGGAGTTGCCGGACGGGACGGCGCAATCTGACACTCACGGATCGGATCGGCCTCCTGGGCGCTGAGCAGCCCCAGGCTGCGCCTGCGCTCCTGGCCCCTTCAGGCCGCCTGCAGCCGTTCACTGGCCTGTTCCCGTTCCCACAGGCGCCGGTAGGTGCCCGTTTGTTCCACCAGCTCCAGATGGGGACCTTCCTGCACCAGCCGGCCCTCCTCCAGCACCAGGATGCGATCACAGGCCGCCGCCGCCGAGAGCTGATGGCTGATCATCAGCACCGTGCGATTGCGCTGCTGGCGGATCGAACGCAGGATCTCGGCGGCTGTCGTGTTGTCGACGCTGGCCAGGGCGTCATCGAGCACCAGCAGCGGGGCCTGCAGCAGCAGGGCACGGCCGAGGGCGGTGCGCTGGCGTTGGCCGCCACTGAGGGTGATGCCCCGCTCACCCACCAGGGTGTCGTAGCCATCGGGGAAACCCTTGATATCCCCTTCCAACCGCGCCTGGCGGGCCGCTTGCTCCACCTGCTCCATCGCCGCATCCGGATCGCCATAGCGCAGGTTGTCGGCCAGGCTGGCGGTGAACAGGAAGCCCTCCTGGGGCACCAGCGCCACCTCGCGGCGCAGATCGGCCAGGGCCAGCGACCGCACATCAACACCATCGAGAAACAGGCTGCCCCTGGGGACCTCCACCATCCGGCCCAGGGCCCGGGCCAGGGTGGTTTTGCCACAGCCCACGGGGCCCACCACAGCCACCAGTTCGCCGGGCTGGATCGCAAAGTTCAGATCCACCAGGGCCGCCCGGCTGGCACCCGCGTACTGAACGGTGAGGTCGCGGGCTTCGATCGCGCCGCGGGCGGGGCTGGCCGGTGCCTGCGGTGCACTGGGGGAGACAATCCCGGGGCGGCGGCTCAGCAGGGCTTCCACCCGCTCCAGGCTCACCTGGCCGGTCTGGAAGGTGTTGAGCGTGAAACCCAGCAACGCCGTGGGGAACACCAGCCGCTCCACGTAGAGAATCAGAGCCACCAATCCGCCGATCGTCAGGCGGCCGCTTTCGATCTGGCCGCTGCCGAAGGCGATCAGCACCAGCAGGCTGACCGAAGAGATCCCCTCCAGCAGCGGGAACAGGGTGCTGCGGGTGCGACCGAGGGCCAGGGCCGCATCACGAAAGGTGCGGTTGCGAACCTGGAAAGCTTCCAGTTCGGTGCGCTCCTGGCCGTAAATCTTGATCGCGCCGATGCCTGAGAGATCCTCCTGGATCAGATCGCTGAGGTCGGCGAGAGCCTCCTGCTGAAGCCGTTGCTGGCGCATCATGCGGCCGCCGAACAGCCGCACCACCATCAACATCAGCGGATAGAGCCCCAGGGCCGCCAGGCTCAGGCCGGGATCGATCGCCAGCATCGCCGGCAAGGTGAGCGCATAGGCCAGGCCGGTGTTGGTGAGGCTGAGCACGGCGAAACCCAGCAGGCGCCGCACGTTTTCCACATCACTGGTGGCGCGGCTGATCACCTCGCCGCTGCCGGTGCTCTGCACCCAACCCGGTTCCTGGGTGAGCACGTGATCAAAGATCTGCTGCTTGAGGTTCGCCTCCACCTGGCGTCCCACCCCGAACACCAACATCCGCGACCACAGCCGCACCACCCCCATCGTGGTGGCCATCAGCACGATCAGCGCCGCTTGGCGCAACACCGCATTCAGGGTGAAGCCCTGGTGCAGATCGTTGACGATGTTGCGAACCTGCAGGGGGATGGCGACACCGAGGAGGTTCACCACCAGCAGCGCCACTGCCCCCTGCGCGAGGGTGCGGCGATAAGGGCGCAGGTACCTGACGATCAGGCCGAGCCTTATCGCGCTCATGCTGCTCATCCGGCCATCGAGGGACTCAACCTAAGCAGCCGGCCGGGATCCCAGCGATCCCCCAGCCGTGTTCGTGCCAGCCTCCACGCTGCTGATCCCCTGGATGCCCCCTGCCATGGACGAGCAGAGCCACCCCCTCCATGCCATCGACCGCCAGAGCATCGACCGGTTGCTGGCTGCCGATCCCCCGGGCGACGAGCAGCTGGTGGATGCCGCCCGGCTGCTGATGCGCTACGAGGGTTTTCCCGGAGCCACCGACCTCCAGGACGATCTCGAACGGGTGCTGCGGCTGTGGGGCCTCGATCGCGACGGCCTGCATCAGCGCACCCGGGCCATCTGGGCCGCCGGATTCCGTCCCGGTCCGGCGCCGGTGGCCGAGGCGGTCGGCTCGGGATTTGACACGGCCGATACCGATTCCCCCTGAATCCCTGCCGGGCGGCTGCTCAGACCCAGCTGGCTGCACGCAGCTGGGGCCGGACCTTTCCTGGAACCGGATGGCCACGCCCCAGAGGCTTCCGGGTCAGCCAGCAGCCTCTGGAACCTGCAACTGGGGCGTGGCCTGGGTTCGATCGCGTGGGTCGCAGTCGCCAGATCGGCCCTCCTCGGGTGATAGTAGAGCTGTCCCCATCACCCGGCCCGGCGTGCTTAGCACCCGGGCTTTTTTTTTGGTTGGACCCGATCCGTCAGCCGTTGCCCCGCCCGGACCGGCACCCCATCGGCCGGCCTCAACGCGCTTCCAGGACACGATCCTTGGCTTGGCATTCACCCCGGACCCAGCGTTGCCAGGCGCAGTTGCGGCGATTCAGCGGTTGACGACATAGCGTCGGGGCCAGCCAGCTCAGCTGCCATGGGTGCCGCCTTGTCCTTCCCCCAGCTGCTGGAGCAGCTGATCGAGGGCCGTGATCTCGACCGCCAGCAGGCCGATCAGCTGATGCGGGGCTGGATCGGTGAGCAGATCGATCCGGCGCTCACCGGTGCCTTGCTGGCGGCCCTGCGCTGCAAAGGCATGCGGGGCGAGGAGCTGGCCGCCATGGCCCAGGTGCTGCGCGACCACTGCCCCCTGCCGGCCCCCCGCCCCCAACTGCATCTGGTCGACACCTGCGGCACCGGTGGCGCCGGCGTTGACAGTTTCAATATCTCCACCGCCGTGGCCTTCACCGCCGCTGCCTGCGGTGCCCATGTCGCCAAGCATGGCAATCGCAGTGCCAGCGGCCGGGTGGGCTCCGCCGATGTGCTCGAAGCCCTTGGAGTCGAGCTCCAGGCCCCTGCCGAACGGGTGATCGCCGCCCTGCCCGCGGCGGGGGTCACCTTTCTGTTTGCCCCGGGCTGGCATCCGGCCCTGGTCGGCCTGGTGCCGCTGCGTCGGGCCCTGGGGGTGCGCACCGTGTTCAACCTGCTGGGGCCCCTGGTCAACCCGCTGCAGCCCGATTGTCAGGTGCTGGGGGTGGCCCGGGCCGATCTGCTCGATCCGATGGCCGAGGCGCTGCGGCGCCTGGGGCAGAGTCGCGCCATCGTTGTCCATGGCCATGGCGGCCTCGATGAGGCCACCCTGTCTGGGCCCAGTGAACTGCGCCTGCTGGAGAACGGCGTCGTGCGACAGGAGTGGCTTGATCCGGTCGCCCTCGGCCTGGATCAGGCCCCCATGGCGGCCATCGGCGGCGGCGACCTGGAGCAGAACCGGCGCCTGCTCGAAGCGGTGCTCCAGGGCGAAGGGGACCAGGCCCGTAGCGATGTGGTGGCCCTCAACACCGCCCTGGTGCTCTGGACCTGCGGCCTGGCGGCTTCGGTGGCTGAGGCGCTGCCGCAGGCGAGGGACTGTCTGCAGAGCGGTCGACCCTGGCAGCGGCTGGAAGCCCTGCGTGCGGCCCTGGCCCACCCTGCTGCGGGATGATCGAGCCAGTTGAGCGCCCGGCCGTGTCCCTATCTTCCGTTGCCGTTGGGCCCCAGCCGCAGAGTGCGGCCAACTCCGCGGCCGAGACGGCGGTGCCGGCGGTGCTGTTGTTGGCCGATGGCACCCTGCTGCGCGGTCTGGCCTTCGGCGCCAGGGGCACGGTCGTCGGCGAAGTGGTGTTCAACACCGGCATGACCGGCTATCAGGAGGTGATGACCGACCCCAGCTATGCGGGGCAGCTCGTCGCCTTTACCTACCCCGAATTGGGCAACACGGGTGTCAACGCGCAGGACCTCGAGGCCAGCCGGCCCCAGGTGCGCGGCGTGATCGCCCGGGAGCTGTCGCCGCTGGCCAGCAACTGGCGTGCCGAGGAAGCCCTCGAGCCCTGGTTGCGGCGCCACGGCGTGGTGGGAATCCGCGGCGTGGACACCCGCGCCCTGGTGCGCCATCTGCGCGAAGGCGGTGCGATCAACGGCATCATCAGCAGTGAGGGTCTCGCCCCCACCGAGCTGCTGCGGCAGGTGCGCCTGGCTCCGTCCATGGCAGGTCTGAATCTGGCGGCCGGCGTCAGCACCAAGGAGCTATATCACTGGTCGAGCCTCTGCGCCGCCGGTTTCGACACCCGCCTCCAGCCCCAGCCGGCCACGCCCTACCGGGTGGTGGCCATCGACTTCGGCATCAAGCGGGCCATCCTCGAGCGGCTGGTCGCCCATGGCTGTGAGGTCACGGTGCTGGCAGCGGATGCCACCGTCGACGCGGTGCTGGCCCAGCAGCCCGAAGGGGTGTTTCTGTCCAATGGCCCTGGCGATCCGGCGGCGGTGACCAGTGGCATCGCCCTGGCCCGGGAGCTGCTGCTCCAGCGTCAGCTGCCCCTGTTCGGCATCTGTCTGGGGCATCAGATTCTCGGCCTGGCCCTGGGGGGGCGCACCTACAAGCTCGGCTATGGCCATCGCGGCCTCAACCATCCCTGCGGCTCCCCGGGGAACGTGGAGATCACCAGCCAGAACCATGGCTTTGCTCTCGATGCCGACTCCCTGCCGGCCGACCGGGTGACGATCACCCACCACAACCTCAATGACCGCACCGTGGCGGCGCTGGCCCTGGCCGATCAGCCCGTCTTCGGGGTGCAGTACCACCCGGAGGCCAGCCCCGGCCCCCACGACAGCGACCATCACTTTCAGCGTTTCACCGCCCTGATGGCCCAACGTCGCTGAAAGACCGCAGGTCGATTGTCTGCAGTTCGGGGACGTTCTGTTGCGGTTGAGTCATTCAGCCAGGACGTCCCTACACTTCAGCCCACAGCGTTCGAAGGGGACTGAGCCATCTCTGACCTGCAGCGATTGACCGTCTCGCTTCGAGGGGGCTGTGAGCGGCAGGCGTCCTGCCTGCTGTTCAGCTTCACGGGACAGCTGGATGCCTATTCCGACAAGCACTTCAATGCGTTCATCGCCAGCGAGCAAGGCCCAGGCAAGCTCGCCCTGGTGATTGACCTCAGCCGCATCGACTTCATCGATTCCTCCGGGCTCGGTGCCTTGGTGCAACTGGCCAAGCAGTGCAACGAGGCCGGCACCCAGTTCCTGGTGGTCGGCAATGCCAGGGTCGTGCAGACCGTGAAGCTGGTGCGCCTGGAAGAATTCCTGCATCTTCAACCTGATCTCGACACAGCGCTTGGCCGGCTCACCGCGGCCTGAGCCCCCCGCCAGTCGCTGGCTGGCGGCCATGGAGCCCCCCATTCCCAGCCTCGAACTCGGGGCTCTGCAGCT
Organism: Cyanobacteriota bacterium; assembly: GCA_026389335.1. GTDB lineage: Bacteria > Cyanobacteriota > Cyanobacteriia > PCC-6307 > Cyanobiaceae > Cyanobium. The sequence goes on along the minus strand of JAPLIB010000085.1, from coordinate 105,973 downwards.
GGCCTGGCTGGGCGATGCGGTGTGGGATCTACACCAGCGTCTGCGCCATTGTTCCAGCCCAGGACGCAGTGCTGATCTGCATCGGGCCGTGGTGGCGGAGGTGAAGGCCGAGGCCCAGGCGCGAGCTCTGCAGCGCCTTGGTGGCCTGTTGCGAGCCGAGGAGCTGGAGCAGGTGCGGCGGGGCCGTAATCGGGCCGGTCGCGGACCGCGCCGGGGGAATCCCGGCACCTATGGGCAGGCCACGGGATTTGAGACGATGCTGGGATGGCTCTTTCTTCGCAATCCGGGACGGCTGGCCGAGCTGCTGGATCAGCTGGAGGAACCCCCACCCACCCTGTGTCCGTCCGCCCATGAGTCCCCGTCCTGATCGCCGCCCTGACTCCCGTCCGGATCGGGCCCCCCGCCGTCCGGCCGGAGCCTCCGGCAGCCGTGCCGGCGGGCGACCGGCTGGGTCCTCCTTCCGGCCCGGCGGCACCAGTAGTCCGCGCTGGAGCCGGCCGGAGGGCAGTCGCAGTGAGGGCCCCGGCGAGCGTCCCCGCTACGGCCGTGAAGGCGGCAGCCGTTTCAGTGCCGATCGCTCCAGCCCGGATCGCGCCGGCAGTGATCGCCCCAGCCCCGATCGGGAGCGCCCGACCGGCGAATGGAAACCCCGGGAGCGTCGTGGTGGCGAGTCAGCCGGTGGCCCGGCGCGCTTTGAGCGTTCCCCCGGTCGCCCGCCGCTGCCTCGCCGTTCCGAAGAAGGCCGCTTCGGCGAACGCCCCGCCACCGATCGCCGCCCGACCGATCGCAGCCCGACGGATCGCCGTCCCATCGATCGTCGCTCCTCGGAGGACCGCCCCGCGGACGCACGCCCCAGTGAGCGCCGCTTCAGCGACCGACGGCCAACCGATCGTCGCCCCATGGACCGCCGCCCTGCGGACCGCCGCCCTGCGGAGGGCGGCCCTCCGGATCGCGATCGTCGCCCCCGGCCAGCGGCGGGTCGCCTGCCTGCGGGCCGACCGGTTCTGTTTCGCTCCGCTGGTCGCGGTGAAGCCAGACCTGACTTCGGCGCGCCGCCCCGGCGCCCCGTCCGCGATCAGCCCCGCGATGCGGCCGGGGCGCCCCTGGAGACCGACACCTTTTCATCGGCCGCGCCCAGCGATCTGATCTGGGGCCGTCACTCCACCCAGGCCACCCTGGAGAGCGGTCGACCGATCCATCGCATCTGGTGCACGCCGGAGATGCGTTTCAGCCCCCGCTTCCTGCAGCTGCTGCGTGATGCCAAGGCCTCCGGGGTGCTGGTAGAGGAGGTCACCTGGGCCCGCCTCGGCCAGATCAGCGGTGGTGCCGTGCACCAGGGAATCGTGCTGCAACCGGCAGCCGCCGAAACCCTCGACCTCGCCACCCTGATTGACGGCTGCCGGGAGATCGGGGAATCGCCGCTGCTGCTGGCCGTTGATGGCCTCACCGATCCCCAGAATCTCGGCGCCATCGTGCGCAGTGCCGAAGCCCTCGGCGCCCACGGCATGGTGCTGCCCCAGCGACGCAATGCCGGCCTCACCGGCTCGGTGGCCAAGGTGGCAGCCGGGGCACTGGAACATCTGCCCGTGGCCCGGGTGGTGAACCTCAACCGCTCCCTGGAAACGTTGAAAGACGAGGGCTATCGGGTGATCGGCCTGGCGGAGGAGGGCAACATCAGCCTCGAGGAGGCCGATCTGGATGGTCCCCTGGTGATCGTCACCGGTTCGGAGGGCGATGGCCTATCGATGCTGACCCGCCGCAACTGCGACCAGCTGGTGCGCATTCCCCTGCGGGGCGCCACCCCGAGTCTCAACGCGTCGGTGGCCACAGCCCTGTTGCTCTACGAGATCGCCCGACGCGGCTGGATGCGGGGGCTGCATGGCACCAGCCCGGCACCGCGGCTGGTGCGGCCTTCCCTGCCGGCCCCAGCGATGGCGACCCCGGCGATGCCGGAGCTGGTAGCGGCAGACACTGAGGCGTTCGACGGGCCTGAAGAGGCACGGGAGTTCGCTCTGGATGCCGCTCTGGATGCAGAGGCCTTCGAGGCCGATCTGTTCAGCCCTGCGGCTGAGGCTGCGGATTCAGCCCAGGGGATCGAGCCTGCTGGTAGTCCGCTCGGGAGTCCCGTTCTGGCGTCCGGGCAGGAGCCCCAGCTCGAGGCTGAGGGCAAGCCAGAAAGTGACGCTGCCGTCATCCCTGGCGCCGAGCGTGACGCGGCTTCAGCCGTCGTGCCTGATCTCGCAGCTGAGATCGCGGCTGAGGCCGCTGCCGACGAGCAAGCGACCGAGGAGCCGCAGGATCGGCCTGAGCTCGCCTCCCAGTACGAGGCTGGTGCCCCGTCCCAGGACTCCGTTCCGGCGAGGCCAGATCAGGAGCCAGCGCCGCTTCTGGAGACCGAAGCGGTGCTTGAGGCTCCTGGCCATCACGCGGCTCCCAGCGGCGCTCCGCCCCAGGGCGAAGAGCCTCAGTGGCATGCCCGCATCGCCGCCGAAGCCTCCGGCCCCCAGGCCAGCGCCGCTGCCGAGTCCCTGGTCGATGGAGTGTCTTCGTTCGCGGCGGATATCCAGCTCTGAGGGCTGGTCACCGCACCGTGATCCCTGGCCCATGGCCCTGCCTTTAAGCGGGGCCGATTAGCAGCGCTCCCCCCTGGCTGCCGTTGCCGGGGCCGGATTCGGGTGACTTTTGGATGCGCCTGCCGCGCTTCGGCAGGGCGCCCCCGGCTTGTTGCTGGCTGCGGGCTTGCCAGCTGCAGCCCGCAGCCGCACCTGGTCCGTGCTGATTCAGCCGTCACCCCAGGACGTTTCCCGGACAGGTCTGGACCGCTGTTGGATCCCTATCTCGGCACCGCGCCACTGAGATCGCTATACGCCGATCCGACCCGGAAGCCAACAGGGGAAGTAGGCCAAAGCAAAGCGCTGCATCGTCGCCTTCACACCGACCGGTTCGGGGCCGACGATCTGGTCAGAATGGAGCCCTTGAAACCTTCGCCCATGAATTCCCTCCTCTGGCCCATGCGCAACCTCGCCAATGGGATGGGGATGGCCTGGTGGGCACGGGTGGAAACCCATTCTCCTGATGCCATCTACTGGTTCGGGCCGTTCATGCGCCGCAGCACTCTTGAAGCCGCCCTGCCGACATTCCTGGCCGATCTGCGCTCAGAAGCTCCCGGCACGCTCGAATCCACCTGCCTGCGCACCAACCGCCAGGAACCCCTCACCGAGGCCGCTGATCTGGTCAGCAGCTCCGAGGCTTCGGCCTGAATGCAGGTCAGCTGATAGCGTCCAGGCCAGCTGGTGTGCGGGTGGATGGGGATCGCCGAATGGCGCGGGAAACTGCAACGGGGAGAGGTTTCGGCACGGGAGCTGACCGATCAGCATCTGGCGAGGATTGCCGCGGTCGATCCCACGGTTCACGCCTTCCTGGAGATCACGGCCGAACGGGCCCGCGCCGATGCCGATCGCATCGATGCCGCCCGTCTTGCCGGTGAATCCCTGCCGCCGCTGGCAGGCATCCCGCTGGCGATCAAGGACAACCTCTGCACCAAGGGGATCCGCACCACCTGCTCCAGCCGCATGCTGGAGACGTTCGTGCCTCCCTACGAGTCCACCGTCACCGAACGGCTCTGGAATGCCGGAGCGGTGCTGCTGGGCAAGACCAACCTCGATGAGTTCGCCATGGGCAGCTCCACCGAGACCTCAGCCTTCGGCCCCAGCCGAAATCCCTGGAATCCCGAGCGGGTGCCGGGGGGCAGTTCCGGTGGCAGTGCCGCGGCGGTAGCCGCCGGCGAATGCCTCGCCTCGCTCGGCTCCGACACCGGCGGTTCGATCCGCCAGCCGGCCTCCTTCTGCGGCGTGGTGGGTCTCAAGCCCACCTATGGCCGGGTGAGTCGCTGGGGGCTGGTGGCCTTCGCCAGTTCCCTCGATCAGGTGGGCCCCTTCAGCACCAGCGTTGCCGATAGTGCCGAAATCCTGCAGGTGATTGCCGGTGCCGATCGGCGCGATGCCACCTGCCTCACCACTCCGGTGCCGGATTACTGCCGGGCCCTGGAGCAGCCCGTCAAGGGCCTGCGGGTGGGCCTGATCCGGGAGTGCTTCGAGGCCGAGGGGCTCGATCCCCAGGTGAAGGCCTCCGTGCTGGCGGCAGCGGCCCAGCTGGAGCAGCTCGGCTGTGAGCTGGTGGACATCAGTTGCCCCCGCTTCAACGACGGCATCGCCACCTATTACGTGATCGCCCCGTCGGAGGCCTCCGCCAACCTGGCCCGCTACGACGGCGTCAAATACGGGCACCGGGCCCTGGCCGAAGCCGGTGGCGCCGACAACCTGGCGATGATGACGGCCCGCAGCCGCGCCGAGGGCTTCGGTGATGAGGTGCAACGCCGCATCCTGATCGGCACCTATGCCCTCTCAGCCGGCTATGTCGATGCCTACTACCGCAAGGCCCAGCAGGTGCGCACCCTGATCCGTCAGGACTTCGATCGTGCCTTTGCCCAGGTGGATCTGCTGCTCAGCCCCACCTCCCCCACCACCGCCTTCCGCTTCGGCGCCCATGCCGAAGATCCCCTGGCCATGTATCTGGCCGATCTGCTCACGATCCCGGCCAACATGGCAGGCTTGCCGGCGATCAATGTGCCCTGTGGTTTCGACGACCAGGGCCTGCCGATCGGCCTGCAGTTGATCGCTGGGGTGCTGCAGGAAGCCCGGCTGTTGCAGCTGGCCCATCACTACGAGCAAGCGGCAGGGGTGATGGCCCGGCGGCCCACGGCCGCACTGGCGGCCTGAGCGCTGTCAGCATTCCGGGGTCCAGCCCATCCCAGGCCGGGGCGAGCCGATGTCGCTACCTGGCCGCGGGCTCACACCCTGTGCATGCCCCTGCTGTACCGGCGCCGTGTCCCGGAGGTAGCTCAGCCGGGGTTCTGGCTCTGCCACACCCCCAGACCCGGCCAAGGCCAAACCGCCCGAACCCCTGACCACCCGAGCCCCTGCTGCCACCATGGCGCCAGCCGCTCCCAGGCCCGGAGCTGCACGGGCAACGCCACATCTGGTGCCACCTGGGGACCAAGCAGCGGTTGGGGCACTGAATGTTGCGTGTGGCCTTAACCTGAGCCCACCCCCAAGCTCCCCCTCCTTGGCGTTCGTTCCCCTCCATAACCACAGCGACTACAGCCTCCTCGACGGGGCCTCCCAGCTGCCGGCCATGGTGGAGCGGGCCGTGGCCCTGGGCATGCCGGCCCTGGCCCTCACCGATCACGGCGTCATGTACGGCGCCATCGAATTGCTGAAGCTGTGCACGAAGGCCGGCATCAAGCCGATCATCGGCAATGAGATGTATGTGATCAACGGCTCGATCACGGATCCACAGCCAAAGAAAGAACGGCGATATCACCTGGTGGTACTGGCCAAGAATGCGGTCGGCTACCGCAACTTGGTGAAGCTCACCAGCATCAGCCATCTGCGCGGCATGCGCGGCCGTGGCATCTTTTCGCGGGCCTGCATCGACAAGCCGCTGTTGCAGCAGTACAGCGAGGGGCTGATCGTGGCCACGGCCTGCCTTGGTGGTGAGATACCCCAAGCGATCCTGAGCGGGCGGCCCGAGGTGGCGCGCGAGGTGGCCGGCTGGTATCAGCAGACGTTCGGCGACAACTTCTACCTTGAGATTCAAGATCACGGCGGCCTTGAAGATCGCATCGTCAACACGGAGATGGCCCGCATCGGTACGGAGCTCGGGATTCCGCTGATTGCCACCAACGATGCCCATTATCTGAGTGTGGGAGATGTGGAGGCCCACGATGCCCTGCTCTGCGTGCTCACCGGCAAGCTGATCACTGATGTGAAACGCCTGCGCTACACCGGTACTGAATACATCAAAAGTGAGGCCGAGATGGCCCGCCTGTTCAGCGATCATCTCGAGCCCGAGGTGATTGCTGAAGCGATTGCCAACACGGTGAAGGTGGCTGAAAAGGTGGAGGACTATGACATCCTCGGCCGCTATCAGATGCCGCGCTTCCCGATCCCTGAAGGCCACACCGCTGTGAGCTATCTCACCGAGGTGAGTGAACAGGGTCTGCGGGTTCGCCTTGCTCTTGATGATGGACAACCCTTCGATTCACTCTATGGCGATCGCCTTGCCTTCGAGCTGCAGGTGATGGAGCAGATGGGCTTCCCCACCTACTTTCTGGTGGTGTGGGACTACATCCGTTTCGCCCGCGATAGCGGCATTGCCGTGGGTCCAGGCCGGGGCTCGGCCGCCGGCTCGCTGGTGGCCTATGCCCTCGGCATCACCAACATCGATCCCGTCAGGCATGGGCTGCTGTTTGAGCGCTTCCTCAATCCGGAACGCAAGTCGATGCCGGATATTGACACCGACTTCTGCATCGAGCGTCGCGGCGAGGTGATCGAGTACGTCACCCGCCGCTATGGCGAAGACAAGGTGGCCCAGATCATCACCTTCAACCGCATGACCTCCAAGGCCGTGCTCAAGGATGTGGCGCGGGTGTTGGATATTCCCTATGGCGAGGCTGATCGGCTGGCCAAATTGATCCCGGTGGTGCGGGGCAAGCCTGCCAAACTCAAGGAGATGATCGGTGCCGAATCACCGGCGCCAGAGTTTCGCGAAAAGTATGAAGGCGATCCCAAGGTGCGCCACTGGGTCGATCTGGCCATGCGCATCGAGGGCACCAACAAAACTTTTGGCGTCCACGCTGCTGGTGTGGTGATCGCCGCCGAACCCCTCGATGAATTGGTGCCGCTGCAGCGCAACAACGATGGCCAGGTGATCACCCAGTACTACATGGAAGATGTGGAGGCGATGGGGCTGCTGAAGATGGACTTCCTTGGCCTCAAGAACCTCACGATGATCGAGAAGACGATCGATCTTGTGCATAAGAGCAGTGGTACGCGTCTCGATCCTGATGCCCTGCCCGAGGACGATGCCGGTACCTTCGCTCTGCTGGCCCGCGGTGATCTGGAGGGTATTTTTCAACTTGAATCCAGTGGAATGCGCCAGATCGTGCGCGATCTCAAGCCTTCCTCTCTCGAGGATATCTCCTCCATCCTCGCCCTATACCGGCCGGGACCTCTCGATGCGGGCCTGATCCCCAAATTCATCAATCGCAAGCACGGTCGTGAAGCGATTGATGTGGCCCATGTCAAGCTGGAACCGATCCTGAAGGAAACCTACGGGATCATGGTGTATCAGGAGCAGATCATGAAGATTGCTCAGGATCTGGCCGGCTATTCCCTGGGTGAGGCCGATTTGCTGCGGCGCGCCATGGGCAAAAAGAAGAAGTCGGAGATGGAGAAGCACCAGAGCCTGTTTGTGCAGGGCGCCAGCGATCGCGGCGTGGACCCGAAGGTGGCGGAAGGTCTGTTTGAGCAGATGGTGTTGTTCGCTGAATACTGTTTCAACAAGAGCCATTCCACCGCCTATGGCGCCGTCACCTACCAGACGGCCTATCTCAAGGCCCATTATCCGGTGGCCTATATGGCGGCCCTGCTCACCGTCAATGCCGGGCAGACCGAAAAGGTGCAGCGTTACATCGCCAATTGCCAGGCAATGGGCATCGAAGTGTTGCCGCCGGATGTCAATGCCTCCGGCATTGATTTTACGCCGCTGGGAGATCGGATCTTGTTTGGTCTTTCGGCGGTGCGCAATCTCGGCGAAGGGGCGATTCGCCTGCTGATCGAGCAACGAAATGCCGATGGTTCGTTCGCGTCCCTGGCGGATCTCTGTGATCGTCTGCCCACCCAGCAGCTCAATCGCCGGGCGATGGAATCCCTCATTCACTGTGGTGCCCTCGATGGCCTCGAGGCCGGCGCCAATCGGGCCCAATTGATGGCCGATCTCGATCTGATTCTCGACTGGGCCAACTCCCGCGCCCGCGATCGGGCCAGCGGCCAGGGCAATCTCTTCGATCTGCTGGCTGGCGCCACTGCCGCCCCTGGCGCCGCTGATCAGAGCACGGCACCGAGGGCGGCCCCAGTGGCCGATTATCCCCCCACCGAAAAGTTGAAGCTGGAGAAGGAGTTACTGGGCTTCTACATCTCCGACCATCCACTGCGCCAGCTCTCCACTCAGGTCAGCCTGTTGTCACCGATCGGCCTGGGCCGGCTGGAAGAACAGGCCGACAAGGCCAAGGTGAGCATTGTGGCGATGGTGCCGGAACTGCGCCAGGTGAACACCCGCAAGGGGGATCGCATGGCGGTGCTGCAGCTGGAGGATCTCACCGGCAGTTGTGAGGCGGTGGTGTTTCCCAAGACCTATGCCCGCCTGGCCGACCACCTGATGGTGGATGCCCGGCTGCTGGTGTGGGCAACGGTGGATCGCCGCGATGAACGGGTGCAGCTGATCGTCGATGACTGCCGCAGCATCGATGATCTGCAACTGCTGCAGGTGGAACTCGATCCCAACCAGGCCGGCGACATCGCCATTCAGCATCGCCTGCGCGAATGCCTCACCCGCCATCGCCCCGCCCTGGATGAGGCTGGGGTGCGGGTGCCGGTGGTGGCGCTGGTGCGTCAGGGCAGCGAATCTCGCTGGGTGCGCCTCGGACCCCAGTTCTGCGTGGCTGATGCTCCAGCTGCCGTCAAAACCCTGGCGGCCGCTGATTTCAGGGTGAGCCTGCGCTCTCCGATCGGGCCGGCGGCCTGAAGCCTCAGCAGCGATCGCTGCAGCTGATTCTGTTCAAGTGAAATCCCCCCTGATTCAAGGGGAGGATTTCAGGAGCCTTCGCGCATCGCCTTGACGGACTGCCTGAGCCGGCCGATGTTGAGGCCGATCTGCTCGGTTCCCAACAGGCTGCCGGCGCCGTCTTCCCAGCTGGAAGAGAGCACGCCGTAGCTGAGTCCGAGCAGCCCCAGCAGAAAGCAGCCGCCGGAGGCCACCAGGGTGATGCCGGTGGGAATCTCCAGGAGACCGCGGCTCACCACCAGATAACTGCCGATGAACACGGACATGCCCATCACGGTGGGAATGCCCGTGGCGATGGCGATGCGCCGGGCCATGCGATTGGCCACCGCATCGGGAATCGCCTGCTGCCGTGCGGGCCTGGCCTTGGCCGCTACTTTGTCATTGCTGGCCTTGGCCTCGGCTTTGCCGTTGCTGCCCTTGGCGGCTCGCGCCGAACCAAAGGATTTGGGATTCCGCTGCGGAGCCATGAAGACGAGCTCAGCCGCGGATGCCCAGCTTGGCAATCAGCACGGTGTAGCGCTCCTGGCTCTGGCTGCGCAGATAGCTCAGCAGCCGCTTACGGCGCCCGATCATCTTCAGCAGTCCCTGGCGGGAAGAGAAATCGTGGATGTTTTTTTGCAGATGGCCGCTGAGCTGGCTGATCCGCTCACTCAACATCGCCACCTGCACTTCCACCGAGCCCGTATCGGTGCCGTGGGTCTGATGACCGTTGATCAGTTCTTGCTTCTTGGTGATGGTGAGCGGCATGGGCGAAAAGCGAGCGGAGGCCGAAGCCCTGGCAATTCAAACAACGACTTTACCGTGTCAGCTGCACGCTTTCACTGCCCTGGCCCCTCGGCGGCATCAGGCGGCGGAGCGGGACAGCCAGCGCAGACACTCGCCGATCCACTCATCGCCGTCGGCGGCGGCGGTCAATCCCTGGGCCGCCACGGCCCGCAAGGCCCGCTGGATTTCCAGGGGCTCGTACCCCAGGGCGCCCAGGGTGATCTGCACATCATCGCGGCCGGCGCCCTGGGGCAGGTTCACCGCGCCATCCAGTAAATCGTCAAAGCTCTCCGGCAGCTCCACCAGGGAGCAGAAGCGCTCCTGCAGCCGACTGCGCAGTTCCACCGAAAGGCGCTCGGCTGTGCGCTTGCCCACCCCCGGCGCCTCGGCCAGGCGCCGCAGATCTGCCTGGACGATCGCCCGCACCAACACCTCGGCCGTCATGATTCCCAGTAATCCCAGGGCCATCTGGGGACCGACGCCACTGACGGCCACCAGTTCCCGAAACAGATCCCGCTCGTGCCGCAATGGAAAGCCATAGAGGGTCCAGCCGTCCTCGCGGATGCTGTGATGCACATGCAGGGCCAGCTCGGCACCCACCTGGGGCAAGGCGCGCCAGTGCCTTGGGCTGAACTGCAGTTCGTAGCCCACCCCCTGGCAGATCAACAGCGCCCCACAACGGTTGGCCTGCTGCCATGGTTCGGCCAGTTGTCCCTGGAGCCAGCCGATCATGGAATCCCGTGCACCGGCCCCCATGCTGCCCGCCCTGCCTAGCCCTTGCCGTCTGAGCTGGCACCACGCCCTTGGGCACAGGCTCACGGCCCTGGCTCTGACCCTGGCGTTGCTGCTGCCCTTGGGCCTGGCGGGCTGCGGGCTGCGGGCCCAGCCGCCGCGTTCGGTGCTGCTTGAGGCCCTGGCCCTGCAGATCCAGCTCACCCAGGCCCAGGTGGCCCAGGCTCTTGATCTGGAAGCGGTGGGCTTGCCGGAGGTGAGTCGGGTGCGGGTGGAGCTGCAGCAGCCGATCCAGATCGGAGGGGCTGCCGGCCTGAAGCTGGCCGGGCGCTTTGACTGGCGATTAGCCGGTGACCCGATTCGGGTGGACAGTGGCTTCGAGCTGTTTCTGCAGCAGGGCGAACGGGGTCAGAGCTGGCGCCTGGCCCGGCCGATCGGCAGCAGCGACGGCAGCAGCCAGGACTGGATCACCGATCCCCTGCCCCTGCCCGGCGCGCGGAGGGCCATGGGCCTGGGCTGATCACTCCCCAGGTACGAGAGATCATTCTTCAGGCACGGGAACGACGGCAAGAGCCTCCTCGCCATCAGCACTCAGCCCCAGCCAGCGCGCCAGCGGGCGCAGGCTGAGGCCCTGCACCATAAGGTTGATGATCACCACGCAAAAAATGATGCCTTCGGCATTGTTGAGCAGATCCTTCAATTGCGTGGGATTGATTGCACGGATCCTGGGGATCGTGTCGGTGACCGCAAAGCTCAGGGCAAGGGGCACAGCGCCTCGCAAGCCGCACCAGGAGATCAACAGGCTTTCCTTGAGGCTGAAAGGCGACAGCCACTGAAACAGCAACACACTGATTGGACGGGCTACCAACATCAGAACCAGGGCCGAAACGAGGCCCAGAGGAACGACGTTCAACAGCTTGACTGGTAACATTTCGACCCCAAATATCAGGAAAACGGCGATCTCGGTCATCGAGTTGAATGGCAGCAAACTTTGCTGCAAAGAATAGGTGCTGATATTGGTGTTTTGATAATTGTGATTGGAGAGAAAAACACCGCAGATATAGGCAGAAATGAAGCCTGAGCCACCCAGCAAATCGGCGATGCCATAGGACAGCAGGGCAATCGCCACGCCCAATACCAACAGCTGGGCCTGATCATGCACCAGTCGCTCCAGACTGAAGCGCGCTATATAACTGACAATCAGGCCAACAACAAGGCCGGATCCAACTTTTTGCAGAAAGTATTGCAGTTGCTGGATCAGAACTGCATCCGGATTGGCACCAGAGCCGATGGTGGTCAGACCCACCACCAGGCCAAGAAACAGAATGGCGGCTGGATCGTTGACAGAAGCCTCAAACTCCAGTAGTGCCTGCAGTCGCTTCGGCAGAATCGGGCCGCTGGCATTGAGCACGGCGATGGTGGCGCCGGCATCGGTTGATCCCAGGCAGGCCGCGATCAACATCGCCACCGCCAGAGGCAGTTGATTGAAGCCCAGGCTGAGGCTGGAGGCGGTGGATGAGCCCATGAACCAGATGATCAACCCCAGAATCAGCGACGAGAGGATGGCGCCACCGATCGCCAGCACAATGCCGTATTCGAGAAACCCACGAATCGAACGCAGCTCGGTTTTCAGCCCTGCATAAAACAGCAGCATTGACAGGCTGAGCGTATGCAACCACTCAATGGTGACCGGGGTGAATGGGGACTCTCCAGGATCGATCAGCAGGCCAAAGAGCAAGACTCCGAGAATCGCCGGTACACCCAGCCTGAGGCTGAAGCGACTGATGGCCAAAGTGATCAGAAACATGCTACCGATCACCACCATCACAACGGACAGGGGCACGCCGCTGTGGTGGAGTTGATCGGGAATCAGGCTGGAAGGATTGATCTGGACCGGCGCTGAGGCCATGGCGATCGCCTCAGACCCAGCCGCTCCGATGTTCAGAAAAGTCTGCCAGTAGAGAATCATCAGAAAGTTGGATGTAACGCAATTCCTAGGCCCTGAGCTTAGGCCTAGACTCCATGCCAGCTTCTGAATGCCGTGCTGTCGGGGGGATGGGGGCTCGGCCGGCCAGCGTCGAAGCACGGTCCCGGTCGCTGGGCAGGATCTGTTCAGCGGCTCATCAGGGCGGCGGCCAGGATCAGCAAGGCGCCGAGTGCCGTTGTGCTGCTGATGGACTCGCCGAACAGCAACCAGCCCCAGAACGCCGCAAACAGCACCTGGGCATAGCCGATCGTCGTGGCTCGGGCCGCCGGCATTTGGGTCAACCCATGGGTGAGGCCGATCTGACCGAGCTGGGTAAACAGCCCCACCCCCAGCAACCACAGCAGTTCGATGCCATTGGGCAGCACGGGATCGAGCAGCACCCAGGGCAACGTGAGCGGCAGGGCCATCAGCGGAAACCAGAACACGATCACCAGCGGGTGCTCGCTGCGCCCGAGTTCGCGCACACTCACATAGGCCAGGGCCGTGAGCAGAGCCCCGAGCAAGCCCAGCAGCAGGCCGATCACCGCCGGCGAGCCGGACCAGGCCAGCGGATGGAACAGGGAGTGCCAGATCGTCAAGCCAGCCATAGCTGGATTGGTGCCCTGGGCTACCACCAGCACCCCGAGCCAGCCGCAACCGCAGCCCAGCAGCATGCGGCGGCTCAGTAGCTCCCCCAGGCTCAGCCAGGCGAGCAGGGCGGTGAAGGTGGGGTAGAGGTACTGCAGCAGGGTGGCCGTTGCCAGGGGCAAGCGGGTCACGGCGCCGTAGACGCAGGCCAGGGCCACACTGCCAAGCAGCCCGCGCAGCGCCAGCAAGCGGCGCCGCTGCCCCCAGGGGTTGATTGCCGCCCGGCGTAGCAGCCACCAGCTCAGGCCCAGGCTCACCAGCGCCCGTGCCAGCACCACCTCCGCCACCGGCAGGCGGTCGCCAGCCCCTTTCACGCAGACGGTCATCAGGCTGAAGCTGAAGGCGGCCAGCAATAAGCCCAGCACCGCCGCCGCAGGTGTTGCCAGCCCTGGCTCACTCCGTTCCGCCCTGCCCCGCTCCTGCACCAGTGGCGCCTCCGATCAGCGGTCCAACGCTGCCACTCCAGGCCCTTGGGCTGGTGATGCCCCATTGGTGGTGGGATGGTTCACAATGGATGGCACGGCCCCACCAGGGGTAGTGGTCCACCCTGCGTCCGTTTCCCCCTGTCCCTTCCCCGCCTCCACCCCCGCACGATCGAGGCCGTCAAGGAACGGGCTGACATCGTTGATGTGGTGGGAGAGCACGTGGTGCTCAACAAGAAGGGCCGCGAGTTCGTCGGCATCTGCCCCTTTCACGACGACAGCAAGCCGTCGATGACGGTGTCACCGGCCAAGCAGTTTTATTACTGCTTCTCCTGTGGCGCCGGCGGCAACGCCATCAAGTTCCTGATGGAGTTCCAGCGGCTCAGCTTCGCTGACGTGGTGCTGGAGCTGGCGCGCAAATATCAGCTGCCGGTGGAAACCCTCGATGGTCCCCAGCAGGAGCGGCTGCGTCAGCAGCTGTCACGCCGCGAACAAATGCACCGGGTGCTGGCCCTGGCGGCGGGCTGGTTCCAGAGCTGCCTGCGTTCGCCGGAAGGGGCCGGTGCCCTCAGCTATCTGCTGGAAGCCCGCGCTCTGGCGGAACCCACCATCGAGGCGTTTGCGCTCGGCTATGCCCCGGAGCGCTGGGATGGTCTGCTGCGCCATCTACAGCAGGTGGAGGGCCTGGGCCCGGAGCTGCTGGAGGCCGCTGGTCTGGTGGTGGCGCGCAAGGGCGGCGATGGCTTTTACGATCGCTTCCGCCATCGGTTGATGGTGCCGATCCGGGATCGGCAGGGCCGGGTGATCGGCTTTGGTGGTCGCAGCCTCGATGGGGCCGAACCCAAATACCTCAACTCGCCGGAAACGGAGGTGTTCGAAAAGGGCAAGCACCTGTTTGGCCTCGATCGGGCTGCCGAGCCCATCCGCAAGGCCGATCGGGCCGTGGTGGTGGAGGGCTACTTCGATGTGATCGCCCTCCATGCCGCTGGCATTACCAACACGGTGGCAGCCCTGGGCACGGCCCTCAGCAGCCAGCAGATCACCCAGCTCTGCCGCTGCTGTGACAGCAAACGGCTGATTCTCAACTTCGACAGTGATGGCGCCGGCGTGCGCGCGGCCCAGCGGGCCATCGGCGAAGTCGAGCAGCTGGCGCTGCAGGGCCAACTGGAACTGCGGGTGCTGCAGCTGCCCGCCGGCAAGGATCCGGATGACTTCCTCAAGCAGCATGGGGCCGGCGAGTACCGCGCCCTGCTCGATGGCTCGCCCCTGTGGCTCGACTGGCAGATCGACCAGGTGCTCGAGGGCCGGGATCTGGCCCAGGCTGATCAGTTTCAGCAGGCCGTTTCGGCTTTGGTGGCCCTGCTGGGCAAGTTGCCCCAGAGCGCCGTGCGCAGCCGCTATCTGCAGCAGGTTTCCGAACGGCTCTCCGGCGGCCAGGCCCGCCTCGCCCAGAGCCTCGAGGACGACCTGCGTCAGCAGGTGAAGGGCCAGCGCTGGCATGGGCGCTCCGCCCGCTGGGAACAGCCCGGGGCCGCTTCGGTACAGGAGCGGGCCGAGGCGGATCTGCTGCGCCTTTATCTCCATTGCGGCCGCGATCGTGCCGCCATGCGCCAGCAATTGCGCTTATGGGAGCAGGAGGATTTCGCCTTGCAGCCCCATCGCCGGCTCTGGGCAGCGATCGCCGAACTGGAGGAAGATAATCTCGGCGCCGGACGGCTGGAGGCGATCAGCCGCGGCCTGGATCCGGGCCATGATCTGGCCGATCTCGATCTGCCGCGACTGCTGTTCGATCAGCTGCTGGTGGAGGGCAATGAGCTGTTGCCCCGGCTCACCCCCCTGCTGCAGCCCACCGAAGTGCAGCGCTTGTCTCTGAGCCAGCCCCTGCTGTTGCTGCGGGGGGCGATTGCGATGCGAGCCCGCCTGGCCACGGAAAAACGCTGCCGCCACCTGCTTGCTGCCTGGGGCTCGCAACGACTGCGCACCCTGGAGCACTGCCTGGCCACCCTGCTGGAGCAGGAACATCTCGGCAGCGATGGGGAGCCGCTGGTGCGGCCTGTTGATGCCAGCGGCGACGCTTCCCCCTGGCCGGCAACGGCGCCAGCGTTGCCCCCCAGGGATGCATCGCTTTCGATGGAGATGCGCATCGAAGGACTGTTCAGCGAGCTCAACGCCGATGCCCTGCGCTTTCAGGAGGCCTATTACAGCGAGCGCCGCTATCTGCAGGATCTTGATCAGCGCCGCTGCGCCGGCTACGACGAAATTCTTACCCCTGCCGCCGCCGCCTGAGGCTCAGTGCTGCGCCTGCGGTTCGTTGCCAAGGCCGCTGAGGCGGCACCGGTCCGCCTAGCCTGAACCCCTGCAGGGAGATCTGTCTGTGGCCCCCTATCCGGCCTATCCGATTCCCGCCGATGAGGAGCAGCGCCTGCGTGATCTTGAGCGCCATGGCGTGATTGGCCTGGCCAGCGACGAGCACTTCGATCGCATCGTGGAGCTGGCCAGTTCGATCTTCCAGGCACCGATGTCGTTGATCTCCCTGGTGGAGAGGGATCGCCAGTGGTTTCTCACCCGCAAGGGCCTGGAGGCGAGCGAAACGCCGCGCACCATGGCCTTCTGCGCCCACGCCATTGCCGCCAGCGGCGTGCTGGTGGTACCCGATGCCCGGGCCGATGAGCGCTTCAGCACCAATCCTCTGGTGATCGACGAGCCCCACGTCCGCTTCTATGCCGGTGCACCGCTGCGCAGCCCCGATGGCCATAACCTCGGCACCCTGTGCGTGATCGATCAGCAGCCGCGCCAGCCCAGCAGCGAGCAGATCCACCAGCTGCAGCTGCTCTCGGAGCTGGTGATGCGTGAGATCGAGCTGCGCCGCATCGCCATGCTCTGCCCGATCACCGGCCTACCGCTACGCCAAACCTTCCTGGCGATCGGCAATCGCGAGTACAAACGGGCCCGCCTGGAGGGCCAGCCCCTGTCGCTGCTGTGCTTCGACATCGACAATCTGCGCCAGGTGAACAGCCGCTGGGGCCATCCAGCCGGCGATAAGTTATTGCTGGATTTGGTGAATCTCAGCCGTACCTATTTACGTGAGGTGGATTTCGCCGCCCGCCTCGGCGATGGTGAGTTTGCGCTGTTGCTGGTAGGCATGGATCACGACCAGGCGATGGCCCTGGCCGATCATCTGCGCCAGGCGGTGGCGGCGATTCCTGGGGTGTACAGCCACACGGATTTTAAGCTGCACATCAGTGGTGGCCTCACCAGCCTCGGCCAGGCTGATCATAGTTTCGCCGACCTGATGCAGCGCGGCTCCAGGGCCCTGGAGCTGGCCAAGAGCAACGGCCGCAATCAGATTGCCAGCCTGCTGCATGGTCGTTGATCGTGGATGCTGATGTTGGACGCTGTGGTCGCGGATGATGGTCGCTGATCTGGATGAACGCTGAGATGGCCTTGGACAGGGCACCGGCCGAGGATTTTTACGAGGTGTACTGGCACGGCGAGGCGATCGGCGACGGCGGCGATCTGCAGGAGGCTCTGGCCTGCTACGTGCTGGTGAAGCCCGACGATGGCGACTGGGCGGTGGCCTGCGCTGAAGCCGGTGCCGAACCCCACCTAGAGCGCCATGCCAGCTTCGAGGCCTTTCTTGATAACGAGGACGCCCTCGAGACGATCCTCGTCAGCGCCAGCATGATCGACACGGCCGTGGCCCAGCTCCCTGCCGTGTTACCCGGCTGAGCCCGGTTTGTGCAAGGGCCTGCGTGGCGACGAACTGCCTCGCGCCAGGACAAGCGCTCCAAGTGATCCGGTGCGGACTCAGGCCCGCACCAGCGGTACCTCGCTGAGCCGGGTGGTGGCCGCCCGCGACAGCCGCGAGCGGCGCATCGCCCAGACCGGTTGCAGACCACAGGCGGCCCACTGCACCGTGCCGCTGCCAAAGCGGCGGTTGAGCCCATCCACGGTGGCCATCAAGACTTCGCGGCGCCGTTGCTGCTGGGGCTCCAGCGGCGCCAGCAGGTGATATTGCAGCAGGCTGTCTGGCTGCAATTGCTGCAGCAGCACCCCCGCCTTCTGCAGCGGTTTATGGCGTCGATACAAGCTGTCCGTCAAGGGCAAGGCAGCGGCCAGCAGCACGCCGGTGTCGTTGCTGGGCAGCAGCAGCACCGCGGTGGCGGCATTGCTGTAGAAGCTGCTGCCATCGAAGGGGCTGCTGCGCACGAACACGGTGATCGCTCCGGCCCGCTGCCGTTGGCGGCGCAGCTTTTCGGCGGCCCGGCTCAGATAGGTGGCGATCGCCTGGCGCAACTCCACCAGGCTGGTGACGGGCTGGCTGAAGCTGCGGCTGACACAGGTTTCCTGCTTCGCTGGCGGCAGGCTCACCAGCGGTAGGCAGGGGTGGCCCTGCAGCTCCTGCTGCAGCCGCAGCCCCACCACGCCACAGCGGCGCCGCAACTCCCCCGGCGGCATGTCGCGCAGGGCGCGGGCATGGGCGATGCCCCGCAGGCGGCACCAGCGCGAGAGTTGGCGGCCGATGCCCCACACATCCTCCACGGCGGTCGCCTCCAACCAGGGGCTGGGGTCGTCGAGCGCGCCGAGGTCGAACACACCACCCTGGAGCGGATCGCGCTTGGCGATGCGGTTGGCCAGCTTGGCCAGCACCTTGGTGGGGGCGATGCCCACGGCCACCGGCAGGCCCAGATCGCGGCGAACCCGCTGGCGCAAGCGTTGCCCCCAGTCCCGCAGATCGCCCGGCTGGCCGTTGGTGGCTGCCGGGCGGTGCAGCAGACCGAAGGCCTCATCAATTGAATAGATCTCCAGCTCCTCCACCCACACCTCCAGGGTGGCCATCAGCCGCTGGCTCATGTCGGCGTAGAGGCCGTAGTTGGAGCTGCGCACGATCACCCCGTGCCGTTGCAGCTGCTGGCGCAGCTTGAAGTAGGGGCTGCCCATGGGGATGCCCAGGGCCCGCGCCTCGGCGCTGCGGGACACAATGCAGCCGTCGTTGTTGGAGAGCACCACCAGCGGCCGGCCGATCACGCTCGGATCGAGCACCGCCTCGCAGGAGGCATAGAAGTTGTTGCCATCGATCAATACGGTGGCGCGGGTCATCGGGTATGGCGCATCAGAGCTGGTGCTGTCAGAGGGGGTGAATCACATGCACGGCCACACCCCAGAGCTGCACCTCGCAGCCGTCGGCCCAGGGAGCAGCGCTGCTGCCAACCGCGCTGTCGTCGGGCGGCTCGCCCTGCCCGGCCGGCGGCTCCAGCGCGATCGGCGGATAGTCGGGATGGGCCGCCTCCAGCCAGCGGCGACCCTGGCTCTGGCAGAGGCGCTTGAGCGTGAACTGGCCACCGAAGCGCGCCACCACGATCGACCCGGCCGTTGGCTCCCGGGCGCGATCCACCACCAGCAGATCGCCGTGACGGATGCCGGCTCCCTGCATCGAATCGCCGGCTACGCGCAACAGCAGCGTGTGGGCCGGATCGCGGATCAGCATGCGAGCCAGGTCGATCCCCTCACGGTTCGTGGGCACCGCGGACGGATCGGCCTGCGCTTGTGACAGGGCGGCGGCTGGTGGCTTCAGGCTGGCCTCCAGGCCCGATGCCGGTGCGGGCTCCAGATCGGGCTCCAGGCTGGGGATCAAGCGCGGACTCAAAGGCGAATTCAAAAGCGACCTCAAACGCGACCTCAAAGGCGATCGGCCCGGCCCCCTACCCAGGCGCGGCACCCAACAGCGCCAGAGTAGTTCATGCGTACTGGAATCAGGATGGGTTCGCGCCGTTGCTGCTGGCTGGGGCGTTGTGCCATCTACGGCGGCAGGGCGAGGCGGCAAGCTGGGGCAGTTCAGCTCCGCAGCCGTAGTGCAACCTTCTCTGGCGGCCTTTGGGTCGAGCTTCACGGCCATCACCCTGGCGGAGCTGGGTGACAAGACCTTTTTCATGGCGTTGATCCTGGCGGCCCGGCATCGGGCCCGCTGGGTGTTCATCGGTGCCTTCGCCGCCCTGGCGGCCGTCACCCTGATCTCCCTGGCCCTGGGCTACGGCCTGCGGGAACTGCTGCCCCAGGCCCTGGTGCCCTGGCTGGCGGCGGTGCTGTTTCTGGCCTTTGGCCTCAAGTTGCTGATCGATGCCCAGGCGATGGGCAGCGGCGCCGCCGCTGAGGAGGCTGAGGATGCGGAGGCGGCGGTGAATGAGGCCGAAAAACACCAGACGATCACCACCCCTTGGGCCGTGATCTGGGAAGCCTTTGCCCTGGTGTTCATCGCCGAGCTGGGCGATCGCACCCAGTTCACCACGATCTTCCTGGCCACGGCGCCGGGCTTTGGTTTCACGGCGCTGCTCGCCGGCACCCTCGCCGGCCATGCTTTGGTCACCTGGCTGGCGGTGGGTGCCGGCCGCTGGATCGGCGGTCGCATCAGCGAGCGCCTGCTCTATCGCCTCAGTGGCGGCCTGTTCCTCCTGTTTGGTCTGGCGGCCCTGGGCCAGGCCCTCACCTGACGCTTCCCATGGGTACCCGACACGAGCACGTCCATCCGGCGGTGCAGATCCAGCGCCAGCCCCATCCGCGCCAACATCAGCATCGGCCCGGCTCGGCGGCGGCCTTCCGCTGGAGCATCATCCTCAACAGCGCCCTTTCGGGGCTGCAGCTGGCGATCGGCCTGGCCTTTGGCTCCCTGGCCCTGATCGGCGATGCGGTTCACAATCTCGGCGATGTCGCCGGTCTGCTGTTCGGCTGGGGGGCCGAACGCCTCAGCACCCGGCCGCCCACAGCGCGCTTCACCTACGGCTACGGCCGCAGCACCCAATTGGCCTCGCTGATCAATGCGGTGCTGATCCTGATGGCCGCCGCTGTGGTGATCGTCGAGGGTCTGCAGCGGCTGATGGAACCGGTGGCCGTGGTGGGGGGACCGGTGGCGGTGGCGGCGGCGGTGGGGATCGCCGTGAATCTGGGCTCGGCCCGTCTGTTCGGCAGCGACCACAGCCACGATCTCAATCGCCGCGCCGCCGTGGTGCATCTGCTCACCGATGCGGCGGTGTCCGCCGCCGTACTGGTGAGCGCCCTGCTGGTACACCTCACCGGCTGGAACTGGCTCGATGCCGCCACTGCCATCGGCGTGGGGCTGGCGGTGGCCTGGAGTGGTTGGCAGCTGCTGCGGGATGCCCTGGTTGTGGCCCTCGATGCCGTGCCCGCCGGCATCGATCTGGCCGAGGTGGACGGCCTCTTGCGCCACTTGCCGGGAGTGCTGGAGGTGCACCATCTGCACGTGTGGGGCATGAGCACCTCCCAGAACGCCATGACCGCCCATCTCAAGCGCCGGCTCGGCAGCATCGACGACCTGGCCCTGCTGCACGAGGCCAAGCAACGGCTGGCCGAGCTGGGCATCGCCCACAGCACGATTCAGCTGGAGCCTCCGGAAGACGGCTGAATCGCGTCGCCAGGCGCGACAGGCTCTGAAGCGAAAACTCTGAGCAGACGGTTCTGAGCAAACGGTTCTGAGCCGAAGGCCCTCAGCCGAACATCCTGACGGCACAAAGCCCAGGAACCCCGATGGATCAGGTTCCGATCCGTCCTGGTTTTCTGGGTCGCCCCAGGGCCTGACGGACCCCAGGGGTGGTTCAGCCGCCCGCATCGATCGGCGGCCATCACCGCGCTGGGCCGTGGGCGAACCCGGTGCGGCGTGGCGGCTCAGTCCGCCAGGTCGTCGTCGCCTTCGAGCAGCAGCTGCTGGAAGGCGGTGTACAGCGACTCCTCCTCGGCATTGCGGGGGGGAGCGTTGCCAGGCCGGTTGTTGCGGGGACGGCTGCTGCGCGTCTCGCCCTGGCTGGGCCGGCTGCTGCGGTTCGGCGCGCGCCCTGCGGCGCCGGTCGGGCTGCTCTGGGGGGGACGGGCCGAACCAGGGGCGCTGCTGATGTTCTGAACGCCGGCGCGGGCGAGACGCCGGCGGGACTCCTCCAGCTCCCGCAGCCGTTCCAGCAGATGCGGCGGCACGCTGCCGTCGGCACTGGCGGCCATCAGCTCCCGGAACAGCTGCTCCGGATCCTGCTCGGTTTCCAGCGCATGGCGGGGGGCATCGGGCCCGGTCTGGGGCCTGGCGGGCTCAGGCAGGGGCAGGGGTTTGGGCAGCTGGCGCCCAAGGGCTTCCAGGCGTTCCCGGCTGCGGGCATCGAAGCTCATGGCGCCAGCTCAACTGGGGGTCAAACGCAGCCCAGTGTGTCGCGGGTGGCGCGGCCGCTGCTGGGGTTGGTGCCACTGGCGATCGCGCACAGCGTCTTGAGGGCATCGCCCCGCAGTGGCACGTTGGTGAAATCGGCTCCCTCGATCAGCACGTTGCTGAACTTGGTGTTGAAGGCGAAGGCGTCATCGAGGCGGGCATTGCGCAGGTCCGTGCCATCAAACACGGCCGAATCCAAGGTGGCGTCCCGCAGATCGGCTTCGCCCATGTCCGCATCCTGGAGCTTGGCGCCGAACAGGCTGGCGTTGCGCAGATCGGCGCCGTGGAAATCGGCGTCGCGCAGGTTGGTGAGGTTGAAGGTCACCGCCTTCAGGTCGGCGCCACGGAAGTCGGCGCCGATCAGCACCTGCTTGGCGTAGTCCATCGCCGCCGCTGCCGGGGCACTGGCCCCCAGCAGCAGCACACTCGCCAGCAGCAGACCAAGCAGCCCCCGGTGGAAGCGGGTGCGGCTGAGGTGCCAGCGGGCGCCGACAGCGGAGGGCTGGGCAGGGGTCGCGGCGATCAACGCCATGGCATCAGGTACGGGCTGATCCAAGCCTAGGCAGGTCAGCGTGCCCCCCCTGCCCGCCAGCCCACCTGACAGGAGCTGGGAACCCTGCAGGGACCGGCTTATTCGTCTGCATGAGCCGCACCCAAGCGCAACGCCAGGGGGCCTGGGCCGAGCAGCGGGTGCTGCGGCTGCTGCTGGCGCGCGGCTGGCAGCTACTGGATCGCAATTGGCGCTGCCGCTGGGGCGAAATCGACCTGGTGATGGCCAAACCGGGCCGGTTGCTGCTGGTGGAAGTCAAGGCTCGCCAGCGCCGGGGCGCCGATGGCGGTGGCCGCGCCGCCCTGGGCCCAGGTAAGCGCTTGCGGTTGCAGCGGGCCTGGAGCTGCTGGCTGGCCGCCCATCCCCACTGGGGCGACACGCCGGTGGAGCAGGTGGCCGCCCTGGTGACGTTGCCACCGGCCAGGCAGCCGGTGTTCTGGATTCGGATCGAGAACTGAAGGCCCTGCTCGCCCGCGAGCGGCGTTCAGCTGCCGGGTGTGCTGCTGCTACCGGGAGCCGGGGCGGGGGACGGCGCGGGGGTCGGCGCAACCATCGGCGGCTTGACGTACCAGACGGTGCAGCGGTAGCGGATGTTGTCCATGCCGATCTCAATCTCCTGGCACCTGGTCCTGGTGATCGTGGCGCCCTTGGGCACCTGCTCCATGGCGTCCTGACGGGCGCCCGCTTTGTCCATCACCGAATCGGCCGTGATGCTGCCAGCCAGGGCTGGGCCGGCCGCCAGGCTGAGCCCCAGCAGCAGCACGCAAGCCGGGCGGATCGCAGTGCTGCGGATGGAGGTGCGGATCGCGGTGAGCAGAGGCGGCATCAGAGGCGTGGCAATGGTGTCTGTTTAGTCAACCCAGACCCAGCTGGGAGCAATCTGGGGACAACTGAGGCCTGCAGATGTCGTTTGGCGCCCATCGGGCCCGTAAACGCTTCGGCCAGCACTGGCTGGTGGATGGCTCGGTGCTGGATCGCATCGTCGCCGCCGCCGAGCTCGTGCCCGGCGATCGGGTGCTGGAAGTGGGGCCTGGTCGCGGCGCACTCACCGAACGGCTGCTGGCCACGCCCTTGGCGGCCCTGCTGGCGGTGGAGCTGGATCGGGATCTGGTGGTGGGTCTGGGGGTTCAGTTCGGTGCGGATCCGCGCTTCCAGTTGATCGAGGGGGATGTGCTCACCGTGCCCTTGCCACCGGCTGGTGTGGAGCTGCCAGGCAAGGTGGTGGCCAACATCCCGTACAACATCACCGGGCCGCTGCTGGAGCGCCTGGTGGGTCGCCTGGATCGGCCCGTGCTGCCCCCCTATCAGCGGCTGGTGCTGCTGGTGCAGCAGGAGGTGGGGGAGCGGATCAGGGCCACCCCCGGCAGCAGCGCCTACTCGGCCCTGAGCGTGCGGATGCAGCTGCTGGCCCGTTGCAGCGCAATCTGCGCCGTGCCGCCCCGCTGTTTTGTCCCACCCCCGAAGGTGATGTCGGAGGTGATTCTGCTGGAGCCCCTGGCGGCAGAGCAGTTGCTGCCGGCGGCGAGTGCCCGCCAGGTGGAGCTGCTGCTGCGGCGTTGCTTTGCGGCGCGCCGCAAAATGCTGCGCAACAGCCTGGCCGGCCTGCTGCCGGCGCCCCAGCTGCTGCAGCTGGCCCAGGAGCTGGGGTTGAACCTGGAGCAACGGCCCCAGGAGTTGGCCCCCCAGGCCTGGGTGGCGCTGGCCAACGGTTTGAATCGGCTCAACAGCGCCGCCCCTGCCGGCTGATCGATGGCCCCTCTCACCGTCTTTGCCCCCGCCAAGATCAACCTGCACCTGGAGGTGCTGGGCCTGCGCGGTGATGGCTACCACGAGCTGGCGATGGTGATGCAGAGCCTCGATCTCGGCGATCAGCTCACGCTGGCGCCCACGGCCGATGGCCAGATCCACCTGGCCTGCGATCACGCCGAGCTGCCCACCGATGGCCGCAATCTGATCGTGCGGGCCGCGGAGCTGCTCAAGGCCCGCGCCGGTCTACCGGAGCTGGGGGCCCAGATTGAGCTGCTGAAGCGCATTCCCATCGGCGCCGGCCTGGCGGGGGGCTCCAGCGACGGTGCCGCAGCCCTGCTGGGTCTGAACAGCCTCTGGGGCTTGGGCTTCAGCCACGAGGCGCTGCTGGACTTTGCCGCCGAACTGGGCTCCGACATGCCCTTTTGTCTGGAGGGAGGCAGCCGCCTCTGCTTCGGTCGGGGCGAGCTGCTGGAGACGGTGAATCCAGAGCAGGAGCGCTCCTGGGCGGTGCTGTTGATCAAGCAGCCGGCCGTCAGCGTTTCCACTCCCTGGGCCTACGGCCGCTGCCGTGAGATGCGCGGCGACTTCTACCTCAGCTGTGAGGAGGACTTCGAGCAGCGGCGCCAGAGTCTGCGGCAGGGCCCTCTGGTCCAGGCCCTGCGTGGCGAGGGGCCGGTGCCGCTGCTGCGCAACGACCTGCAGACGGTGGTGGCACCGGAGGTGGAGAGCGTGGTCCAGGGGCTGGAGCTGCTGCGCCGGGCGGGGGATCCGCTGGCGGTGGCGATGAGTGGCTCCGGCCCGAGCCTGTTTGCTCTCTACCCCCACGGGGATGGGGCTGAAGCCGCCCGGGCGCAGATCAGCCCAGACCTGGACGCGGCCGGTTTCGAGAGCTGGTGCTGCGGGTTCCGCCCAGCCGGTGTCACCCTGGAAGGGGCCGCCTTTCCCGCCTGAGACCCCCCATGTCTTCCGACCCCGCAGCGACCCAGGCCGGTGATCCGGCTCCGGCCAGACCGGAGGGGCAGCCCTCAGCAGCAGCAGGGACGGCCCATCCCAAGGCTGGCGATGCTGCGGCTACCGACGCCACCGCTTTCAATCCTGGGGCTGAAAACGTCGCCTCTGCTCAGACCGCGCCTACCAACACAACAGTTGCCGATGCAGCGGCGGCGGCCTCGTTGTCCAATGAAACGGCTGGACCAGTAGCCCCGCGCAAGGGGCCACTGAGCTTCCTTTCCGGCGCCCTCACCAGCGGCCTGCTGGCCTGGGTGTGTCTGGGGTTGAGCGGCCGCGTCGTGGGCTACTACGCCGAGCATCCTCCCCACTACGACGCCCAGATCGCCCAGAGCATCGCCACCGCCCTCAAGACCCTGATCGTCGGCATGTGTTTTCTGGCCACCTTCAGCTTCGCCTTCATCGGCATCGGCCTGCTGCTCACCTTCCTGCGCAGCCTGCGACCGGCCGTGGCGGCTAGGCCTTCCTAAGCTGCCGCCTGCAATGGCCGCTGCCGCTTCATCCCCATGACTCCCCACGATCTCGGCCTGTTGGTGGCGCTGCTGCTGCCGGGCATGTTGCTGTCGGTGCTGCTGCTGAGCACGTTCGCGGCCGGTGGCTGAGGGCCGAGGAGGCTAAGTTGAGCCCGCTCCGCTCTCAACGGTGCGCCAGTCCCCGAGCCTTTCTGCCGTGGCCGAAACCCTCCTGTTCAACGCCCTGCGCGAGGCCATCGATGAAGAGATGGCACGGGATCCTTATGTCTGCGTGATGGGAGAGGACGTCGGTCAGTACGGCGGCTCCTACAAAGTCACCAAGGATCTATACGAGAAGTACGGCGAGCTGCGCGTGCTCGATACGCCGATCGCTGAGAACAGCTTCACCGGCATGGCTGTCGGCGCAGCAATGACCGGCCTGCGGCCGATCGTGGAGGGCATGAACATGGGCTTCCTGTTGCTGGCCTTCAACCAGATCTCCAACAACATGGGCATGCTCCGCTACACCAGCGGCGGCAACTACACGATTCCCACCGTGGTGCGGGGCCCCGGTGGGGTCGGTCGCCAGCTCGGCGCGGAACACAGCCAGCGGCTCGAGGCCTATTTTCATGCTGTGCCTGGCATCAAGATCGTCGCCGTCAGCACCCCCACCAACGCCAAGGGCCTGATGAAGGCCGCCATTCGCGACAACAACCCGGTGCTGTTCTTCGAGCACGTGTTGCTGTACAACCTCTCCGAGGATATTCCGGAAGGCGATTACATCTGCGCCCTCGACCAGGCCGAAGTGGTGCGAAGCGGCAAGGACATCACCATTCTCACCTATTCGCGCATGCGCTATCACTGCCTCAAGGCGATGGAACAGCTTGAGGCCGAAGGGGTGGATGTGGAGCTGATCGATCTGGTGAGCCTCAAGCCCTTTGACATGGACACCATCGCCACCTCGATTCGCAAGACCCACAAGGTGCTGGTGGTGGAGGAATGCATGAAAACCGGCGGCATCGGCGCCGAGCTGCTCGCCCTGATCACCGAACACTGCTTCGATGATCTCGATGCCAGGCCGGTGCGCCTGTCCTCCCAGGACATCCCCACGCCTTACAACGGCAACCTCGAGAATCTGACGATCATCCAGCCGCACCAGATTGTTGAGGCCGCTCGCCAGCTCAAGAGCGGTCGGATCTGATATGGCACGCCAACAGGGCTGGGTCGCCTTTATTTTGGTGCTCGCCATCGCCAGCGGCGTCTTGCTGGCCACCTACGGCCTGCAACTGGGCCTGGACCTGCGCGGCGGCAGCCAGCTCACCCTCCAGGTGATGCCGGCCGGCGCCATCTTGAAGGTGGAAAGCGAACAGCTGGAAGCTGTCAAGGAGGTGCTGGAGCGGCGCATCAATGGATTGGGGGTGGCGGAGTCCACCCTGCAGACCATCGGCACCGACCAGCTGATCCTGCAACTGCCAGGAGAGCAGAATCCCGGCCGGGCCGCCAAGGTGCTGGGCAGCACGGCCCTGCTTGAGTTCAAGGCCCAGAAGCCCGGCACCGAAAAGGAGATGCAGGGGCTGCTGCAGCTCAAGCGCCAGGCGGAGGCCGTGCTGGCCGCCAAGCAACCTAAAACCACGAGCACCGAGAGCGGCCTGCCGCCCCCGCCGCCCAAGCCCCAACTGGCTCCGGAAGACCTGGCCAAGTCCCTGCGGGCCCTCGGTCTCAGCGTGCCGGAAGGCAGCAGTGAAACCGATCAGATCGAGGTGCTGCTGGCTGAGGTGAATCGCCGTGTTGTCGCCCTCTATGGCCCCACCCTGCTCAGTGGCAAGGACCTCACCAGTGCCGGCCGGCAGCAGAACGCCACCGGTAACGCCTGGGACGTGACCCTGGGCTTCAATCGTGAGGGTGGCGAGAAATTCGCGTCCCTCACCCAAGCGATCGCCGGCACCGGCCGCCTGCTTGGCATCGTGCTCGACGGCCGTTCGATCAGCGAGGCCAGTGTCGGCGCGGAGTTCAAGGCCGCTGGCATCGCCGGTGGCGCCGCCAGCATCACCGGCAACTTCACCGCCGATGAGGCCAGGGATCTGGAGGTGCAGCTGCGCGGTGGCTCCCTGCCCCTGCCGGTGAAGATCGTGGAGGTGCGCACCATCGGCCCCTCCCTCGGCGCCGAAAACATCCGCACCAGCCTGCTGGCCGCCCTATCCGGCCTGGTGCTGGTAGGGGTATTCATGGTGCTCGTCTATCGCCTGCCGGGCGTGGTTTCGGTGCTGGCTCTCAGCCTGTATGCGCTCTATAACCTGGCGGTCTATTCCCTGATCCCGGTAACCCTCACCTTGCCCGGCATCGCCGGCTTCATCCTTTCGGTGGGGATGGCGGTGGATGCCAATGTGCTGATCTTTGAGCGGGTGAAGGAGGAGCTGCGCTCCGGCAACACCCTGATCCGCTCGATCGACACCGGCTTTGCCCGGGCCTTCTCTTCGATCTTTGATGGCCACATCACCGGTCTGATCAGTTGTACCGCCCTGTTTTTCCTCGGCACCGGCCTGGTCAAGGGATTCGCTGTCACCCTGGCGATCGGCCTGCTGTTGAGCCTGTTCACGGCCCTTACCTGCACCCGCAGTCTGCTGAGGCTGCTGATGAGCTATCCGGCCCTGCGCCGCCCCACCTATTTCCTGCCCGCTGCCCAGTTGCCCGCATCGGCGGCCTGATCCCGACCCTGCCTGCCCCTGATGCTTTCCTCCCCAGCCCCAGTTCCCGCCCCCATTCTCGCGGCGATTCCGATCCGCTACATGCGCATCAGCCGCCATCGGCGTCTGGCCTGGATCGCCTCCGCGATCGCCTGCGGCCTCAGCCTGTTGGGCTTGGCGCTCTGCTGGCTGAATCCGGCCATCGCGTCGCCGCTGAAGCCGGGCCTTGATTTCACCGGTGGCACCCAGATCCAGGTGGAGCGCCGCTGCCAGAACGCCTGCGCTGAACTCAGTGTGTCCCAGCTCCAGCAACGCCTCGGCGACCTTTCGCTGCCGCCTGTCCCCGGGGAGACCAGCCCCAATCTCAGCAGTTCTGCGGTGCAGGTGCTTGATGGCGGCCGCTCGCTGCTACTGCGGCTACCGGCTCTGAGCGCCGACCAGAGCACAGCTCTGATCGAGGAGCTGACGCCGGTCACCGGGCCGCTCAAGACCAGTGCCACCTCGATCAACACCATCGGCCCCACCCTGGGCTCCCGACTGTTGCAGGGCAGCATTGTGTCCCTGCTGGTCAGTTTCGCCGCGATTGCTGTCTATATCAGCTTCATGTACAACGGCGTCTTTGCCTTTCTGGCCTTGCTCTGCCTCGCCCACGACGTGTTGATCACCTGTGGCGTCTTCGCCTGGCTGGGGCTTTTGCAGGGGATTGAGGTGGATTCACTGTTTGCTGTCTCCCTGATCACGGTGGCGGGCTATTCGGTCACCGATACGGTCGTGATCTACGACCGCATTCGCGAGCAGCGCAAACTGCTGGCCGATCTGCCATTGATTGACCAGGTGGATGTGGCCGTCGATGCCACCCTCACCCGCTCGCTTTATACCTCGCTCACCACCCTGCTGCCCCTGTTTGGTCTGCTGTTTTTCGGCGGCAGCAGCCTGTTCTGGTTTGCCGTGGCTTTGATCATCGGCATCGCCGTGGGCAGTTGGTCCAGCATCGGCCTGGCGCCCACCTTGCTCCCCGTGCTCTCGCGCCGATGAAGTCGCCATCGCCCCAGGGTCAGCGCTCTTGGTCGCTGTTACCGCCGCTGCTGCTGTTGTTGGCCTTGGGCGACCTGCGCATTGATCTGCAATTGTTGCTGGACCACTTCACCGTCACCACGCTGGTCACTGCCATCCGCTCCCATCCGCTGGCGGTGGTGGTGTTGCTGGCCCAACCCTCCCTCTGGCGTCGCTATGGGAAGCGGCAGCGCCAGGTCGGCGACATCAGTGCCCGTCCCAGCGATCCATGATGTCTCGAACCAACACTTCTTCGCAGAGCACCTGCAGCACCACTACCAGGGGCAGGGCCAGCAGCAGACCGGGCAGCCCCAGCAGGGCGCCCAGGCACAACTGCGACATCAGGGCCACCGTGGGCAGCAGGTTGACGGTGCGCTTCAACAGCACCGGCGTGAGCAGGAACGCCTCAGCGTTCTGAAGCACGAGACGCAGCACCAGCACCTGCAGCACCTTTGCCGGTGACACCAGCAGGGCCACCGCTAGCGGCAACAGGGTTGCGGCGGTAGGCCCAATCGTGGGCACAAAGGTGAGCAGCCCACACACCAGGCCGCTGAGCAGGGCCAGGGGCACCTTGAGCAGGGCCAGGCCCGCCCAGGTGGTAAGGAAAACCACCAGGCAAGACAGAGTCATGCCGGCCAGCCAGCCCCCCAGCGCCTCGCGACATTCGCTCAGCAGGGTCGCCATGCGAGCGCGGTAGAAGGCCGGCGTCGCCGCCACCACCAGCCGCTGATGGCTGCGGGGATCGAGGGCCATCAGGATCGCCAGCAGGGCCATCAGCAGCAGCTGGATGCTGGTGTTGGCCGCACCGCCAGCCAACCCCAGCACCTGGGCGCCAAGTGGCTGCAACCGCTCCCAGTAGGTGCCGGAACTGAGTTGCCGCTCCAGGTCGGGCAGCCAGGGCACCTGGCCGCCGAGGGCCGCCAGGCGGCGGGTGAGCACCGGAAACAGCTGGATCAACTGCTGGATCTGCTGAATCACCTCGGGCAGCAGCAGATTGGAGATCTGCCAGCCCACCAGCACCAGCAGCACCAACACGATCGCCAGGGCTGCGGGTCGGTTGAGGCGCAAGATGCGGCGCAGCAGGCTGATCGGCACATCCAGGGCCACCGCCAGCACCACAGCGCCAAAAAGGACCAGCAGCACCCAGCGCAGCTCCCATACCAGGAGGGAGAGCACCACCAGAGCCAGAGCTCCCAGCAGGGTGCGGGCCTTCATCGGCCCCTCCACTGCAGCTTCCAGGGATCGAGGATGTCGTGAATCAGCAGCTCCCTGATCAGCACCTGCAGGCACACCGCCAGCGGGAGGGCGAGCAGCAGTCCCAGGGGCCCGAACACCACCGTGAACAGCAGCTGGGCCATCAGGGTGAAGCCAGGGAGCAGCCTCAGCTGGTGATGCATCACTGAGGGGGTGATCACATAGCTCTCGAGGCTCTGAACCACGACGTACAGCACCAGCACCGCCAGCGCCTTCCACGGCTCTTCCAGCAGGGCCACGGACATCGGAAACAGGGTGCTGAGGGTGGGTCCCACATTGGGAATCACGTTGAGCAGGCCGGCCAGCACCGCATTGGCGGCCACCAGCTTCACCCCCAGCAGCGACAAGCCGATGGCGGCCAACGTGCCAACACAAACAGAGCTGATCAGCACCCCCACCATCCAGGCGCTGAGGGCGTCACCGCAGTGCAGCAGCGCCTGCCGCAGGCGGCGGCGGTAAAACGAGGGCGCCAGCAGCAGCAGCACGTCCCGGTAGGCATCGGGCTGGGCGGCCACCATCAGGGCGACGGCCACCACAAACAGGGTCTGCACCAAGGCGGTGCCTACGTTTCCGGCAAAACCCAGCAGCTTGAGCAGACCGCCGCCGAGGCCGTTGGCCAGACCACTGCCTGCCTCTGCTGGGGCGCTGAAGCTGTCGCTGAGCCAGCCGAGACTGGCATCGGCGTTGCCGTAGATCATGCCCGCCGCCCGCTGCAGCCCCTGGTGCAGCAGGGACAGCAACAGGCTGGCGGCCTGGGGCAGCTTCTCGATCAGTTGGCTGAACTGGTCGACGAACGGGGGCACGATCACGGCGCCAGCCACCGCCAGCACCAGAGCCAGACCCAGCAGGCTCAGCAGCAGGGCCGCCAGTCGCGGCAAGCCGAACCGCCGCCGCACGGCTCCCACCAGGGTGCAAAGGGCCATGGCCAGCACCACGGCCGCAAAGATCAACAACACGGCGTGCCGCAGGCTCCAGAGCAGCAGCAGCGCTGCCGCCAGGCCGATCAGTCCCAGCCACTGGCCGAATTTCAAGCGTCCGCGTCCCCCACGTCTTCGGCCCCGTCGTCGTCCTTGCCGGCAAAGCCCAGGTCATGGCCGTCGGCGTAGCGCTGGGCGAAGCGCATGAAGCGTTCGAAATCGGCGGTGGTTTTCCAGGTGTAGGTGGCTTCGAGCGCAAAGGCCTTGCCATTGACGAAGCGGGCCTTGACCTCGCGGCTCACCAGTTCCCCCTCCTCGTCCACCAAAAACATGCCGGTGATGTCGCCCATGGTTTCCGGTGCCAGGGCCACCGGCTCCTCGAACACAAACAGGGCCTGGCCGGTTCGGCCATCACGGGAGCGGGTGAGCCGGATGTCGGGCACAACCAGTTCGTCCACACCCCGAAAAAACTGAATGGCGGCGCCCATGACCTTTGGCGAAAAGGGGATCCTAGGCAGGGCCATCCCCCCAGACCCCTGCGGCTGGTTTGCCGGGATTCTGATTGCCCTGACATAGTGGGCCGAAGCCGACGGCCCCCGGCCGCATGTCCCTTCGGCAGACCGTTCTCCATGCTCTCCGGTCCCCCGGTCACCAGCACCGCCCGCGCCGATCAGCTGCTCGAACGCTTTCTCTCCGGCTCGCCGCGCCAGCGCCGCAGCCTGGTGGAGTCGATCGAGCAGCGCCGCGACGACCTGCTGCCCCTGATCCCCGATCAACTGGATCGGCTGGATGCCACAGGCGATGACTGGGCCGCCGGACTGCTGGTGCAGCTGCTGCTGGCGGCCGGTCCGGCTAGCGAGGGTGAGGCTGGCGAGGGTGAGGCTTTTCTGGCCCGCTATCCCGACGGTTGGCTGGCGGTGAGCAGTGCTGCCGGCCTTGATTACGCCCCGCTGCAGCGGCACCTGATGCTGCAGCAGTTCGAGGATGCCGATCGGCTCACCAGCACCATGCTGCGCCAACTGGCTGGTTCCGGCGCGGAACAGCGGGGCTACGTGTTCTTCAGCGAGGTGGCGGCGATCCCCGCCGTCGATCTGGAATCACTCGATCGGCTCTGGATCTGCTATTCCCGCGGCCGCTTCGGCTTTTCGGTGCAGGGCCGGCTGCTGCAGGGCTGCAACGGTCAATGGGAACGGCTCTGGGCCCGGCTGGGCTGGAAACATAAAGGTCGCTGGACCCGCTATCCCGGTTCCTTCACCTGGTCGCTGGCGGCGCCGGAGGGTCACATGCCGCTAGTCAATCAACTGCGGGGCGTGCGACTGATGGATGCGCTGCTCCAGCACCCGGCCTTGTTGCAGCGCAGCAACGCCGCCTCAGGCCGCCCATCGGGTTAAGGTCAAAACAGTGCCACAGATGCCTGCAGGCTGACTCTGCATATGCCGTTGCGCTGGGCCGATTTCATCACGCCATCGACGCTGCAGTTGGCCCCCCTGGTGGAGGTGCTGCTGGAGCCGGTGGACTGTGGGGCCCGCCTGGCCGAACTACAGCTGGGCCTGCATGAGGCTTTGGTCAATGCGGTGCGCCACGGCAACGGCTGTGATCCCGGCAAATGCCTGCGGGTGCGGCTGATCCAGACGCCCCGCTGGCTGGTCTGGCAGATCCAAGATGAGGGCCCTGGGGTGCCGAAGCCGGCCCGGCAGTACGCCCTGCCGGAGGCTGTGGATGCCCTGGCTGGCCGGGGGCTCTTTCTGATCCACCACTGTTTCGACGACGTGCGTTGGAGTCGGCGCGGCAATCGGCTGCAACTGGCCGTGCGCCGGCCGGAGCCGGCCGCCCGTGCCCTGTTCAGCGGCCGTGGCTGGGGCAGCCCGGATCACTGACCTCGGCCTTCAACCAGCCGATCGCATGCTCCAGCAAGGCGATCGCTTCCAGCCGGGCCGGGCTGGTGGCCCGATCCGCCGGATGGTCGGCGGCCAGTAGCTGCACGAGGGCGGCGGCCACCTGTTCGCTGGCCCGACGACAGCGCTGGGATTTCAGGGCATGCCAGTCGCGATCGTGGATCACCAGCTGCCGCTGCAGGCTCTGGGCCAGCTCCAGTGCTCCTTCGGGCCACTGTTGTCGGTTCGGCCCGGCGCTGGGATCGATCTGGGTCAAGGCACTCACCACTGGACGCGCATGGGGTTCAAGCACCATCCTGGCGCCTATGGGTGGGCTGCTTCGGGTCTGCCGCTGAGGCCGTCGCCATGCCCCGCCCTTCCCCGCGCTCGTCCAGCCGCCGCTGGCAGCCTCGCCTCAGCCCCCCCGGGGTGCTGCATCACCTGGCCGCCGTGCTGAGCCTCGGCCTGAGGCGACCGCCGGCGGAACCCTCCGGGTCCTTGCTGCGGCGACGGCGCCAGCGCCTCGCCCTGGCCCAGCGCCTGCTCAATCCCCTGCCCGAGGGGCTCGGATCA
This sequence comes from Cyanobacteriota bacterium, assembly GCA_026389335.1. Classification (GTDB taxonomy): domain Bacteria; phylum Cyanobacteriota; class Cyanobacteriia; order PCC-6307; family Cyanobiaceae; genus Cyanobium. The sequence goes on along the minus strand of JAPLIB010000085.1, from coordinate 72,438 downwards.
TCGCGCCAGGGCGGCGAGCGCTTCTGGCGGGGGCTGCGCTGGGGCGGAATGGGCTTGTTCCTGGCCTGGCTGCTGCAGCGCTAAGCCGGTTTGCGAGCACACCACACCCGGGTCATGAAGTGGGACTCGGCCGTGATCGCCTCGAACCCCGCCTGGCTGAGCCGCGTTTCGATCGAGTCACTGAGGTAGTCGCGGTAGTAGGGCTCGTGGAAAACACGGCGGAAGTTTTCCATCGCCACCTTGAATTCGGGTGAATCCTGCAGTTGCACCGAATCGGCCAGCACCAGCACCCCACCGGGTTCGAGCAGCCGGAAGGCTTCGTCGATGACGTTCTGACGGGCCTGGGCCGGCAGTTCATGCAGCAGGAAGACGCAGCTCACGGCCTGGAAGCAGCCATCGGCGAAGGGCATGGCCTCCCCATTGCCCTGCACCAGTTGGGGTAGCTCGCCATTGAGCTGGGACAGCCAGCGGTTGGCCTGACGCAGATAGGCACTGGAAAGATCCAGCCCTACCAGCTGGGCCTGGGGCAGCGCGCCGCGCAGTTGGCGCAGGGTGCGGCCGGTGCCGGTGGCCACATCCAGCACCCGCAGCGAGCTGGTTGGACGATGGGCAAAGGCCTCAAGACCGCGCCGCAGGGGGCGCAAAATACGGCGTCGCATCGGGTCAGCGGTGCCGTTGAAGAGAATCTCCACCCCCAGGTCATAGAGCGCGGCGGAGTGGTCGCTGAGGTAGCCGTCGGTCTGGTGGTGAAAGTTCTGGAGGTAGTAGTCCGGGTAGGCCTCGTGGTTCACATCGCTGGGCAGATCGCGCACCTTGCGCTCCTGCCGCCGCCGCCAGGTGAGCGGCAGATCGAGCCACAGCAGCGGATAGCGCGCCGCCCAATCGAGCCAGGGGGCATCGAACAGCAGCGAAGTGGGATAGAGGCCCTGCTGCGCCTCCTGCCAGTCCCGTTCGGTGAGCTGCTCCATGGCCTGACGCAGACGATCAAGCAGCTCAGCCGGCAGCGGTTCGGTTTTCGGTTTGCCCTCCGGTGCCAGCAATCCCATCAAGCGGCTGCTGGCCTCCTTATGGGCCAGGCCCATCAGGCTCTTGCCCTGCTGCATCGTCTGGTAAGCCAGCTTGGTGAGCGTTTCGGGCACGGAAGCGGGGCGGGGAACAGATGCCCCATTTCAACAGGTTCAACCGCGAACCGAGGGCAGCCCTAGCCGGCAGGCCAGCAAAAAGCCCCGGTGTCAGCCGGGGCCAGCGATGAGGCGCTGCTCAGAGTCAACGGAACGCCCCTGGCCTCAGGCGTCGTAGTACATCACGAACTCATGGGGGTGGGGGCGCTGGCGCAGCTGCTGCACTTCCTCGTACTTGAGGGCGATCCAGTTATTGATGAAGTCTTCACTGAAGACGCCACCGGCCAGCAGGTAGTCCTTGTCTGCATCGAGCGCTTCGAGGGCGCCGTTGAGGGAGGCGGGAACCGTGGCGATCCTGGCGAGCTCTTCAGCCGACAGATCGAACAGATCGACATCCGTGCCATCGCCCGGATCGATCTGATTCTTGATGCCGTCGATGCCGGCCATCAACATCGCCGAGAAGGCAATGTAGGGATTGGCCAGGGCATCACCGGAACGGAACTCGAGCCGCTTGGCCTTGGGATTGGGGCCGGTGAGCGGGATCCGGACGGCGGCGGAGCGATTTCCCTGGGAATACACCAGGTTCACCGGTGCCTCGAAGCCCGGCACCAGACGCTTGTAGCTGTTGGTGGTGGGGTTAGTGAAGGCCAGGAAGCTGGGGGCATGCTTGAGCAGGCCGCCGATGTACCAGCGGGCGGTCTGGGACAGGTTGGCGTAGGTGCCTTCGCCGAAGAACAGGGGCTGACCGGCTTTCCAGAGGCTCTGATGCACGTGCATGCCGCTGCCGTTGTCGGCAAACACCGGCTTGGGCATGAAGGTGGCCGTTTTTCCATATTTTTTAGCGATATTACGTACCACATATTTGTAAATCATCACGTTGTCAGCCGCATTAATGAGTTCGGCGAACTTGATGCCGAGCTCATGCTGGGCCGTTGCCACCTCATGGTGCTGCTTCTCCACCGGCACACCGAGGGAGGCCATGGTAAGCAACATCTCGCTGCGGATGTCCTGCAGAGTGTCATTGGGCGCGACTGGGAAATAGCCTTCCTTCAGCAGAATCTTGTAGGCGAGGTTGCCGCCTTCTTCCTGGCGATCGGTGTTCCAGGCGGCTTCAATTGAGTCGACGCTGTAGAAGCTGCTGCCGTTACTGCTCTTGTAGCGGACGTCATCGAAGATGAAGAACTCAGGTTCAGGACCGAAATAAGCGGTGTCGGCCAGCCCGGTGGAGCCCAGGTATTCCAGCGCTTTCTGAGCCAGGGCCCGGGGGCAGCGGCCATAGGGCTTGCCGCTGCGCGGCTCCTGGATCGAGCAGATCAAGCTCAGAGTTTTATGGCTGTAGAAGGGATCGATCCAGGCGGTGTTCGGATCTGGCACCATCGCCATGTCTGATTCATTGATGGCCTTCCAGCCGCGGATCGAGGAGCCGTCGAAGGCCACGCCTTCGCTGAAGGCGGCTGCATCGATCAGGTCGTTACAGACGGTGAGATGCTGCCACTTGCCATGCAGATCGACGAACTTCAGGTCGATCAGCTCGATGCCTTCGTCCTTGATCTGACGCAGAACGTCCTGGGCGGATTTGGCCATGGCACGGAAAGAAGCTGGGGATGGCCGCTCCCGAGGGGCGGCAGGCTGGAAGGTACGGAGCGATACCGTTTCAATTTTGTATCCGTTGCAACAGAATTGCCGGTTCAGCCTGGGTGGCCGTCCCGGCGCCATGGCTAAGGCAGCGCCGCGTCAGAGCTGTGGTGGCTGCGTAACCGTTTCTGTCAACTTGCCCAGATCCACTCCAGGCAAAGGATTGTGGCGGTTTGCAAGTGCTAGCTTCCGCCCCAGGTGCGTCGATTTGATCCGACCATGCGCGATGCCATCAGTGGCCTGATCGGCCGTTATGACCAGCTGGGCCGTTACTTCGATCGGGCGGCCATCGATCGCCTCGATGGTTACTTCGCCCAGTCCAGGATTCGCCTGGCGGCTGTGGAGCTGATCAACCGTGAAGCCACCACGATCGTGCGTGAGGCTTCCCAGCGCCTGTGGTTGGAAGATCCCGAGCTGATCCTTCCCGGCGGCAACGCTTACACCACCCGGCGCCTGGCCGCCTGCCTGCGCGACCTCGACTACTTCCTGCGCTACGCCAGCTACGCCTTGATCGCCGACGATCTGACGATCCTCGACGAACGGGTGCTCAACGGCCTTGATGACACCTACAAGAGTCTGGGTGTGCCCACCGGTCCGACGGTGCGTGGCATCGCCCTGCTGGCTGAAGTGGTGAGCGAGATGCTGGCCGATGCCGGTGTGGCTGATGCTGCCGCCGTGGTGCGGGTGCCCTTCGAGCACCTGGTGCGAGGGCTGGCCAGCAGCAACATCCGCGCTCGCTGAACACCTCGCCGAACCCACCGCTGTTCGACAAGCCAACGGCAGCCCCCAGCCGCTGGCTTGCTTGCCCCTGAACTACTTGCCAAGGCCTGCTTGCTACTGGCAAAGCCACTGGCTTCAGCGCTTGGGTCCATCGTTCCCTAATCTCACCGCACCCGTCCGCCGCCGCTCCGGTCTTGGTTCTTTCCGCGCAGCCTCCTGTCAATTCCAGCCATCGGCTCCAGCTGGATCCGATCGCCACCCCCGAACGTCTGCTGCTCGGTCCAGGCCCCTCCAACGCCCATCCCACGGTGCTTGAGGCTCTCGCCCGGCCCCCCATCGGCCATCTCGATCCCCTCTACATCGAGCTGATGGGGGAAGTGCAGGAACTGCTGCGCTACGCCTGGCAGACCGACAACCGGCTCACGATTCCGATGAGCGGCACCGGCAGCGCCGCCATGGAGGCCACCCTGGCCAACACCATCGAACCTGGCGACAAGGTGCTGGTGGCGGTGATGGGATATTTCGGCCTGCGCCTGGTGGACATGGCCGGTCGTTACCGGGCCGAGGTGGTGACGATCGAGCGCCCCTGGGGCGAGGCTTTCAACCTTGCGGAGCTGGAGCAGGCCCTGATCGCCCACAAGCCGGCGATTCTGGCGATGGTCCATGCCGAAACCTCCACCGGCGTCTGCCAGCCCATGGAGGGCATTGGCGCGCTCTGCCGCCAACACGACTGCCTGCTGTTGCTGGACACCGTCACCTCCCTGGGGGCCGTGCCGCTGCTACTGGACGAGTGGAAGGTCGATCTGGCCTACAGCTGCAGCCAGAAGGGTCTCAGCTGCCCCCCCGGCCTCGGCCCCTTCACCATGGGTCCGCGAGCCGAAGCCAAGCTGGCTGCCCGCAGCGGCAAAGTACCCAATTGGTATCTCGACGTCTCCCTGCTCAACCAGTACTGGGGCAGCGACAGGGTGTATCACCACACCGCCCCGGTGAACATGAACTTCGGCATGCGCGAAGCGCTGCGTCTGTTGGCTGAAGAAGGTCTGGACAACGCCTGGAGCCGCCACCGCCGCAATGCCGAACGGCTCTGGGCCGGTCTGGAGCGGTTGGGTCTCACCCTGCATGTGCCGCTTGAGCTGCGTTTGCCCACCCTCACCACCGTGCGCATCCCCGAAGGGGTGGATGGCAAGGCGTTCAGCCGCCATCTGTTGGATACCCATGGCATCGAAGTCGGCGGCGGCCTTGGTGCTCTGGCCGGCAAGGTGTGGCGCATCGGCCTGATGGGCTACAACAGCACCCCGGAGAATGTCGATCGGCTGCTGAAGCTGCTGGAAGAGGAGCTGCCCGCATTCCAGGCCAGCGCTCCGGCGATGGTGTCCGTCGGCTGAGGTTGGTCAGCCCCTTGGGGAGGCCAGTCAATCGGTGGTTCAACGCTGGGCGCGGCGGCGGCGAAACCAGTCGCTGAGTTGCTGCTGGGCGGCCTGGCCCCGAACGCCCGCCACGATCGTCATGTGGTGGTGAGCGCTGGGGTCGGCGGCCAGGTTGAGGCAGCCGCCGAGGGCGCCGCGCTTGGCATCGCTGGCGGCGAACACCACCCGTCCCACCCGCGCCTGGATCAGGGCGCCGGCACACATCGGGCAGGGTTCGAGGGTCACCAGCAGGCTGCAGTCGTTGAAGCGCCAGTCCCCGCGCAGGGCCGCCGCCTGACGCAGGGCCACCAGCTCGGCGTGGCCGAGAGGATCCTGCTGGCGATGGCGGCGGTTGCTGCCCCAGCCGAGGCCATGGCCATGGCGATCGAGGATCACTGCCGCCACCGGAATCTCCCCCTGCCGGCCCACCCGCTCCGCCTGGCGCAGCAGGCGCTCCATCCAGAATTCATCCCGCTGACGCTGCTCCATCCCTCCCTTGTAGCCGTGGGCGCCCTGGCACGGGGCAGAATGCCCCGACACCGACCAGCCCCGTTGGCCAGCGCGCCCTCCGTTCAACGGCTTTCCCCCTCCCCCGTTCTCGCGGACGCCGCCGAGCTGAACGGCTTTGCCGAGCTCCAGGGCTTTGCCGCTCCCACCGGACTCGATCCCCAGCTCGAACGCTTTCTGCATCAAGCCTCGAGCCTGCTCTGCCAGTGGCTCGGCCAGGCCGAAACGGGATCGCCGCTGCCGGCCCTGAGCGTGTTGCCAGCCGTGGAACCGGAACTGCAGGGTCTGCCGGCGGAGCGGTTGCTGGCCGATCTGCAGCTGGTGATGGAGGGAGCCTTCAACCCCAACCACCCCGGCGCCCTCGCCCATCTCGATCCCCCACCCCTGGCGGCCTCGATCGCCGCCGATCTGATCTGTGCCGGACTGAACAACAATCTGCTGGCCGAAGAGCTCTCCCCCAGCCTCACGCGCTTGGAGCGCAGCCTTTGCTCCTGGCTGGCCCAGCGCCTCGGCCTCGGCGACCAGGCCGGTGGGGTGGCGGCCAGCGGCGGTTCACTCAGCAACCTGATGGCCCTGGTCACCGCTCGCCGCAGCCGCGGTCTCGGCTGCCGCCCGGATGCGGTGGTGCTCTGCAGCGTCGATGCCCATGTCTCCTTCGACAAGGCGATGACCGTGATGGGACTGCCGGCCAACGCCTTGCAGCGCCTGCCGGTGGATGGCCAGGGCCGACTCGATGCCGCGGCCCTGGGGGAGCGGCTCGATCAGCTCGCTGCCGCAGGCATCCCGGTGCTGGCGGTGGTGGCCACGGCCGGCACCACGGTTCGTGGGGCCATCGATCCCCTGGACGCCATTGCCGCCCAGTGCCGCCGCCATGGCCATTGGTTGCATGTCGATGGGGCGATTGGGGCCGTCTTTGCCCTGGCTCCCTCGCAACGCCAACACCTGGTGGGGCTAGAGCTCGCCGATTCGATCACCGTCAATCCCCAGAAGCTGCTCGGCATCACCAAGACCTCCTCCCTGCTGCTGCTGGCGGAGCCGGCCCAGTTGCAGGCGGCCTTCGCCACCGGGCTGCCCTACATGGAACCCAGCTGGGGTGCCAGCCATGGCGGCGAATCCGGCCTGCAAGGCAGCCGGCCGGCTGAAATCCTCAAGCTCTGGCTCGGTTTACGCCAGTTGGGGTTGAACGGCATCACGGCCCTGGTGGACGGGGCGATTCAGCGGCGGCAGCAGCTGGAAAACCTGCTGGCGGCCGAACCACGTCTGCAGCTGCTGGGCGGACCCCTGCATCTGCTGGCCTTCCGGCCGCGGGGCCTCGATGGCGAGGCTGCGGCCGCCTGGTCCAGCCACACCCGCCAGGCCCTGCTGGCGCAGCAGCTGATGCTCTCCAGACCTTGGTATCACGGCCACCATCACCTCAAGGCGGTGTTGGGCAATCCCCACACCCAAGCCAGCCATCTGGAGCGTCTGGCTCAGGTTGTGCAGGCCAACCTGCCGGATGGCGCTGCTGAGCAGGTCGTTTTGCCGAGGAGGATCTGATCGATGGCTGAACCGAAGGACAAGATCGCTGAAGCGCCCGTCAGACAGGCGCAGGCGGCAGCCAAGGCGAAGGGCAGCTCCCGCTGGGTTGCGATCGTCACCGGGGCGATTTCGATTCTGATCGGGGTGCTCTACCTGCTCTTGATCACGGTTCTCGATAGTCGCGGTCCGCTGCGCCCCCCTCCGCCTGAGGCGCTTGGCTTCGTTCTGGTGGACGGGGTGGCAAGCGCACCTGGCGGTGTTGCAGCGGCTCCACCACCCGGTTGACAGCGGTCTTGAGGAAGGTCCGCAGCACATCCTCGCGGCGATTGAGGTCGTATTCGCGTTGCAGCACCGACTGCAGTCCGCCATCGCCCCAGTCCTGGTCCTGCTGGAAGAAGACGATGAAGCTGCGTCCGGCCACCCGGGTAAGCCAGGCGGCACTCACCGCCTGAATCGCCCGGCTCACCAGCAGAACCGGCAGGCTGAGGCTGATCACACTGCTGATCAGGGCCACGCCGCCCTTCACCAGGCCGAGGCCGGCCAGGGTGCGGCCCACGGAGAGGGCCAGATCCTGGGCTGAATCGCGGCTGAGGCTGACGCCATACACCTTGCCGATCTCCATCACCATCTGGGCATTCACCGCTGCGGCACCCAGCAGGTCCACCCCTGGCAGGGGCGTGAGCGCCACCACGCCGGCGCCGATCCAGACGTAGCGATCGACGATCGACTCCGCATCCTGGCGACGTTGGCGATCGAGCAGGGCCCGGCTGGTCTCGCCCAGCTGGCGGCATTGCAACAGCAGGTTGTCGGCGATCAACTCCTCGCCATCGGCCTGCAGGACGGCGGCCAGGCGCCGCAGCAACGCCTCCACCTCCGGCCGCGGTTGGCGGGGCTTGCCGCCCGGCATCGGCACGCTCTGGGGCGAGGCACTGGCCGGAATCACATCGGCGGCGGCAATACGGCCGGAACAGCGCTGGCGCAGCAGGGCCAGCAGCCGTTGTTCCTCCTGTTCACCGCGCAGATCGCATTTGTTGAGCACCAGCAGCAAGCGTTTACCGAGGCTGGCCAACACGTTGAACACCTCCATTTCGGTGGCGCGCAGATCGCCATCGACCACCAGCAGCAGCAGATCGGCCCGCACCGCCAGATGGCGGGCCCGCCGTTCGCGCTCCCGCCCGGCGCCGCCCGCTTCGAGGATGCCAGGGGTGTCTTCGAGGATCACGGCCCGGGGCAATGGCTTCAGCCGCAGGCGATAGCGGGCCGATTCGGTGGTGGAGCCCATCGGCGCACCCACCTCGCCCACCAGCTCCCGCAGCAGGGCGCGGATCAGGGAAGTTTTGCCGGTGGAGCCACTGCCGAACAGGGTGATCACCAGATCGCCCCGTTCCAGCTCCTGCTGCATGCGTTGACGCTCCTGCTGCAGGGCCTGGCGCTCCACCTCATCGCGGATGCGCTCCAGGGTGCGATCAATCGAGGCCAGGTTGCGTTCGGCGGCCTCCCGTTTGCTGCCGGAGGGCAGGTGGGGCGTCTGGGCTGGTCGGCCGCCGGGCCCCCGCCGGGCCATGGCCTGCCACCAGGGCCAGCCGAACTGGATCACGGCCAGCAGCACCACGCCCAGCAGCAGCAGCAGCAAGGGGCCGATCAACCAGCCGGGCAACCAGTAGCTGAGCTGCCAGATCAGCTGGTTGACGGCCTGCAGCACCAGGCCCGCCAGCAGCAACAGCAGCAGGCCCAGGCCGATCCAGAGCCAGAGGCGACGGGGCAGCATCAGGGTGCCGGACTGGAGGAGCGCACGATCTCCGCCCAGAGGGAGGCGGCCAGGGCGCTGCTGGCTTGGGTCGGGGCGTTGTTGTCGTTGCCGAGCCAGATGCCCATCACCCAGTGGCGCTGGGGCAGGAAGCCGATGAACCACAGATCGCGGCCGTCATTGGTGGTGCCGGTCTTGCCGCCGGCTCCGCCCCCCACGTAGGCCGCCGTGCCCGTGCCACTGCTCACCACCGACTGCAGCAGGCTGCGCATCGCCTTGGCGTTGGCCGGGCTGGCTACACGCCGGCCGGCGGCGCTGGCGCTGCGCAGGGAGGTGGGTGGGTTGGCGGTTGGCGGCTTCGGGTTGCGGCAGTTGCCCTTGAGCGAGGGGGCACAGGTCTCGGCATCGGTGAGCTGGCGGATCGTGCTGGGGGCATGCCAGACGCCGTCCTCGGCGATGGCGCCATAGGCGCCGGTGAGTTCCAGCAGGGTCACCTCGCTCTGGCCCAGGGCCAGGCCCGGCACCGGGTTGAGCGGCGAGCTGATGCCCAGGTCCCGGGCCTTCCGCACCACAGCCTCCAGGCCCACCCGGCGGGCCAGCCTCAGGGCGGCGGTGTTGCTGCTGATCGCCAGAGCCTGGCGCAGGCTGAGCTGGCCGCCACAACCACTGCTGAACCGCTGTCCGCGCCATTCCAATGGGCCGCAGTCCACCCGGTCACTGGGCTTGCTGCCCCGTTCCAGGGCCAGCAGATAGGGCACCAGCTTGAAGGTGCTGCCCGGTTGCCGCAACGCCATCGTGGCCCGGTTGAACTGGCTCTGGCGGTAGTCGCGGCCGCCGGCAATGGCCAGGATGCCGCCGTTGCGGCTGTCGAGCACCACCACGGCCCCCTGGCTCACCCCCAGCGAGCGGGAGGCATCGATCTGCTGGCGCAGCAAGCGCTCCACCAGCTCCTGCAGGGAGGGATCGAGGTGGGTCTCGATCAGGAAATTGCCTTCGGCGGCCACGTCCGCCCCCACGAGCTTGTCAAGATCACGCCGCACCTGGTCGGTGTAAAAGGGCGCCGCCCGGCGCTCCTGGGAGCGGCAGGCCTGGGGGGCCAGCTGGATCGGCTGGCGCCGGGCGGAACGGGCCAGATCGGTGCTGATCCGACCGGTATCGGCCATCTTGGCCAGCACCTGGTTGCGCGCCGCCAGGGCCGCCTGGGGATCGAAGCAGGGGTCGTAACCGTTGGGGGACGGCAGCAGGCCGACCAACAGGGCCGCTTCGGCGAGCTCCAGCCTGGCGGCGGGTTTGCCGAACAGCTGGCGGGAGGCGTCCTCGAAGCCCCAGCCGCTGCCGAGGAACACCCGATTCAGATAATTCAGCAGCAGCTCCTGTTTGCTGTAGCGCGCCTCCAGCTGCAAAGCCACCAGCAACTCACGCCATTTGCGCGCCAGGGTTTCCCCCTGGCCCACCTGTTCGGGATAGAGGCTGCGGGCCAGCTGCTGGGTGAGGGTGCTGCCCCCCTCCAGCACCCGACCGCCCACCAGGTTCGCCAGCAGGGCACGGCCGGTGCCGATGGGATCCACCCCTGGATGCCACCAGAAACGGGTGTCTTCACTGGCCAGCAGTGCCTCCGTCAACACCTTGGGGTACTGGCTCAGTTGCCCGAGCTCGTGGTGCCGCTGGTCATTCACCGAGGCGATCGGCCGGCTGTTGCGGTCGTAGAGCACCAGGGGGCCATGCACGGTGGCGAGGCTGCCGCGGATCGGGATCTGCAGCAGGGAGAGCAGCAGCAGCAGCAGGCCACCGCCAGCCGCCCCAGCCAGCGCCAGGGCACCCCCTTGCACAACCGCCGCCAGCCGGGGCCGGGGCTGGCTGATGAAGCTGATCTCGGGCAGGTCGGGCAGATGGCTGGGGCCGAAGCGCACCCTGTCGCCATCGCGCAGCAGCAGCTCCTGGATCCGGGTGCCGTGCCACCAGAGGCCATTGGTGGACGCCTGATCGCGCAGTAGCCAATGGCCGCTGCATTGCTCCAGCAGCGCATGGTGGCGGCTGACGGCGGCATGGGCGACGACGATTTCGGCGTTGCGATCGCGGCCCAGCCGATAGCAGCCTCCCAGCAGGGGCTGGCGGCGTGTGGGCTCCCCGGGGAGCTGGATCTCCAGCAGGGCTTCAGTCATCGAGGTGTCTGCCGCTGCGCAACCAGTCGATGGCGAAGCAGACCAGCGCCGCGTTGATCGCCACATCAGCGACGTTGAAGATCGGGAAGTGGATCGGTACGAACTCGAGGAAATCCACCACGAAACCGAGCCGCCAGCGATCGAGACCATTGCCCAGGGCACCAGCCAGCAGGAAGGCCACAGCCAGGGCCAACCAGCGCCGCGGCGGCGGCCGCAGCAGCAACCAGGCCCCGACCAGCAGCGTCACCAGAGCGCTGATCAGGCCGAGCCCGGCACTGTTGCCGCTCAGCAGGCTGAAGGCAGCGCCCGTATTGCCCACCCGCTGCAGCTGCAGCAGCCCCGGCAACCAGGGCAGCGTCTGGCCTGGAGCCAGCTGCTGGAGCGCCCAGGCCTTGCTGAGCTGGTCCAGCAGCACTACGGCCCCGGCCACTAGCCAGGGCCAGAGCCGCCGAGCCAGGCTTGAGCGCCCGCTGGGGTGCTGTCTCATGATTCGATCAGCAGGATGCGCCGCAGCAGCCAGGCGAGCACCGACACGGCACAGCAGAGCAGCAACTGCGGCAGCAGGGCGAGGCTGTAGCCGATCACCAGTGGCAGCACGCCACTGCCCCAGCGTCCCATGGCGGCGCCGATCACCAGATTGGTGAGTCCGCAGAGCTGGATCACGAGCAGCCCGAGGCCCGCCACCACGGCGAGGCTGAGTGGATCACCCATGTCGGGCTGGCGTGCCAGGCGGCCGCTCACCCAGGCCGCCGGCACGAAGCCGGCCAGATAGCCAGCACCGGGATCCAGCAGGTAGCCGACACCGCCGCCTTCATGGAAGACCGGCAGCTGGAACAGGCCCACGCTCAGATAGGCAACCGCTGCCAACAGGGCGCTGCGGGGACCTGCCACCAGAGCCGTGAGCAGCAAGGCCGGCACCTGGAGGGTGATGCCCAGAGGCCTGAGGCTCCAGCCCGCAGCATCGTGGAAGGGGAAGGCCGTCGGCACCAGGCCTCCCACCACAATCAGCAGCAAACCGGCGATGGCGCCGCTCCAGGTGGCTAAAGCTCGCAACGAATTGATCTCAGGCGCGCGCCCATCCTGCTGCAGCTAGGTTCAACTGAGAAGGGGGAATCGATTTTGACCGGCGTCGGTGTGAGCAGCAACAGCAGCGATCCCGCCCGGCTGGTGTCTGGGGATCCCGCAGTGACGGCGGCGGCCGCCGCAGGCCCGGATCCCTCTGCCGTCCCAGAGACTTCAGGCGCGGCAGATTCGGCGGCAGCGGCATCAGCAACTGCATCGGTGGCGCCAGCCCCAGCTCCAGCAGCGTTCCAGATCGGCGAGCGGGTGTGCCTGGAGGGTCAGCTCTCCTATCTCAAGAGCGCCGATCCGATGCCGATGCTGCGTCCCCCCGATGTGGTCGATGTTGGCGAACAGGGCCAGGTGGTGGAGATCCGCGCCCTGAACCAGCTGGCGGTGCGTTTTCGCCGCGGCACTTTTTTAATCGCAGCCCGGGATCTGCGCCGTGAAGGAACGGAGTTCAGCCCAGGCCGCTGAGCGCATGACCATGCCAGGCCCTGGTGGCGGCAGCCAGAGCTGGGGCCGGACCGACCAAGCTCAGAGCTGGCTGGCCGAGCCAGGTGTCGGCGGCCTGGCGGATCGCCTCGGCGGACAGCTGCAACGCCTGCTCCAGGCAGCGCTCCACATGGTTGCTCGGCAGACCATGGCTGAGCACCAGGGCCAGGCGTTCGGCCAGCTGGGAGCAGGTCTGCCGGCCCATCGCATCCTGGCCGCGATACTTGGCCAGGGCCAGGGCCAGCTCGGTTGGATCCAGCGGTTGCTGCCGCACCCGCTGCCATTCCTGCAGCAGACAATCGGTGGCTTCCTCGGCCCGATCGGCTGAGGTGGAGAGGTGCATCACGAAGGGCGCCGCGCCGCAGCGAGCCGGTAGGTGCACACCGACGTCGTAGGCAAGGCCGCGCTCCTCCCGCATCGTCACGAACAGACGCGAGGACATGCCCAGGCCCAGATGGGCCTGGAGCAGGCGCAGGGCCACCGCATCGGGATGGCCCAGGGGCAGCGTGGCGCTGCCCAGCATCAGCACCAGTTGCTCGGTGTCCTGCTCCTGCTGCGCCAGTCGCGTCGCGGGGGCTGCACCGGGCCGGGTCGACCAGGCCGCCGCGCTTTGCAGAACGGTGGGCCAGGGTTCCCCCCCCAGGCCCGCTTCCAGCAATTCGGACAGATCGTCGGGGATCTCGCCGCTGAGCACCAGCACGGCCCCACTACGGCCCAGGTTGGCCACCAACGGCTGCAGATCGTCTGCTGAGAGGGATTCCAGGTCTGGCTCCACGCCCAGGGGATCGTGGCCATAGGGACCGGCGCCATAAAGGCTGTGGCGCAACTGGTCGTGGGCGAGCTGGAAGGGGTCTTCCCGCTGGCGTTGCAGGGTCTGCAGGTTCAGCTGGCGCTCCAGATCCAGCTGGTCCGGGCTCAGTTGCGGTTGGCGCACCATGGCCAGCAGCAGGGGCAGCAGGCTGGCGGCATCGGCGGCGGCGCACTTGAGCCCGATCACCAGGGCATCCTCCAGGGCCTCAGCCCGCAGGCCGGCCCCGGCCCCTTCCACCAGATCGGCCAGGGCCTCGGCATCGAGATCGCCGCAGCCGCGGGTCATCAGGCCGGCAAGCAACTGATGGGCCCCGCGGCCGCCCTCGGGATCGCTGCTGCTGCCGCCGCGGATCGCCAGCCGGGCCGAAAGAATGGCAGGCCCCTGGCGCCGCAGCAGGCGCACAGGTAGCCCCCCGGCCAGGCTCAGGGACTCCGCCAGCGGGGAGCGTTGGGTTGGGGTCATGCCGGCACCGCCTCGAGGATGTAGGCCTGGGCTGGATCAAGCCGTGCCAGCGCCTGCTCCCGCAGCCGCTGCGGTGACCAGAGCTGCAGCAGCTCCAGATGGTGCTGCAGGGATTGGCGCCGGCCCCAGAGCGAACTGTTGCCGATCAGGCCGGCCACACTGCCAGCCGACTCCAGGCCAAAACGATAGGCGTTGGCCACCAATCGCTGGGCTCGCTGCCACTCCGCAGCGCCGATCTCCTCGGCCATCAGTTCGCTCCAGACCTGGCTGATGGCAAGGCGGACCTCCGGCAGCTCCTCCGGTTCACAGACCGCCTCCAGCAGGGCCAGGCTGCCGGATTCCATCGCATGCAGATCAACGTCGATGCTTTCGACGATGCGGAGTTGCTCCCGCAGCCGTTCCACCAGACGGCTGCGGCGCCCCTCGGCCAGCACGGTGGTGGCCAGATCAGCGCCCAGCACCCCCTCCAGATCGTCGGCGGCCGGTTGCCACCAGGCCATCAGCAGCCGGGCCGCCTCCAGCCGCGGCAGCACCAGGCGTTCTTCCCCCTGGATCAAACGCAACGGCACCGGTGCTGGGGCCGCCGCCACCGGGGCCAGATCCGCCAGGGCCCCGGTGGCGATCCGACGGGCCAGCTGGCCATCGGCAACGGCGCCACTGAGGGCCAGCACGCAGCGACCACCGCCATAGAGCCGCTGATGGAAGGCGGCCATGGCGGCCGGATCATGGGCCAGCAGCGCCTGGCGCTGGCCGAGGATCGGCTCGCCATAGGGATGGCCAGGACAGGCCTGGGCCAGCAAGCGCTGCAGCGCCACCTCCTCCGGTTGATCCTCGCTCTGGGCCAGCTCTTCGAGCACCACCTGGCGCTCCATGGCGAATGCTTCTGGCTCCAGCCGCGGGTGGAGCACCAGATCCAGCAACAGATCGAGGGCCTCCGGGGCCGCCTCAGGTGGGATCAGCACGTGGTAATGAACGTCGTCGAAGCCGGTGGCGGCATTGCTATTGCCGCCAAGGGCCTCCACCCGGCGATCGAACTCACCGGCGGCCAGACTCTGGCTGCCCTTGAACACCATGTGCTCAAGGAAGTGGGCCAGGCCGCTCTCCCCCGGGCGCTCCCAGGCGCTGCCGGCCCGGCACCAAAAATCCAGACACACCAGTGGTGAGTCGTCGAGGGCAAGGCATACGAGTTCGGCACCATTGGCGAGCCGTTGACGTTCGGGTTCACCCAGACCAGGCAGCAACGGCCCGCAACAAGCTTCAGGAAGGCTCACAGATGCATGGCAGGATCGCCATTCTGCTGGCTGCAGGGCCGCGATGACGCTTTCAACTCCCGCGAGTCCCTCCCGCTTCGGTGGGGTGCACCCCTTGGTGGACGCCCTGGCGGAGCGCATCCGCCAGTGCCGGCAAGCTCTTCCCGAACTGGCGCCCCTGGCGATAGACGCCGATCTCGAAGCGATCAGTGGCAGTCTCGACGGTGAGGAGTTGTTCATCCGCAACGAGGTGCATCAGTGCCGCGGCCTGCGCAAGCTCCACCTGGAAACCGCTCGCCTCGGCCGCGGCTTGCAGATCCTGCACTGTGTGTTTTTCCCAGATCCCCGCTACGACTTGCCGATCTTCGGTGCCGACATCGTCGCCGGGCCGGCGGGAGTGTCGGCGGCGATCGCTGATCTCTCACCCGTGACGCCCAGCCTGCCCCAGGCCATCGACACGGCCCTGAGCCAGCAGGAACGACCCCTGTTCTGCCAGCCGCGGGAGCTGCCGGCCTGGGGCTCGATCTTCTCGCCCCATGTGCTGTTTGTGCGGCCAGCCAACGCCGAGGAGGAGCAACTGTTCATCGAGGCGGTGGTCAGGTTGCTGACGGTGCTGGGGGCGGCGGTGGCGGCTGGCCAACCTCAGGCGATCGATGATCCCGCTACGGTTCAGCGCTGGCACGGTCAGCTCAGCTATTGCAGACAGCAGAAACAGAACGACAAGACCCGCAGGGTCCTGGAGAAGGCCTTCAACCCGGTCTGGGCGGATCGCTACATCGAAGCGCTGCTGTTCGACGACCCTCCCGCCCTCTGCTGATCGCCCTGGTGGCTGTGGCTGGCGCCGGTACCCTGCTGCTGCTCAACCGCGATCGCCTGTGGCCCCAGGCCAAGACGGCCACGGCCCCAACCGTGCAACGCCCGCCGACCCAGGAGCCCGTGGCGGCCCTGGGACGGCTGGAACCCGCCGGCGACATCCGTTTGCTGGCGGCTCCGATCATCGGCATCGGCGGCAGTCCCCGTCTCCAGGAGCTGTTGGTGGAGGAGGGGCAGCAGGTGGCTGCAGGCACGGTGCTCGCCCGCTTCGATAACGGCCCCGCCCAGAGGGCAGAGCACACGTTGTTGCGGGTCAGGATCAGAAACCTGGAGCGGCGGCTGGCCCTGAACAGCCGCGAAATCGCTCGCTACCGCCGGCTCACGGCTGCCGGTGCGGTGGCGGTCGATGAACTGGATCGCCGGGAGCAGACCCATCTCCTGCTGGAGGGACAGCTGCAGGAAGCCAGGGCCCAACTGGTGCGGGTCGACACCGATCTGGTCAATACCGAGCTGAAGGCGCCGATCAACGGCACCGTGCTGCGCATCCACAGCCGGGTGGGCGAGCGCCCGGGGGACAAGGGGATCCTCGAGATCGGCGCCAGCGACCAAATGGAGGCCCTGGTGGAGGTGTACGAAAGCGACATCAATCGGGTCCGGATCGGTCAGCGGGCCAGCTTCACCAGTGAGAACGGCGGCTTCAGCGGCAGTCTCAGCGGCGTGGTGAACCGCATCAGCCCCCAGGTGCGCCAACGGGATCTGCTCTCCACCGATCCCACCGGCGATGCCGATGCCCGGGTGGTGGAAGTGCGGGTGCGGCTCGAGCCCAGGGATGCCCAGAAGGTGGAAGCACTGACCGGCCTCAAGGTGATCGCCCGTTTCCAGCCATGAGCGTTTCGATCCGATGAGCGGCTTCTGGCAGCGACGCCGCATCCCCCTGGCCTGGTTGCTGCTCACCCGCCAACCGGCCCGGCTGGCGGTGGCGCTGGCGGGCATTGCCTTCGCCGGCATTCTGATGTTCATGCAGCTGGGCTTCCGGGACGGCCTCTTCGACGCCAGCGTCACGGTGCACAAGCTGTTCGACGCCGACCTGGTGTTGA
This sequence comes from Cyanobacteriota bacterium, assembly GCA_026389335.1. Lineage (GTDB taxonomy): Bacteria > Cyanobacteriota > Cyanobacteriia > PCC-6307 > Cyanobiaceae > Cyanobium. The sequence goes on along the minus strand of JAPLIB010000085.1, from coordinate 55,635 downwards.
TGAGTCCGCGCACGATGAGCTCAATCGGCATGGCCGGCTTCCCGCGCCGCCGCCTGGTGCAGGTGCTGGCCGATCCGGCGGTGCGGGGCACCACACCGGTGCACTGGAACCTGATGCTCTGGCGCAATCCCGAGACCCGCCGCACCCGTTCGATCCTGACGATTGGCTTTGAACCGGGTGATCCGCTGTTCAGCGATCCCAGCCTGGCGGCCAAGGCGCACGTGCTCAATCAGCAGGGGCGCGTGCTGTTTGATGAGCGTTCCCGCCCGGAATTCGGGCCAATTGCCAGCTGGTTCCGCCAGGGCCGCACGGTGGAAACGGAGGTGGCTGGCAAGCGGGTGCGGGTGGCGGGGCTGGTGGCCCTGGGCCCCTCCTTCGGCGCCGACGGCAACATGCTCACCAGCCGTGAAACCTTCCTGCGGCTGATGCCCAACACGCCCCCCGGCAGTATCGAGCTGGGCCTGATCCGGCTGCGGAACGGCTCCGACCCGCTGCAGGTGGCCGAGCGCCTGCGGCGGATGCTGCCGGACGACGTGAGCGTCTACACCAAGCAGGGCTTTGAAGAGTTCGAGAAGAACTACTGGCGCAGCAGCACGGCCATCGGCTTCATTTTCACCCTGGGAGCGGCGATGGGCTTCATCGTCGGCTGCGTGATCGTCTACCAGATCCTCTACTCCGACGTGAGCGACCACCTGCCCGAGTACGCCACCTTGATGGCCATGGGCTACCGCCTGATCAACCTGCTCGGTGTCGTCGCCCGTGAGGGGCTGCTGCTGGCCGTGCTCGGGTATCTACCGGCCTGGGTTGCCGGCCAGGGTCTGTACGCCTTGGTGCGCCATGGAACCAAATTGCCTGTGTATATGAATAACGAGCGTTCGTTGCTGGTGTTCGTGTTGATCCTGGCGATGTGCATGGGATCGGCGGCCATGGCCATGCGCAAGCTGGCCGATGCCGATCCAGCCGAGATCTTTTAACGCCATGCTCTCCAGCCTGCTCGCCACCACTCCTCGCCCCGTAGCCCCGGAGCCCTCTGTGCAGCTGCGCGGGCTCAACCACTGGTATGGCAGCGGCTCCAACCGGCGCCAGGTGATTCAGGGCGTTGATCTCACGATCAACCCCGGTGAAGTGGTGTTGCTCACCGGCCCCTCCGGTTGTGGCAAAACCACCCTGCTCACCTTGGTGGGGGCCCTGCGCCAGGTGATGGAGGGCTCGGTGCGGGTGTTCGGCCTCGAACTCAAGGGCTCCACACGCGGCCAGCGCCAGCAGTTGCGCCGCTCGATCGGCATGATTTTCCAGGGTCACAATCTGCTGCGTTGCCTGAGTGCCGAACAGAACGTGCAGATGGGTGCGGACCTGCTGCCGGATCTGGGCTATCGGGCCCGCCGCGATCTGGCGCGCGAATGGTTGCGGGCGGTGGGCCTGGAGGACCATCTCGGCAAGCTGCCCCACGACCTCTCCGGCGGCCAGAAGCAGCGGGTGGCGATCGCCCGCGCCCTGGCGGCCCAGCCCCGGCTGCTGCTGGCCGATGAACCCACCGCCGCCCTGGACAGCCGCACCGGCCGTGAGGTGGTGGATCTGCTCAAGGGGTTGGCCCGCAACCAGGATTGCGCCGTGCTGATGGTGACCCACGACCCCCGCATCCTCGATATCGCTGATCGGGTGGTGCGCATGGAGGATGGCCAGTTGATCGATGGCGGCGATGGCGAGCGCCTCTGGGGCGCCCATCGGCTTGCCGACACCGGTAGGGAGTCTGCCGAGGGTTAAGGTGAGACATCGATCTTCCCCGGAACGCCTCACCGCATGTCCAAGCGCAGGAATCTCAAGAAGGAAAAGCAAGAGCGCAATCGCGCCTACGCCCGCAAGTTCAAGAAGCGCAAGCTCCGCAACGACGGTCGCGGTGAAGGTGCTGGCAACGGCGTCACCGGCACGGCCAACAACGGCGGCGCCGCCGACTGAGCCTTGCTTACCAGGCCTGAACCCTTGCTCAGGCCCATCAGGGGGATCCAGTGGGTCCCCTTTTTTGTCGTTCAAACGTATCGGCAGCGTCCATGTTTCTCAGCGTCGTCATCCCCACCTACAACCGGCTGCCGATCCTGCGCCAATGCCTGCAGGCTCTGGAGCTTCAGCAGCTGGAGGCCCCGATCGAGCGCTACGAGGTGGTGCTGGTGGACGACGGCTCCACCGATGACACGGTGCACTGGCTTGACGCCCATGCCACCGCTTTCCCCCATGTGCGGCTGATCCGCCAGGACCATGGCGGTCCGGCAGCGGGCCGCAATCGTGGGGTAGAACACGCTCACGGGGATGTGATCGTGTTCATCGACAGTGATCTGGTGGTCACCCCCAGCTTCCTGCTCTGCCATGCCCGGGCACTGGAGCGCTATTGGCAGCAGCGGGGCAACCGGCTCTGCTTCACCTACGGCGCCGTGATCAACACCGCCGATTTCGACAATCCCACCGGCGAGCCCCATAAGCCCACCGATCTGTCCTGGGCCTATTTCGCTACCGGCAATGTGGCGATCGATCGGCAGCTGCTGGAGCGAGCGGGCCTGTTCGACACCAGATTCCGCCTTTATGGCTGGGAAGATCTGGAGCTGGGCGAACGCCTCAGGCAGATGGATGTGAAGCTGGTGCGCTGCCCGGAAGCGGTGGGCTACCACTGGCATCCGGCCCTCAGGCTGGAGCAGATCCCCGATCTGATCCGGGTGGAACGGGAGCGGGCCAAGATGGGGTTGGTTTTTTACCGCAAGCACCCGACCCGGCGGGTGCGCTTCATCATCCAATACACCTGGCTGCATCGGCTGCTGTGGGAGCTGCTCACCCTGGGCGGCCTGCTGAACGAACGCAGCCTGCGCCCGGTGCTGGCCTGGCTGATCCGCAGCGGGCAGTCGGCCCTGGCGATGGAGCTGCTGCGCTTGCCCCTGAACCGGCTGGGTGTTCGCGCCCTCTATGCCGAGGCCCGCGCGGCTGCTGCGGACAGGGTCCAGCCCCCTGTTTGGTAAGTTAAGGAGTCCCCTACACACCGCACACCTGCGTGTTTCGGGTGACCCGTTTCGGTTTTTCACCGATTCAACCCTGTTCCTGAGCCTTTTGGCCCGAGCGCAGACCAACGGGTCCCTGGCAGGTGGAGGCAAACCCGAAACCCACACCACCATGGCTGTTGTCACGCTCGCCGAGATGATGGAAGCTGGCGCCCACTTTGGGCACCAGACCCGGCGCTGGAATCCCAAGATGTCGCGCTACATCTATTGCGCACGCAATGGGGTTCACATCATCGATCTTGTGCAGACGGCCGTCTGCATGAACAATGCCTATAAATGGACCCGCAGTGCCGCCCGCAGTGGCAAGCGCTTCCTGTTTGTTGGCACCAAGAAGCAAGCTTCTGAAGTAATTGCGATCGAGGCCACCCGCTGCGGTGCTTCCTATGTGAACCAGCGTTGGCTGGGCGGCATGCTCACCAACTGGACGACGATGCGGGCCCGCATTGATCGCCTCAAGGATCTGGAGCGCATGGAGTCTTCCGGCGCCATTGCCATGCGGCCCAAAAAAGAAGCAGCTGTGCTGCGCCGCGAACTCGACCGGTTGCAGAAGTACCTCGGCGGTCTGAAGAACATGCGTCGCCTGCCTGATGTGGTGATCCTGGTGGATCAACGCCGTGAAACCAACGCCGTGCTGGAGGCCCGCAAACTCGATATCCCATTGGTGTCCATGCTCGACACCAACTGCGATCCCGATCTCTGCGATGTGCCCATCCCCTGCAACGACGACGCCGTGCGCTCCGTGCAGCTGGTGCTTGGACGCCTCGCCGATGCGATCAATGAGGGCCGTCATGGCGCCCAGGATCGCGGCAGTGACGACGAAGGCTGAGTCGACCAGGGGGCAGCAGGGCCTTGGAGCGGCTGCGCCATTCCAAGGTCCGGCTCCCGCCAGGTGTGCCGGACTCCCCCGATCTGCTGATCGCGGTTCCCCCTCATAAATGCTGATCTTGCGATGGCCGTCCACACCGTTGCCGGCCATCGCAGCGGCATCACTCCTGACCCAGCACCCTGACCGCACCCCAGGCCTAGTCCAGACGATCGCGGCAGACTGGTCATCACTGATGGATCGCTGAGTTCCTCCCGATCCCCATCCACCCACCGGATATCCCCGTTCTTCCTTTTTTCGACCCATGGCTGAGATCACCGCCAAGCTCGTCAAAGATCTGCGCGACAAAACCGGCGCCGGCATGATGGATTGCAAAAAGGCCCTCACCGAGGCCGCTGGCGACATGACCAAAGCCTCCGAATGGCTGCGCCAGAAGGGCATCGCCACCGCCGAGAAGAAATCGGGACGCACGGCTGCCGAAGGTGCCGTCACCAGTTACATCCACACCGGTGCCCGGGTGGGCGTGTTGGTGGAAGTGAACTGCGAAACCGACTTCGTCGCCCGCGGTGAACTGTTTCAGGAACTGATTCGCAACGTGGCCATGCAGATTGCTGCCTGCCCCAATGTCGAATATGTCAGCACTGACGAAATTCCTGCGGAGGTAGCCGATCGGGAAAAGGCGATCGAGATGGGCCGCGACGACCTCGCCGGCAAACCCGAGGCGATGAAAGTGAAGATTGTTGAGGGGCGCATCGGCAAACGGCTTAAGGAATTGGCCCTGTTGGAGCAGGCCTTCATCCGCGATAACACCATCACGGTGGGCGAGATGGTCAAGCAGGCTGCCGGTAAGACCGGTGAAAACATCCAGGTCCGGCGCTTCACCCGTTACACCCTCGGTGAGGGGATTGAAGTGCAGAAGTCTGATTTCGCGGCTGAAGTGGCAGCGATGACCCAACCAGCCTGAGCACCGGTTCTGCTTCCCATCCGGTGACCTCTCCCTCGGACCGCGGCGCTTCTCCCGATCCGATCGAGGCTATGGCCGCGGCGCTGGCGGCCTCCAATCCCACGCTCTACCGCCATCTGGCCCTGTACCTGCAGGTGCTCCGACAGGTGTTGCCGGCGCGGGTGGAACAGGCCTGCTTTCATCTGGCCACCCAGGTGCATCCTCAGCGCTATGCGGCCTTACCCGACCAGGAGCGCCAGGCGCTCCATGGTCGGATTCTGGCGCTGGTGCAGCGATGTTCGAGCTTGCTCACCGTTGAGCAACTGACGGCTCTGGCGGATCAGATCGATCGCGAAGCTCAGCATCGCCAGCGCCGCCAGCAACGCGAGCTGTTGGAGCAGTTGAGCTCCGGTGCTGCAGCCCTTGACCCGGACGACGACGAGGATGCACCGGGTGCCCAGCATCGGCCTGCGGTCGATATGTCTGAAGATCCGGATTTGAGTGCCGCCGACAGCCCCTTGCCCGCCGGTTCGATTCGGCTGGATTTTTCGCTGCCGCTCAGCGGCCCTGTCGGTCGCTGGCGGGCCATGGCCCCGCCGGCACCTGAACGGGCCAGACAGGACTCGCCCAAACCAGCTGAGTTCCAGGAGCAGCGGCCTCACGGCGAGGCGGCTGCCGGCAGCCACGAAGCCGGAACCCGTCGCGATTCCGGCGCTGACGACGAAGAGGTCTGCGCTGCTGGCCTCCCCCCGGGGCCGTCGGCTCTGGACCCTGAAGCCTGCGATCCCGACGCTGCTGATCTCGATGCCGCAGATCTGGACACCACTGATCTGGACGCCACTGGTTCTGATGCCATTGATGCCGATGCCATGGCTCTGGACTCTCTTGATCTAGACACCACGGATTCCGGTGCCACGGATCTCGATGCAACCAATCTCGGTGCCACCGATCTCGATGCCACCGATCTCGACAGCACCGATCTCGAGGCCACTGCTCCGGAGCTCATGGATCCGGAGGTCATGGAGCTGGCGGCGTACAGCCTGCAACAACGCCAGGCCCAGGGACCGGATGCCGCAGAGATCCTGAAGATCGTGCGCGAAGCCATGGATGACTCCAGGGATCGGGGCCGCCAGGCAGTGCCCCCCCCCGACCAGGCCGCCGATTCCCCCTGGCGCGACGGCCAGTTGCCCCGGGATCCGACCACCCTGCTGCGTTGGCTCGATGGCATCGAGCAGGCCCTGTTGCGGCGCCTGCGCAACCTCTCCCATGCTTTGAACGTCGAACTACTGCGGGTGGGCATCAGCCGGGGCCTGCTGCCGGTCAGCCTCCTGGATGCGGTACTCGAGGGTCAGGTGGACACCATGGCCTCCCCCTCGAACGTGCTCCATCTGCAACTGCCCTTCAGCCTGAGACCAGGAATGGCCGAGGTCCATGCCCTGGCCATCCTGTTGCGGCCGGTGGATCTGGAGATGGATGAACCGCGGCTGCGCACCTGTCGGCGCCGTCTGCTGCAGCAACGCCAGGAGTTGCGCAGAATGGCCCATCAATTCCGTCGCCTGCAACGGCGGCTCCAGGCCCACGAGGCGGAACGACTGTGGCTGCAGGACATTCGCAACAGCCGCCCGCCCCAGGCCTGAACCAGGCCACGGTTGCTGCTGACTCGGTTGCTGCTGACTCGGTTGCCGCTGACTCGGTTGCCACTGCGGCCGTACCAGAGCCAGTGCCGGCCGGACCAGGCTCAACCTCAGCACCTCCAGCAGACTTTGAGCGCTGGTATGCAACCTTGCAGCAGGCCTGTCAGCTGGAGGCCGATCGCGGCTTCATCGATGTCAAGGGACGGCAGCTCACCTACAGCGCCTTCGTGGTGCAGAGCCTGAGCCAGCCAGGCGCCAGCTTTTCTGGGCAACAGCACCAGGCCCTGGTGCTGTTGCTGGCTGGCTTCCGCAGCTACGCCGAGCAAGGGCCAGGCCGGCGCCGGCAGCTGGTGGCCCAGCTGCGTCAGAAACTGCATGAGCTGCGCCGCAGCCAGCTGCCGGTGCTACCGGTGGCGCCGCCACGGCTGCGGCTGGGCCCAGACCCCGCCCCGGCAACGGTGGCCAGGGGCGGGCAGCGGCTGGAGGCTGACAGGCCGCTGGTGGAGATCCCAGGCATCGGCCCCAAGCTCGCCACCCTGCTGGCAGGCCTGGGGCTGCTGGTGGTGAGGGATCTGCTGCATCACTACCCCCGCGACTACCTCGATTACGCCCATCTGGTGCGCATCGCCGGGCTCGAGAGCGGCCGCAGCGCCACGATCGTGGCCACCGTGCGCAGCAGCCATGCCTTCGCCAGTCCCCGCAATCCCAACCTGGCAATCCTGGAGCTGCAACTCCACGATGTCACCGGTCGCCTGCGGGTATCGCGCTTCTTCGCCGGCAAGCGCTTCTCCAGTCCCGGCTGGCTGAAGTCCCAGCAGCGCCAATACCCCCCTGGCGCCACGGTCGCCGTCAGCGGTCTGGTGCGCGATACCCCCTATGGGCCCACGTTCAACGATCCACTGATCGAGGTGCTGGAGTCGCCGGGCGCCGAGGTGCGCTCCGAGCAGATCGGTCGCCTGGTGCCCGTTTATTCGCTCACCGAAGGCCTGACGGCGGAGCGGTTGCGGCGGGCGATCGCCAGCCTGTTGCCCCTGGTGAACCACTGGCCGGATCCGTTGCCGATCCCGCTGCGGCAGGAGCTGGGCTTCTCCTGCCGCGCCATCGCCCTGGAGCAGATCCACCAGCCCCGCGATCGCGAGCAGTTGCAGGCGAGTCGCCAACGCCTGGTGTTTGACGAGTTTCTGCTGCTGCAACTGGCCCTGGGCCAGCGCCGCGAGCGCCAGCGCCGCCGCCAGGCGCCGCCGTTACTGCTGTTGCCGGGCCAGGTGGATCTGGTGGCTCGCTTCCTTGAACGCCTGCCGTTTCAGTTCACCGCAGCCCAGCAGCGGGTGCTGGGCGAAATCCGTGCCGACATGGCCCGACCGCAGCCGATGGCCCGGCTGGTGCAGGGCGATGTGGGCAGCGGCAAAACCGTGGTGGCCCTCGCCTCCCTGCTGGCTTCGATCGAGGCGGGCTGTCAGGGCGCCTTGATGGCTCCCACGGAAGTGCTGGCACAACAGCACTACGCCAAGCTGGTGGAGTGGCTCAATCCCCTGCAGGTCAGTGTCGAGCTGCTCTCGGGGTCAACCCCGCTGCGCCGCCGGCGCCAGATGTTGCAGGATCTGGCCAACGGTCAGCTGCAGCTGCTGGTGGGCACCCATGCCTTGCTGGAAGATCCCGTGCAGTTCGATCGGCTCGGCCTGGTGGTGGTGGATGAACAGCACCGCTTCGGGGTGCGGCAGCGCAACCGCCTGCTGGCCAAAGGCCTGCAACCCCATCTGCTCACCATGACGGCAACGCCGATTCCCCGCACCCTGGCCCTGGCGGTGCATGGGGATCTCGATGTCAGCCAGATCGATGAACTGCCGCCGGGCCGCACACCGATCCGCACCAGGCTGCTGCGCGGCGCCGAGCGGGAGCAGGCCTGGAGCCTGATTCGTGAGCAGGTGGCCCTGGGGCAGCGGGCCTATGTGGTGCTGCCGCTGGTGGAGGAATCCGAGAAGGTGGATCTGCGCTCAGCCGTGGAGGTGCATCGCCATCTGGCCGAGGCAGTGTTTCCCGACTTTGAGGTGGGCTTGCTGCACGGGCGGCTCAACAGTGAGGAGAAGCAGCGCGCAATCGCCGCCTTTGCCGCCGGCACTTGTCAGGTGCTGGTGTCCACCACCGTGGTGGAGGTGGGCGTGGACGTGCCGGCCGCCAGCGTCATGGTGATCGAACACGCGGACCGCTTCGGCCTGGCCCAGCTGCACCAATTGCGCGGTCGGGTGGGCCGGGGGGCGGCGGCTTCCCATTGCCTGCTGATCAACGACGGCCGCAATGCCACTGCCAAGCAGCGGCTGGAGGTGCTGGTGCGCAGCAACGACGGCTTTGAGATCGCTGAGATGGATCTGCGCCTGCGGGGCCCGGGCCAGGTGCTGGGCACCCGCCAGTCGGGCCTGCCCGACCTGGCGCTGGCCAGCCTCAGTGACGATGGCGACATGCTTGAGCTGGCCCGGGATGTGGCCCGCCGCCTGCTGGCGGAGGATCCGGAGCTCAACAGCCAGCCGTTGCTGCGCCAGGCCCTGGAAGAGCAGCGGCGGCGCCTCGTTGATGCCGCCCGACTGAACTGAACATGCGCCCCTGGAGCCCGATCCCGATCGACGACAACGGCGAGCCGCTGATGGCCCTGCCGCCGCCTTTATGGCGGCTTGAGCCCCACCCCTATCAGGCCCTCGGCGCCCCCTACGGCCAACGGGGATCGCCGTTCCGGCTGCGCCAGGGCGTGCTGCAGCGCCTGCTGCAGGTCGAGGTTCGGCTGCGGCTGGAGCACAGCCAGTGGCGCCTGGCGATTTTCGATGCCTGGCGGCCAGTGGCCGTGCAGCAGTTCATGGTGGATCACGCCATCGCCAGCGAGTGTCGTCAGCGCGGCGTTGATCCCCATCAGCCCAGCCCGCTGCGAGATCTGCTGGTGGCTGAGGTGGGCCGCTTCTGGGCTCCTCCCAGTGCCGATCCAGCCACGCCTCCTCCCCACAGCACCGGTGCCGCCGTCGATCTCACCCTGGCGACGGCTGATGGCCAGCCGCTGGCGATGGGGGGTGAGATCGATGCGATCGGCGCGATCTCGGAGCCGGACCACCACGCCGCCGCCGCCCGCCGGGATCCCGATGGCGAGGCTTACCTCTGGCATGGCCGGCGGCAGGTGTTGCGCCAGGTGATGGAGGGCGCCGGTTTTGCCCAGCATCCAAATGAATGGTGGCATTTCAGCTATGGCGATCAGCTCTGGGCCTGGCGGATCGGCGCCGCCAAGGCGCTCTATGGACGGGCCCCGGAGGGTTGAGTCGGCGCTTCACCCAGCAGCTCCTTGCCCAGGGTGCCGGCCTGCTCGGGGCTCAGCAGTCCCTTGCTGACGCAGCGCTGCAGCGTCGCCTGCAGCAGCTCCAGCTGCACCTGGCGCAACTTGGCCTGCACCGCGGCGGGTTGATCAGCCCAGGGCAGCAGTTGCTGCCGGAAGTTGTTTTGCAGGGAGGCCGGTTTGCAGATGGCCGGATCCGGGTCGTACAGCACCTGCCGTGCCGGCGGCAAGGGCGGCATGCTGGCTGCCAGCCCAGGTGCCGCCATCGACACGGACAGCGCAGCGCCCGCCAGCAACAGCCGGAGAAGGGACGGGGCCCAGGGCTGCCAGAGCTGGGCCGCACACCCCAGGCGCCGATCGGCTCGGGCCCGGCTGCGGTGATGGCGATCGGCCGGGGTCATGGGCTCGTCAGCAGGGCCTTGACCCGATCATCCCCCGCCTTGTTGATCCAGTCGCCGAAACTGGTGCGAGGCCCAGCTTCCTGGTTCCAGGTGTTCAGCAGCGGCTCCAGGGTGCTCTCCAGCTGCTCCAGCGGCATTTTCTCGAGGAAGGGTCGGGCCAGCTGCGTCAGCCCCGGGGTCCCCCCCAGCCACAGCTGGTAGCTCTCAACCCCACTGCCCACCAGGCCGATCTCGGCCATGTAGGGGCGGGCGCAGCCATTGGGGCAGCCCGTCATGCGGATGAGGATCGACTTGTCGATTTTCAGGCTCGCCAGCAGGACCTCCAGCCGCTCCAGCACCTGGGGCAGGATGCGCTCCGATTCGGTGATTGCCAGCCCGCAGGTGGGCATGGCCGGGCAGGCGATCGCATGGCGAGCCAGGCGAGCGGGAGCTTCGGGGGCCTGGAAGCCCAGCTGCTCCAGGGCCTGACGGATCCCCTGCCGCTGGGTGCTGCCAATGTTGCAGAGCAGCAGATCCTGGTTCGGGGTGAGGCGCACCTCCAGTTGGTAGGTGGCCACCAGTTGGCGCAGGCCCGCCTTGACGTCGCCTTCGAGCCGGCCGCAGAGCAGGGGCAGACCCACAAACCAGAGGCCATCGCCCTGGCGATTCCAGCCGAGATAGTCGAGCAGTTTGGCTTTCGGTTCCTGCCGCAGCCGCTTGATCGGATGGGGGAAATAGCGTTCCAGTTCCTGCCGGAACCAGGCCACACCCCGATCCTGAATCAGATACTTCATGCGGGCATGGCGCCGCTGCTGGCGATCGCCATGATCCCGTTGCAGGGCGGCGATGGCCTGCACCAGATCCAGCACATGCTCGATCGCCACCCAGCCGAGTGGGTCGGCGCTGCGGGCAAAGGTCTCCTCTTTGTTGTGGGTGCGTCCCATGCCACCGCCCACGTAGACATTGCAGCCCAGGGCGCGGCCAGCGGCATCGCTGAACAGCACCAGGCCGATGTCCTGGGTGAGCAGATCCACCGAGTTGTCGCCGGGAACCGTGACGGCAATCTTGAACTTGCGCGGCAGGTAGGTGGCGCCGTAGAGGGGTTCGGCCGCATCGCCGCTGAAGATTTCGCCTTCGCCCTGGCGTGCCTTCACCTTTCTGACCGCGGCCCGGGGTTTGATGCGATAGGCGAGATCGCCATCGACCCAGAGATCGAGATAGGACCCCTCCGCGGCCTGAGGTGTGAGCAGGTCGGCGATGTCATCAGCCAGCTGGCGGGCGGCCGGGTAGCCACCGCTCTGCACCGGTGTCGCCGGTGCCATCACGTTGCGGTTGATGTCACCACAGGCGGAGAGGGTGGAACCCAGGGCGCGCACGATGGTGCCGATCACCTCGCGCAGATCCGCCTTGGCGATGCCATGCATCTGGAAGGCCTGGCGGGTGGTGGTGCGGAGGGTGCCATTGCCGAGGCGATCGGCCAGGTCGTCCAGGGCCAGATAAAGGGCAGGGGGGATGCGCCCGCCCGGGCTGCGCAGCCGCAGCATCATCTGCCAGTCCTTCTCCACGCCTTTCTGGCGGTTGTCACGGTTGTCCTGTTGATAGCTGCCGTGGAACTTCAGGATCTGGACCGCCGAATCCGTGAAGTGGCGGCTCTCGGTATCGAGTTCGCTGAGCAGGGGTTCCTTCAGGTGACCGCTGGCTGCCTTGAGGGCCTCGAACTTGGTCGGCGCCGATCCGATGGACGGGTTGTTGGTGACCGGCGTCGGGGACATCGTTTTCGGCGGCATTCGGAATCAGTCCGAAACTAGCGAATGGCTATCGGGCGGCATCGAACTGGGACCATTTCGGCGAGATTCCTTGGAATCGTGGCTGTCTGTTGGCTGTTGCATACAGTCGCGTGCATACAGTCGCGCTGTACCTGTTCTGAGCCATGGCCACGTTCCTGCTGGAAATCGGCACCGAGGAGCTGCCGGCCGATTTTGCCCGCCTGGCCCTGCCCCAGCTGGAGCTTGCGGTGGCCGCAGATCTCGAGAGCAGCCGTTTGGAAACCACGGGCCTGCGGGTCACCAGTACCCCCCGACGCCTGGTGGTGACGGTGACAGACCTGCCATTGCAGCAGCGGGATCTGGCTGAGGATCGCAAAGGGCCGCCAGCCCAGCAGGCGTTCAAGGAGGGTCAGCCCACCCCGGCAGCGATCGGCTTCGCCAAACGCTGCGGCATCGAGGCCGCCCAGCTGGAAGTGCGTCAGACAGAGAAAGGGCCGTTCGTGTTCGCCCGCACCCTCGATCCCGGGCGGCCGACGCTTGAGGTGCTGAGCGAGCTGGTGCCCCGCTGGATCGCCTGCCTGCAGGGGCGGCGTTTCATGCGCTGGGGCGAAGGCGAAGCCCGCTTCAGCCGCCCGATCCGCTGGCTGGTGGCCCTGCTCGACGACACGCTGGTGCCGGTGGAACTGGCGGAATGCGATCCGCCCGTAAGCAGTGGCCGGCTCAGTCGCGGCCATCGGCTGCGGCCAGAAGCGATCACGATCACCGATGCGGCCAGCTACGGGAGCCAGATGGCGGCTGCCGATGTCCAGGTGGACCGGGCCGAGCGGGGCCGCTGGATCCGCGACCAGCTGGAGACGCGGGCCGCAGGGCTTGGCGCCAGCATCGATCTTCCCGATGCCCTATTGGAGGAATTGATCGATCTGGTCGAATCTCCCCAGTTGATCGAGGGCAGGATTGAGGAGCGCTTTCTCAGCCTGCCACCGGAGGTGCTGAGCACGGTGATGCGCTCCCACCAGCGCTATGTCCCCCTGCGGCAGCCAGCCACCAGCCCCGATCCCCTGGCCCTCGAGGCCCACGGCAGCCTGCTGCCCCGCTTCTTCTGCATCGGCAATGGTCTGGCAGCGGCGGCGGCCACGATTCAGCGGGGCAATGAGCGGGTGTTGCGGGCCCGGCTGGCTGATGCCGAGTTCTTCATCGCCGCCGATCGCCGTATCGCCAGCATCGACCGCCGCGACCAACTCGATCGCGTCACCTTCGCCGAGGGGTTGGGCAGCTTGCGCGATCGCTGCGAGCGGCTGGAGTGGTGCACGGATGTGCTGCTGGAGGCGTTGGCGCTCGGCGACGCCTGCGGCAGTCATGCGCGCCGGGCCGCCCATCTCTGTAAGCACGATCTGGTGAGCCAGATGGTGGGCGAATTCCCGGAGCTGCAGGGGGTGATCGGCGGCAAATACCTGCTGGCGGAAGGCGAACCCCGGCCAGTGGCGCTGGCGGTGCTGGAGCACTACCTCCCCAGGGGTGCCGGCGACCAGCTCCCGGCTTCGGAGGCAGGAGCGGTGCTGGCCATGGCCGAACGGCTGGAGCTGCTGCTGAGCATCTATGCCAAAGGTGAGCGGCCCAGCGGCTCCTCTGATCCCTATGCCCTGCGCCGGGCCGGCAATGGGCTGCTGCAGATCCTCTGGGATCGGGGCTGGAGCCTGAATCTGCTGGCCCTGCTCGAGCGGGCCTGTCGCCATTGGGCCCAGCTGCTGCCCCAGTACCAGCTGGATAGCAGCAGCCTGGCCGCGGAGCTGGCCGAGTTTCTGCGCCAGCGCCTGGTCAGCCTGCTGGAGGAGCAGGGAGTCGCGGTGGATCTCGTGCAGGCGGTGGCCGGCAGCAGCGTGGCGCTGGAGCGGGTGCTCTCGGATCCCGCCGATGCCCGCCAGCGGGCGGCCCTGCTGCTGCAGCTGCGCGCCGCTGGCAGCCTCAGCGCCGTGCAGGCGGTGGTGCAGCGTGCTGCACGCCTGGCGGAGAAAGGCGACCTGCCGCCCGGGGAGCTTTGCGCCGCCACCGTGGTCAACCCAACCCTGTTCAGCTCCCCCAGCGAGAGCGCCATGCTGGCGGTGCTGGAGACGCTGGAACCGATCGTGTGTGGCAGCGAACCACAGCGCTATGCCGCTCTGGCCCAGGCCCTGGCGGAGAGTGCCCCGGTGCTGGCGGCATTTTTCGATGGTGAACAGAGCGTGATGGTGATGGCAGACGACGTCGCTATCCGCACCAACCGCCTCAACCTGCTGGGGGTGCTGCGCAATCAGGCGGCCGTGCTGGCCGACTTCAGTCGCCTGCAGGGCTGAACCTCGCCCAGGTCCCAGAGCTGTGGGGGCTCCCACCGCAGGTGCCCCCAGCCCAGCTGCCGTTCAGCTCTTGCCGGCCAGAATCGGCTCGCGCTCGCCGGATTCGGCCGCGGGCTTCGGGTCAGTCTTGACGTCGAGCGCCGGGTGGCTGGGATCGCTGCCGTTGAGACCGGAGCTCTTGGCGGCATCAGCAGCCAGGATGGCTGCCATTTCGGCCTCACTGCGGACAGCACTGGGCACCGGCTTGTAGGTCGTCGGTGCAAAGGCCTGACCACGCAGATAGGCGCCGATGGTCAGCAGGGTGAGCTTGATCGTCTGCCAGGGATTGATCGGCACCACCCGCTTATAGAGGTAGCTGTCGAAGGTGAGCCGCTGCACATCCTTATCGTCGCACATTTCAACGAAGGCCTCGCGGGCCGGATCGTTGCTGTAGAAGACATTCTGCAGAATTTCAAGCACCTTATACGTAGCACCATACTTTTTGTCCCATTTTTTCAGATACACCTTGAGATCCTTTTCGCTCGGGATCCGGGCGCCATGGCCACTGGCCGCCACAATCTCTTCGGCGCACATCCGGCCGCTCTTGGCGGCAAAGTAAATGCCTTCGCCAGAACTTTTGGTGACGTAACCGGCGGCATCTCCCACCAGGGCCATGCGCCCCACCACCCGCCTGGGGCGGGGATGTTCGGGGATCGGATGGGCTTCCACCTTGATCACCTCACCGTGCAGCAAGCGGTTGCTGGCGCGCTCACGAATACCTTTCTGCAGACCCTTGATCAGGCTCTGATTCTTTTGCATCGTGCCGGTGCCCACGGCCACGTGGTCGTACTTCGGAAACACCCAGGCATAGAAATCAGGAGACACATCGGTACCGACGTACATCTCAGCCAAATCTTCGTAGTAGGCCATCTCTTCGGGTGGCAATCGAATCCGCTCCTGGAAGGCGATGGCCACGTTGTAATCACCGGCATCCATCGCCTTGGCAACCCGGCTGTTGGCACCATCGGCACCAACGATCAGGTCCACCTCGAGTGATTTGAGTTCACCGGTGAGGCCACCACCGGCATAGTCGGCGTAGTGAAGCGTGTAGGGCCCCTGGCGGTTTTTGCCCGTGTCGATGCGTTGCACCAGGCCGTTGACCAGGTGGGCACCGAGATCGGCGGCACGATTGCGCAGGAAGGCATCAAAGACTTCGCGGCGACACATGCCGATGTACTCGGCGGGATTGTCCAGATGGATGTCCACCTCCCGGTTGGAAGGCGAAATCATCTTCATGTTGTTGACCTTGCGATCAATGATCGATTCCGGCAGGTCGAACTCCTGGACCATGCACAGAGGAATCGCTCCCCCACAAGGCTTGGCGTTGTCGAGCTTGCGCTCAAACAGCCAGGTTTGAATGCCGGCCTTGGCTAGCACTTCGGCAGCACAGGAACCGCTCGGGCCGCCACCCACCACCGCGACTCGCAACATCTTGAAACCTGCTCCACCAAAGGGATCCTGGCCAAAAAAACTAACACCGCTCCACGACCAGCGGCGAGCCAGGTCGCGGCCGTGGTCTGCGGCTGTGGTCTGCGGCTGTGGTCTGCGGCTGTGGTCTGCGGCTGTGGTCTGCGGCTGTGGTCTGCGGCTGTGGTCTGCGGACGAGCATCACCACTACGATCAAGCCCTTTGGCTGGTGGTCGTGCCCGCACCGTTGATCGGGGAGGAGATTCCACTCGCCCGTCGCAGTCAGCTGCCCAAGCCACGTCGCCCCTCCTTCCTCGGTCGTCTGCTGCGGCTGCTGATCGTCAGTGGCCTGGTCACCGGCACCGTGCTGCTGTTGATGGCAGGCCCCTTGCGCCGCTGGCTGACGCCACCGCCCGTGGCCGGGCTCAATGCCCGCCTGAGCGCCGACGGGCGCCTGCTCGGCCATTTCCCCTATCCGGAGGTGTCACCGGTCCAGCTCGTCGCCATCAGCTCCAGCCTGCGTCTGCAGCGCGATGCGGCCGCGGCGCTGCTGGCGATGCAGCGGGCGGCTGCCGCCGATGGGGTCAGCCTGGTGGTGCTCAGTGCCTTCCGCCCGCTGAGCCTGCAGCGCCAGCTTTTCTTTGATGTCAAGGCGGAGCGCAACCAGAGCGCCAGGGACCGGGCCATGGTCAGTGCTCCGCCGGGGTTTTCCGAACACAGCACCGGGTTTGCCGTCGATCTCGGCGATGGCCGCCTGCCGGGGACCAATCTTTCGACCCGTTTTGACAGCACGCCTTCCTACCGCTGGCTAGCGGCCCATGCCCATCGCTTCCATTTCCAGCTCTCGTTCCCGCTGGGAAATGCCCAGGGCGTCAGCTACGAGCCGTGGCACTGGCGCTTTGAGGGATCCACGGAAGCCCTGCGCCTGTTCGAGCCTGCCCAACGGCTGGCACGGTAGAAAGCCTGGGCGAGCGGGTCGCAAGGTAAGATCAAGATTCGCTTCAGAAATGTCACGCACCTCGCCAGCGGCTCTCGATCACCGTATCGAGCCCTCTGGCCGTTGATACGGCACGACCTCCCTGTCAGCCGGAGTTGATCAGGCGGCGAGATTTCAGACGACGCGACACCCGAGCCCAACTCCCTTTCCCTGCAGGATCCGATGCCCATGAGTGGCGAAGTCAAAGGTGTGCCGATTCGCAACATTGCGATCATTGCTCACGTCGACCACGGCAAGACCACCCTGGTGGACGCCCTTCTCACCCAGTCCGGCATTTTCCGGGAGGGTGAGGCCGTGCCCACTTGCATCATGGACTCCAACGATCTGGAGCGGGAGCGGGGTATCACGATCCTCTCCAAGAACACGGCTGTTGATTACAACGGCATCCGCATCAACATTGTTGATACCCCTGGCCACGCCGACTTCGGTGGCGAGGTGGAGCGGGTTCTTGGCATGGTCGATGGCTGTCTGCTGATCGTCGACGCCAATGAGGGGCCCATGCCCCAGACCCGCTTCGTACTCAAGAAGGCCTTGGAAAAGGGTCTGAGGCCGATCGTATTTGTCAACAAAATCGATCGGGCCCGGGTGGATCCCGAACAGGCTGTCGACAAAGTGCTCGATCTGTTCCTTGAACTCGGCGCCGACGACGACCAGTGCGATTTCACCTATCTGTTCGGCAGTGGCATGGCCGGCTACGCCAAGCCGGACATGAAGACCGAGAGCGACAACATGAAGCCGCTCTTCGATGCGATTTTGCGCCACGTCCCACCCCCTGTCGGTGATCCCACCAAACCCCTGCAGCTGCAGGTCACCACACTCGATTACAGCGATTTTCTTGGCCGGATCATGATCGGCCGCATTCACAACGGCACGATCCGGGCCGGCCAGCCGGCAGCCTTGCTGCGCGACGATGGCAGCGTCAAGCGCGGCAGGATTTCCAAGTTGCTCGGCTTCAAGGGTCTGCAGCGGGTCGAGATCGAATCGGCCAGTGCCGGCGATCTGGTGGCCGTGGCCGGATTCGATGAGGTGAACATCGGCGAGACCATCGCCTGCCCCGATCACCCCGAGGCGCTGCCGCTGATCAAGGTGGATGAACCCACTTTGCAGATGACATTTGTCGTCAACGACTCCCCGTTTGCCGGCAAGGAGGGCAAGTTCGTCACCAGCCGCCAGCTGCGGGACAGGCTGCAGAGGGAACTGCTAACGAACGTCGCCCTGCGTGTTGAGGACACCGATTCCCCCGATCGCTTCGCGGTCAGCGGCCGCGGCGAACTGCACCTGGGCATCCTGATCGAAACCATGCGCCGCGAGGGTTATGAGTTCCAGGTGAGCCAGCCCCAGGTGATCTTCCGCACCATCGATGGCACCCCGAGCGAGCCCTACGAAACTCTGGTGATGGACGTGCCGGAGGAATCCGTCGGCTCCTGCATCGAGAAGCTCGGCACCCGCAAAGGCGAGATGCAGAACATGGAGAACACCAACGACGGCCGCACCCAGCTGGAGTTCGTGGTGCCCGCCCGTGGCCTGATCGGTTTCCGTGGCGAGTTCATTCGTGCCACCCGCGGCGAGGGGATCATGAGCCACTCGTTCCTCGACTATCGCCCCATGCAGGGCGATATGGATGCCCGCCGCAATGGCGTGCTGGTGGCCTTCGAGGAAGGTACCGCCACGTTCTATGCGCTCAAGGGGGCAGAAGATCGGGGTCAGTTCTTCATCACTCCTGGCACCAAGGTGTACAAGGGCATGATCGTCGGCGAACACAACCGTCCGCCCGACCTTGAGCTCAACGTTTGCAAGGCCAAGCAGGTGACCAACATCCGGTCCGCTGGTGCTGAGGTGCTGGACACATTGCAGGCACCGATTCAGATGACCCTGGAACGGGCACTCGAGTACATCGGTCCCGATGAAATGCTCGAGGTCACCCCTGAATCGATCAGGTTGCGCAAACTGGCGATGAAAAAGCCGGCCAAGCGTTGAGCTCAGGACCCGTATCAGGTGCCTTTTCACCCTGTGGCAACGGCGCCGAGGCTGAAGAGGCGCAGCTGCTGGCCGACCCGCGCCTTCAGGTTGCGATTGAGCGCTTCAATGCCGGCGATTGGTACGCCTGCCACGACGGTTTTGAAGAGCTCTGGCACGAAACCCAGGGTGCTGTGCGCGGCGTTTTGCAGGGCATCCTGCAGATTGCCGTGGGCCAGCTCCATCGCGAGCGGGGTAACCAGCATGGGGCGATGGTTCTCACCGGTGAAGGTCTCGGCCGGCTGCGGCGCTGCGATGATCAGGCCCTGGGGCTTGACCTGGTCAGTCTCCGTCACCAGAGTTCGCTCTGGTTGCAGGCCTTGCAGGCGGATGCCGACACCTCCGCCTTGCCGCAACCGACCCTGCAAAGCCCGGGCAGCCCAGCCCGGTAAATTGGGTCCACGTTTCACCGCCTGCCGAGCTGATTGATGCAGGTCAGAACCCTGTCCCAGTGGCGATCACGCCGGCATGTGCCCGTGAGATTGTCACTGCTTTCCGCCGCCAGCCAACGTCGTCGTCCCCTGATGGTGACTGCAGTGCTGTGCCTCCTGGCTCTGGCGCTGCCCCATCCGGGTGCGGCCCAGTTGGCGCCAGCGGCCCCAGCGACGGCGACCAGGCCGGCTGCAGCGGCTGATGCCGGCCTGGTCACAATTGAATCCGATACCCAGCAAGCCGATAATCGCACCGGCGTGGTGACAGCGATTGGCAACGTGCGCATTGAATATCCCGATCGTCACATGGTGGCAACCTCCCGCCAGGCCCAATACTTTTCCAAGGAAGGCCGGCTGGTGCTCACCGGCGATGTGGATGTGATTGATGCCGATGGCCAGCGCATCCGCGCCGAACGGCTCGTTTACCGACTGGACAGTGAGCGTTTGCTGGCCGAACCCCCTGCCGGCAAGCAGGTGTACAGCCGCTTGCGACTGCAGAACAAGGCAGCGGCCACCGGGGCCAAACCACTGCTGCCATGAGTCTTGCCCTGGAACGGGTGTCCATCACCCTGGGGGGTCGGCCTCTCGTTGATGACGTCAGTCTTGAGCTTCACCGCGGCGAAGTGGTGGGTCTGCTGGGCCCGAATGGTGCCGGCAAGACGACCACCTTCAATCTCGTCACCGGGCTGTTGCGGCCCGATCATGGCGATGTGGTGCTCGATGGCGCATCGGTCAGCAGCTTGTCGATGCCGGTACGCGCCAGGCTCGGCATCGGCTACCTGCCCCAGGAAGCGAGTGTGTTTCGCCAGCTCACGGTGCGTGACAACCTGCGGCTGGCCCTGGCCGAAAGCGGTACCCCGGCGCATCGTCGCCGTGATCGCCTCGACCAGCTGATCGACGATTTTCATCTCGCCCCCTTCCAGCATCGCCGCGGCTACCAGCTCTCGGGTGGCGAGCGCCGCCGCTGTGAAGTGGCCCGCGCCCTGGCCGTCGGCGAATCAGGGCCCCGTTATCTGCTGCTGGATGAACCCTTTGCCGGGGTGGATCCCCTGGCTGTGGCCGATCTTCAGGATCTGATCAGTGATCTGCGCGATCGGGGCATGGGCGTGTTGATCACCGATCACAACGTGCGCGAAACGCTGGCGATCACCAACCGGGCTTACATCCTCACCGAAGGCTCCCTGCTCGCCTCAGGCAGCTCCGCGGAGGTAGCAGAAAATCCCCTCGTGCGCCGCCATTATCTGGGCGAAAGCTTCGCCATGCTGGCCGCTCCCTCCTTCTGGAGTGGCGACCACGAGGAGCCGGAGCCTCCCCCGCTCGAACCGGTTGCAGACGACACGATCGATCCGGCTCCGGACCCGGCCCTGACAAGCTGGTCCCGACGCCTGGGTCGCCTGCCGCGGATCACACCGATCCGGAAACTGGCCTCCAGAGCCTGGGCGCCGCTGCTGCCCTGGCTGCGCCGGATTCCCCTGCTGGATCGCTGGCTGGTCGGGGAACTGCTCGGTCCGCTGTTCTTCGGCATTGCCGCCTTTACGGCCGTATCGCTGTCGGTGGGGGTGGTGTTTGAGCTGGTTCGGCGAGTTTCGGAATCCGGCTTACCGGTGACGGCGGCACTGCTGGTGCTGATGCTGCGCCTGCCGGGATTTCTGGTGCTGGCTTTCCCGATGGCCACCTTGATGGCCACCTTGCTTGCCTACAGCCGCTTGTCGGGCAGCAGTGAGCTCACGGCCCTGCGCAGTGTGGGCGTGAGCACGCGCCGGATGGTGGTGCCGGCCCTGGCCCTTTCGGTGGCGATGAGCCTGTTGACCTTCACCTTCAATGATCTGATCGTGCCAAGGGCCAACCTGGCCGCTTCCAATACCCTGGAGCGTGCACTTGGCAAGGCGATTGCCAGCGAAAAAGGCGACAATATTCTTTACTCCCGCTTTGGTCGTATCAAACTGGAGGCGGGAGAATCAACCCGGATGCTAACTCATATTTTTTATGCTCGTAAGTTTCTGCGTGGTGAGATGAACGATGTCACGTTGATCGACTTTTCCCGTGTCGGCCAACGCCAGATGCTGATGGCCAAGCAAGGGCACTGGAATGATGACAAAGCGATGTGGGAGTTCTCCAATGGCAGAATTCTGAACATAGACGAAAACAATGGCACGACAACATCGGCTGAGTTCGATCGTTATTTCTACCCACTCTCGCGCGACCCCCTTGAGGTGGCAAAGCTTCCCACCGATGCCAGCGTGATGACCGTGGGCCAGGCATTGCACGCGGAGCGGCTGCTGAAAGAGGCCAACAACCTCAAGGAATCACGCCGGTTGAGCGTTCGTATTCAGGAAAAATTTGCCTTCCCCGCCATCTGCCTCGTCTTCGGCCTGATTGGCAGCAGTCTCGGGGTGCGACCCCACTCGCGCACCAGTCGCAGTCAGGGCTTCGGCATCAGCGTGCTGTTGATTTTTGGCTACTACCTGATGTCATTCATCTTCAGCTCCCTCGGCATCACCGCCACCCTCACGCCGGTCCTGGCGGCCTGGATGCCCGTGCTGATTGGCCTGACGGGCGGGCTCTGGTTGCTGCGTCAGGCCAGCCGCTGAGCTCCCATCACCGGCTGGCGGCCAGCGCCATTGGCGCCAAAGGGCCTGGCTGGACGGCAGACTGGGCTCCTTCGATTCGTGCTGCGTGAACGATCCGGTTTTCGCCCTCGGCCTGTTGGCCTTTGCCCTGCTGCTGCTGGTGCTGCCCCTGTCCTTCTGGTCCCTCAGCGGCGGCAAGAGCAGCTCCGTCGTTCGGATGCTCGTGGCCGCCGCCAACCTCTGCCTCACGGCCCAGCTGGTGCTGCGCTGGTGGGACTCGGGTCACTTTCCGATCAGCAACCTCTACGAATCCCTGTGCTTCCTGGCCTGGGGTTGCACCTTGACCCAACTGCTGGTGGAGCGCAGTTGGTCCAGTCCCTTGGTGCCGGCGGCGGCCACACCGATGGCCCTGGGCTGCGTGGCCTTCGCCAGTTTCGCCTTGCCGGATCAGCTGCAACAGGCTTCGCCGCTGGTGCCCGCCCTGCGTTCCAGCTGGCTGGTGATGCACGTGAGCGTGATCATGCTGAGCTACGCCGCCCTGTTGGTGGGATCCCTGTTGTCGCTGGCGGTGCTGTTCACCGAGCGCAACGAGGCATTGGAGCTGCGCAGCAGCTCCATCGGCAGTGGCGGCTTCCGCCAGGCCCAGCTCGCCTCCGATGGCCCGGGTGCCATGGCCCTGAGCAGCACCGAGTTCCGGATCAGTGAGCAGCTCGACAGCCTCAGCTATCGCACCATCACCGTTGGCTTTCTGCTGCTTTCGGTGGGTCTGGTCAGCGGGGCGGTATGGGCCAATGAGGCCTGGGGTACTTGGTGGAGCTGGGATCCCAAGGAAACCTGGGCCCTGATCTGTTGGCTTGTTTATGCCGCCTATCTGCATACGCGCCTGATTCGGGGTTGGCAGGGCCGCCGGCCGGCACTGGTGGCGGTGGCGGGCCTGGTGGTGATCGCGGTCTGCTACATCGGCGTCAATCTGCTGGGTATTGGCTTGCACAGCTATGGCTGGTTCTTTGACAGCTGAGTGCCTTTGTCCCTGCACCCCCCACTGAAGCCAGGGCACAGGCATCACCACCAACCAGGCGGTTCCGGCCAGCTTTCCTATTGAGCGCCATTCCCTTGGCCCAACTGGCAGGCTGCCAACCCTGGACCCTCGCTTGAGCGCCGCTCCGGGGCAGGGATGCCTTACAAGGTGGCTTTCTGATCAGAGTGGAAGTCTGGCCCGGCTAAGGCCACCGCAGCAACTGGTCGAGAGCTTCATCAGCAGCATCCCGATCCAGGCGCCGCCCGCCAGCAGCTGAGCCCAGCTGGCCTCCAGTTGCCCTCCAGCCGCCCTACAAAAAAGGCTCCCAAGCGGGAGCCTCTTCAGAACATCAACCTGAACTGCGACTTCAGACCAGGGCCGGCTCTGGACGTCGGCTGCTGCGAATACCCCTGATCGCCTCGGCGTAGTCGCTGGCACCGAAAACGCCAGAACCGCTGACGATTGCATTGGCGCCGGCCTCAATCACCTTCCAGGCGTTCGAGGG
This sequence comes from Cyanobacteriota bacterium, assembly GCA_026389335.1. GTDB lineage: Bacteria > Cyanobacteriota > Cyanobacteriia > PCC-6307 > Cyanobiaceae > Cyanobium. The sequence goes on along the minus strand of JAPLIB010000085.1, from coordinate 32,425 downwards.
CTTGACGCCGCCATCGACTTCGATCCAGGGATCCAGTCCACGCTCGTCGCACATCCGGCGCAGGTCGCGGATCTTCTGAACCTGGTTCTCGATGAAGCTCTGACCGCCGAAACCGGGGTTGACGCTCATGATCAACACCAGGTCGCAGAGCTCGAGGCAGTAGTCGAGGGTGTCCAGGGGGGTGCTGGGGTTGAGTACGGCTCCAGCCAATTTACCCAGCTCCTTGATCTGGGCCAGGTTGCGATGCAAGTGGGGACAGGCTTCCACCTGCACGCTGATGATGTCGGCCCCAGCTTTGGCGAAGTCGGCAACGTATCTCTCCGGCTCGACGATCATCAAGTGCACGTCGAGCGGTTTGGTGGTGACGGGGCGGAGAGCTTCGACGATCAGGGGACCAATGGTGATGTTGGGGACGAAGCGTCCATCCATCACGTCCACGTGGATCCAGTCGGCGCCGGCCACGTCGACGGCCCGCACGTCCTCTCCCAGCCTGGAGAAGTCGGCGGAGAGGATCGAAGGGGAAACCACCAGGGGTTTGGTGCTCATGGACGTCCACCGGAACGCAAGCGGATCAGGATTGTAAGGAGCCGCCTTCCTCGCTGATACGATTGCAGCGCTTCAAGCCCCAGAGGGCCTGCAGTTGCTGGCGCCTTCGGCCTCCACCGGGCGTAGTTCCTCTGTCGCTTCTCCCTGAAGCTCCGTAACCCCCGCCCGACTGCCGTGGATCGCACCCTCATTCAGGAAATTCTCGAGGTCGTTGAACAGGCCGCCATCGCCTCCGCCGAACTCACCGGCCTCGGCAAAAAGGATGAAGCTGATGCTGCGGCGGTCGAGGCCATGCGCAAGCGCATGGGCCTGATCCAGATGCAGGGCCGCATCGTCATCGGCGAAGGGGAGCGCGACGAAGCCCCCATGCTTTACATCGGTGAAGAAGTCGGCAGCGGCACTGGACCCGGTGTCGACTTCGCCGTTGATCCCTGCGAAGGCACCAACCTCTGTGCTAACAGCCAGCGGGGCTCCATGGCCGTGCTCGCCGCCTCGGACCGCGGTGGCCTCTTCAATGCCCCTGACTTCTACATGAAGAAGCTCGCGGCTCCCCCGGCAGCCAAGGGCAAGGTGGACATCCGCAAGTCGGCCACCGAAAACATCAAGATTCTGAGCGAGTGCCTCGGTGTGGTGGTCAGCGAACTCACCATCGTGGTGATGGATCGGGCCCGCCACAAGGATCTGATCGCTGAAATCCGCGCCACCGGCGCCCGGGTGCAGCCGATCTCCGATGGCGACGTGCAGGCAGCGATCGCCTGTGGCTTCGCCGGCACCGGCACCCACTGCCTGATGGGCATCGGCGCCGCTCCCGAGGGCGTTATTTCCGCTGCAGCCATGGTGGCCCTCGGCGGCCATTTCCAGGGTCAGCTGGTGTACGACCCGGCTGTCGCCCAGACCAGCGAGTGGGCCGACTACACCAAGGAAGGCAACATCGCCCGACTCAACGAGATGGGCATCACCGATGTGGACAAGGTCTACGAAGCTGAAGAACTCGCCTCCGGTGAGAACGTGGTGTTCGCCGGCAGCGGCATCACCGATGGCCTGCTGTTCCACGGTGTCAAGTTTGAAAAAGACTGCACCCGCACCAGCAGCCTGGTGATCAGCACCCTCGACAACACCGCTCGCTTCACCAACACCATCCACATCAAGCCCGGCGCCCAAAGCATCGGCCTGGTCTGATCCTCCGCCGCCCGAGCGAGCCCGTTCCCCCGACTCCATGCATATCGCCGTCGTCGGTCTCAGCCATCGCACGGCTCCAGTGGAGCTGCGTGAACGGCTCAGCATCCCGGAGCAGACGATGGAGGAATCCCTCCAGCAGCTGCGCTCCGACGACCAGGTGCTGGAGGCCTCCATCCTCAGCACCTGCAATCGCCTCGAGATCTATGCCCTGCTGCGTCACCCGGAGCTGGGCATCACAGCGGTGGGGTCGTTTCTGAGCCAGGTTTCCGGCCTGGCTCTGGATCAGCTCACCCCCCACCTGTTCACCTTTCACCACGAGGAAGCCGTCGGTCACCTGCTGCGGGTGGCTGCGGGTCTCGACAGTCTGGTGTTGGGCGAAGGGCAGATCCTCTCCCAGGTGAAGAAGATGGTGCGCCTGGGCCAGGAGTACCACTCCGTTGGCCCCATCCTCAACCGCCTGCTGAACCAGGCAGTGAGCACCGGTAAACGGGTGCGCACTGAAACCAACCTCGGCACCGGCGCTGTTTCTATCAGTTCAGCGGCTGTGGAGCTGGCCCAACTCAAGGTGGGCCAGGCCCGGGGCCTGGACGAGCTGGTCACGCTTGAGCAGGAACAGGTGGCGGTGGTCGGAGCCGGCCGCATGGCCCGCCTGTTACTGCAACATCTGCAGTCCAAAGGCTGCCGCGGTGTCGTCCTGCTCAATCGCACCGTGGCCCGGGCTGAGGCCCTGGCCGCTGATTTCCCCAGCTTGCCGGTGCAATGTCGGCCGCTGCATGATCTTGATCACTGTCTGAGCACCTGTTCGCTGGTGTTCACCAGCACCGGAGCCGAGGAGCCAATCATCACCGCCCAACGGCTGCAAGGCCTGAATCGGCGTTTGAGTCTGATGCTCATCGACATCGGGGTGCCGCGCAACATCAGTGCCGACGCTGGTGAGCTCACGGGCGTCGAGGCCTTTGATGTCGATGATCTGCAGGAGGTGGTGGCCCGCAATCAGGAAAACCGCCGTGAAATCGCTGCCGAAGCCGAGGGCTTGCTGGCTGAGGAGTCGCGGCTGTTTCTGGAATGGTGGGATGGCCTCGAGGCGGTGCCGCTGGTGAATCGGCTGCGCAATCAGCTCGAAGACATCCGGGAGCAGGAATTGCAGAAAGCCCTCAGCCGCATGGGCCCCGACCTTTCCGCTCGGGAGCGCAAGGTGGTGGAAGCGCTCAGCAAAGGCATCATCAACAAGATCCTGCACACGCCGGTGACCCGTCTGCGGGCGCCCCAGCCACGGCTGCAACGTCATCAGGCGATGAAGGTTCTTCAGGACCTGTTTGAACTGCACGAGGGACCGTTCGACGGCTGAGATGCGCTTGCATCGAAGTGTTCCCGGTACTCGCAAACGTGCCCCACGGCCTTGTACGGTCACCCCATTAAAAAGAGAGGAAGAGAGTCCATGAAACGCGTTCTTGCCATCATCCTCGGCGGCGGGGCTGGCACCCGCCTTTACCCCCTCACCAAGACCCGCGCCAAGCCAGCTGTACCCCTGGCTGGTAAGTACAGACTGATCGATATTCCGGTCAGCAACTGTATCAATTCTGAGATCAACAAGATCTATGTGTTGACTCAGTTTAACAGCGCTTCGCTTAATCGTCACCTGACGATGAGCTACAACTTATCCGCCGGTTTTGGCCAGGGTTTCGTTGAAGTGTTGGCAGCTCAGCAAACGCCAGACAGCCCCAGCTGGTTTGAAGGTACGGCCGATGCCGTGCGCAAATATCAATGGCTGTTCCAGGAATGGGATGTCGATCACTACCTGATCCTGTCCGGTGATCAGTTGTATCGCATGGACTACAGCCAGTTCGTGCAACACCATATCGATACCGGCGCCCAACTCTCCGTAGGCGCTTTGCCGGTTGATGCGGCCCAGGCTCAGGACTTTGGTTTGATGCGCACCACGCCCGATGGTCGCATCCGCGAATTCCGGGAAAAGCCCAAAGGCGCCGATCTCGAGGCGATGCAGGTGGACACCGAAAAACTGGGTCTGTCTGCCGAAGATGCCAAGCGCAAACCCTATCTGGCCTCGATGGGGATCTACGTCTTCAGCCGCGACACGCTGTTTGATCTGCTGGCCACCAATCCTTCAGCCACCGATTTCGGCAAGGAAATCATTCCGGTCTCCCTGGAACGGGGCGATAATCTGCAGAGCTTCCTATTCAATGACTACTGGGAAGACATTGGGACGATCGGGGCCTTCTACGAAGCCAATCTTGCCCTTACTGATCAACCCAATCCTGCCTTCTCCTTCTACGACGAAAAGTTTCCGATCTACACCCGCCCCCGTTATTTGCCGCCAAGCAAATTGCAGGATGCCCAGGTGACTGCCTCCATCATCGGTGAGGGATCACTGCTCAAGGCCTGCAGCATTCACCATTGCGTGCTCGGCGTACGAACCCGGGTCGAAGACGAAGTGGTGCTTCAGGACACCCTGGTGATGGGCGCCGACTACTTCGAATCGATGGAGGAGCGGGCTGTGCTGCGTGAGCGGGGTGGAACACCAATCGGCGTGGGCAGAGGCACCACGGTGAAACGGGCGATCCTTGACAAGAACGTCCGCATTGGCGAGAACGTCACCATCGTCAACAAAGATCACGTTGAAGAAGCGGATCGGCCAGAGCTGAACTTTTACATCCGCAACGGCATCGTTGTGGTGGTGAAAAACGGCACCATTGCTGACGGTTCGGTTATCTGAGGCCGGCTTCGTGCTCGGCCCTCCACAGTCGTTCTGATGTTGGGGGGCTGAGCACGGCCAACAGCAGTTGCTGACACGGGTGCCTCGAAGCCGTTGTTCGCACTCATCGCTGGCCACAATGGGCCTGATTTTGCGATTCTGCACGGCCCCATGAGCAAGGCTCACTTCGGTCTGATCGGCCTCGGCGTCATGGGCGAAAATCTCGTCCTCAACGCGGAGCGCAATGGCTTCTCCAGCGTTGTCTACAACCGCACCTACGCCAAGACCCAGGAATTCCTGGCCGGTTGTGGTGCTGGCAAGGACATCATCGGCGTCGAGACCCTGCCGGAGTTTGTGGCCGCCCTGGAGCAGCCGCGCCGGATTCTGATGATGGTCAAGGCGGGTCAGCCCGTCGACGACATGATCACCACCCTCTCCCCCCTGTTGGAAGAGGGTGATCTGTTGATCGATGGCGGCAACTCGCTGTACACCGATACGGAGCGCCGGGTCGCCCAGCTCGAAAGCCTCAGTTTCGGCTTCATCGGTATGGGTGTGTCCGGTGGCGCCAAGGGTGCTCTGGAAGGCCCGAGCATGATGCCGGGCGGTACCCGGGCCGCCTATGACGCCATTGAGGGTCTGGTCACCAAGATGGCTGCCCAGGTGGAGGATGGCCCCTGTGTCACTTACATCGGTCCCGGCGGCGCCGGCCACTTCGTCAAGACCGTCCACAACGGCATTGAGTACGGCATCGAGCAGATTCTGGCCGAGGCCTACGACCTGATGAAGCGGGTCGCCGGTCTCAACGGCGATGCGATGGCCCAGGTTCTGGGGGCCTGGAATCAGACCGAAGAGCTGGCCTCGTTCCTGGTGGAGATCACCGAGGTGTGCCTGGCCACCAAGGATCCCGAAACCGGTGGCGATCTGGTGGAGATGATTGTCGATGCGGCCGGCCAGAAAGGCACGGGCCTGTGGACCGTGGTGAGCGCCCTGGAGATGGGGGTGCCGGTACCAACGATCTATGCAGCCCTCAATGCCCGGGTCCTCAGTTCCCTGCGCAGCGAGCGCATGGCGGCTGAATCGGTGTTGCCGGCTGGTCATCCCGCCACCAACCCATGCCACAGCTTCGATCTCGGTTCGCCCGAGACAGCGATGCAGCCGTTGCAGGATGCCACGATCCTGGCCTGCATCGCCAGCTATGCCCAGGGCATGGCCCTGCTGCAGGAGGCCTCCAAATTGCACAACTACAACCTGGATTTCGCCGCCATCGGCCAGATCTGGAAGGGGGGCTGCATCATCCGGGCACGGCTGCTGCAGCGCATTCAGGATGCCTACACCACCAATCAGAACCTGCCCAACTTGATGGTGGATCCCTGGTTTGCTGAGCAGATCAACCGTCGCCTGCCCGGCCTGCGCCAGGTGGTGGCCGGTGCCGCCGCCGCCGGCATCCCGGTGCCCTGTTACAGCAGCACCCTGGATTACATCAGCAGCTACGCCTCCGGCCGGCTGCCCCAGAATCTGGTGCAGGCGATGCGCGACTGCTTCGGCTCCCACACCTATGAGCGCACCGATCGCCCCGGCAACTTCCACACCGAATGGCTGACATGAGCCGCTACCGCCTGATCGTCGCCAGCTCCCCCCAGGACCTGGCCCGCCAGGTGGCTGAGCAGATCGCTGCCGCGATCGATCTGGCCCTGGCCGAGCGCGATCGCGCCCACATCGCCCTCGCTGGTGGGGAAACGCCCAAGGCTGCCTACGCCCGCCTGGGCCAGGAGCATCTCCCCTGGAATCGGGTGGATGTGCTCCTGGGCGATGAGCGCTGGGTGGATGCGGCGGATCCAGCCAGCAACGCCCGCATGCTGCAGGAAACGCTGCTGGCCCAGGAACCGGCCCGCCAGGCCTGCTTCCATCCGGTGCCCACAGACCGGGCCACCCCGGCCGAGAGTGCCGAGGCCTATGCCGATCTGGTGGCCGCTGTGTGCCCTGGCAGCCCACCGCGCTTCGACCTGATCCTGCTGGGCCTCGGCGATGACGGTCATACGGCCTCGCTGTTTCCAGGCACCGCAGCCCCCGGAGTCACTGATCAGATCGTGACCATCGGCGAAGGCAAAGGCTTGCCCCGGATCACCCTCACGGCCCCCGTGCTCAGTGCGGCCCGCCAGGTGATCTTTCTGGTCAGTGGTGCTGGCAAGCAGCAGGCCCTGCGGCGGCTGCTGGATCCTGAGGAATCCAGCGAACGCACCCCCGCCAGGCTCGTGCAACCAGACCAGGAGGTGGTGATCCTCGCCGATGCCGCGGCCGCCGATGGTCTGGCCTGATCCCGCCAGACTGGGCATTGTTGGGAGTCAGGCGATGAGCAGCAACCAAGACGACAGGATTGGTGAGCCTGGACAGCTGGTGGTCGGCGGCGCCGGTTTCAGCGGTTGGCATGCCCTCAACGACACCATCATGGGCGGCCGCAGCAGTGGCGCCTGTCGGGTTGACAGCCAGGGGCTGAACTTTGATGGCGAGCTGGTGGAGGCAGGCGGCGGGTTCGTGAGTGTGCGCTCCCCGCTGTTTTCACCACCCCTGGATCTATCGGCCGCCAGTGGTCTGCAGCTGGCTGTGGTCGGGGAGGGCCGACGCTTCAAGCTGGCTGTGGCCTGCGCCGATGGTGTCGCTGGCCTCACTGAGCTGATTCCTGGCGGATTGCGCTGGGTGCATGAGTTCGCCACGGCGGTGCAGGGCACCAGCCTGGTGCAGATCGGGTTCGCGCAACTCAGCCCTTCGGTGCGGGCCAAACCGGTTCAAGGTTTGCCGCTGGGATTGCCCCTGCGTTTTGATCCCAGCCGTATCACCCGGCTGCAGCTGCTGCACTCCAAGTTCGGCGATGATGGTGGCCTCAATCCCGGGTTTCGCCCTGGCCCCCTGCATCTGGAGCTGCACGCGATTCATGCCATCGTCTGATCTCCAGGCTCCAGAGCCCGAGTGGTTGGCGCCTCAGGACAGCGCTAACACCGATCTTGCCCAATTGGTGGCGGCGGCCGCCGATCTCTGTCGCAAGCCCTGGCGCCATGCCGTGATCTGCACCTCCCCAGCCGCAGGCTTGGGCCAGCTTGCCGATCTCGATGAGCTTGATTGTGCCCTGCGGCTGGAAGTTCGCAACCCGGCAGGGGAGCGATTGCTGCAGCAGGATCTGGAATTGGAGCTGTATCGCAGTGGCCGCGATCTCAATGTCACCGTGGGCTGGTGCGATGAGCGGCCCCTGCTCTGGCACGGCAGTCATCCGGTGTGGATGGATTGCACGACCGGGGAACGCTGCAGCCGGCCCCACGATGGCTTACCGCTGGAGGCGCTGGCCAGACGGCTGCGGGCCCTGTTGGGGGGAACCGGCGGTTTCTAGATGGTCTTGCCCAGCAGCCGACAGTGTTCGGCCAGCTTTCCTGCAGGGCCGCACCGTGGCCAGTCCGCTTGAGGACGCTGCCGCTGCCAGAAGCCCGGACGGCGATACCGGCAGCTCGCTCCTGGAGAGGAAATCAAGCCACGGCCAGTCCCTGGCGAACCCCGCTGTTGGTGCTTGCTGAGGAACCGCCGGCTGTCGTCCTGGATGCCAACGGCCAGGAAGACAGCGGCCAGGAAGAAAGTGGCCAGGGCGCCAGTGGCGCGACCACTCCGCCGCGCTTTACTCCTGGTCTGTCACGGCGCCCAGGCTGCTGCTGCTCACCAATCGCGCATATTTGCCCAGCACGCCGGTGCGATAGCGGGGTTCCGGTTTCACCCAGGCGGCGCGACGGCGGCCCAGTTCGGCCTCATCGACGTTGAGTTGCACCAACAGCTGGTGGGCATCAACCGTGATGCTGTCGCCTTCGTGCACCAGGCCGATGGTGCCGCCCACGGCCGCTTCCGGCGCCACGTGGCCCACCACCAGGCCATAGGTGCCCCCCGAGAAGCGCCCGTCGGTGATCAGGGCCACCTTGTCCAGCAGGCCCTGGCCGACGATGGCGGATGTGGGCGAAAGCATCTCGCGCATGCCGGGGCCGCCGACCGGACCCTCATTGCGAATCACCACCACATCCCCGGGCTGGATCTGCTTGTCGAGGATCGCGGCCAGGCAGGTTTCTTCGCTCTCGAACACCCGCGCCGGACCAGTGATCACAGGAGTTTTGACGCCACTGATCTTGGCCACCGCACCTTCTACGGCCAGGTTTCCCTTGAGGATCGCCAGGTGACCCTGGGCATACAGGGGATTGGCTAGGGGATGGATCACGTCCTGATCAGCCGGCGGCGCAGAGGGCACATCCGCGAGCACCTCTTTCAACGTCTTGTCCTCAATGGTGCGGCAGTCGCCATGGAGCAGACCGGCGTCCAGCAGCAGCTTCATCACCTGGGGAATGCCACCGGCGCGGTGCAAATCCGTGGCCACGTAGCGACCGCTGGGCTTGAGGTCGCAGATCACCGGCACCTTCTGGCGGATCGTCTCGAAGTCATCTATGCACAGCGGCACCCCAGCGGTGCGGGCGATGGCCAGCAGGTGTAACACCGCATTGGTGGAGCCGCCCACGGCCATGATCACGGCGATGGCATTCTCGAAAGCCTCGCGGGTGATCAGATCCAGGGGGCGGATGTTCTTGGCAATCGCCTCCACCAGCACTTCAGCCGAACGGGCAGCGCTGTCGGCCTTTTCCGGATCTTCAGCCGCCATGGTGGAGCTGTAGGGCAGGCTCAGGCCCATGGCCTCAATCGCTGAACTCATCGTGTTGGCGGTGAACATGCCACCACAACTGCCGGCGCCGGGACAAGCATTCTTTTCGACAGCGAGAAGCCGCTCTTCGTCGATCGTGCCGGCGGTGAATTGACCCACGGCTTCAAAGGCACTCACCACGGTGAGATCGCAGCCGCCCAGTTTGCCGGGCTTGATCGTGCCGCCATAGACAAAGATTGCCGGGATGTTCATGCGGGCCATGGCGATCATGGCGCCGGGCATGTTCTTGTCGCAGCCGCCGACCGCCAGCACCCCATCCATCGATTCGCCATTGCAGGCGGTTTCGATCGCATCGGCGATCACCTCGCGGCTAACCAGGGAATACTTCATCCCTTCGGTGCCCATCGAGATGCCGTCACTGACGGTGATCGTGCCGAACATCTGGGGCATCGCACCAGCCACCCGAGCCGCCTGTTCGGCGCGGCGGGCCAGGTCGTCCAGGCCGATGTTGCAGGGAGTGATGGTGCTATAGCCGTTGGCGATGCCGATGATCGGCTTGCCGAAATCACCGTCCCCGAACCCGACAGCCCGCAACATGGCGCGATTCGGGGAGCGCTGGATGCCCTGGGTGATGGCGTCGGAGCGAAGCATGGCCAACGAAAAAGGTGTCAGCAACCTACCCAGGGGGCCAGCCCGTTGCCTGGTTCGCTGCTCAGGGCTGGCTCTGCTGCTCAGGGCTGGGTCTGCAGTTGCTCCAGCTGCCGGCGCACATCATCGATGGCCTGGTTGAGCTGCTGCACCCGATCACGCAGGGGATCCTCCACCGGCTTGGCCTGACCCCCCTGCAGCCCCTGCAAGCCTGTTTGCAGCCCCTGCAGACCAGATTGGCGCAACACCCGCAGATGGCGCTGGGCCTGGCGTCGCCGGTCCGCCTCCGACAGCAACCACCAGGCCAGGCCGGCGGCGCCGAGCACGGCCCCCGCCATGGCACTGACCAGGACGGCACCGCTGGAGCCTGAGGAATGATCCCTGGAATCGGCCATCACAGAACAGTTGCAGCGGAGTTAAAAGTTATTTTCAGCCTAAGCAGCAAGTTCAGCCTAAGCAGCCCAGCGACCCGGACCCAGTTCCATACAAACGCCGGGCTGCATCGCCGAAACCAGGAAGGATCCGACCTTCGGCGTCCAGCTCCGGGTCAATGCAGGCGCAATAGATGGTCACGTCCTCAAAGCGCTCCCCCACGGCCTTGAGGCCCGGTGCCGCCGCCAGGCTGGTGATCACCCGCAGCCGCTTGCCCTGGATGCCCAGCCGGGAGAGCCGCTCCAGCAGCGCCAGCAGCGTGGCACCTCGGGCCAGCACCGGCAGGAACACCAACACGCCCACCCGTTCGCCCACGGCTTCGGGCAGATCGTCGAGATACCAGTGGCTGCTGCTCGAGCTCCCCGCTGCGGGCAGGCCGCCGATCACCTCCAGGCCCACGTGCGCCACATGGCAGGCCGGCAGGACTGTCTGGGCGCCTTGCCACAATCCCAGCCCCCCCCGCAGCACCGGAATCGCCAGCACCGGCACGGAGCTGTCGATCACCCGGCCTTCGCTGGCCGCCAGCGGGGTCTGCAGCGCCACGGTCCGCTCCGGCAACCAATCGCGCAGCGCCTCGTAGGTGAGCCAGCGTCCGAGTTCGGTCATGGCCGTGGCGAACAGGGGCGCTGGCGTTTCGCGATCCCGCAGCACCGTGAGCCAATGGGCAATCAAGGGATGGGGGGGAACCACCACCCGCAGAGTCATGCTCATGCCTGCCATAACTTGGCGTTGCAGCGTAACGGTGTGGCCATGGCGACTCAAACCAGCAGCCGTCGAAGCTGGCCCTGGGCCAGCTGGCTGGCCGTGGCCCTGCTGTTGCTGCCTCTAACCCTGGTCGCCATGCCCGCCGGGGCGATCACGGCACCGGAACTACGGGCGCAGCGCTCCATGCAGGATCTGCAACCGGACATGCATGGCCGCAATCTTCAGCAACAGGAATTTCTAAAGGCTGATCTGCAGGGTTTCAACTTCTCAAGCGCCGATCTTCGCGGGGCGGTGTTCAACGGCACCGATCTGCGCTCCAGCGATCTCAGTGGGGCCAATCTGGAAGATGTGGTGGCCTTCGCCAGTCGTTTTGATGGCGCTGATCTGCGGGATGCGGTGCTGCGCAACGCTATGCTGATGCAGAGCCACTTCCGCGATGCCAGCATCGAAGGCACCGACTTCAGTGATGCGGTGCTGGATCTGCCGGAGCAGAAGGCTCTCTGCGCCAGGGCCAGCGGTACTAACAGCCGCACCGGGATCAGCACCAGGGACAGCCTGGCCTGCCGCTAAGCCTCGGCTTGCATTCCCAGCTTCTGAGCCCATCGAGCCCTGGCCGCGTCTCGCGGCATCGCCTCCCAAGCACCAGCTCTCCTGGCTTTGACTGACGGAACTTTCACCTGGTCGGGCAGGAGATCGGGCCTGGAGCGGCTTTTGGATCCGTGGGGCCTCGAACAGGGGCAGGGGCGATGGCGCCTGAACAGTTGGCTGGCGGGGCGAGCCACTGGCGATCACGCCGCTCCTGATGCGGTGCCCCGGGATCGGCCGAGTGACGATCAGGCTGTCGCGCCCTACGCGTTGGCCTGCCTGCTCAGGGGCTGGCCGCAGGGCAACGCTCTGATCTAGCGGCAGATCGACATTGGCTGCAGATCGGCATTGCCTGCCCTTCGGCATTGCCTGCAGATCGGCATTGGCTAAAGATCGGCACGTTCCTGATCTGTCAGTTCCAGCAGCGTTGTGCTGGTGCATCAGCAAGTCAGATTTCCTGGCCCCAGGCCCCATAGAGTCGAGGCCAGTCGGTTCCGTGGGGGATCAGCCCACGGAGGTAACGGGGAAAGTTCGGTGCATTGTCCTTCGGGACAACCAGGCCGGCACTGTCCCGCAGCTGTGAGAACACCCTGGAGTGCTCGAGTCAGAACGCCCGCCGACCGTTGACCCAAGACAAGCCCGGCGAGGACCGGAATCCCACAATGAAGACATCTGACCACGGCCCCAGGCCCGCGCTGCTGGCCTGGATGGCGCCGCTGCTGGTGATCCCGGCGCTGCTGCTGCTGGCACCAGCCGCCCAGGCTCACCATCTGTTGCACCTGCTGCACCTGCAGCCCTCGCCGCTCGGGGGCTTGTTGAGTGGCCTGGCCCACCCGGTGCTGGGACCCGACCATCTGCTGTTTTTACTGGCCCTGTCGCTGGTGGGGCTGCGCCATCGCGCCACCTGGATGCTCGGGCTGCTGGCCACCGGCCTCGCTGGTAGTGCCCTGGGCCTGTTGCTGCCGGGCCTGCCCGGTGCGGAGGCCCTGGTGTCCTTCAGCCTGGTGGTGCTGGCCCTGGTGTTGCTGGGTCGCCTGCCGCTGCCGGTGCTGTTCCCCGCCTTTGCCGTGCATGGCTACGTGCTGAGCGGATCGGTACTCGGCTGGACCACGATGCCGATGGCCTCCTATCTCGTCGGCCTGTTGCTCAGCCAAGGGGCGCTGTTGCTGCTCTCGCTCACGGTGTTGCGCAGGCTGGGTGCCCGCCTGTCGGCTCCCGTGCAGCAGCTGCTGGCGGCGGCCCTGATCGGCTGTGGTGGCGCCTGGACCTGGTCGGCCCTGGTGGGCTGAGATGGCTACTCCAACGGTAACGCGCCTGCCCGTCACAGTGGTGACGGGCTTCCTCGGCGCCGGCAAGACCACCCTGTTGCGTCAGCTGCTGCTGCACAGCGGCCAGCGGCTGGCGGTGCTGGTGAACGAATTCGGCGAGGTGGGCATCGACGGCGAGCTGCTGGCCAGCTGCGGTTTCTGTCCAGAAGACGAACTGGCAGGCCGGCTGGTGGAACTGGCCAATGGCTGCCTCTGCTGCACGGTGCAGGATGAGTTCCTGCCCACGATGGCGCGGCTGCTGGAGCAGGCGGATCGGCTCGATGGCATCGTCGTCGAAACCAGTGGCCTGGCCCTGCCGGAGCCGCTGGTGGCCGCCTTCAACTGGCCGGAGATTCGCACCCGGACCCGGGTCAATGCCGTGGTGACGGTGGTGGATGGCGAGGCCCTCGCCAGTGGCCACGTGGTGGGGGATCCGGCCTCTGTGGAAGCCCAGCGTCTGGCTGATCCCAGCCTGGATCACCTAAGCGCGATTGAGGAGTTGTTCGAAGACCAGCTGCAGGCCGCCGACCTGGTGTTGATCAGCCGCGCCGATCGGATCAGTGCCGAGGCCCTGGCCAGCGTCAGCGCCGGGTTGCAAGGCCGGTTGCGCCAGGGCACGGCCTTGCTGCCAATGGCCCGTGGCTTGATTGATCCGGCATTGATCCTCGGCACCAGCGAGCTCCGGAGCCATGGCCACAGCAACAGCCAGGGTCATGGTCAGGCGGGCCACCCCACCGAAGAGCACCGACCCCAGGGGGAGGCAGATCAGCCAAGCGGGGCTGAACAGAGTCCTGAGCATGGACACGAGCCTCATCACGATCACGACCATGAGCATGCGCATGAGCATGAGCATGAGCATGAGCACGAGCACGACCACGACCACACCCATGTGGCGGTCGAGTCGATCGTGCATCGCCATCCCGGGCCCTGGGAGCGGGGCGATCTGGAACGGCAGCTCGGCGCTCTGATCCTGGAGCAGCCGGTGTTGCGGCTCAAGGGGCGACTGCGGCAGCCGGAGCGCCGGCTGCCGCTGCAGATCCAGGCGGTGGGACCCCGGCTCGACTGCTGGTACGACAACAGCAACGCGCCCGATGCCGCATCGTCAGCGGCGCCCGGCCTGGAGCTTGTCGTGCTCACAGCCGCCAGTCACCGCGACCAGGTGGCGATCGCCCTGGAGCTTCTCCGCCCCGGCACCGCCTGATCGAGCCGGGGCGCTTCGATCCTTGATCCTTGATCCTGGTGCCATGGGCCCATGGAACGCGCGGGGTTTCGCTCTGGGGCTGGCTTGTCCCAGGGGTGGCTCCTGGCTCAATCGAGGGGAATGTCGCCCTTGGCGCAGACCTCGCCCCAGCAGAGACCTCCCTCCCCATCCCAGTAGCTCTCAACCTGCCGCCAGCCTGTGGCCTTGCGGAGCATCCGAATATGGCCATCGCCATCGTGGCGAAATTCGATCCGCTGGCTGTCCAGTTCCAGATACCACTGGCGCCCCACCTGTTGCACCACCATGAGACAGCTGCGCCAGGGAGCCGTATCAATGCGGCATTGCAGGGGCACGGCATAGGAGCCCGCCTGGGCCTGGGCCGTCAACGTCAGCATTGCAGGCATTTTCAGCATTTCAGGCAGTGGCAGCATTTCAGGCAGTGGCAGCCAGCACAGCAAGGCGATGCAGCGCCACAGCTTCCAGCAGCGTGGCGCAGCCACGGCCCGTCCCGCACAGGTTCCTGCCTCCAAGCTGGACTCGCCCTGTCGGCAGCGGGAGACGGGCTGGCAAGATTTAACAAACGCCATCGCTGCCGGTGCCTCTCTTCCATGCCCGTGTTCAGGTGTCGCTGCGGCCCTCGGTGCTTGATCCGGCGGGCGAAGCCACCCGCGCTGCGGCCGCCCGTCTTGGCGTCACCGGGGTGCAACGGCTCCGGATCGGCAAGTGCATTGAACTGTCCCTGGACGCTCCCGATCGGCCGGCGGCCCAGGCCCAGCTCGAGCTGCTCAGCGACCGATTGCTGGCCAACCCGGTGATTGAAGACTGGACGCTGGACCTGACGGAAGCCGATTGAGCAACGCAAGCACAAACAGAGGCACGCAAGCATGACCATCGGCATCGTGGTGTTCCCCGGATCCAACTGCGATCGGGACGTTCGCTGGGCCCTCGAGGGCTGTCTGGGCCAACCCACCCGCTTTCTGTGGCACGAGGAGCGGGATCTGGCAGGGCTGGACGCCGTGGTGATCCCCGGTGGCTTCAGTTACGGCGACTATCTGCGTTGTGGCGCCATCGCCCGCTTCGCGCCGGTGCTGGAGGCGGTGAGTGCCTTCGCCGAGCGCGGTGGCCCGGTGCTGGGCATCTGCAATGGCTTTCAGGTGCTCACCGAGATGGGGCTGCTGCCCGGGGCCCTGACCCGCAATCGCAGCCTCCATTTCCTCTGCGAAGCGACGCCGCTGAGCGTGGCGCCAGGCCAGTGTCACTGGTTGCGCCACTACGGCGCTGGCGAACGCATCAGCCTGCCGATTGCCCATGGTGAGGGGCGCTACCAGGCAGAACCTGACCAGCTCAAGCGGCTGGAGGATGGCGGGCAGATCGTGCTGCGGTATGTCGCCAATCCCAATGGCTCTTTGGGCGATGTGGCCGGCCTCTGCAATCAGCGGGGCAATGTGCTGGGGTTGATGCCCCATCCGGAGCGGGCCTGTGATCCCGCCACGGGCGGGATTAATGGACGGCGGCTGCTGGAGCTGGCCACTGGCTGAGCCAGTGGAATGGCCGTAAGCCCGATGGTGGTGGCCCCATAAAAAAGGGGGCACTTGGCCCCCCGTCAGGATCGCAAAAACAGGAATCGCTACGAATCAGTTGATAGCAGCGAAGAAGTCCTTGGACTTCACCGGATCAGGATTCATGGTTTTGTCGCCGGGTTGCCAGTTGGCGGGGCAGACCTCATCGGGATGGGACTGCACGTACTGGAAGGCCTGTAGCACGCGCAGGGTTTCATCCACACTGCGACCGACGGGCAGATTGTTGATCGTGCTGTGCATAATCACGCCATCGGGATCGATGACGAACAGACCGCGCAGAGCCACGCCGCCTTCTTCGTCGAGCACTTCATAGGCGCGGGCGATCTCTTTTTTGAGATCAGCCACGAGGGGATAGGCAATATCGCCGATGCCGCCACTCTTGCGATCGGTCTGAATCCAGGCGAGATGGCTGAACTGGCTATCGACGGAAATTCCCAGCACTTCGGTGTTCTTGCTGGAGAAGTCGCCGTAACGATCGCTGAAGGCAGTGATCTCCGTGGGGCAGACGAAGGTGAAATCGAGCGGATAGAAGAACAACACCACGTACTTACCGCGGTAATCAGAGAGCTTGATCTCCTTGAATTCCTGGTCCACCACCGCAGTGGCGGTGAAGTCGGGAGCCTGGAGACCGACGAGCCTGGTCATGGAAAAGGGGAAGCGAGATGGTTCAGGCAAGCTTGGAGAGGTCAGGACCGAGCCGATCAGCTCTGGGGCCTGTTCCCGGCCGCGTAACGGGATTCAGTTCCGATCGCTACGACTACAGAGCAGAAGGAGCGATGGCGGCAGTGAACAGCCCTGAGCGAAGTCGGACCGACTTCAAGCTGCAACCTTTACAAGGTATCACGGATCCCTTGCCAGCTGGGGCGACTGGTGCCGTTTAGGCTTGTGCCAATGACATTCACTCGACCGATGGGCTGGGACCCGAGCGTGCTGCGCAAATACAACACCACCGGTCACTTCCGGCTGCTCAACCAGCTGCGCAGCGAGCTCAAGGGCAATCCACTGCTGCGGCCCAAACTGGGCGAAACCGTTGGGGAGGCAAATCGCAGCCGCAGCCTGATCCGGGCGATTGAGGCCCGCTCCCTGGCTGGACCCGGCCGCAGCCGCCGCGCCGCCCAGGCGGCAGAGGTCACCGTGATCGAAGCCACGGCCCTGCCCGCCATGGACAGAGCAAGGTTGTTCAGCGGGACCCCCCAACCCAGCTACAGCGAATTTGCCGAATCCGAAGCCGGCTCCGCCAGCACCTTTCGCGAACGTCTCAACGCCATTGATATGCGTTGACGCCGGCCCTGCGCCGGCAGGGAGTCCCCCGCGCTGCACTTAGATTCCTGCTTTAGCCACATCTCCGGCGGTTTTTCGGGGTTGGCTGAGTCCATAGCAGCTAAACGATGGCGAAGGGCCACTGAATCCGTGCCGTGGGACCTCAACGCTGGCCCCATGGCCACCAAGACTGCTGCTTGGGCATGGTGTGGCTGCCGTCGCAGAGCGGGTAGCGGCGCGAGCGGCCGCAACCGCACATCACCACTGTGGCCGGCTCCTGGAGCCTCAGTTCATAGGAGACTCGGCCACTGCCAAGGTGGGCACCATCGCAGAACCAGCCATGCTTGCTGCCTCCACAACCGCAGAGCTGATGAACACCGGCCTCCAGCTCGAGGGGGATGGGTCCATCCGCAGCTGGTTCCATTTCGGCCATGTCGGGGATCACACCAACCCAGGGCACCGATTGATTCTGGCGGCTGAGGGGCTATGGAGCGACATCTGTCTAACACCGCTGGTGCCCTCGGGTGCGTGACAGCGAAGCCAGCAGGGCGCCTCTGAGCCGGTACTGGCGGTTGCTTGCTCAGGACTTTGTGCAGTCGTGTCTGTGCAGGATGGGAGCCAGAGCTTCAGGCTGTCTTCAGGCTGTGGCAGAAACCCAGCGCGGTCCCTTCCATTTCGCCAAAGACAGGGCTTGAGACCCAAATCAGCGGCTGGCGGCAAGCCTGAGCCGCCTCTGCTGCCGACGCTGTCATGGCAGCCGTGAGATGGGTGGCCGTGGCAGAACTGCGGGAGCCAAGCGCCGGCGCCAGCGTCCTGATAACGGCAACGGCGCCGGAGACAACTGCAAAGCTCTGCAGAAATGCGGCAAACTAAGGGGGTATTTCTTGGTGACAAAGCCGGACTTCCTGGCATGCTTTCTGTATCCCATTCCCCCAAGAGTTTCTGCAGATGGCCATGCTCACCGGCGCCGACCTTCTGGCCAAGTTCAAGGAGCTGGGCGATGCCTCCAAATCTGATCTGGTCCGTGCCACAGGCTATGTGAGCGCCAAGAAGGATGGCAGCGAACGCTTGAACTTCACGGCCTTCTACGAAGCGCTCCTGGAAGCCAAGGGCGTGAGCCTAGGGGAAGGCAGCCGTGGTCCGAAGCGACCAGGTCGCCATCTGAGCTATGCGACCAAGGTGCAGTTCAATGGCAACCTGATGGTGGGAAAGGCCTACACCTCCCAGCTGGGTCTGGTGCCCGGCGACGAGTTTGAGATCAAGATCGGCCGTAGCCAGATCCAACTGGTGCCGTTGAGCGACGCTGCACAGGCAGATCGAGTGTTGGCGCCGCTGGCCTGAGTTGCTGCTGCGTTTTGACCTTGAAAGGGGCGTGGATCGCGGTCGGCCCGAGCGCTGGCGCTGGCAGGCGGTGGCGGCGAGGTCGTTGATTGCGCACCCCTTCTCCATCCCAGCGTCCTGCTCAGCGGCCTCGACTTGGGGGTCTGAAAACTCAAACCACTGAACATAGCGAGACCCCGATCCAGGTTGATCTGGCAGCGATGCTTTTGGCGAAGACCATGCTGCGACCCTCCAACGGCCAACATTGGTATCGACATGCCGCACCAGGGTCCGGCTGCAGACTGCCGGTGAACACCAGAAAAGCAGCGTCCTCGAAGCCTGAGGTCTCGATCCAGTGTCTACGGCATGCTGGCCTGCAGGCAAGGCGGGAGGAGAGGGGTGTCAACGCAGTAGGCGTACAACAACATGTCAATCCCTACGCTGAAGAGTGGGCCGACACGCGCGGATCAAACCCCTGCGCGCTTCACCGATCCAGGTGGCCCGATGGCGCGACAAGACAAGGCCTCGAAGTTGTGCTCGGACGGTAAGTGCGGCAGGGAGCATCAGCTGATCGCAGGGCAACAAGACCAACGGCGACGATGCCAGAACAGGTCCTGCTGGTGGACCCAGGGACAGGCAGACCAGGGCTTGCTCCCAGCCCTTCTCCCACCCAATTCGATCGGCTTCACTACGATCTGGGCCGATGAATCGGCTTCTGTGGAGCACTTGAGGCCTGATCCACACGCCACCAGCCTCGAGCTTGCTCAGCGCCGGCCTGGTGATGGATGGCGCTGAATCTGCTGCGCTGGGTTTGATCTGCCCTCTGGTCTTGATCTGGTCAAGCCGCAACTCAGCGATGCTCGATCAGGTCTGAGGCGGCATAACGCACTTTCGCCAGTGAGGCGTACTTGTCTGCGGTGCTGCGATAGCCGCAGGCACAGACGACGCTGGTGCGGTACTGGCTGTCTTCCAACTGCAGGATTCTGTCGTAGTCCGGTGGCGAGAAGCCTTCAATGGCGCAGGTGTCGATCGACAACAGAGCCGCAGCTGTCATCAGGTTGCCAAGCGCGATATAAACCTGGTTGGAGCTCCAGCGCTCGATAATCTGTCGGCGCGGTCCATCGATCAGGTCAATCTGGATCATCTTGCGGTAGCCATCGAGACTGCTGGGCTCCACGGCCCTGGCCTCGGCGGTGGCCTGGATCAGTCGCTCGGCGTCGGCGGTTTCAATGCTGCGTTGGCTCAGCAGCACCACCAGATGGGAGCAATCGGTGATCTGCGACTGGTTCCAGGAGTGGGGACGCAGCTCCTGGCGCAGTGCCGAATCCTGGATCACCAGAAACTTCCAGGGCTGCAGGCCGTAGGAGGAAGGAGTCAGCACCAGCGTTTGCTCTAAGGCGGACCAGATGGGGTCAGGAATGATCCGTTCAGGGTCGAACAGTTTGGTCGCATAGCGCCACTGCAGAGCCTCCAGCAGGGTTTCCGGCGCGATGGCCATGGGTGTGATGGGCGAGTTCTGGCCCCACCTTCTCATGGCGTGATTGGTGCGGCGGCTTGGGCCTCGCCGTTGGGGTGGATCGGCCCAAACCAGCTTTTGGCCCTGCACAGCTAGCCTTTGCCACGCCTAAGGGACCGAATCCGCCGCCCCATGTCCCTCCCCGCCAGCGGTCCTCAGCGCTCCCTTGCGGCCACGGCCATGCAGCTGGCGGCGCTGGTGTTGACGGCCTTGTTGATGCTGTTGCCATTGCTGTGGCTAGTGAGCACCTCGCTCAAGGGTCCTGGCGAGAACATCTTCACCAGTCCACCGGCCCTGCTGCCCGCCCAGCCGAGCCTGGCGGCCTACCGCCAGCTATTCGCGGCCAATCCGATGGCCACCTATCTGCTCAACAGCACCATCGTCAGCGCCCTGGCCGTGCTGGCCAATCTGCTGTTCTGCTCCCTGGCGGCTTATCCGTTGGCGCGCCTGCGGTTTCGGGGACGAGGCCTGGTGCTGGCCCTGGTGGTGGCCACGATTCTGATTCCGTTTCAGGTGGTGATGATCCCGCTCTACCTGCTGATGGTGCAGCTGGGACTGCGCAACACCCTCTGGGCCCTGATCCTGCCGCAGGCGGCCACGGCGTTTGGCATTTTTCTGCTGCGTCAGAGCTTTATCGGGGTGCCGGTGGAACTGGAGGAGGCGGCCCGTATCGATGGCTGCACGCCGGTCGGCGCCTGGTGGAACGTGATGATTCCGGCGGCCCGGGCCGATCTGATCACCCTGGCGATGTTTGTGTTCATCGGTACCTGGAGTGATTTCCTCTGGCCGCTGATCATTCTTGACGACCCCACGCTTTACACCCTGCCCCTGGGACTGCAGCAACTCTCCAGCAGTTTCTCCCTGGACTGGCGGCTGGTGGCGGCGGGTTCGGTGGTTTCAATCCTGCCAGTGCTGCTGCTGTTTGTGCTGCTGCAGCGCTATATCCTGCCCAGCGCCAGCGGTGATGCGGTGAAGGGCTGATTGGGGGCTCGGCGATCTGGCCGCGCTCGCTCTCGATCCTGCTGAGAAAACCCAGTCCTGGGATCAGTTGAGCGTCCCTTAACCAGCCGGAAACCCGCTTGCTACTCAGCTTTCTGCACCGCCGGCGGAACGCTCAGCAGGTCGTCTTGGGTCTTTTCCGTAGTTGCTTAAAAGTTGTCCTGCGGCGGGCGCAGCACGCTGGCGCTAGGCCGGGGCGCCGCTGGCAACGACAAGGGGCGCCCCGGGCTGGTGGCCTGGCTGGGCAGCCGGCCGGGATCATCCAGGATCGAGCCTGGTCTGCTGCGCAGCAGTTGCAGATCCTGTTTGAAGGCCTGTTGCTGGCGGCCCACCTCCCGCAGCTGCTCACCCACCTGTTCCACCGCCTGCAAGCGCTGGATCATCGACTCCAGTTGTTGTTCCATCGCCGTGGTGCGATCCAGGGAACGCGCATTCTCGATCGCTCTCATCTTCTGCTCGAGCTGGCCGAGGGTCACGGCCTGCTCCCGCACTTTGGCGAGCATCACCAGGAACAGCACCACCAGCATGCTGCTGATGCTGAGCTGCAGCCAGGAAAGCCACAGCGGCTGACCCGCCGGGCCCCGCCGCCCATTGCCCCAGTCCTCAGGGCCGGTATCGCGATCCGAAGCTCCGTTGCGCGGGGAGGAGGAAGCCATGCTGCGGGGAAAGGAGCCATCATCACGTTCTCTGGATTCTGCCGGCGCCGTGCGCCCCTGACCAGGCAGCCGAACGCCGCGGCCGCTCAGCTTGCGGCGGAACGGGCCGCTCCACCCGCCAGCAGCGCCCTGCTCGTGTTGTCGTAGACGGCCTGGGCCGTGGCGGCGCTGTCACCCAGGCAGGTCATGCCCAGCTTGCCGAACTCCGACAGGCAGCCCAGCAGATGGAACACACTGCCCCGCAGACGCGCCGGGTCGTAGTGCAGGCCGGCCTCCGCCACGATGTCCATCAGGTCGAGGGGCAGCAGGCCCCGCAACCGGGGATCGCAGAGGTTGTCTGTAGCGACGTAATGCACTTCCTGGCCGGTGGGCGAGATGAAGCGACCGGTGAGTGGGTCGAGATCGCCGGTGGTGATCGCCCGCAGGGCCATGTAGGGGTGGGTGGTGCCTCCCTGGCGCAGGTTCACTTCGATCGCCTGCACATCCCAGTGATCGCCGAAACGGCGGGCGATGAAATCCACCGCATAGCGCTCCAGGGCCCCCTCGGCGGCCAGGGCTTCGCCCACCGCCTGGCCGTGGCGCATCAGCTCCAGCCGGTAGGGGTCTTCCGCCGGGAAGCGGCAACCCAGGTAGGTCTGGCCACTGGCTCCGCCCAGAATCTGCTCGTGGGTGGACAGCACTTCGACGCCACCACCGGGATGGATCGTGCCCTGGACGCTGGGGGAGCTGAGTTGATCGCCGCCCAGCAGCCAGCCCTCCACCAGGGCCCCCTGCTGCGCCATCAGCTGCCGCCACTGGGGTGGAGGCATCGGCAGGCCTTCCAGCGCCTGGCGCAACAGGCGGCGCCGTTCGGCCGGGCTGCGCTCGGCCAGGGCCAGGGGTTCAAGCTCAAGTGGAGCGTTGCCCTCGCCACTGAAGCCCTCGTTGAGCTTGACAACGCAACGTTTCAGATCGGGATGGGCCTCCCACAGTTCCGCCGTCACCTCCGCCAATCCGTCAAGATCGTGCACCAGGCCACTGCCGGGCGGATGGGGCACGCCGCAGCGAGCGAACAACTCGCGGCTGCCAGCCTTGCTCCCCCAGTAGCCCAGGGCCGGATCGGTGCCCAGCAGCGGCACCTGCAGCAGCTCCGAGAGGCGCTTTTCCAGCTCAGTCACCACGTAGCAGCCGATGAAGCTGCGGCCGGGCCGGAGCAGCTCCTTGATGCGGGCCAACAGGGCGGGCCGTTCCAGCAGCTTTTCAGTCAGGGGCCGGCTGGAGGCATCGTCGGTGTCGAACAGGTGCAGCCGCTTGCGGGCATGGGAGGTGGGCACTCCGGGCAACAGCTCCAGCACCGCATCCACCACCAGATCGGGCAGCAGCTTGCTGGTGACATAGACCATGCGCACCCCCGGATCCCGCAAGCGGATCAGGGAGAACAGCTGGCGCTCCTCGTAGTTATGGGCGCCGGTGACCAGCTCCAGCTGGGCCCGGTCGACCGAGAGGGAGGGCAGCATCAACAGGTCGAAATCGACGCCGTTGCCGTCGTGCTCGCGGCCCCATTCAGGCCGGAGCTGGGCCTGCAACTCCGCAAAGCTCTGGGTCATGGTGCACCGGATGCGATGTCCATGCTGCCCGCTCACGGTGCTGCTGGCGGGGTCAGGGCCGGTGACGGTGACATCAACGCTGACGCCGGGGATGGCTGAGGGGCTGGCCTGCATCGGGCTGGGGGCTGACCCCGGTTGTGGGAACGGCCCTTTGGGCGGCAGATTGTGCCCCTCACCGTCGCCGCAACCTCCATGGCCCAGCCGCTGCCTGTCACCTTGCTGGGCTACGGAGCGGCCACGCTCACCACCTTGAGTTTCTTTCCGCAGGCGATCAAGACCGTGCGCAGCGGCGATGCCAGCGGCATCTCCCTGCCGATGTACGTGCTGTTCACCCTGGGCATCAGTCTCTGGGGGATCTATGGGCTGATCACCCATGACGGCCCCCTGATCGCCGCCAATGCCATCACCCTGGTGCCGGCGATCATCGTGCTGGAACGCAAAGTGCGCTCGCTGCGGGCCAGTGAGGGCGCCAAGCTCTGGCGCGGCCTTTGATGGCGGGCAGGGATCAGGCGCTGAAGGCCTTGCGGGCGGGAATCGGGTAGGCGATGCGGCGATGGCGCATCCGTTTCCAGACGCGCACGAAAGCCCGCATCACCAGCTCCAGTTCGGCCCTGCCGATGCCGCTGCCGGCCAGCTGGCCGTCGCTCTGGCGGGCCTCGACGATGCGTCGCACCATGGCCCGGGCCTGGTCTTCGGTGGTGCCCGGCGGCAGCGAGCGCAGGGCGGCCTCGCAGCCATCCGCCAACATCAGGATGGCCGTTTCGCGGCTGCGGGGGATCGGACCGCGGTAGCGGAAGCGGTCTTCCTGAATGGCGGGATCCCGTTCGCGGGCCTGGTGCAGGAAGTAGCCCATCTTCAGCATCCCCTGATGCTCGGGGATGAAGTCAGCCAGCGGTCGCGGCAGGCGATAACGCCGCGCCAGCTTCAGGCCCTCGTCCACATGGGCCTGAAGGATGGCGGCGCTGGCGAAGGGATCGTCGAGGCGGTCATGGGGATTGCCGCTGCTTTCCTCCTGGTTTTCGATGAACCACTGGGGCCCATGTAACTTGCCGACATCGTGATATAGGGCACCGGTGCGGATCAGGTCCACGTCCGCCTGGATGGCCCGGGCCCCCTCCTCCGCCAGGCCGCAGATCATCAACGTGTGTTCAAACGTGCCCGGCGCCTCGGTGGAGAGCCGCCGCAGCAGCGGACGTTCCAGATCGGCCAGTTCCATCAGCCTGGCGCGGGTGAGCAGGCCGAAAAAGCTCTCCACCAGTGGCGCCAGGATCAGACCCGCCATCAACAGGCTGCCCACGATCAAGGCCTCGCTGAATAAATCATTGCCCCGGGGCCAGTGGCCTGAGGCGCCGTTGCCCTGGCCGATCAGGCTGCTCAGCTGGATCACCAGCACCTGGCTGAGCATCGCCCCCAGGGGCAGCAGCACCGCCAGCTGCAGCAGCTGGGCCCGGTTGCGCTGGCGCCCGGCCAGCAGGGCCGCCAGCACCGCCACCAGGGCGGCGATCACCAGGCGGCATTCGAGCAGGCCATCGAGGGGGTAAGGCCAGATCAGGCTGGCCACCGCCAGCCAGGCCAGGCCCGCCACCGTTCCCAGCCCCTGGGCCAGCAGCAGGGTGGGCGGCACGAGCAGGGCCAACGGGCTGGCATGCACCCCGAGCACCAGCTTGAAGCCCTGCACCGTCAGCAACATCGCCAGGGCCAGCAGGGCCTGGCGCGGCTCGAGGCTGGCGCGCCAGCGGCGCATCACCAACAGCATCACGGTGCAGCCGGCCAGGGCTTCGCTGAAGTGGCCCAGCCACGGCAGGGGGCGGGGTCGGCGGTTGATCAGGCCGAAATAATCGAGCACATCGAAGGCCTGGGAACTGATCACCTCGCCCTGGCGGGTGATCAGATCGCCCTGGCGGACGCTGATCGTCGGCAGGCCGTGCTGGCTCACCAGTTCTTCGATGCGCCGCTGGCTGAGGAAGGTGTCACTGCGCAGGTTGGTGCGTCCCTCCAGGCTGGCGGCAATCAGGCGGCTGCCGAGGCTGCGCCCGGGCAGCGGTTGGTTCTCCAGCTGCAGGTGGGCGGCCTCCAGCAGGGGCGCGTCGGCGACGCTGGCCACCACCCCTTGGCTGAGCATCCGCAGCTGGGCCTGGCGCACGGCCCGTTCCCAGCCCACCAGCTCGCTCGGACTGAGGTTCTGCAGCCAGCGCCGTTCGGCGGCTGTGAGATTGAGTGGGTCGACACGGGGCTGCTGGCTGGCCCGCTGCTGCTGTACCTGGGCGAGGCTGCGATCCAGATCGTTCTGCAGTTGCCGGCTGGCGCGTCCATCCACCACCTGCACCTGGGTGCGAGGCATCAGCTGACTGCGCCGCTGCTCCAGGGCCGCACTGTCCATCACCGTGGCGTCCTTGGGCGCCCGCACCGTGAACGGGGCGGCCAGACCAGGCCGCAGGCTGGGTTCCACCAGCCAGGGCCAGCTGGTGAGCAGGGCCACCAGCAGGCAGGCCAGCACCACGGCCGCCAGACCGCCGCTGCGCCAGGACACGATCGCCAGGCGCGGGCGCTCCAGTCGCAGCAGGCTGCGCCACAGAGATCGGATCCGCCGGAGGCCGTTGGCCATGGATCAGCCCAGGAGCAAAAACGCTAGCGGTGTCAAGGCCAACCAAGTCCCTTTGGGCGTCATGCTGGCCATCGACGACCCGCCTGCTGACCCGATGGCCACCCTGCTTGATGGACGGAGCCTTGCGGCCGCGATCGAGCAACGGCTCCTCGCTGTGATCACCGCGGGGCTGCCGCTGGCGGCTCGCCCGCCCGGTCTGGCGGTGTTGCGGGTAGGCGACGATCCAGCCAGTGGCGTGTATGTGGCGAACAAAGAAAAGGCCTGCAGCCGGGTCGGCATTCGCAACCTCGGCGCCCACCTGGCGGCGGACACGGCGGCGGCGGCGGTGCTGGAGCAGATCCAGCGGCTCAATGCCAATCCCCAGGTGGATGGCATCCTGCTGCAGCTGCCCCTGCCGGCCAGCCTGGAGGAGGGTCCGCTGCTCATGGCCATTGATCCTGACAAGGACGCCGATGGCTTGCACACCCTCAACCTCGGCCGTCTGCTCAAGGGGGAGCCGGGGCCGCGCAGTTGCACCCCGGCGGGGGTGATGGCGCTGCTGGCGGCGGCCGGAGTGGACCTGGCCGGCAAGCGGGCCGTGGTGGTGGGCCGCAGCATTCTGGTGGGCCAGCCGATGGCCTTGATGCTGCAGGCGGCGAATGCCACCGTCAGCGTCGCCCATTCCCGCACTCGGGATCTGGCGGCGCTGACGCGCCAGGCCGAGGTGCTGGTGGTGGCGGCGGGCCAGCCACGGATGATCGGCGCCGAGCATGTGACGCCGGGGGCGGTGGTGGTCGATGTGGGCATCCATCGCCAGCCCGAAGGCGGCCTGTGTGGCGATGTGCGCTTTGAAGAGGTGGAGCCGATCGCCAGTGCCATCTCGCCGGTGCCCGGTGGCGTCGGCCCGATGACGGTGGCGATGTTGCTGGTGAACACAGTGCTGGCCTGGTGCCGGCGCCACGGTGTCGATGGGGCCGTCCTGGAGGATCTGCTGGTCTGAGTCCGGCCGGCGCTGCGCATCCCAGGATTTCCAGGGCTTTCTCAAACCTGTTGGGGCCAGGAGCCGCGGTGCCATGGGCCGGCCGGCGGCGCCTGCTCGGCTGCAGGCCTGTTAAGCCGGCGATCGCGCTCGGGGGGCAGGCTGCAAGAATCGCCGCCGAGGCTTCCGTTCCCCATGACCGCGTCGGTGAGCACGGCCCAGGATCCGGCCCAGGACGCGGCCCCAGCCCAGGATTCGCCCCAGGCCCAATCGTTTGATTTCGCCGCCTATCTGGAGGCGGCCCGGCTGCGGGTCGAGGTAGCCCTCGATGCCTCCCTCGGTCCGGAGCGGCCCGAATCCCTGCGCGAGTCGATGCGCTATTCGCTGCTGGCCGGCGGCAAGCGACTGCGGCCGATTCTCTGCCTGGCGGCCTGTGAGCTAGCCGGTGGCGAGGGCGAGCTGGCGATGCCCACAGCCGTGGCGCTGGAGATGATCCACACCATGTCGCTGATCCATGACGATCTGCCGGCCATGGACAACGACGATCTGCGCCGCGGCCGGCCCACCAATCACAAGGTGTATGGCGAGGCCAACGCGATCCTGGCCGGCGATGCCCTGCTCACCCGCGCCTTCGAGATGGTGTCGCTGCGCAGTCCGGGCGTGCCGGCGGAGCGGCTGCTGGCGGTGGTGAGCGAACTTAGCCTGGCTTCCGGTGCCCCAGGGCTGGTGGGCGGTCAGGTGGTGGATCTGGAGTGCGAGGGCAAGCAGGTGGATCTCGCCACCCTGGAGTACATCCATCTGCACAAAACCGGTGCCCTGCTGCGGGCCTGCGTGATCTGCGGTGCCCAGATCGCCGGTGCTTCCGAGGCCCTGCTGGGCGCCCTGGGTACCTATGCCCGCGGCATCGGTCTGGCCTTCCAGATCATCGATGACATCCTCGATGTGACAGCCAGCAGTGAGGTGCTGGGCAAGACGGCGGGCAAGGATCTCACCGCCGACAAGACCACCTATCCCAAGCTGCTGGGCCTGGAGGAGTCGCGTTGCCGGGCCGAGGCCTTGGTGGCCGAGGCCAAGGCAGCCCTGGCCCCCTGGGGTACGGGTGAGGGGGAGGCCAAGGCCGCCCCTCTGCTTGCCTTGGCGGATTACATCACCAGCCGCGATCGATGACCCCTGCCATGTCCAGTGATTCCGGCCATCTGCTGTTGATGCTGCGCGACCTGCTTGACAACAGCGTGCTCTGGTGGGGACTGGCAGCCTGCGGTCTGGCCCAGCTGTCCAAGCTGTTCGTGGAACTGGCGCTGCATGGCCGCTGGCGTCCCGCGGTACTGCTCGAAACCGGCGGTATGCCGTCGAGCCACTCGGCCCTGATGACCGGCACCGCCGCCGGCATCGGCTGGAACCAGGGCTTTCAGGATCCCCTGTTCTCCCTGGCGGCCGCCCTCTGCTTCGTGGTGCTCTACGACGCCAGTGGTGTGCGGCGTGCGGCCGGTCTGACCGCCGCCCGGGTCAACACCCTGGCCGGCAGCAACGAGATCACCGGCTCAATCTGGGACCAACAGCTCAAGGAAAATCTCGGCCACACCAAGCTGGAGGTGCTGGCTGGCAGTGTCATGGGCCCCTTGGTGGCCCTGCCCGGCCTGGCCCTGGTCGGTTCGCCGCTGCATCTGGTCCAGGTGTGGAGCCAGCTGCTAAGCCCCGGCCTGCCTGCGCCCCTGGGGTGAGGTTGCCGACTCCTTCCGGCCTGGCCCTCACCGCCGATCAACAGGTGGCGGCCGCCGCCTTCGCCAGCTGGTTGGCGGCGCCAGCCGATGGCACGCCATTCGTGCTCAGTGGCTTTGCCGGCAGTGGCAAGACCTTCCTCTCCACCCGCCTGCTGCAGCAGGTGGAGGCCAGTGGTCTCTGCTGGACCGTGGTGGCTCCGACCCACAAGGCTGTCGGGGTGCTGCGACGCCAGCTGGAGCTGGTGGGTCTGCAACCCACCTGGTACCCCTCCACCATTCACCGGTTGCTGCGGCTGAAGCTGAAGCGTCAGGGGGATCTGGAGCGCTGCGAGGCAACAGAGCAGACGGCGATGGCGCTCGAGCACCTCGGCCTGGTGCTGATCGATGAGGCCTCGATGGTGGACAGCGCCCTGCTGGAGATCGCCCTGCGCTGCGCCCATCCGTTCCGCAGCCGCCTGGTGTTCGTGGGCGATCCGGCCCAGTTGCCGCCGGTGGGCGAAGCGGTGAGTCCGGTGTTCGCCCTCGGCCGGGTCCATCGGGCCGATCTGCGCCAGGTGGTGCGCCATCAGGGCCCGGTGCTTCGTCTGGCCACGGGCTGGCGCCAAGGCGACCTGCCCTGCCGCCAGCCGCCGGCTCTGACGCCGCTCCGCACCGCTGCCGGCATGGTCTGCGCCCTTGATCGCCCCGAGTGGCTGGCGGCGGCCCAGGCGGCCCTGCGGCGCAGCAGCGAAACCGACAATCCCGACCTGGCCCGGATTCTCTGCTACACCAACCGCTCGCTCGAGCAGCTGGTGCCGATTGCCCGCCGCGCCCTGCATGGCGAGATGGCCGACCAGCTGCCGGTGCTGCCGGGCGAGGTGCTGATCACCCGGGCGGCGGTGATGGCGCCGGCCTGCCGCGAGGGGGCCGAGGCAGCCGAGGAACCGGACATGGTGCTGGGATCAAACCGGGAGTTGGTGGTGCGCGATGTGAAGCCGGAGCGCTGTGATCTGGCCGAGTTCGGCGTTGGCTTCGGCAGCCTCGATGGGCTCGGGGCACCCGTGATCGACACCCTCACCGCCAGCGTTGAGGCGGGCGAGACCCAGCTCTCCCTGCGGCTGCTGCCGCCGCTGGGCAGTGCGGCCCGGTCCAGCCTGGATAGGGCGCTGCAGGGGCTGCGTCTGCAGGCCCGTGAGGCCGGCAAGAAGGATGGCCGCGCCCTCTGGCGCCGTTACTTTCTGTTGCGGGATGCCTTCGCTTCCCTGGGGCCGGCCGCGGTGCTGACGGTGCATCGCAGCCAGGGCAGCACCTTCGGTGAAGTGTTCGTTGCTGCCGATGTGTTCTGGCCCAAGGACGACATCTTGCGCCGCCAGCTTGTCTATGTGGCCGTCAGCCGGGCCAGCCAGGCGGTCACGTTGATGGCGGGCCCCGGCTGTGCCGCGGACGCCCAGCGCTGGGACGACTGGTTGCGGGATCCGGAGTCGCAGGAGGATGAGCGGCCTTAGGGCTCAGATTGTTGCCGGCCTTTCGGAAGGAAAAGCATGGATTAGATGAAGGCTCCGAACAGTGAGTCGATCTCGCCGGCCTTGGTCACTTTGTGCAGCATATCCGCTAATGTTTAAGCATTATCTTGGACTCGACTTCCGTTGCAGGTTTCTGTTGGGGTCACGAAGGCAAGGATGCCGGTAGTGGCGCAAGCGTTCGGCCTGCCTCTGGGGCCTGGATTGGGCCGTTCCAGGGCAGTACTGGCCCTTGGCGGGCTCGGGCTTGCTGCTCCCGTACATGCAGCAACCTTTCGTTCTGAGCTGATCGAGCCCGGTCCCCGGCGCTCTGGCGAGGCTCATGCTGCCGAGCTCCACCGGGGCCAAGATCAGTACCTGGGCTCCCAACTGGCGCAAGCTAAGAGTTCAGTGGTTCAGGCTTCGGCGTTCCGGCCTGCAGCCATCCCTGCCAGCACCACCTCTTCGGAGCTTTCCTGGTTGATCGCGGGCTTTGTGGTTATCAGTGCTGGCTGGCTGCTCCTGCTGAGCTGGCGCCGGGGTTGGTCTGGGGCCAGGGGTCGCCGGCGGCGCAACCCCGGCCGCGCTGGCCTGCTGCCCTCGCCTGGATTCGGGCCCCGCTCGTCCCATGCGCGCCTGCACGACCCGATTTATCTGCAGCGACTGCTGGAAGCCGAGCTGGAGAGCTCGAAACCACAAGAGTCCAAGCTCTGAACTGTCGTCCTCAGCGGGCAGTTGCAGGGCCTGGCAATCAACGGTTTCGTGAGTCGATTGGTCCTGGCCCTCAGGCCTTCAACCCCCAGGCCTCCAGAGCAGGTTCGTGTCATCCCAATCTTGCCTTCAGCTCAACGGAGAAATCGCGAAACTCTTTAAGAGTTGATAGCAGAAGAGCAGCATCATCGTGTTGTTTGTCTCTGGCCAGATTTCAATCCCTGCCCTGGAGAATTGCCCGATTTCAGTGATCTCCTGCTTCCTGGATGGATGGTCTTGGCTGACCAGGCCGAGGCCATGCCGCTGATGCCATGCACTCAGGGGCAGGAAGGGATCCGTTTCAGCTGAGCTGGAGCCCTTCCACCCCTTGCCAGCCGAAATAGACAGCCAGCAACAGGCTTGCTACGGCAACAATCGGGTCGGCATTGGCAAACAGCCATTGTTTGCCCCAGAGCAGGGCTGGCTGCACCCGTTGCTGGCCCAGCAGCCGCACCGCCAGAAACGGCACAAGCAACAGCAGGCCCGTGGCGAAACTGAAAAGGCCCCCTACCAGCAGCTCCTGGCCCTGGCCCAGGCCTGAGGCCAGCAGCTCGCCACTGGCCTTGGCATAGAGGAAGACATCATCGGGGCTGATCACCTGAACCACCGCACTCAGGCCGAGCAGGGGCAGCAGCGGCATGGCGCAGAAGCGGTCCAGCTGGCCGGCCCAGGCCGGTGCCCCAGTGCCTTCCTTGCGGTCGAGCAGTTGCTTCATGCCCAACCCGAGCAGCACGCCGGCCGCCAGCAGATCGAGCCCGGTGCGATGGGACGTGCCCTTGTCCATGCTGAGCAGCAGGCTGTGGCCCACGGTCAGCAACAGGGCCACCTCCAGGGCGGAGATCACCAGCCAGCCAACCACGAACCAACCGCCACGGCGGAGCGGATCAGCACCCACCAACAGCAACAGCAACAGGGCTATGTGCAGGGGGCTGAAGCCGATCGCCAGGGCGAAACCGAGCAATTCGCTCCACAAGGTGGCAAGGTTCAGAGCCAGGCTCCAGCGCAGCTTCCATTCTGAGGGGTACCGCCCCTGGGCTGGGACAGGGGACCTCGGTGGCGGGCACTTGTGCCGGCAGGTGCGCTGAGGAGGCGGCGCTGCCAGGGGAGCTTGCTGCCAGTGGTCACTGCTGCCATTCGGTGGTGTTGGAGACGGCAGGGCTGAACGCCACCGAGCTCAGTGCCTACTGCCGTGAGCGGGGGCTTTTCCCTGAGCAGGTGAGCCGTTGGCGGCAGGCAGCCCTTACCTGGCCTTGGCCAGCGTGCCGGAGGCACTTGATGCCAACGCCAAGCCGGTGCTGACGATGGCCGAGCAGAAGGAGCTCGAAAGGCTCCGAGCCCAGGACCAGAGGGAGATCAAGGCCCTCAAGAAGGAGCTGCAGCGCAAGGAGAAGGCCCTGGCTGAGGCAGCGGCATTGCTGATACTGCGAAAAAAGTGGGATGCCTTCTGCTCGGAGGACGAGGAAGGCTGACCAGCGCCGCGCAGCGGCGGAAGGTGATCGAGCTGATCGGCGAGGCGAATGACGCTGGCGCCGGCCTGTTGAGCGCCTGCGTTGAGATCGGCATCTGCCTGCGCACCCTCAAACGCTGGCGGCGTGCCTTTGTGGGTGATGGGGACGGCAAGGATCGCCGTAAAGGCAGTCCTCGCCTTGTCGTTCACCGTCTGAGCGAGGAGGAGCGCCAGCGGATCCTGCTCACCTGCAACCAGCCGGCGTACGCCTCGCTGCCGCCAGGACAGATCGTGCCGGCCCTGGCGGATCAGGGGCTCTATATCGGCTCGGAGTCCAGCTTCTATCGGGTCTTGCACCAGGCGGGACAGTGCCACCGGCGTGGACGGGCCCGGCTGCCGGAGGAACCTCGCTCTGTGCCGCGCCTCAGGGCGGATGGCCCAAACCAGGTTTGGAGCTGGGATATCAGCTTTTTGCCCACCACGGTGCGGGGTGTGTGGCTGTACCTCTATCTGGTGGTCGACGTCTGGAGCCGCAAGGTGGTGGCCTGGGATGTG
>JAPLIB010000014.1 GCA_026389335.1 Cyanobacteriota bacterium | reverse complement strand
ATGGGCATTGGATTTCCGGGCCAGCAAGGCCTCGGGATCCGTGCTGGAGCGGTGAGTCTCGTTGCTGAGCTTGATGCCACGAAAGTCGCCTTTGGCTCGCTTCTTGCCTTCTTTGGGAGCACCGAACCCCTCACCAGGACCAGTGGGTGGAGGCGGAGGATCCTCCTGGCCATCGATCCGCTTCAGGGAGGCATGGGAGGCCCAGGCCTGTAGCAACGTGCCGTCCACCGAGAAGTGCTCGTCACTGAGCAGGGGCTTGACCTCAGGCGCTCCCATCAGCTTCTCCAGGAACAGCCCCATGACGTCGTCATTGAGGAGCCGATCACTTTCGGAGCGGATCCCGTAGAACGCCTGCAGCAGTGAGGCCAGCAGTAGTTGTTCCGGTGGAACCGATGGGCGGCCCTCCAGGGCATACAGCCTGCAGAAGGTGGGATTGAGACGATCAAGCGCTTGATCCGCCAACCTGCGAATCCGCCTGAGCGGATGGCTGGTCGGGATCCGCTCCTCGATCGAGACGTAGGAGAACAAAGAGCTGCTGCGCTCTTGTTGGCCTCGCATCAACGAATGGGCAGCTGCCCAATTCTGGCAGAGGGGGCCGGGTTTTTCAGCAAACTCTTAAGGGTGCGTCGTACCCGTAAAAACCGGCAGTTTCCCAACTGGAATCTGACTGTAGAAGGTTGCTGGCACCCAGTCAGGAACGTTGCGAACTTTCTCATCCTTGCACCAGTGAGCTTGATGGCGAAGATCAAGGCCTTGTGACAGCGAGGCCGTCAAGGTAGATGGCCGCAGGCCGGTGAGCTCGCTGCAGCGCCAGAGTGTGGCCTGGATTCCTGAGGAGCTTAGTGATATTCATGTCAAGACTATGTTAATGCCAAGCGCATCCACAACCCTTGCGGCTCGACTGGAAGAACTTGGCGTTCTGTATTCGTTCCCTCCAGGACCATCAAGATACCAGAAGAATTCCACTCTTGCCATCGCCACAACGACGCAGGAAATCCGCGGGGCGGCCGTCAAGGTCTTCAGCAGCACTTTTAACTCGTCAGGTGCGAACATGGCTGCGATCCAAGGGGAGGTTCCAACTGGCCCGGCCTTAGCGATTGGTCAGTGCCTCGTTACGGTCGCCCTTGTTGTTGATGGCCAGCAGGAACTTGTGCCGGCTGGACTGCCCCCTCATTTGGAAGCCGTTCCTCGGGCCTCAGCATCCCCGTGAGGAGAAGATTCGGTAACTGAGATCTGGAGAGATGCTGTTCGGTTTAATGATCAGTGTCTGCGTTAAAATATAGTCGTAACTAGTATTTCTGCGCCGCGAGAGTTGTCCGATGATGGCCTCTTCCTCTTCGCTATCATGGATTCGGTTGAGGATCTAGTGTTGTTCGCGGCAGGCGAAGGATTCCTTGTGCCCCAGGGTTAATCCTGCGTTGATTTTTGATTGCCCAATGGGGTTAGTGCGGATTGTTCCGACGATCCGGGTAAACCTTAGGCGGGTCTTCTGGCTCCCGTTCAAAGGGACAGGCTTGGTCCTGATCACGCATGACCCTGGCGGGTGCGGGAGTTGGACCTCCTCAGATTCCTGCTCACCCAGTGGCGGCAGGCATGGGCGGCTTGCACTTTTCTGGTCTTCTGCACCAGTGGCCTCTCCTCGTGGTGAGCCATCGGCGTAAGATGCCTGAAGTTGTCAGCTCGGGGCAGAGATCAGCGCTTCAGGCATGGCACTGCAACCAACGATTCTGCCAAGCGAAACCACCAACGCTAAACTTCCAATCGCCAGGGAGATCACTCCTTCACGATGTTGGTCAGCAGCAATATTCGTGTTAGCTCTGAGTTCGCGACAGCGGCCATGGTATTGGCATTGGGTGTACTTCTGGATCATGGAATTGTTCAAGGACTTGCCAAGCCTGTGCGTACCGTGGCCGGATTCATTCTGCCTGGTATAAGTGATCAGGATGGGTGCTGAGATTCGGGCTCAGAGCTAGATTGGCACCGTCTTGCGGAAAATCGTTAGCACGAATCAATCCCATGTTAAAGTGACTGTGCTCGACGCGATCGTCTTTGGCTTTAATCTCTTCGAGTCTATGGTGATTCATTGCAGAGTGCCTTTCATCGCTGGTATGGCTTGGGAAAGTGGCCGTACTGCAGCATTGGCACTTTTGCACTGATACTAGTGGTACGACTCTTGCAACTATGGAGTTGGTTGAAATGGCCTGTTGCACTCTCACTGATCTGTTACCTGTACATCAGTCAGCGGCAGGCGGTTTTTCAGATTGGCTCGGCTCCCAAGTCTTGGGGCTATCTCTGGCTGGCATTGCTGATACTTCTGGCCACTTATTTGGTCACTTTCATGAGGTGGTGGCTATTGGTGCGAGCTCAGCGATTTAGCTTCTCGCCATTCCAGGCGATCAGGCTTGGATTTATCGGATTGGTCTCAAATATCCTGGCACCTGGAGCTGTTGGCGGCGATATTGTCAGGGCTGTTTTGATTGCCAAAAATCAGCGCAGTCGTCGCTCAGCCGCTGTGGCTACCGTGATTCTCGATCGACTGGTTGGATTACAGGCTTTATTTCTTGTTGGAGCCTTAGCCAGTTTCGTGCCCATGCCAGTTCTTGATCGACCTGCGCTGTATCCCGTACGATTGCTGATGTGGAGTGGCAGTGTGCTCGGCCTCACGCTGCTGGTCTTGATCCTGCGACCGCAGCGAAGACATTCTTATCTGTTCCGATTGTTGGAAGGATTGCCAGGTCTTGGTGGAATGTTCAGTGAACTGACTGAGTCCCTGTTGCTTTATCAGTCACGTCCGGCGGTGGTGTGGCTAGCCCTGTCTCTGGGCTTAATCTGCCAGATCGGTCAGATTACTGGATTTTATTGCTGCGCCCTTTGGATCAATGACGCCTGGGTTCCGAGCTTGGTTTCACATTTCTTTTTCTTGCCATCTGCCCAGCTCTTTGCGGCTTTTATTCCCTTGCCCGCCGGTACAGGTGCCCTCGAAGGTGCAATGCAATGGTTTTATGGGCAAGTACGCCCCCCTGATGTGTCTTTAGCCAACGCTGGAGCAGCTGGTTTCCTCGCAGCGGTTGCCTTTCGAGTCGCTACTCTTGCGATTGCAGCATTCGGAGGGGTCTACTATTTCATCGTGCGGCGCGAGATAGTTCAGGCAATGGCCGATGATGACACTCCACGTTTTAGTGGATAGCCGCTGCAAACTGAGTCGCGAACTTCTTGCTTAATCTCCTGAGTTGATTCCATTATGAAGTCAAACGGCATTTTTAAGGCTCTTCCCGTGCTCGACAACCGTGAATCCTGGCTGCTTGGTCGACCGCGTAATTTGTGGCTGGCCATTATTGCTCTGATGGCTTTCTTAGCTATGGCTTGGCTCGCTTACCAGAGCTTCCGCTATTTTGCTGATCCTGGTGTTATCGCTAATCGTCACATTAGTCCTGGGGCAATCGATCTTCATAACCGCTTCAGGGAAACTCGGGCATGGTTCCTTGGTCGTAGGGTTTATGGAAATCTGTTCCCAGATGCGGTATATCCACCGGCAAGCTATGCACTCTTTAAGATTGCATTCAGCTCAATTCGCTGGCGTGTTGTAAAGATTGCCTGGTATATCCTTTCGCTGATCTCGGTTTCTGTCTTCAGTTGGCAGCTTGTGCGTCATAGCCTTGCTCAGGCTCGCCATGAACGTATTTTTATCGGTTTAATGCCTTTTGCCTTTTATGCGACTGGTGCAGCCCTTGGCAACGGCCAGCTGGTGCTCTTTGTGCTGCCTTTACTACTTAGCTCTCTGCTGCTGCTTGCCCAGCCATTGCTCTCCAAGCGCCACTTATGGATTGGTTCTGGGCTGATGGTTGTGGCTCTCATCCAGCCGACAATCGCCGCACCCTTCTTTTGGCTGCTGCTCCTCCGACCGCCTCGTTTCCGGCCAGGTGCTTACGTTGTTTCTGCCTATCTCGCCCTCTCGGCTTTTGCTATTTCGTTTCAGCTCCACGCGTTTCAAAGGACTGGCCACAGTGTGCAGCCAGTACGATTTGTTTCTCAATGGGCGCGAAAGGCACACGGTGGCACTGTGGCGGGCTCGGTTCTCGGTGGTTACGGCACAGTCCACAACTTGCTTGCTTATTTTCATCTCAGCCGTCTCAATATGCCGGTCTCCGTTGGTATATTGTTAGCGCTTGGAGCCTGGATTTTTCGCAACCGCAGGGCTGATCTTTGGCTGTTGCTTGGGGTTACGTCAATTGTTGCCCGCGTGTGGGCTTATCACCGCTGGTATGACGATTTGTTGTTACTCTTGCCACTGATCGGCCTGTTTCGTCTGACCCGACTGCCCCAGTACGGTCAGCTGCTTAAGTCATTGGCTGCGCTCCTGTTCGTCTGGATCTGGATGTTTCTGCTTGCGCCTGGCGTTCTTTATCTTCTCCCCTCGCCGCAAATTTTAATCGCGATCCAGGTGTTGGGTTGGCTCTCTGCGCTGGTCTTTCTGGTCATCGTTGTGGAGCGCGAGTCCGTCTTCTCTGTTCCCCCGCTTGCGTCAAGCCCCCATTCTGTAACTACATCTGCACCTGACTGACTCTTGGCAGCATGCGACGCCAGATTGCGGCCAGGATCTTGTATTCCTGTGAAGAAGGACGCTAAGGAAGCTCTGGATAACAAGCCCGCACAGGAGCCCCGGGCGGCTTTTTGTTTGGGATGAGCTTTTTAGAGCGGAATGGCCCTCGTAGGGATTGATTTCTCCTCTTTAGGTACCTAATCTTGCCCATTTGGAGTGAATTGTGCTCCGAATGGGCACACCACTCCCCAGATCATGTCTTGCATAGCAGCTCATGGCGCACCATGAATAGGTTTGATAGTGCTGCCAGAACATTGACCTTGCAGCGGTTCTTGAACATGCCCCGCAGCCGGGTCTTCTGAAAGCCAAACTGCCGCTTGATCACGCGGAACGGATGCTCAACCTTGGCGCGGATGTGAGCCTTTGCCGTCTCGATGAGGTCTTCCAAGCGCCCCTCAGGCGTATCAGGCAAGGCGCGACGCTTGCCTGGGCGCATGGCTACGCGAAAGCCGATGCCCCGACCTTGCATCTTAGGTCGCTTCTCGATCCCCTGGTAGCCAGCATCCGTGTAGAGCACTGTCTCCTCACCGTGCAGGAGCTCCGGCGCAGGGGTGAGGTCATGCACATTGGCGGCGGTGGTTTCCACCGAGTGGATGAGACCTGTCTCGCTATCCACCCCGATGTGGACCTTCATCCCGAAATACCACTGGTTGCCTTTCTTGGTCTGGTGCATCTCGGGATCTCTCTCTCCTTTCTCATTCTTGGTCGAGCTTGGAGCCGTGATGATGGTGGCATCGATGATCGTGCCCTGCTTCATGGCCATGCCGTTGGCTTTGAGATGAGCCTTCACCGCCTCGAAAATCTGCGCGCCGAGATCGTTTTCCTCCAGTAGATGCCGAAACGACAGGATCGTGGTCTCATCGGGGATCCTGTCGGTGATCAGGGCGATACCGGCAAAGCGACGCATCGTCGCCACCTCGATCAGCGCATCCTCCATCGCCGGATCGCTCAGGTCGTACCACTGCTGCATCAGGTGAATCCGCAGCATGGTCTCAATCGGATAGGGAGGCCGACCACCCTTACTGCTGATCTGGGGGTAGTGGGGCTCGATCAGATCGATCAGGGCCTTCCAAGGCACAACACAGCCTCCATCTCGCCCAGAAATCGCTCGCGCCGGGTCCGCTTTTTCGCCGTGGACTGCTCGTAATCACCAAAGCCGAACTGCTTGACGCCCATGAATCCTGTCCACGCCCGCAATCACACCGCCATTCTCGCGCAGGGTGGCGGGGTTTTCCAGAGTCTCCCTTATTTCCTGGCAAGCAATAACATTTTATTTTCGAAGCAGAGATTTCTGGAGATTGGCGGGTTCGATCCGTCGTTCTCCCGCGCCGGTGCCGAGGATCGCGATTTCTGTGATCGATGGAGGATGGCTCAATGGCCCCTCGTATGGGAGCCCTCTGCGTGCGTGATTCACCGGCACTCCCAGACTCTCTGGACGTTCATCCGGCTCCACATCCGCTATGGCCGTGGTGCTTTTCGTTATCAGGCATTGCGTCAGCAACGTGGCTCAGGTACGATTCTTGAAGACTTTGGTTTTCACCGATCTCTACCGCGAAGGGTTATTCAGTGCTTCATGACTGAACATCGCGTACGCAAGCCGTTGCAAACATTAATAGGGCTTGGAATCTGGCAGATTGCCAATGCAATGGGGTTCGCCATCGAGGCCCTTCTTGCCCGACGTGCAGGCAACGGATGGTTTTGATTCATTCGTCACCAGCTTCGATTTGGTTTTTCTGCGTCGGCCTTATGGCCTTTCCTTCTGTGGTGGGTGATGGATGATCGCCCCACCAGCTCCAAGCCCTAGCCCATGCCGCACCCCTCCCTCACCCTGGTGATGCCCACCATCAGCTGGGAGGAGCCCTTCGTCAGCTGCGCCCGCGCCGCCTTGGCCGGCTTGGGGCCGCTGGATGAGGCCTTGGTGGTGTTCGATGGCACGCCGCCGCCGGCCCCGGAGTGGCTTCGGCGCAGCGGCGCCGGATTGCTGAACACGGCAGAGCGCTCAGGGCCCGCCGCCGCCCGCAACCTGGCGGCCCGAACAGCCTGTGGCGAGATTCTCGTCTTTGTGGATGCCGATGTGGAACTCCACTCCGACGCCATCGAACGCATCAGGGTCCGTTTCGCCGCCGAACCGGAGTTGGCGGCGCTTTTCGGCAGCTACGACGATCGGCCCGCGGCGGATGGGGTGGTGAGCCGCTTCCGCAACCTGCTGCATCACCACACCCACGCCAGCCACCCCGGCCCCGCCATCACCTTCTGGGCCGGCTGCGGCGCTGTGCGACGTCAGGCCTTCCTGGCCCTGGGGGGGTTCGATGCGGCGGCCTACGACCGCCCTT
The DNA here is from genome assembly GCA_026389335.1 of Cyanobacteriota bacterium. GTDB lineage: Bacteria > Cyanobacteriota > Cyanobacteriia > PCC-6307 > Cyanobiaceae > Cyanobium. The sequence goes on along the minus strand of JAPLIB010000014.1, from coordinate 52,635 downwards.
GCATCGAGGACATCGAGTTTGGTCTGCGCCTCAGCGACGCCGGGGGGCGGATCGAACTGGATCCAGCCATCCAGGGCACCCATCACAAGCGCTGGACCCTCGCCTCGATGGTGGCCACCGACATCCGGCAGCGGGCGATCCCCTGGAGTCAGCTGTTGTTGCAGCGCCGCCAACTGCCCGCCATCCTCAACCTGGCGATCCAAGCGCGCATCAGCGCTGTGTTGGCTCTGTTGCTGCCCCTGTGCTTGTTCGGCGTGCTGAACCCGATTCTGTGGCCATGGGCCCTAACTTTGTTCAGTGGCTGCTTGGGGTGCCTGCTCCTTCTGAACCAGGATTTCTATTGTCTGCTCCGGCGTCGTTGCGGTCTGGTGGAAGCCTCGATCGGTGTCGGCCTTCATGGATTGGTTCTGGCCTATTCCACACTCACCTTTGCTCTGGTGGCTTTGCTGGAAACCCTCCAGCATCCTGTGAATCTGTCTGTCTGGGGGCAGTCAAACGCTGGACTTCAGCGCAGCTTTTTGCGCTGTGCCCTGATTCTCCTGTCACTGCTCGCCCTGGCCACGATCAGCACCGGGCTGATCTATGGCTGGGATGTCCCTCCCTTTGACCTTGGCGAGCGTTGGGACGAATGGCGGCTTTTCAGTCAGGGCATCTACCCTTCCGGGCTCTTGGCCAGACCTGAGCAGCAGGCTCTGCCCTATTTTCGCACCACTGTTTATCTCCCCTGGGCCCTGCCCATGTTCGCGCCCCTCTTTTTCTGGGGAGGGAGATTGCAGGGCGTGGTGTTCATTCACGTCTTGAGCTTGCTGTCCTTGGTGCTGATTGCCACAATCGGCTGGTTCAGCCTCAGGCGCTTTGGTTCCTACTCCGGCTGGTTGGGAGCCTTGGCGCCGCTTGCCATCGCTGGCAACTTCAGCGCTTTGAACAAGGGGCAATTTGCGATTGTCTCTATGGGTCTGATCAGTCTTCAATGGCTGCTTCTGTTGCGTCGTTGTCACCCGCTTTCTCCTGGCTTCTGTTGGGCCTTGGCGATGGTCAAGCCTCAGATTGCCTGGACTTTTGCCTTGCCGTTTCTGGCTCGCGGTCGCCTGGCGGGACTGCTACTTGGAGTCGGGCTGCTATTGGGGCTCAGTGTGCTGGCGCTTGCCTACACCCATAGCGATCCCTGTGCCTATCTGATCAGCTGGCTTCAGCTCTTGCCCTCTTTCATGGGCGACGCCAACCTCAATGGTGCTTCTGGCTTGGTTGCGCTTCTCCGGCGAATGCCCAGTCCGTTTTTCGTTGGACTGGGTGGCGTCAGTTCTGTTGGTATCGGGATTGTGGTGAGTCTGATCTGGAAGAAATTGTTCCCTGCTCGCCCACAAGGCGAGGGGTATGGGGGGGCAGATCCCATGCTCCTGGCAGGTCTGTGCGCCATCGTTGGACAGCTGGCTTTCTACCATCGCTATTACGACAACATTATGTTGTATCCAGCTTTGCTCTTTGCTGTGCAGCGTGTGTTTCTTAAGCAAAGGCTTCTGGAGGCGCTTCTGGCAACCCTGATGGCAGCCAGTGTCTGGACACCCCAGCGACTGTTGGATCTCCTGCCTGGTAGTGCGGTTGTTCAGACGGTGATCTGGTCCTTGCTGGGGGTGTACATCTTGCGGGCGCTGCTGATCGATGCCGCTGTTGATCCAGCAGCTCCGAGTGTGACCGGGTGAGGTGCCTGCATCCTCTGCTTCGCCAGGCTGAATGCTTGTCAGCCGCGGCCAGGCGCCCGGGGGCAGCAATGCGGCGAGCTGTGTTACACAGCAGGTATCGCCTTTGCCACTCCCCCCTGGCCTCGTCCTCCGAGCTCCATGGCGGCAACCGCCTTGCCGCCGCCCGCCGCCTCGGCTGTCGGCCGGAGCAGCTGCTGGACGCCAGTGCCTCGCTGGTGCCCTTCGGGCCACCGGCCGGTCTGCGGCGCCGCCTGGCCCGTTTGCTCGCCGATGGGGCCGCCCTGCGGGATTACCCCGATCGCGGCTATCTGGATCTGCGTCGGTCGATCGCCACCCATCACGGCCTTGATGTCTCCGCGGTGCTGCCGGGCAATGGCGCTGCCGAGCTGTTCACCTGGGCGGCTCGGGATGCGGCTGCCGCCGGCACCAGCCTCCTGCCCACCCCAGGTTTTGCCGATTACCGCCGCGCCCTGGCCTGCTGGGATGGGCGCTGGCAACCGTTGCCCCTGCCGCTCGACTGGTCCTCGCCGGGGCCAGGGCCGTTGCCGGAGCCGGAAGGCGGACTCACCGTGCCGCCAGGCCCCCAGGTGCTCTGGATCACCAATCCCCACAACCCCAGCGGCCAGCTATGGAGCCGCCAGGCGCTGGAGCCGCTGCTGCAGCGCTTTGCCCTGGTGATCGTCGATGAAGCCTTTCTGCCCCTGGTGCCGGGGGGAGAAGCCCAGTCCCTGGTGCCCCTGCTGGCGGCCCATCCCCAGCTGGTGGTGATCCGCAGCCTCACCAAGCTGCTGGCGATCGCCGGCCTGCGGCTCGGTTATGCGCTGGGGGATCCGGCCCGATTGGCCCGCTGGTCGGGCTGGCGCGATCCCTGGCCGGTGAATGGCCTGGCCGCCGCCGCTGGCGAGGCCTTGCTCGGCGATCGGCGCTGGCTGCGGCGGGTGCACGACTGGGTGGCCCGGGAGGGCCCCTGGCTGCAGGCCCGATTGGCGGCGATTCCCGGCCTTGATCCCCGCCCGACAGCGGTGAACTACCTGTTGTTGCGCTGCCGCCGCGACGGGCAAGCGCTGGAGCTGGAGCCGCTGCGGCTGGTCCTGGAACAGCGGCATCGCATCCTGCTGCGCGATTGCCGCTCGTTCGAGGGGCTCGATGGCACCTGGCTGCGCCTGGCCCTGCAGGACCGGGCCGGCAATCGCCGGTTGTTGGCGGCTCTAGGGCGCGAGTGGCCGGGGCTCAGGAGCGGGGGCTGAGCCCAGCCCATGCGCGCGCGAGTGGCCGGTGCTGAGGAGCGAACCCCGGAGCTTGGCTCTGGTGACGATCGTGTCGGGCGCTGAGTCGGGTGCGCTGGTAACCGTGTTTCAAGCGCTGTCTCAGCCTTGGTGGGAGGCCTGATCACGGCCTGGTTCGGCCAGGGCGTTGCGGGCTGGGTCCGGCGCGATGTCTGGCGATGACGTGCTTATCGCCGCCTCAACCGCGACGCCACCCCACGCCCTCAAGCCAACGCCTCAATCAACCGCGCCAGCCGCTGCTCGGCATCGCGCACCGCCAGCCGCTCCATGCCCGCCGCCAGCTCCAGCAGCGGATCGGCGGCTGCAGCGGCGCCCCGTAGCCTCGGCCCCAGCAGCCGCCAGACCGCCTGGGCCAAGGCGGCCTCCCCGGGCGGGTGCTGCCAGACGATCACCGCTGCCCCCAGTTCCGCCGCCGCAATCGCGTTGGCGTCCTGGTGGCGGTCGGCGGCCTGGGGGAAGGGCACCAGGATCGTGGGCGTGGCACACACCGCCAGCTCGCTGAGGCTGCCGGCGCCGGCCCGGCTGATGGCCAGATCGGCGTGCTGCAGCAGGCCGGCCAGGTCATCGCTGAAGGGGCGCTCTACCACCTGGGGAAATTGACATTGGCCCGCATCCGGGTCGTTGCTGCCGGTGAGATGGACCACCCGGCAGCCCGCCTGCACCAGCGGTGTGATCAGGGGCCGCACCATGCGGTTGAGGCCCACGGCCCCCTGACTGCCGCCCATGATCAGCACCAGGGGGCCGCTGCCGGCGGGCACCCAGTCGGGCAGGGGGGTGGGCTCCAGGAAGGCCCGGCGTACCGGCGTGCCGGTAATCAGGGGGCGACAGCGGGGCAGCTGCTCGGCGGCCTGGGGCAGGCCCACGGCCACATGGCGGCAGAGACGCCCCAGCAGGCGCGTCACCTTGCCGGGGACGGCATTGCTCTCGTGCAGCACCATTGGCACGCCGCACCAGCGGGCCGCCAGGATCGTCGGCGCGGCGATGTAGCCGCCGCTGCTGAACACCACGTCGATCCGCTCGCGCCGGATCAGGCGCCGCACCACCCCGGTGGCGGCCAGCAGCTGCACCAGGTGCCAGAGCTTGCGCAGCCCTTTGCCCTGCAGGCCGCCGGCCCGCACGGTGTGCAGCGGAAACCGGGCGGGCACCAGCTCGGTTTCCAGCCGGTCCGGCACTCCCAGCCACAGCACCCGCCAGTCGCTGGGCAGGGCATCGGCCACAGCCAGGGCCGGGAACAGATGGCCGCCCGTGCCGCTGGCGGCAATCAGAAGCGTCGGCATGGGGTCGGCCGGGTGGCGGCGGGGGCGAGCGCGCCTAACTTAAAAGCCAGGTTTCGCAGCGGACCGCTTCTGTTCGCTTGCCGGGCCCGCCTGCGCTCCCCCGTTCGCCCTCCCATGCCCCTGCTTCGCAGCTTGTCCCGCGCGGTTCGCCCAGCGCTGCTGGGAAGCCTGCTGGCCACCACGGCGCTGGCGGCTTCGGGTCTGGGGCTGCCGGCCCTGGTGCGGGCTGCCGCCCCTTCCGCTGCCCAGTTGCAGGCGCTGGAGAGTGCCCTGAACGGCTCCGATCAGGCGGTCCTGCGAGCCCAGCTCGACAGTGGCGCCGGCCTCGATCCGGGTCTGATCGAGCGCCGCTGGAGTGCCCTGCGCCAGCAGTTCGCCAATGCCCACTGGCAGCTGAGTCCCGGCACTCCCGCCCGCGATGGCCAGCCCACCGTCAACCTGCGGGTCACGGCCACCCGGGAGCAGGGCAGCGTCACCTACCGGCTCGCCGCCGACCAGCAGCTGGTTCTGCACAGTGATGGGCAGCGCATCAATGGTGAAACCCTGCTGCAGGAGCAGTCGATCCTGCGCAGCGGTGAGGTGGATCTGCCGGTGAGCCTGATGATTCCCGATGTGGTGCTCACCGGCCAGCGCTACGACGTCGATGTGATCTTCGATGAGCCCCTGGACGGGGCCCTGGTGGCGGGTGGCCTGCTGGCCCTCACGCCCCAGCAGGTGGCGGCGATGGAAAGCCCCAGCCTCGATCTGGCCGCCCTCGGCGGTGGTGGTCTGTTCAAGACTGTCCAGGCTCCCTATAACCCCGGCTCCCAGACCTGGGCGGTGCTGCTGGTGCATCCCAAGGGGGTGCTGAGTGCCACCAAGCGCGTGCGGGTGGTGGCCGACAAGGCTCTGCTGAAGCCCTGATGGGGATGGGCCGTTCCCATCGGATCTGGGTGGTGGATGACGACCCCGAGTTGCGGCGCATGCTCGCCACCTATCTGGGTGAGCAGGGCTATGCGGTGCGCTGCCTCGAAGGGGGCCCCCAGTTGCTGGCCCGGTTGGAGGGCCGTCTGGGCCCCGAGCGGCCCGATCTGCTGGTGCTCGATCTGATGCTGCCCGGCGACGACGGCCTCACCCTGCTGCGGCGCCTGCGCGATGGCGGCGACGACCTGCCGGTGTTGATGCTCACCGCCCGCGCCGACGGCGTCGATCGCATCATCGGCCTCGAGCAGGGAGCCGACGACTACCTGGCCAAGCCATTTCTGCCGCGGGAGCTCACGGCTCGCATCGAGGCGGTGCTGCGGCGCCGCAGCCGGTCCCCCAGCGGCAGTCCCCAGCCCGAAAGCCGGCCCGTCTGTTTCGGCACCTGCCTGTTCGATCCCGCCAGCCGCACCTTGGCGCGCGATGGCGCCGCGGTGGCGATCACCTCCGGTGAGTTCTCCCTGCTGGCGGTGTTCGTGCAGCATCCGCAGCGGCCGCTCTCGCGGCAGCGGCTGGTGGAACTGGCCCGGGGCCCAGGCAGTGAAACCGACAGCCGCAGCATGGACGTGCAGGTGTCGCGGCTGCGGCGCCTGATCGAGCCCGATCCCGCTCGTCCTCGCTATTTGCAAACGGTGTGGGGCTACGGCTATGTGTTCGTGCCCGACGGCCAGCCCCGTGCCTCCTGATCTGGTCGGGCCCCGCCAGTCGGCATCTGGCGGGCGACGCCATGGGCTGCTGTATCCGGCCGTCGCCCTGGGGGTCACGGTCCTCAGCCTGGTGCTGCTGCAGCTGCTGGTGGGCCGGCGCCTGGCCGAGCAGCAGCTGCAGCAGCTGAGCACCCAGGTGGCCGCCAACCTGGTGTTGGGAGAGGTGGCCCTGGAGCGCTTCAGCCCATCGGTGCTGGCCCAGCTCAGTGGCCTGCGTCTGGCGGTGGGTGCCAGGCCCGAGGCTCCAGCCCCCACCCGAGTGCGCCCGCGGGCCGATCGCCCCTTGCGGCGCCAGGCCCGCCAACTGCGCAGCGAGCTCTGTCGCCATCTGCCCCGCTGCCCGGCGGTCTGGCCCAACGAGAGCGGGCCCCGCGGGGTGTGGGTCGAGATGGGCTCGTCCCTGGAGACGGTCTGGTTGTTCGTGCCGCTGCCGTCCCTGCGGGGCTGGCCGCCGGATCCGCGGCTGCTCTCCCTGGCCCTGGGGGTGGCTGGGTTGACGACGGGCCTGCTGTATCTGGCGCTGGAGGTGCAGCGGCCCCTGCGCCAGCTGGAGCAGGCCCTAGGTGCGGTGGGTCTGGAGGTGAGGCCGGCGGCCTTGCCGGCCCGCGGCGCTGCCGCCGTACGGCAGTTGACGCAGCACTTCAACGCCATGCTGGCGCGGTTGGAGCGGGCCAGCATGGACCGCAGCACGATGCTGGCCGGCATCGCCCACGACCTGCGGGCGCCCCTCACCAGGCTGCGTCTGCGCCAGGACTGGGCCGGCGCCGAAGCCGATCTGGGGGCGCTGGAGCGCATCACCCGCCAGTTTCTGTTGTTTGCCGGAGCGGAGCAGGAGTCGCCCCTGCTGGTGCCCCTGGATCGGCTGGTGGCGGAGGCGGCAGCGGTGGTGGGCGAGGTGCCGCTGACGATGGCGCTGGAGCCGATGCAGCGCCGCGTACGGCCCATCGCCATCAGCCGCGCGGTGGCCAATCTGCTCGAGAACGCCCTGGCCCATGGAGCCCCGCCTCTGCATCTGGTGCTGCGGGCTGGCGGCAGCGACGGCTTTGAAATCCAGGTGTGGGATCGGGGGCCGGGCATCGCCGCTGACCAGTGGGCCGCGGCCCTGGCCCCCTTTCAACGGCTCGACCCGGCCCGCGGCGGGCAGGAGGGACATTGCGGCCTCGGGCTGGCGATCGCGGAGCGGATCGCCAGCGACCACGGCGGTGCCCTGCGGCGGCTGGTGGGCGAGGGGGCGACAGTGCCGATGGGGGCTGGCTTCGGCGTGGGCCTCTGGGGGCGATCCCTGCCGCCAGATGTGAGCGCTGCGGTCACATCCGCTCACATCTGGGTGGCAGGCGGTTCGATTCCAGTCTGATTTGCGCTCCAGAGTGTTGGGGTTGATCAGACGCCTCAGGCGCTTGTCCCCATGCTGAAGCTCCCTTCCCTCTCCGTGCCCCTGCTCTCCCGCCTCAGCGCCGTCGCTCTCGTGGCGGGCCTGGGCAGCAGTGCGGTGCTGTCCCTGCCGCTGGCTGCTCTGTCCCAGCCGGAGGGGCAGCCCGGTAGAACCCGCCCGACCCAGGCCCAGATAGCGAAAATCTTTCCCGAATTGCGCAGCCTGCAACTCCAGGACCGTCGCGCTCGCATTGCCACCTTGCAGATCGCCGAGCGCTGCATTAAGGCAGCGACCAGTGCCACAGCCTTGCAAAGCTGCATGAAGCAGGAGCGCAGCGCCATCATGATTCAGCGCCAACAGCATTTCACTGCCATGCGCCAGCTGTTTGAGCGCAATGGTCTGCCGGTGCCGGCCGAGCTGCGCAGAGGTGGCCGCGATTCCAGGCCAGCGGCACCTGGTGCGGGCCCCGGCACCCCTGGCGCGGGTCTGCCGCTGTAGGGCGTGCGTCGCACCGGATTCTGAGGCGCGAGGCGATCCGAACTGATCTGAGCGCAACGGCCTGAAGGGGCGAATCCTGAATCTGGCTGATGCTGAGGGCCGTTTGCTTTTGGCCAGCCAGATTCTTGCTGCCAGGTGTTCGTTGTCCGTGACCCGTTAGTTGAAAGTCTGTGCAGGCTCCCCATGCCAGCGCCGCTCTCAACCCCGACTGAGCTCAGATTGATCGCATCGGCACCGCGCTGCTGATGGGTTTTTCTTTAATTCTGATGGCTGTTGAGAAGGTCTGGGCGCGTCAGCAAGCCAGCTTTCCTTGTCGGTCATGGCCGTCAATTGGGCCATCTCTGCCTGCTGTCGCCTTGGGCCTCGGGGTTGGCGGGCCTGTCCTGGATTGTTGCCCGGAATCAACACAGCCGCAGCGTTGTGATCAGCTCAGCCTGCCGATCCCAGCGGCTGCGGCCCTGACCATGGGTGTAATCCAGGTGGTGTTGGCGCTATCGGGCGATCACCCTGTCAGGGTCCGCATCTCGGGGTGCTGGCTGCCCCTACGGTGTCCTTGTCCTGGCTAATCCTGCTCCAGCATGGGCTCTGCTCCCCTCAGTTCTGTGGACCGTCGTCGGCGCTTGGTTCTGGCCGTGTCGGCCACGATGTCCCTGGCCGGCCTTGTGGCCCCCGGGCCAGCCCGAGCGGTGCCGGTGTGCACCTTCCTGATGCCGATTGGTAGCAGTGGCACCTCGCCGATTGTCAGCAAGTCGGTGGGGGCTCCCAAGATCACACCGTACGCCATGGTGCTGGGCCGCACCAACTGGAATACCGACTTTGCTGTCAATCAGTCCTATAATAGTTATAAGTTTTTCTTTACCGCCAATTCGTCTGATCCGAATGCCAAATATCCAGTTCAGGCCTACATGAAGTTCAGCGATGGCTCCAATCTGCAGGTGGTGGATGAAACCATGAATCCACCGATCGGCACTGGCCGCATGTTCGGCCCGTTTCCGGCCGTACCCGGCAAGCAGGCCAGCCAGATGAACTTCAAGGTGGGCACCAGCGCTGATCCAGGGGCCCTTGGTTTCAGCTATCGGATTTCGGTGCAGGGCTGCATCGACTGATTGGAGGAGCCTCCAGGCCCTTCCTTCAGGTCCAGCAGGCCTGGCCGTTTCTGATCCCAGCTTCAGGGGGCTTTCACATTGGGGCAGGTGGCGCCATTGAATTTCATGGCAATGCGCTTGTTGCCTTCGATGTAGATCTTCTGGGCCTTGGCCGTATCGCCACTGGCCTGGGCGCTACCCAGCTTTGTGGCGAACGTGCTGCAGGCCTCACTCAGGCTCATGGCCCGCCCTGGGGAAGTCAGCAGCAGCGGAGCCAGGGTTGCGCCCAGCAAGGCGGCGGTGCGGAGGCGAATCGGGACGAACGTCATGGCTGCAGGTAATCGGAATGTGAGCTTAAGAGACCACTGAGAAACCCTCAGAAGACCTGACTGGCGTTCCGCCGGCCATACCCAAGCCCTGAGCACTGGCTTGCCGGGTGGCGAAGGAGCGACCATTCCTGGCCCATCCAGGTTTTCAGCAGTCTCTGAAGCAGCCTGTCTGAAGCAGCCTGATGGATCGCGGAGATTCAGCGCGGGCCCACACGGTTGACCGGGCCGCCCAAGTTGACCCCGACGCCCGGACCGGCGGCGGGCCTGACTGCTGGTGTCACCACCACAGGGTTCACCCCCACGGGGGTTGCGGTGGCGACGGGGCGGCGCACCACGCAGCCCGTGGGCACACCGGGGCCGCTGCAGTAGACGACGGCTACGGCCGGGGAGCCCGTCAACAGGGCGGCGGCGCTCAGCAGCGCAGCGGCAGTCAAGGTTTTGATCACGGACATGGCGGAGTTGGGGCGAGGAGCTGGGCGGTCCCCAGGCTGGGGAGTCTGGACGCGCCAGCCCCGGGAAGCCCAGGGTCGGACTCCCCCCAGCTCCCCAGCTGGCCAAAGGGCCGAAGCGGCAGGCGGCCCTCACCGACCCGGTTGCGGTCCGCGGTCAGCTCAATCGCCGCGCCCCAGCACCATGTGCATGGCCCTGCCCACCAGTTCCAGTCGGCTCTTCACCCCCAGCTTGCGGCGCACCGTCTTGCCGTAGGTGCGGGCGGTTTCATAGGTGAGCAGGAGTTGTTCGCCAATCTGCCGATCGGAGTATCCCTGGATGATCAATCCCAGGATTTCCTCCTCGCGTGGTGTCAGCCTCAGGGTTCGATCTTCCTGAACTCCCCCTTGCTCCAGCAAGTGGCGTTCGGCCTCCGGGGAGAGGTAGGTCTTGCCCATGCAGGCGGCAATCAGCGCCTGGATCCCGCCGCCGACGGGTGTGCCGATGTCGGCATTGCAGAAGATGCCCTCGATCTTCAGGGCCCGGGCCTGGCGCACATCTGGCGTGGGGCTTTGCATCAGCATCACCACCCGCAGATCAGGCACCAGGGCCCGGGCCCGCCGCACCAGTGCATACCCATCGCCCTCCTCCAGGAGATCTGTGCAGATGAGCAGGCCTGGCCTTCCTTTGGCGATGTAGGCCAGGGCGGCCTCCTCGCCGCTCACGGCCCCAACTACCAAGTTTGGTCGTTGAATGAGACTGCAGATAAAGGCCAGCGACATCCTTGGGGCAATCGCGAACACGAACTTCAGCCGTATCCCGCTCGACAGAAACCAGGACGCCATCATGCGGCGATTGGGCTCCAATTGTTTAAATCGGTTGGTGAAGTCGGCGATTCCCGGCTGATTGGGGATTGCCATCAGAATCCCTCCTCAGGACATGGCGGATTTTGGGAACGTAGCCTGGCGTGGCGACAGCTGTGGGCCTCGTGGCGTTGACCCAACAGCAGAGAGGGTCTGATCGTAATTGGGGTGGTTTCTAGACTATTGGGGTCTGGATTGGGCGCCTTCCTGGCCGAGGCGGTCCCTGGGAGGGCGGGGCCTTTGATGGCAGTCGGTAAGGGAGCGCGGCGGTGGCCATTCTTGACTGCCCCATCAGCGGGATTCTGGTCGCTGTCCGGCTCGGCTGGATTGGCGCATCTCCCCGATCACCAGCAGGGTGCCCAGCAGGGTGAAAGCCACCACCAGGCCATGGAGCCAGCTGGGTTCCCGCACCAGATCCCAGCTTTCCAGCGGCAGCATCGTCAGCAACACCGCCAGCAGCAGCCGCTCTCCCCAGGGTCGCTGGCGCAGGGTGGCCAGCGAGGCCACCGTGATCAGCACGGAAAACAGGGTCGCGGCGATCGCCGTGATTTCCAGCTGCCAGGGACCCATGCCGATCGCCTGGTGGGCCAGGGCCGCCAGCAGCGGGCGATGGCCAGCCCCCAGGCGATCGGCCAGCTCCGGCAGGTCCTGATAGTGGCGAATCCCAGCCAGTGAAAGCAGCGCTGCCACGAACAACACGCCGGCTTCCACCAGCTTCTTGAACAGCACCAGCTTGAGCAGCAGGGGTGTGGATCGGGCCGGTTGGTTGCTCGCCACCCTTGCTCCACCATTCCGCCTGCTGGCGCCAGCCTGCCATGGGATGGGCGGCCAGCAAAAAGCCTGCGGACGCAGCAGCGTCCGCAGGCGAGAAGAGCGGCAGGGTGGGGATTGGTGGCCTCAGCAGGCGGGCTGCCCGCCGGTGTGCCGATTCAGCGTTTCATCAGCGCCGAGGGGCCCTGGGCATCAGGCCTCATCCAGGGCCGCCACACCGGGCAGCACCTTGCCTTCGAGCAGTTCCAGGCTGGCGCCGCCGCCGGTGGAGATGTGGCTCATCTTCTCGGCCACGCCCACTTTTTCGACGGCGGCCACCGAATCACCGCCACCGATGATCGTGGTGGTGCCGGTGGCGCTCAGGTCGGCCAGGGTGTGGGCGATGGCGTTAGTGCCGGCGGCGAAGGCGTCGAACTCAAACACGCCCATGGGACCGTTCCAGATCATGGTCTTGCAGTCAGCCAGGGCGTCCTGGAACACCTTGATCGAATCGGGGCCGATATCGAGGCCCATCCAGCCGTCGGGGATGGCTTCCACCTTGGCGATCTGGCTGTTGGCATCGGGGGCGAAGTTGTCGGCCAGCACCACATCGGTGGGCAGCAGGAACTGCACGCCCTTGGCGGCCGCCTTGGCCTCCAGCTCCTTGGCCAGCTCCAGCTTGTCCTCCTCCACCAGGCTCTTGCCCACTGCCAGGCCACGGGCCTTGTAGAAGGTGAAGATCATGCCGCCGCCGATCAGAATCTTGTCGCACTTGTCGATCAGGGCCTCGAGCACGCCGATCTTGCTGCTCACCTTGGAGCCGCCGACGATCGCGGCCAGAGGGCGCTTGGGTTCATCGATGGCGCCCTGCAGATACTGCAGCTCCTTTTCCATCAGCAGGCCGGCCACGCTGGGGCTCAGGAACTTGGTGACCCCTTCGGTGGAGGCGTGGGCGCGGTGGGCGGCGCCGAAGGCGTCGTTCACATAGACATCGGCCAGGGCCGCCAGCTTTTCAGCGAAGGCCGGATCGTTCTTTTCTTCCTCGGCGAAGAAGCGCACGTTTTCGAGCAGCAGTACGCCGCCTTCCGCCAGGGCCGCCACCTTGGCCTCGGCATCGGGGCCGATGCAGCTGTCGGTCTTGCTCACCGGCAGGCCGAGCAGCTCGCTGAGGCGGGCGGCCACGGCGGTGAGGCGCATGGACTCATTCACCTGGCCCTTGGGACGGCCGAAGTGGGCCGCCAGGATCACCTTGGCGCCGTGGTTCCGTAGGTGGGCGATGGTGGGCAGGGCGGCGCGGATGCGGGTGTCATCGGTGATGGCGCCAGCGTCATCCAGGGGCACGTTGAAGTCGACCCGCACCAGAACGCGCTTGCTGCGGAGGTCTGCGGCGCCGAGGCTGGCCAGGGAACGCTTCGCCATGGTTTTTGGTACGGGGTAGGGGAAAACGGCCGGAGCTTAGCCCCAGGCCCCTGGCGCCCTGCCGGTTTTCCCCTGCCCTGGCAGTGGCCCGGGGGTTGGCTGCCCGTCTAGACAGGAGCTGAGATCGAGGTTCAAGAGCCCGACGCCATGTTCGACACCGTCCTCCTCCCCGTCGACAACAGCCGGCAGACCCTGGACACGGCTGCGGTAGCCCTGAGACTGGCCCAGCGCCATGGCAGCCGTCTGGTGCTGCTTTCGGTGGTGGAGGCGGAGGCTGGTGCCATGCACGATGGGGCAGCCGTGGCCCAGTTGCTGGAACAGGTGCGCAGCAGTTTCGAGCAGGCGGGGATCAGCTGCGAGGTGATTGAGCGGGAGGGCAAGCCGGCCTTCGTGATCGGCGATGTGGCCGATGAGATCAATGCCGATGTGATTGTGATGGGCACCCGCGGCCTGGCCCTGGAGGACGACGAGCACAGCACCGCCGCCCGGGTGATCCAGCTGGCGCCCTGTCCGGTGCTGGTGGTGCCCTGATGCCGAGTGGCCCTGAGCGTGAACACCCCACCAACGACTCCCCCCTGGAAGGGGCCGCTGGATCGCCGCCCGAGCTGGACAGCGCAACGGAGCCGGCTCTTCCCGTCAAAAGCCTTGCAGCCGCAAGGCTGAGCGGACTGAGTGGGGTTGCCCTCAGTGCGTCAGCTCCCACGATCCAGTGGTATCCGGGCCACATCGCCAAGGCCGAGAGGGCTCTGGCCGCCCACCTCGAAAAGGTGGATCTGGTGATTGAGGTGCGGGATGCGCGCATCCCGCTGGCGACAGGCCATCCACGGCTGCAGCGCTGGATGCGCAACAAGCAGCATCTGCTGGTGATCAACCGCCGTGACATGGTCAATGAGGCGGCGCGCCTCGCCTGGGATGGCTGGTTCCGGCTCAGGGGGCAAACACCCTGGTGGTGTGACGCCAAGGTCGGCACCGGTGTCAAGCAGCTGCAGCAGGCGGCGATCCGCGCCGGGGAAGCCCTCAATGCCAGGCGAGCCGGTCGGGGCATGAAGCCACGGGCGGTGCGGGCCCTGATGCTGGGATTCCCGAATGTGGGCAAGTCGGCGCTGATCAATCGGCTGGTGCGCCAGAAGGTGGTGGACAGTGCCCGCCGCGCCGGCGTCACCCGCAGCCTGCGCTGGGTGCGGGTCGGCCAGGACCTCGATCTGCTCGATGCCCCCGGCGTGCTGCCGCCGCGTCTCGATGACCAGTTGGCCGCCTTGCGTCTGGCCCTGTGTGACGACATCGGCCAGGCGGCCTACGACGTGGAGCAGGTGGCGCTGGCCTTCGTGCGCCTGTTGGCTGTATTGGAGCCGGTGGCAGGTGCGGGTGTGGCGCCGGGCCTGCTGGAACGCCGCTATGGGCTGCCGGTGCCCGTTCTCCACGACGCCAGCAGCGATGGGGCCTTGCCGAGGAGCGCCGCTGAACCGGCAACACCGGATGCGGCCCATTGGCTGTTGGCGGCGGCCAGCCGCCACACCAGCGGCGACAGCCTGCGCATGGGCCAGCGCCTGCTGGACGACTACCGCCGTGGGCTGCTGGGGCCGATCGCTTTGGAACTGCCCTGAGCGGGCCCGTTGGTCAGCCGTTTGAGCCAGGGCCAAAAGCTAGGCTAAAAGGTATGAGTTCACGGCCCAGCCCACATTATTGACCCCGGCAACGGCATTGAGGCTGAGGTAGGGCAACGCCTACACCATCTTGAAGTGCTGGCCAGCCTTCAGCAGGCCAGCGGGCAGGCCAATCTCAAGCGAGAGTTTCTCTTTGAACCATCCCGTCGCCGTGCTTTCATTCGCCCAGCCTGGAGATTGCAGATCAACGCTGACGATGCCTGAAAGCAGCACCAGTTGCTTGCTCTCGGTCAGGTCATGATGAATGGCGTGCACGGATCCAAATTGATTGACCTGTGCTGGATTTAGCTGGCTGATTTGCATGGCGCAATCGTAATTTTACAGCTATTCTAGTCGTTAATCTTGCTTTTGGTTTGTTTGCAGTTGCCTTGGCTGGAGATCGCTTGATCTCAAGTCTGATCGGCATCGATTCTTGAATGAGTCTGGTCGGGGCTTGTTTGCGGTGATCTGACGAAACCGTTCACTGCCGAGCCTTCGGGTTGTCATCCCAGGGGTATTGGGTTCCCCGCTGATATGACGGAAGTGTGGCTGATGTTGTTTGGGTGGACTGTTGTCTGAGGTAGACTGTTATTTGAGTTGGGCTGTTATTCGGGGTAGACTGTTATTCGGGGTAGGCTGTTGTTGCGTCATGGTTGTTCTTGCTTTGGGCGCCTGTTGGGCGCCTCTGGGCCTGTGTCGGTTGCTGAGCCAGCATGGAGGGGCTGTCCAGCCCCGGATCTCCGCCCTGGCCTTTCCGGTCGCTCCTTAGGATTGGTATTCAAGCTTGAGATCCGGCGTTGCAGCTTCCCAGTGGCCGACACAGTTTGCGGGCGCATCGATGAGTGGATTCGGCGAAGGTGAAGGCGAATTGCTGACGCTGCACTACCCCAAGCCCCTGCCGATGCGCCTGGATCGCTGGCTGGTGGCCCAGCGGCCCGAGCAGAGCCGGGCCCGCATCCAGAAGTTCATTGAAGCCGGCTATGTGCAGGTGAACGGCGTCACTGGCCGCGCCAAGACACCCCTGCGACCCAACGACATCGTGCAGCTGTGGATGCCGCCGCCGGAGCCCCTGCCCTATCTGCTGGCCCAGGACATCCCGCTGGATGTGCTCTTCGAGGACGATCACATCATCGTGCTCAACAAGTCCGCCGGCCTGACGGTGCATCCGGCTCCGGGCAACAAGGACGGCACCCTGGTCAATGGTCTGCTGCACCATTGCCCCGACCTGCCTGGTATCGGCGGTGAGATGCGACCCGGCATTGTCCATCGCCTCGACAAGGACACAACGGGCTGCATCGTTGTGGCCAAGAGCCAGGAGGCTCTGGTGAAGCTGCAGGTGCAGATCCAGAAACGGATCGCTTCCCGCAACTATCTGGCGGTGGTTCACGGCCTGCCCGCCGGTGATTCGGGCATCCTGGTGGGCGCGATCGATCGCCATCCGATCGATCGCAAGAAGTACGCCGTGATGGACGATGGCAGCGGCCGCGAAGCCCGCACCCACTGGAGTCTGCAGGAGCGGCTCGGGGATTACACCTTGCTGCGCTTCAAGCTCGACACCGGCCGCACCCACCAGATCCGGGTGCATTGCGCCCATATGGGCCATCCGATCGTGGGCGATCCGCTCTACAGCCGTTGCCGCAAGCTGCCGATCGAGCTGCCCGGACAGGCCCTGCATGCGGCGACCCTGGGCCTCGACCATCCAATCAGCGGCGAGCGGATGCTGTTCGAGGCGCCACTGCCACCGGTGTTTGAGAAACTGTTGCTGGCCCTGCGCCGGCGATGCGCCTAGGTCCGCTGTTGCCAGCTTGCCGCGTGGTGGATGGCCTCTCCAGTCGGGGAACCGCGGCCTGGTTGCAGCTTTGATCCCCAACCCCAGTGGCCAGTGGCCAGTGGCCTCGAGGGCCAGCTGGGCCGGCGGCCGCGTTCGGGCGTGATCGCCCCCGGCGGCCGGCAGAGTTGCACCCTCTGGGGCCTGATGTCATGGCCATGCCGCCCCGCCGGCTGTTTGTCGATCAGTTTTTTGTGGGCTGGGTGTACGGGCCCTGGGTGGTGGCTTCGCTGCTGGTGATCCTGGCGTTGCGGCTGTTGCTCGAGGAGGATTTCGCCCTGCAGAGCCATGCCTGGGGGCTGTTCGGCAATGCGGCGATCTGCTTCTCGATCGGCTGCGTCTGCAAGCTCTCCTGGGCGATGGCTCGGGTCAACGCCGTGCGCCAGCTGGAGTTGCAGTTGCGCCAGCAACTCGGCCTGCGCTGATGGCGATGACCCGCTCCCAGATCGCCATGGTCGTCACCCTGCCCTGGCTGGCTGCCGGTGTGGTGCTGCTGGCCATGACCCGCATCGATGGCGAGACCCAGGCGGCAAAGCTGGGCCTGTTCGGCAGCGCCGCCATCTGTTTTTCAATTGGCTGCCTGGCCCGCACCACCCTGGGGCTCCACGATCTGATGCAGGCTTCCCACTCCATGGCGGCCCCGCCCCAGCCCCCATCAGGGCCACCGCCGTCGCCTCCCAGGAACGATCCGCCATGATCCGGCCTCGCTGGCTGCGGTCCGCCCCCGGGCTGGTCTGCGGATTTCTGGCAGCGCTGCCGCCAGCCCTGGCCCAGCCCTTGATCGCAGCGCCCCAACCGCAGCGACTGCCTCCTCCCTCTTCGGCGCTGTTGCGCAGCCTGCAGGGTTTCCAGCACGATCTGGAGCTGCTGGACCGCAGCCTGCTGCCGGGCTCGGCCGAGTCTGAGGGGGCTTCGGACGCGCAGGGCCCAGGGCCGGCGGCGGCGGCCGTTCTCGAGAGCCTGCCGGCGCCTGCCGCCACCGCCCTGCCCAGCACGCCGCTGGCGGTGCGCATCCAGCGGCGCCAGCGCCTCAGCCTGGCCGAGGCCTTGCTGGTGGCCTTGCGCAACGATCCCGATCTGGCCGCTGTCGTGCTGAGCGTGCGCGAGCAGCAGGATCTGGTCGGTTCGGCCCGCGGGCGCTGGTGGCCCGAGCTGGGTCTGAACCTGGCGGGGGGCTACCGCCAGGAGCGCTCCTACAGCTCGGTCTGGACCGACAACGTCGGCATCTACCCGGTGGGATCGCCGTTTCTGGTTAAGCCGCAGGGCTGGAATGTGCTGCAGACCAATGTCGGCGCGGCGGGAGCCCGGATGGAGCTGGGTTGGGAGCTGATCAGCCCGGGCCGTACCGCCGCCATCGCCGAGGCCGAGGACAGCCTCAAGGCCTCGCGCCAGCGCTACGGGGATCGGCTGCGTCAGCTGCAGCTGGATGTCAGCGTCGCCTACTACGGCCTGCAGCTGGCCGATCAACTGCAGCGCATCCGCCAGGCCGTCGTCGCCAGTGACACGGTGGTGCGTGATCAGGTGGCGGCCCTCAAGCAGGTGGGACTGGTGCCCCGGCTCGATCTGCTGCGGGCCGAGGCCTCCCTGCAACAGAGCCGTTATCGGCTGGAGCAGGCCGAGGCGTTGCGGCTCAGCCGCCAGCGCCAGCTCAGCAACCTGATCAACGTGCCCTTTGATGTCAGCCTGCGGGCCAGCGAGGCGGTGCGACTGCAGCCACCCTGGCCCCTGGAGCTGGAGCCGACGATCCTGCGCGGCTGGAGCGACAATCCCCAGCTCAAGGCTCTGCAGGCCGCCCGGGATGCCCTGCTGCGTCAGGCTGATCGCCGCGCCGCCGAGCTGTTGCCCAGCCTGCGGCTGGTGGCTTCAGCCGGCTACGGCGAGGGGGTGATCACCCAGCCCCTGATCCAGCTGGAGGGCTGTTGCGGCTCGGCCCATATCCCCCAGTTGCTCAATCAGAGCGCCGACTGGGCCGCCGGCCTGCAGCTGCACTGGCGCTTCTTCGATGGCGGCGTCACCGCCGGGGCGGTGGCTGCCAGCCGCGCCGCCGCCGCCCGCACCGATCAGACCCTGGCCCGGGAGCGCAATGCCATCCGCCAGCGACTTGAGGCCGCCTTCTACGACCATCGGGCTGCCCTGGGCCAGATCGTGGCGGCCCGCGCCTCCTACAGCGCCTCGCGCGAGGCCTTCCGCGACGTGCGCGCCCGCTATCAGCTGGGACTGGCCGATTACAGCGATGTGGCCGTCACCGTGTCCACCCTCACCGGGGCGATGGAGGGGGTGGCCGAATCGACCACGTTGGCCAATGTGAGCTACGCCCAGCTGCTGCGCGAACTGCTGCCGGTGCCGCATCAGCCGGGGTTGCCGGTGGCGCTGCCGCTGGTGTTAGGCGGCTCCTGAACTTCGGCCTGGAGCCGTTCCCAGCGCCGGTTCTGCCAGGCCATGGTGCGCCAGATCAACAGCACCAGCAGGGCTGCGAACCAGAACCACACCTCCGGGGCGTTGGCGTGCAGCAGCACCACCAGCAAGGCTGCCTCCAGGGCCAGCCAGGGCAGCTCTTGGCGCAGGCTGCCGGCGGTCGTCGCTGATGGGGTGTTGTGCCTGGTCATGGCAGCGTCCTCTTCTGGCGCAGCTCGCTGTCATCCTGGCGCTCCTGCTGGCGCAAGGTGCGGTAGCTGCCGGTGAGGTCGCGCAGGATCGGCAGCAGATAGCTGGCCGGGGTGCGCCATTCCACGTAGCCATGGGCCTTGAGTGTCAGCCCTTCGCGGATTGGGAAGACACTGCTGCCGCGGCTGATCGTCCAGCGATAGCCGTCCAGGCTGGATCGCCTCCCTGAGCCCGAGCGCTCCTGGTCGGCACTCAGCAGATCGATCTCGGTGCGCAGCACTGGCCCGTTGCGCACCAGGGCTTCGGCCAGCTGGGGATTGCCCATGGTGGTGTTCACATCCTCAGGGGTGGCGGGCAGCAGGCTCACCCGTTGCACCCGACCGCGAATGCCGCCGAAACGGCCCCGTTCGTTCCAATCCGGCACCACCTCCATCGCCAGGCCCGGCCGCAACCGGCGTGCATCGGCCGGTGTGAAGTAGGCCACGGCGCGCAGTGCTTCACCCTGGCGGCTGCCGAGGGTGCCGAGCCGTTCGCCCGCCTTCACGGTCTGGCCGCGCACCACCTGCAGATCGAGGATGCGCCCGTCGCGATCGGCGCTGAGGGTGCCGTCGTAACGCAGTTGGGCCTGGGTGATCCGCACGGCACGGCGGGCATCGTCGATGGCGTAGCGACGGCGCTGGGCCTCGGTGTCGATCTCCAGCTTCACCTTCTCCCAGCCATCGATCGCCTCCCGCTGGCGGATGCCGATGTCGGCGACGCTGTTGCCCAGCTGGACGGCCCGGTCTTCGCTGGCCACCACCTCCTGGGCCAGGGGGGCCACCACCTCGCGGCGGGCCAGATGGCGGAAATCAGCCACCTTCTGGTCATAGATGCGGCGCAGGGCTTGAAAGCGCTGGCGGTCGGCTTCGAGTTTGGCCAGGGCTGTGTCCCGCAGCCGGCTGGCCGAGGTCAGGCGCCCCCGATCGCGCTGGTCGAGATCGGCGTTGATGCGGATCAGTTCGCTCAGATCCTTCTCCTGGCGGCGCAGCTGCTGCTCCAGGGCGGGCAGGTAGAGGCGGATCAGGGTCTGGCCCCGCTGCACCTCCTCCCCCACCCGCAGTGGCAGGTCGAGGATCTGGCCCTCAGCCCGGGCGTCGATCACGGTGGCGCCACCGGGCACGATCACCACGCCGCGGCCGATGACCTCGGTGGGCATCGGCCAGAACAGAAACCAGCCGGCGGTGAGGGCCCAGGCGCTGGCCAGCGCCACCAGCACCCGCCGCTCGGGATGGGACAGCGGGGCGTCGCGGCCCAGGCCCGTCGGTAGCGGCTCCACAGGGCGAGGGTCCAAGGTGCGCATCTCCACTCAGCCCGGCCGTTGTCCAGCCTGCCCCAGGATCATGGCAAGCCCCCCAGCGAAAGGCCGCTGGTGGATCCGGCCGCTGCAGGCCGGAGCGCCGCAGGTTGCCGGAACCAGCACCCGGGGTACCGTTGCCGGCTCAAGCCTTCAGCCGCTCCACCAGATGGGTGCCCACCCGCAGGGCATTGGCGATGGCGGTGAGCGAGGGGTTCACGGCGCCGATGGTCGGCATGAAGCTGGTGTCGACAACGTAGAGGTTGTCGAGTTCGTGGGCTTTGCAGTTGAGATCCAGCACTGAGCTGGCTGGATCGCTGCCGAAGCGGCAGGTGCCGGCCTGGTGACCCACGGCGGCGATACCCATGCTGTTGGCGATGTAGATCTGGCGCTCCACCAGGTGGTTGCGCAGATAGAGGCGATCGAGCATGCCCTCCAGCCGGCTCACCAGGCGCTGGGAGGCGGTGAGATTGTTGGGGGTGTAACTGAGCTGAATCTGGCCGGTGCCGGTCACCGTCACCCGGTTGTTCGGATCGGGGAGATCTTCACTGGAGATCCAGAAGTCGAGCGCGTGTTCGGCGATCTTGTCCATGCTCCAGCCCGGCATCAGGAAGGTTTCCAGCGGCGCATAGCCCTTCATGATCGTGCCGCTGGTCTTGCCCGTCATCTGGATGTTGCCCATCGGGTAGTCGAAGTCCGCATCCCCGAGATACCAGTCGTTGATCGACACAGTTTTCTGGAACACGGTGAGATTCGGCTCGTGGGCCAGGGCCACCATCGCCTTGCTGTTGTGGAACATGTAGTGGCGGCCCACCTGATCGGAGCCGTTGGCCAGGCCGCGGGGATGTTTGTCGTTCGCCGACATCAGCAGCAGCCGGGCGCTGTTGGCGGCGCCACAGCTCACCACCACCACATCGCCGCTGACGGTCATCGGTTCGCCGTCGCGTTCGAGCTCCACGGCTTTAACGCTGCGGCCGGAGTCGTCGGTGATCAACCGTTTCACCTGGGCCCGGGTCAGCAGCGACACGGTGGGCGACGCCAGGGCCGGCCGCATCCCCAGCACCTCCGCATCCGACTTGGCGTGCACCAGGCAGGGGAAACCATCGCAGCAGTTGCACTTGCGGCAACGGCTGAAGGCCAGGTTGGCCTCATCCAGCATCACACCGCTGGGGGCGTGGAAGGGATGGAGCCCGGCCGAGCGCAGATCGTCGACCAGCTTCTGCATGCGCGGCTCATGGGCCACCGGCTGATGGGGATAGGGGCCGCTGCAGGGCGGCTCGGTGGGATCTTCACCGCGCTGGCCGTGCACGTGATACATCTCCTCGGCCTGCTGATACCATGGCTCGAAGTCGGCATAGCGCAGGGGCCAGGCCGGTGATGTGCCGTCGAAGTGGGCGAGTTCCTCGAAGTCCTGCTGGCGCAGGCGGAAGTGGGCGGCGCCGTACATCTTGGTGGCGCCACCGACGAAGTAATGGCTGCCGGGCTGGAAGGCCTTGCCGTGCTTGTCGAGCCAGGGATCCTTCGACACGTAGCGGTTTTGCTGGAACACCGCGTCCGCATCCCAGTTCTGGGGTTCCTGGGGCAGCCAGTCGCCCCGCTCCAGCACCAGCACCTTGAGGCCGGTGGCAGCCAGGTGGCGGGCCAGGGTGCCGCCGCCGGCACCGCTGCCGATGATCACCACATCAAAGTGGGCGCCGTTGGCCACCTGCAACTGGCTGGCATCGGGCAGGGGTGAGCTGTGGAAGCTCGGACCACCGCTGGCGGCGGAGACAGCGGCGGCGCTGGGAGACGGGGAGCTCATGAGGAGGAACGGGTGGGGGAGCTGGAAACGGGGAAGGCCGAGGCTTCGGAGTGCTGGACTGGCTGGCTCTGGGGAGCGTCTTGAGGGAGCTCTCGATGCGAGCGTTGGATCGCAATCACTGGGGCCCTGGATCGAAGCGCAACACCAGGATGAGGTGCTGCACCGTGATGGCGATTGTCAGTTGTCGGGGTAGTTGGACAGCTGACTGAGCATCTTGCAGGCCATCGCGCTCCAGCCGGTCTGGTGGGAGGCACCGACGCCGCTGCCATTGTCGCCGTGGAAGTATTCGTTGAACTGGATCAGATCGCGCCAGTGGGGATCATTCTGGAAGGTCTCTTCGTTGCCATTGAAGGGGCGACGACCCTCGTCATCACGGCGGAAGATGCCCACCAACCGCTTCTCCAGTTCCAGTGAAACCTCCCAGAGATTCAACCAGTTGCCGGAGCGGGTGGGAAATTCCACCTTCAGACTGTCGCCATAGAAATGGGCGAACTTCTGCAGCGACTCGATCAGTAGGAAGTTGATCGGCATCCACACCGGCCCACGCCAGTTGGAGTTGCCGCCGAACATCGCCACCGGGCTGTCGGCCGGGCTGTAGGCGAGCGTCTGGCTCTGGCTGCCTTCGGTATAGGTGTAGGGCTGTTTTTCATACACCTTGGAAAGGGAGCGAATGCCGTGAGGTGAGAGGAATTCCTCTTCATCAAAGAGGCGTTCGCAGATGCGTTGCAAGCGATCTTTGGGCACCAGAGTGAACAGCACCCGGTCGTTGTTCCAGATCGCCAGATTGTGCAGCATCCAGGAGGGGGTGGTGCGCTCGTGGACAAACCAGGCCAGGGATTTGGTCACGTCGAGCATCGGCAGTCGTTGCACGGTGTCGATGTCGAAGCTTTGCACCGCCAGTAGCGGTACCAGCCCCGAGAGCGAACGGGTGCGCAGGTAGTCGACGCTGCCGTCGGGCCGTTTGATCACGTCGTAATAGAAGCCATCCTCCTCGTCCCAGTTGACGTAATTGCGGCCAGCGGGCTTGTTGAGTCCGATCGCCAGCTGGACGAAATCCACCACGAAGCGCTCGCAGATGTCGGCGTATTCCGGCTCCTCGCGGCTCAACTCCACGGCGATCTGCAGCAGGTTGAGGCTGAGCGAGGCCATCCAGGCGGTGCCGTCGCACTGCTCGATGATGCTGCCGTCGGCCAATGGGAAGCGCCGATCAAACACGGCGATGTTGTCGAGGCCCAGAAAGCCGCCCTCAAACACGTTGTCGCCGGAGCGGTCGTTGCGATTGGCCCACCAGCCGTATTCCAGAATCAGCTTGCGCAGGGCCGTGCGCAGGAAGGGCAGATCGGGAGCATCGGTGGCCTTGCGATCGATCTGGTAGATGCGCATCGCCGCCCAGGCACCGATCGGTGGATTGGGATCGGAGAGAGCCCACTCATAGGCCGGAGTCTGGGCGTTGGGGGCGGTGTAATGGGGTTTGCGCAGCAGCATGCACTGCTCCTTGGCAGTGGCCGGATCGAAGTTGGCGAAGGCCACCGCGTGGAACATCAGATCCCACTGGCAGAAGTAGGGATACTCCCAGCAGTCCGGCATCGAGATCACGTCGTGGGCGTGCAGCCGTTTCCAGAAGGCGTTCTGGGTTTTCAGGCGCTCGTGGGGCGGAACGGCGCCGGTGGGGTCGCCTTCCAGCCAGCGCATCACGCTCCAGCCGTAGTACTTCTTGCACCAGAGCAGACCCGCGGTACCGGCCAGATGGATGCGGCGGTCGTCCTCGGACAGGCCGGGCACACGATGATCGAAGTACTCCAGCCATTCCCGCTCGCGGTCGGCGAAGATCGCTGCATAGTTGTCAGCAGCGGCCGTTGTGGTATCCCAGCTGCTGGCGAGCGAGTTGCCTGACCCGGTGGCGATGTCAGCGGAGGGCACAGCTGACGTGCCGTCGATGCGATGCAGGCGCAGCTCCACCACCCATTCCTCGCCGGGGGCGAGGGTGTGCTGCAGCACCCGGGCTGCCTTGCTGCCGCTCAGTGCCGGATTCACCGCTGCCGCTTCGCCGTTCACCACATGCCGATGGAAGCCGTCCTTCTGGAAGGGGGTGGCGTTGGGCTGGCCCCAGAGCCGTTCACTGTTGGTTTCGTTATCGGTGAAGATCCAGCTGCCGGGCTGCTGGCAATCGAGCTGATAGGTGCCCAGGTGGGGCACCACGTCGGTGACGATCGAGCTGCTGGAGGGATCGTTGGCCGCGGCGGGGGGCAGGGCAATGCTGTGCTCGATCTCGTCTGGATAGCCCCAGCGCCAGGTGTTGCGCAGCCACAGGGTGGGCAAGAGGGTGAGCGGTGCCGCTTCAGGGCCGCGGTTGGTGGCTCGCACCCGGATCAATAGATCCTCAGGCCCCGCCTTGGCGTATTCAATGAGAATGTCGAAGTAACGATTCTCGTTGAAGATGCCCGTGTCGATCAGTTCGTATTCGGGTTGATCGCGCCCGCGGCGGCCATTCTCTGCCACCAACTGCTCGTAGGGAAAGGCCTGCTGCGGGTACTTGTAGAGCCCCCGCATGAAGCTGTGGGTGGGGGTATTGGCGAGGTGGAAGAAGTAGTCCTTGAGGTCTTCGCCGTGGTTGCCTTCCGGATTGCCGAGGCCGTAGGGCCGCTCCTTGAGGATCGGATCGGCGCCGTTCCACAGGGCCAGCGAAAAGCAGAGGCGGCACTGTTCGTCGCACAGGCCCAGCAGGCCATCTTCACCCCAGCGGTAGACGCGGGAGCGGGCATGGTCATGGGGAAAGGAGGTCCAGGCGTCGCCATCGGCGGAGTAGTCCTCGCGCACGGTGCCCCACTGGCGTTCGCTCAGGTAGGTGCCCCAGAGGCTCCAGGGCCTGACGTCATAGTCGCGCTCGGCCATCCGTCGCGCCTCGGAGGGCTTGATGGTGTCGATCTGAAAAAGGGCGGCTGGGGTGATCGTCACAGCGAAGACCTCAGGGCATGGCCGATGCGCAGGGCGTTGGCAATCACGGTGAGGCCGATGCCCACCGACGGACAGGAGGGCAGCACACTGGCATCGACAATCCAGAGGTTGGGCACCTCATGGCTGCGGCCCTCCAGGTTCACCACCGAGGTGGCCGGATCGGAGCCCATGCGGCAGGTGCCACAGGCAGCGCCGATCACCGGCAGGGGCGCTTCGCCGCGGGGATGGGTGGGGGCCGCCTTGGTGACGACGGTCAACGGGTCGGCTTCCACGGCTTTGAGGCTGTCAATCCAGCGGTAGACGAGGCGGTCGTGGGCCTCGCGATTGTTGGCGGTGTAATGGATCTGCAGCTGGTTACCGCGCAGCAGCACCCGGTTATGGGGATCAGGGCGCACGCCGCTCATCGCCCACCAGGTGATCGAGCGGGAGGCCAGTTGTTCAATGCCGAAATCGGGCAGCAAGCGCGATACCAGGGAGAGCACCGGTGGCGATTCGGCGAACAGGGCGTCCTGGAGGACACCACCGCCGCTGTGAATCGAACCGAGCGGGAAGTCGACGTTTTTGTCACCCCAGTAGAAGTCGGTGATGCCATGGCTACGGGCGTAGCGACCGGAGTTGGGGGAGGCGGCCAACTGCAGGATCGTGGTGAGCTGGGGCTTCATCAGATTGCGGCCCACCTGGTCGGAGCCGTTGGCCAGGCCCCGGGCGTGGTGCTCGGTGGCGGAGCGCAGCAGAATTTCGGGGGTGCCGATCGCGCCGGCGGCCAGCACCACCTGATGGCCCTGGAACAGCCAGCGCTGGCCCGCGATGTCCACCTCGACGCCCCGCACCTCCTGGCCGGAGCGATTGACGTGCAGCTGCACCACGCGGGCGTTCTCCTTCACCACCACGTTGCTGCTGGCGCGCACCGGATTGATGCCGAACAGCTCGGCATCACCGCTGGGATCGACGGCGGACTCGGACCAGCTCAGCGGCAGGTCGTAGGGATGGAGGCCCTGGCGCTCAAGGGCGGCGCGCAGTTCCACCAGGAACGGCTCCACGGGCCGTGGGGCGGCGGGATAGGCGCCGCTGCGGGCAGGAGCGGTGGGATCAGCCCCGGCCACCCCATGCACGCGATAAAGCTGCTCTGCTTGGTCATACCAAGGCTCCAGGTCTTGATAGCGCAGTTCCCAGTCCGGAGAGGCCCCCTCCTGCAGCTTGACGCCACAGAATTCCTGTTCGCGCATGCGCTCAAGCACCCCCCCCCAGATCTTGGTGTTGCCGCCGATGGCATGCACCATCTGGGGTGAGAAGGGATCACCGTCGGTGCCGAACCACTTCTCGTCGGGGTGATAGCGCTCCTTGCGGAACAAATCCACTTCGGAGAGGTTCTGGTCGGCCTGGGGCATGACCCCACCGCGCTCCAGCAGCAGCACGGAATGGCCGCACTCAGCCAGGGTGGCCGCCAGGGTGCCGCCACCGGCGCCGCTGCCGATGAGGATCACGTCGTAATGGCTGTCATCAATAATCATGAGTCAGGCTCTCCAGACATAAAGCAGCACGAACAGGATGATCCAGATGACATCCACAAAGTGCCAGAACAGGGAGGTGGCTTTCACCCCCTCTTCGCCGCCGCTGTAGTTGCCGGGGATGAAGGATTTGAAGAGCATCAGGCCCATCAGCAGAACGCCGGTGGCCACATGAAGGCCGTGGAAGCCGGTGAGCAGATAGAAGGTGCCGCCGAAGGTGCCGGAGGTGAAGCCGAACTTCAGGCTGCTCCATTCCACCGCCTGGCCGTAGAGGAAGTAGGCCCCCATGGCCATGGTGAGCAGCCAGAAGGCCCGGAACAGCCAGACCTTCTCCTTGCCCTTGAAGTGTTCCGCCACCACCATCGTCAGCGAGCTGGAGACCAGCACCACCGTGTTGATCAGCGGCATGCGCCATTCGAGGCCGTCGACACCGGTGGGCAGCCAGTCGAGGGCGGAGAGGCGCAGGATGGCATAGCCACTGAAGAACGCCAGAAAGATGACGCTCTCGGAGCAGAGAAAGATGATGAAGCCCGTGAGATTGTGGCTGGCATGCTGGCCTTCGCCGTGGCTGGCGACCTGGTCAGGGGGTGGTATGGGGGTGCTGGTCATCGTGTCGCCTCCGCAAGGGTGAGCGCTTTTTCGATCTCGGCCTCGTGCTCCACCAGGGGTTCACCCAGGCCGTAGCCGTAGGGGCGGCTGATCACGGTGGGCACATGTTCGCCGAAGTTGTCCTCCGGCGGTGGTGACGGCAGCAGCCATTCCAGGCCGATCGCATTCCAGGGGTTATGGGTGGCGCGCGGACCGCGGGCCCAGGAGCTGATCATGTTGAGCAGGAACGGGATGATCGAAACGCCCAGCAGGAAGGCTCCCAGGCTGGCGAGCACGTTCCAGAAGGCGAACTCCGGGTCATAGGAGGACACCCGGCGTGGCATCCCCATCAGGCCGAGGGGATGCATGGGTAGGAAGTTGAGATTGGCGCCTACGAAGGTGAGCAGGAAGTGCAACTTGCCCAGCCCCTCGTAGGGCATGCGGCCGGTGAACTTGGGGAACCAGTGATAGATGGCAGCGAAGATGCCCATCACGGCGGCGCCATAGATCACATAGTGGAAGTGGCCCACCACAAAATAAGTGTTATTGACGTGAATATCGATCGGCACGGTGGCCAGCATGATGCCGGTGATGCCGGCAAAAACGAAGTTGATCAAGCCGCCCAGGCAGAACAGCATCGGTGTGGTGAGCTGCAGCTTGCCGCGCCAGATCGTGCCCAGCCAGGCGAACACCTTCACACCGGTGGGCACGGCGATCAACATCGTGGTGAACATGAACAGATTGCGCATCCACTCTGGTACTCCGCTCGGGAAGAAGTGGTGAACCCACACGACCAGGCCCAGGCCAACAATGATGAACGAGGCCAGCGAAACGTAGACGTAGCCAAACAAGGGCTTGCGTGAATAGACTGGAAAGAGTTCAGAGAAGATGCCGAACACCGGCAGAATGATTACATAGACAGCCGGGTGTGAATAGAACCAGAAAAAATGCTGGTAAAGCACCGGATCGCCGCCCCCTTCAGGTCTGTAGAAGGAGGTGCCTGCGGTGAGGTCAAGCAGCAGCATGATGGCGCCGCCGGTGAGGGCAGGCAGGCCGATCAGCTGCAGGGTCTGGGCGGCCAGGGCTGTCCAGCAGTAGACCGGCATGCGGAAGAAGCCCATGCCCGGGGCGCGCATGCGCAGGATCGTGGTGACGAAATTGACGGCCCCCATGATCGAGGACACACCCGAAAGGGCAACGGCCACCAGCCACAGTCCCTGGCCGCTGATCAGGTTGCCGAGCGGATTCTGGATGCTCACCGGCGGATAGGACCACCAGCCGGAATAGGCCGGCCCGCCGGGCACAAAGAAGCTGGCGATCAGCAGGCTGCCGAAGATCGGTACCAGCCAGAACGCCACGGCATTGAGCCGTGGGAAGGCCATGTCGGGGGCGCCGATCATGGTGGGGATCAGCAGATTATTGAGCCCGTTGAGAATCGGGAAGATGAACAGGAACAACATGATTGTTCCGTGCATCGTGTAGAGCCCGTTGTACACGGTGCGATCGACGAGATCCGAGGCTGGTGTGATTAATTCGCCCCGGATGATCATGGCGAGGAAGCCACCGATCAGAAAAAAGAAGAAGGCGACCACGATGTACTGGATGCCGATCACCTTGGCATCGGTATTGAAGCCGAAGTAACGGGTCCAGCTTTGCTCTGGTTCTGAATGGGGGAGGGGGATCGTGCTGGTCATGACCTCAGGAATCGTGGGGGAGGGTATTGGAACCGGGAACGTTCACCTGAGGGGGCGGGGCGGGCTGCACGGTGGCCCAGCCAGGATTCGCCTGAGTCTGGCGCTCGCGATATTCACCAACGGCATCACTGAGGCCGTCCTGCAGCGGTTGGGAGGCTCCCTGATTTAGCCAGGACTGGTATGCCTCGGCTGTCTCGACGACAACATCGGCTTGGTTGGTGGCGAACCAGGTGCCGCTGAACTGGGAATCCCTGAGCCGATAGCGGCCCTCGCGCGTGGGGGTGAGGGTGAAGTCGATCGCCTTGCCTGGAATCACATCCTGCTTGAGCCGGAAGGCCGGGATATAGAAGCCATGAATCACATCGTCGGAGGTGAGCCGGAAGGTGACCGGCTTGTCCAGTGGTAGATGCAGCTCGGTGGAGGAGACCTTGGCTCCTGGATAGCGAAACTCCCAGGACCACTGGCGGGCAATCACTTCAATGGATTCGGCCGGCAGTTGATCGCCTGAATAGCCGCCCTGCGCTTCGATCGCGTTGTGGGGATGGATGTGCTCCATCGGACCGAGGATTCCAAGCTGGTGGTTGATCCGCATGGCGTAAATCGCGATACCCATCACGATGGCCAGGGGAATCAGGGTCCAGATCACCTCCAGTTTGGTGTTGCCTTCGATCGGCTCGGCATCGCTGATGTCGTATTTTTCGGCGCGATGCATCAGCACCACCCAGGTGATCACCGACATCACGCCCAGAAATACAAAGGTGCCAAGTCCGGTTTCGAAGCTGAACAGGCCATCTACGAGGGGAGCGGCATTGGACGCCTGCACGGGCAGCCAGTGATAGGCCTGGCCGGCCATCCAGACACTGATCAGCACCAGCAGGCCGATCCAGAGGGCCAGGGCTGCCAGGACGATGGGGCCCGGGCGGCGTGGGGACGAGGAGGTCATGGGGTGGGATCCCTAAGGAAGGGCGACATTCAGATCAGCCCCGGAGCTCAGCAACTGATCGGCGGTGATGTGGACACCGAACTCGCCCGCCAGTTCAGCGCCGAGGGTGCCGTGCAAGCCGATCACCAGGAAAAGACCTAGACCCACCAGCAGGTAGAGCCACTGCACCTGGCGACCCATGTCGCGGCGCCAGAGGAAGCGCTGGTAGCCGCGCCAGACGGTCATGGCGATGATCGCCAGCAGGATGGCTACCCCACCGACTCCATGCAGAAGCATGGTTTCCATGCTCTGCAGGCCGATGGTGCTGGTGACACCGGGGATCGGTACCGCCAGCAGCATCTCGAAGAAGCCGGCCGCCACCGTGAAGAAGCTGACGACGGCGCAGGCCAGCAGGTTGTACCAGCCCACATCGTGGAAGCCGGCCCGGGTGATCGGCAGGGCCAGGAAGCGGAACACCCGCTTTTCAATCGGATAGAGGGCGCCGGCGATGTCGAAGGCGACGGCGATCACGAACAGGCCGATTGTGAAATGGACCAGGGTCGGATGGACCGGCAGGCTGTAGGGCAGATCATTGGGACCCAGCCAGCTGGCCAGCTGACTGATCGGCGAATCGGTCGGCAGGGTGGTGATTTCCAGCAGCAGCTGGGGCCGCGCCGCGGCGGTCAAGAGCAGGGGGAAGGCCATCAGATCAACCCGGCGCGTCCGGCGGCCACCACTGGCACGGTGTGCAGGCCGTAGACCCAGATCAGCTGGTTGCCCAAAGTGACCTGTACCGCCACAAGCAGGGCCAGCACGCCCCCGGCTGCCAGGAACGGCAGCGGCAGGCTTTCGGGATCACGGTTGCGCAGCACATAACGCCAGCCGGTGAGCAGCGAAAGGATGCCGGCCAGCGACCAGCCCAGGGTGCTGTGCAGATTGAGGATCGAGCGCGAGGCGCCGTAGGGCTCGGCCAGTCCCGCCTCCACCTGGCCGAAGATGATCGCCACGAAGATGGCCGCTGTGGCGAACAGCAGATTCCAGAAACTGACCTCAAACAGGTTGGGTCGTCGTAGGACCACGCCGATCAGATCGAATACCACGCTGATCACCGCCATGGCGATGACGAAGTGGACGACGATCGGATGGAGCGTGTCCATCCAGGGCAGGTTGTGATCATTGAGCGCTGGCAGCAGCTGCTGCATCGGGGCCTTGCCACGATGAACTCCTAGAGGCTGGCCAGGCTCGGAGCGTCGCGCTGGATCTGTGATCTTTTGCTACAGGGTTGTGGCGATTCCCCAACGCGGCTGGCGGCTGACATCAGTCCTGGTCGCTGGCGCCGAAGGCGTGCATCAGGGCATCACCCCAGCTGTTGATCGCTTCGAGTTTGTGGTCGGGCGCTTTGCTGATGGCTTCCGCATGGGCTTTCAGCAGGGTGGCCTTGCTGAAGTCGTGGCCATGGCTGCTGGCCAGGTCGACGACATCGTCGAGACCGGAGGCGGCGTGCAGTTTCTGGCGCAGCTGCTCATCGGCGGCGGCGCTGCTGACGAAGGCCTGCAGGGCGGGGAGCGACACGGGCAGAGGGCGAGTGAGGGACTCTGCATCCTGGCAGGGCAGAGCTCCCCTGGCCGCAGATTGCCATTACCTTGCAAGCGTTGTGCCGACCGCATCAATAGTGAAGGAACGCTTCTTCCTTGAGCTTGAGCCGAGCGAAGCCGTGATGAAGAGCTGGCCCCACGTGGTGATCGTCGGCGGTGGCTTCGCCGGGCTCCAGGCAGCCCATCGCCTCGCCGACAAAGCGGTGCGGGTCACCCTGGTGGACAAGCGCAACTTCAATCTTTTCCAGCCCCTGCTCTATCAGGTGGCCTCCGGGCTGGTGTCCGAGGCGGATGTCGCCACGCCGCTGCGACTGCTGCTGGCCAAGGCGGCCAATGTGCAGGTGCTGCTCGGCGAGGTGGTCGATCTCGACGCCGAAAACCGCGAGGTGGTGTTCAACGATCGTCGGCTGCGCTACGACAGCCTGATCCTGGCCACCGGTTCCGGCAGCACCTACTTCGGCCATGAGGAGTGGCGCGAACTGGCGCCGCCGATGAAGATCCTCGAGCACGCTGACGAGATCCGCCGGCGGGTGCTCTCGGCCCTCGAGGAAGCGGAGCAGACCCCGGATCCGGAGCGCTGCCGCTTTCTGCAATCGGTGGTGGTGGTGGGCGGTGGCGCCTCCGGCTGTGAACTGGCCGGCTCGATCAACGAGTTGATGAAGCACGCGGCCCGCCGCGATTTCCGCCAGCTGAATCCCGAGCTGTGTCAGGTATTCCTGGTGGATCCCGGTGATCGGGTGCTGCGGGCCATGGCTCCGGAACTCTCCAAAGCGGCCGGCGACTACCTGCGCTCCCGCGGTGTGGAGCTGGTACTGGGCGGTCGGGTGCAGAACATCGAGGCGGGCCGGCTCACGGTGGCCTTCAAGACTCCGCCGGCAGGCACGCCGGCTGAACGGGTGCTGGAGGCCGCCACCATCTGCTGGAGCGCCGGGGTGCGCGCCTCCCATCTCGGCAAGCTGCTGGCCGATCGCACCGGTTGCACGGTCGATCGCGGCGGCCGGGTGGTGGTTGAGCCCGACTTCTCGATCGCCGGCCATCCGGAGATCCGCGTGGTGGGCGATCTCTGCTCCTACTCCCACACCGTTGATGGCAAACCGCTGCCGGGCATGGCCGGTCCGGCGGTGCAGATGGGGGGCTGGGTGGCCCTTGATCTGTTGGCGCAGTTGACGGGTGAACGGCAGACCACCTTCACCTGGTTTGATTCCGGCAGCATGGCGGTGATCGGACCCCTGTTCGCCGTGGCCGATCTGCGCGGCATCAAGATCAGCGGTCCCTTCGGCTGGCTGCTCTGGGGCCTGGCCCACCTGGCCTTCATGCCGGCCAATGAGAACCGCCTCACCCTGCTCACCAAGTGGCTGTGGATGATCGCCACGCGTCAGCGGGCTGGCTTGCTGATCACCGGCCGGCCCGATCAGCATATGGGCGTGGAGGTGGGATTGGAGCGGGCTGAACGGGTGGAGATTGAGACGCCTGAGTCGTAGGTGTAGTCAGCTATCTGAATCCGTGTTGGCGGCTGCTCCTGTTCCAAGTCTCTGTTGAACGCATTATTACCTTTGTCCCCAGAATTCATGTCACGTCCTCATGATCTGCTCCAGCTTCATCAGAAACGGCTGCTGAGACTGTTGCTGAGTGGTTCGATGCTCATCGCTTGTCGGCCGGCTGCGGCCGCCGTGCCGATGGGAGCAGATTGTTTGCCGGGCAGTTCTGTGGCCAGGGAATGTCGGAATCTTGTCATCACGAACTCTCCCGAATATCCGGAATCGGAATCGCCCCAGCTGACGGTTCATGCCTTGGATCCGGCTTTTGAAGTGATCGTGGGCCGTACCCCGAAGCTAATCCCACTGGCCAGAGGCTTTGGTTTCACGGAAGGACCCGTCTTTCTCAAGGATCGAAAGGGCAGCGGTGGGATGTTGTTCGTGACGGATCAGATTCACAACAGCATTTATTCGATGCGTTGGAATGGGTTGGATGCGAAAGGTGCGATCACTGCGGCATCCTGGCAGGCACCTCGCCTTTTCCGCAATCCTTCGGGAGTGGCAGATGGTCAGACTTCTGACCTCCAGGGTCATCTGCTGACAGCTGAAACCACCGGCCGTCGCGTTTCGATCACCCGCAATTTTGGCGCCAATCTCCAGAGTCCTGAACCCCAGGCTCCTTCGCTGGTGGATCGCTACCAGGGGAAACTGCTGAATTCACCGAATGATCTCGTCGTCAAGAGCGATGGCTCGGTCTGGTTCACTGATCCCGTCTATGGTTCTTTACAGTTTCCGCCCCAGCCTGCCGAACTCCCCAGTAATGTCTACCGCTACGATCCGGCTGGTAAACAGATGAGTGTTGTTGAGCCAAGTCTCATGATGCCGAATGGCATTGCTTTTGGCCCCGGCGAGAAAACTCTCTACATCATTGATAGTGGCGCTATTCAGGGGCCGCGTACGTATTTTTCATACTTGCCCCATCGGATCTATGCTTATGACGTGAGTCGTGATGGTAAGACGCTGCTGAACAAGCGCCTGTTTGCCGACGTCTCGCCTGGATTCCCCGATGGCATGAGGCTGGATGAGAACGGCAATGTTTACGTGGGCACGCTTGAAGGTATCCATGTTCTCAATCCCCAGGGCAAGTTGATTGGCAAGTTCCTGATGGCAAAGGAGACGGCAAATCTTACCTTTGGTGGCATTGATAATAACATTCTATTCATTGGCTCCAGTGACAGCATCTGGGCGGTGAAGTTGAATACCCGTGGTTTGGTGCCCGTGCGGACGATGGCTGAGCCCTGAGCGATTCGGTTGAGCGTCGTCCTGGAGAATCTCGATGCCCTTGAGCTGATCTGACTCCAGGCTTGCGGGGTGGCGATCCTGGTCATCGGTGAGCTCGTCATCGGGACTGATTGGGTATTCCCCCAAGAGTTTTGTCGATCCGGATGCTAAATCGACTGTTGTGACACTGTTCAGAGCCTGCTGAAACTGCTGCGTGTGTGGTGCAGTCATGTTGGCTCCTGCGTTGAGGTGGCCTTACTTTCGGGCATGGCTAGCTCTCTGGGCTGCCTTGTGCATGCTTGCTGGAAATGCGAGAGAAGGACCTGCCAGATTGTTTTGCTGAGCCTTGGCTTTCGATCCATCGCTTGTATTGGTCTGGTGCACCTGCCTCTGGCTGAATGCTTCAGTTGCCGATTGCCGGTACACTGTCATTGAGTCGAATAACTCTTGAGCCATTGTTGCCGATCGGCCCTGTGAAACTACCAATCAGGGCTGGATCAATTCCCTTATGGCTAGATTGTTTGGAGAACTGTGGGAACAGGATCTGAAGTGTCAACGAGCCGCTGACGCCGCCTAATGCGTCGTAGTTGCATGAAATTGTGGCACTGGATGATTGTGATGTCGCATAGGTGAATTGCATTTGGGTTCCAATCACTGTGCCGGTCTCCCGGCTGCCGACCGTATATATCCGTGGTTCAAAGTCCAGGCCCTTGACTCCGGTGGGCAGTGATACCTGTAGGTTCAGTGCTGCGAGGGGTACCTGGCCGTTGGTTGAGCTGTCCTGGACCTGCAAAGGCAACGAAGCGGTTGCGACAACTTCAAAGTCACGCCGTTTGATCTCTAGTCCGGCTCCAATCTGCTGATAGTACGAACCTTGTTGCCAGAGGCTGTCGTAACCGCCGCTCACGCCCCAGAGCGCTGAGCCGCCGTCAACCAAGCGTCGATAGCCGATGCGTGTGCTCTGACCTGTTGCTTGAAAGAATGGAACGCCATTCCCGGAGCCTGACAGAGGTCGAAACTCAGCAAATGGCTTGGCATCAACAAAGAGCCTGTCAGCATGTCCCTGGTGGAGAGGTTGAACATAGGCATACTCAACTCGGGTCGATGCCAGCGGTTGCGGAATGACGAGCTTCAGCATCTGTACCGGCCCCAGATGCAGTGCGGCATTCAGCGCTTCAGCATGGGCCGCAGGCGCAATTGTAGAAACACAACAGCAGACCAGCGTCAGCAACCTATAGTCGATGTGAATCATCTCAGGCGCGAAGCCTGCCCCGGGCGCCGATACTTATTGGGAAGGAGATCAGGGCCTGAAGCAAGGCGAGAAGAGCACCCCAACCGAACAGGGATTGCATCGGCAGATGTAGAGATTCCTGCAGGGCACCTCCGCCAAATGCAGCAAGGCCGTATCCCAACTGATAGAGAGCGATCAGGATTCCTGCCGCTGATTGACCCAGCTGGGGTAGTTGTTGCTCGCCAAAGCTGATGATCAAGGGGAGCAGTGCAGAGCAGCCCACGCCTGCCAGGGCAAACAGAACAAGGCCAGCGGTGGTTTCGCCGGGGGACAGGCGACTGATGCCGAGGAACACAACTGCCAACAGCCCTGGAAGGCCAACTAACAGAAGTCTTGGCGGGAAGATGCTTGCGAAGCGTGCAAAGAACAGACGTCCCGCTGTGACCATTGCCCAGAACAGGGTGAGGGCAAGGGCTGCCTGTTGCGGAGCACTGTCCAGGCTGCGGGACATCATCAGGCTGGCCCAGTTGCCGTTGAGTGTTTCGTTCAGCCCATAGAGGGCCGCAACAACCAGAAACACCATCAGCGGTGCCCCCTGACGGCGGCTCGGCTCGATGGTGGCAGCCGTGCTGGGCTTTGCATCGGGCATGAGCAGCGGCAGGCGGCTGCAGCCCCATAGCAACAGGAGTGCTGCCAGCAGTACCAGAAGCGGGAGGACCCACCAGATTCCCGGTCCGACCACCAGGGCCGCAAGGGCGGGTGCCAGGGCGGTCCCCAGTCCGAGCAAGGCATTGAGCGTCAGGACAGCCTGGTCGATACGCTCGGGCTGGAAGGCTGCCATATAGGTGTTCAGCAGAGGCACGACCCCGCCAAAACCAAAGCCCATCAGCGCCGTAGCGATCAGCAGTAGGGGCAGGCTCAGGGCCTGTTGATGCATCACCAAAGCGCTGAGCAGCAGCACCGC
Source organism: Cyanobacteriota bacterium (assembly GCA_026389335.1). Classification (GTDB taxonomy): domain Bacteria; phylum Cyanobacteriota; class Cyanobacteriia; order PCC-6307; family Cyanobiaceae; genus Cyanobium. The sequence goes on along the minus strand of JAPLIB010000014.1, from coordinate 16,538 downwards.
CATAGCCAGGGCATCCGAGCCCAGACCCAGCATCAGTATGTTCTTGGAGCCCAGGCGTTGGGCGACCTGCCCCCCGAGGAAGGATGAAGCGATGGCTGCAATCACCTGGGGCAGAAAGATCAAGCCGTAGGAACTGCTGGATAGCCCAAAGCCATCACTTCCGGTGAGAACAGTGCTGATGGCTGGGAAGGTAACCAGTGCCACACCCTGCATGACACCGGCAAGGAGCAGAATTTTCTGCTCTTTGCCGTGGTCGTCCTGCCCTTGGGGCTGGGTTGTTTGTGGAGACAGCATTGGGTCAGAGGCCCGGGCTGCTTTGCATGATGCCGCCATCAGCGAAGATGCTGGTGGCGGTGATGTAGCTGGCCGCATCGCTGGCCAGGAAACCGACAACCGACGCAATCTCAGCGGGCTGTGCCATTCGGCCCATGGGAATGGCAGCGTTCAACTTTGCCAGCAACTCAGGATTGTTGAGGGTTGAATCGTTGATCGGCGTGGCTACGGCTCCCGGGCCAACATTGACCATCGTGATGCCGTGCGGTGCCAGTTCCACTCCGGCGGTACGGGTAAGCATGCGCATGCCTCCTTTAGAGAGGCAGTAGGCGGTATTGTTCGGCATCGGCCAATCTTCATGGACGGAGGAAATGTTGATGATTCTTCCGCCTCCACCCTGGCTGATCATTTGCTTGGCTGCATATTGAGTAGCAAAGAAGACGCCGCGAAGATTGATATCCAGAACTTTGTCGTACTGTTCGGGAGTGGTGTCTAGGATCGAGGTGCGTGTTTCGACGCCTGCATTGTTAATCATGACGTCAAGCCTGCCGTATTGCGCCACTGCTGCGTCAATCAACCGTTGCAGGTCTTCCAGTTTTGAGACATCGGCTTGGACCCCGAAGCAGGCGCCGCCGTAGCTGCCGATCTCCTGTTCCAGCTCTTCGGTTGCCTCGGGATGGGAGCGGTAGTCGATGACGACTTTGGCTCCTTGTTCAGCGAGGGTCTGAACAATGGCCTTGCCGATGCCACTGTTACCACCTGTCACGATTGCCACCTTTCCCTGCAGGAGGTTGGTGAGCATTTGGCCGTAGTATGGATTGGTGCTAGTCACAGAAAGCCCCTGCGAGGATTTTAATAATACATCTAATCATATGCGATGGTTTGAATGATTTGCTGCCATTTGTTCGCGGACGCTGACCAACGGCGCGTGCATGTCCAGGCCGGGCGCGGCCGGACTGCGTATGGATGGCCTGCCCGCAAGTGTTTGTGGAGGGTCAGGCGTCTGTTCCGGCCAGTCCGACGATCAGCGCCACGATCGAACGGGGTCCCACGGTGTAGGTGTCTCCCTCCAGTGCCGGGGCGCTGACCCAGGGCACGATGTCCTCCGGGCTGGCCAGGGATGTGTCGATCCAGCGGTGCCAGTGCCGCTGGCCCCCATCGGCGGACGGCAGTCGGAAGGTCAGCGGTTGCCACCAGGCGTTGACCATGGCGTGCCAGCGGAACTGGTGGTCGATGCTGGTGATTGTTACGGCGAACGAGCGGGAGGAGTCGCTCCAGTCGGGCTGGTTCGGCTCAACGCCATGCCAGCTCAGCTGATGGCGCTGCACCAGGTCGCAGAGGCTGAGGCTGCGTTCGTTGATCACCACATCGCGGCGGCGGCGGTAGGCGATCAGCTCGCGCACGAAACGATGCAGGTCGACGTTGCGCTCCAGCAGCGACCAGTCGAGCCAGCTGAGGGGGCTGTCCTGGGCATAGGCGTTGTTGTTGCCCTGCTGGCTGCGGCCGATTTCATCGCCCATGGCCAGCATCGGTGTGCCGATCGCCAGCAACAGGAAGGCCAGCAAATTGCGGCTCTGGCGGGCCCGCAGGGCCAGCACTTCTGGATCGTCCGTGGCGCCTTCGCTGCCGCAGTTCCAGCTGGCGTTGTCGTCGCTGCCGTCGCGATTGTCCTCGCCATTGGCCTCGTTGTGCTTGCTGTCGTAGCTGACCAGATCGGCCAGGGTGAAGCCGTCGTGGCAGGTGATGAAGTTGACGCTCGCCTCGGCCTCCCGTTGCTTGTGGCCGTAGATGTCAGGGCTGCCGATCAGCCGCTGGCTGACGCTGGCCGCCAGGCCCCCATCGCCCTTGATGAAGCGGCGGACGTCGTCGCGGAAGCGGCCGTTCCACTCTTGCCAGTTGTCGCCCACGAAGCTGCCCACCTGATAGAGGCCGGCGGCATCCCAGGCCTCGGCGATCAGCTTGGTGCCAGCCAGCACCGGATCGGTGTCGATGTCCCAGAGGATCGGCGAGAGGGGTGTGGGCTTTCCCGTCTGGTCCCGGTCCAGCACCGAGGCCAGATCAAAGCGAAAGCCATCCACATGCAGATGCTGCACCCAGTGGCGCAGGCTCTGGCGGATCAGGCGCCGTACGGCCGGGTGATTGGCGTTGAAGGTGTTGCCGCAGCCGGTGTCGTCGATGTAGGTGCCAACGTCGTCCTGCAGGTAGTAGTCGCCGTCCGCCAGGCCCCGGAAGCAGAAAGCGGGCCCCGCGGCATCACCTTCGGCGGTGTGGTTGAACACCACATCGAGAATCACTTCGATGCCGGCCCGGTGCAGGGCCTTGACCAGATCGCGGAACTCATCGATCACGCCGAGCGGATCGCTGCTGCAGGCGTAGCCCGGGTGGGGTGCGAAGAAGGAGACGGGTTGGTAGCCCCAGTAGTTGCGATGGCCGCTGGGAGCCGCCAGCGGATCGAAGGCGAACACCGGCAGCAGCTCCACCGCCGTGATGCCTAGATCCTGCAGGTAGGGGATCTTGCTGATCAGGCCCCGGTAGGTGCCGGCCTGCTCCGCTGGCAGCCCGGCACTGGGGTGGGCCGTGAAGCCGCGCACATGCAGCTCGTAGATCACGGTTTCGCGTGCGGGCCGGCGCAGGGGGCGATCCCCTTCCCAGTCGTAGGCGAGCGGATCGGCCACCACACTTTTCATCGCCGTGCCCCAGTCGCCGGCGCTGCTGCGGCCCGGGGCTCGCCCATAGCCCGGCGGCACCGCCAGGGCGAGCCCATGGGGATCGAGCAGCAGGTTGGCTGGATCGAAGCGCAGGCCCAGTTCCGGCTGCTGCGGCCCCTCCACCCGCCAGCCATAGAGCTGGCCAGGCCCGATCTCCGCGACGCGGCAATGCCAGTAATCGCCGGTGCGGTACTGGGCGGGGTCGAGGACGACGCGCCGGCTGGGTACGGCGTCGCTGACGCCCTCGAACAGGCAGAGCTCCACCGCCGTGGCTCGGCGGGCATAGAGGCTGAAGTTGACACCGCCCTCGCAGACCGTGGCCCCCAGGGGGGCACTGCTTCCTGGGGACGGCAGGGCGGCCGTGCTTGAGGTCATGGTGTTGGCTCTGGGGAGGGGGCAGCAGATCCCTTACCGGAATGATGGCCCCCAGCCGGGGTTTCGCCCGTGCACCGGCCCGCCGGGTTGGGTGGCGCTGGAATGTCGGCTCGCCTGTCTGCGTGCCCGCTTCCCCGGGTTTCACCGGGGCCCATCTGTGGTTTGGCGAGCGTGGAAGGCTCTCATCCTGTGCTGTGGACGCTCAGCCATATCCTGACCCCCTGAGACGGGAGAACGGCGGTAGCGGCAGTTGTGTCTGAGGTGGCGCCTGACATGCCGGGTTGGTCAGGTTTCTTCGTCTTGGAGTCGCCCTGGCTTGCACGGACTCCGAACGCTCTGATCCGGGCAGGAGCTTTCAGGCACCTCTGCTTCATCGACGTCTCCGCCACGAAGCCAGGCAGCTTCGCCCCTGTCTGTCGTCACCGCGAGTCACGCCATGACGATCAACTTCAGGGCTGGCCAACAGCTCGCTGAGCCGATCAGAAACCCTGCCAACGTTGTGCCGGCTATCCCCCTGCGGTTCGGCTCACCGATGGATCTCGAGATCGTCACCATGCTCGTGCCTACGGGCCCCTCTCTGGCGGCCGGCCTGGGCCTGCTGGTGCTGCGGCTGTTCGTGGGGTTGGCCTTCATCCGTCACGGCTGGCCGAAGCTGCGTAACCTCAAGACTTGGTCGACGGCGATGCAGACGCCGCAATGGCTCTGCTTCCTCTCGGCCGCCTCGATGTGGGGTGCCGGGATTGCGCTGATTCCGGGCCTGCTCACGCCCCTGGCGGCCCTGGCGATCCTGGTGTCGATGGCCTACGCCATGGTGCTGGAGATCAGTTCCGGCACTCCGTTCATCGCTCCCGATCCGTATCAGATCCCTGAGGGGGACTACGCCGGCCCGATGGGCATTGGTGAACCACCCAGCTGGGAAAAGGCGGCCGTCTACGTGGTGATGTGCCTGGTGCTGATCACCTCCGGTGGCGGGCTGTACTCCCTCGACAACCTGGTGATCGCCGAGCTGCTGCGCTCGCTGCTCTGAACTCTTCTCACTTCGGCAGGCGCTGGTGAAAGCGGCCCAGCACGAGGCCAATCAGCACCGCCACGTAGAGCTGGCCCAGAATCGTGATCATCAGGGTGACGATGTGACTCTGGAGATGACCGGGCCTGCTGATCGCGTTGCCCACGGTTGTCAGTGCTTCGAAGGAGGCCGTCACCATTGAGGGAAAAGCCCGCAACGGTTCGGTCAACGGGTTGATCCCCGCCGGCAGGTAGTTGAGATCGAAGGCCAAGGGCTGAAAGATGAACAGGCTGTGCAACAGAAAGGCACCGAGGTAGCCGATCAGCAGATAGCCGGCCGCTGCCCCCAGTAGGACGCCCAGCGTCACATAGGGTTCCAGCATCAGAGTTCGCACCTTACGCACTAGAAAAAAGGTGATGAATGTGGCCCAGATCAGTAGATGGGGAATCGTCAGATGCTTCGCCAGAGCTGGCGAGTTGGCCAGCGCAGCCAGCCAGATTGTCTCGAAGACGATGGCGCCGATACCGAGTCCGTACAGCCAGCGTTTGTGGACCTGCAGTGGTGAGTAGCGGGTCAGGAACATCATCATCACCAGCGCCAGGACGATCGAGTTGAGGGAGGTGAGCAGGGGCCAGTCCACGGCCAGGGGCTGCACCAGAAGCACCAGGGAGATCACCACCAGCTGATAGCCATAGCCCCGATGGCGCTTGCGGATACGCCGTAACTGTTCCTTTTTGAAGACGCGGGTCATGGGTTGGTTGGGGCAGCAGCTCGACGGTTCGGCGATGGAGCGGATCAGTGGAGTGCGGGCAGCCGCGGGCAGGCCTCCACCAGCGTGCGGGTGATGGCGGCGTGCGGGTGCTGCAGCAGCTCGGCGCCAGGGCCCTCCTCGACGATTCGTCCCCCTTCCAGCACCAGCACCCGATGGCAGAAGCCGCTGGCGACGCTCAGATCGTGGGTGACGAACAGCAATCCCAGCCCCAGCTGCCGCTGCAGGCTTCGCAGCAGGGCCAGCACCTCCGCCTGCACCTCGGCATCGAGCATGCTGACGCTCTCGTCGCAGAGCAGCACCCGCGGCCGCAGGATCAGGGCGCGGGCGATCGCCACCCGCTGCTGCTGGCCGCCCGAGAGCTGGCGCGGCAGCCGGTTCTCGAAGCTTTCGGGCGGATCCAGGCCCACGGCCGCCAGCTGGGCGCGGGCCTGCTCGCGCGCCTGGGGGCGGCTGGCCAGGCCATGGATCAGCAGCGGGTCGGCCACCGCTTCGCCCACGACCATCTGGGGATTGAGGCAGGCCAGCGGATCCTGAAACACCATCTGAATACGGCGGCGAGCCTGCGCCAGCTGGTGGCCCTGCAGCTGGCGCAGGTCCTGGCCTTCGAGTCGCACGGCGCCGCCCCGCACCGGCGCCAGGCCGATCAGGGCCCGGCAGAGGCTGCTCTTGCCGCAGCCGGAGGCCCCCACCAGGCCGACCGTTTCGCCTTCATGCAGCTTCAGGCTGATGCCGTCCACGGCCTTGAGCCAGCGCTGCCGCCAGGGGGGTGAGGGCAGGGCATGCCAACTGCGTAGGTTGTCGAGTTCGAGCAGCAGCGGCGATGGCGGTGACGGCTGGCTGCGGCTGCCTTCCCGTTCGCGGGCGGCCTGCACCAGCCGCCGGCCCACGGCTGATCGGGGGGTGGTGAGCAGCTGGTCGGCGGGGGCCTCCTCCACCAGGCGGCCGGCGTCGAGCACACCGATGCGATCGCACCAGCGGCCGGCCATGGCCAGGTCGTGGCTGATCAGCAGCAAGGCACTGCCGGCTTCGGCGCAGAGATCCCGCAGTTCCGTCATCACCTGCACGGTGACAGCGACATCAAGGCTGGTGGTGGGTTCATCCGCGATCACCAGTGGCGGGTTGAGGGCCATGGCCAGGGCGATGGCGAGGCGCTGGCGCATGCCGCCGCTGAACTCGTGGGGATAGCTGCCATAGCGGCCCGGATCGATGCCCACCCGAGCCAGCAGCTCCTGGGCCCGCTGGCGCACCTGGCGGCGTTTCCAGGCCGGCCTGTGGGCGGCCAGGGTGTCGCCGAGATGCTCGCCGATCGTCATCAGCGGGTTGAGTCGGGTCATCGGATCCTGGAAGACCAGGCCCACCGTCTCGCCACGCAGCTGGCGCAGGGCAGCGCGATCGAGCTGGCGTGGATCCTGACCCGCCAGCTCCAGGCCGCCCGTGCAGGTACTGCCGGGCGGCAGCAGCTGCAACACAGCCCGGGCCACGGTGCTCTTGCCGCAACCCGAGGGCCCCACCAGGGCGAGGCGATCGCCGGCCGCCAGGTTGAGGTCGAGGCCAGCAAGGGTGGGCTGCTCCGCCCCCGGATAGCGCACCAACAGGCCGGCGATCTTCAGCACCGGCTCGCCAGGGACTGGAAGGGAGGCTGCAGGAGCCATGGCTGGCGGCATCATTCCGCCCAGCTTGGATGGCCAGTCGCGCACATCCCCATGTTTGTGACGACGGCTGCATACCATGGGAATGAATTCGGGGGACGGGATGCTGAAGGCCAGACCCGATCCGAGTGCCACCTTGGCCAGCAGCCCCGTGGGGCGCGAGCCGGTCGGGGGGGGGCTAGCTGCGGCTGTCACGGGCCTGACGGGCTGCCCGGCCGAGAGCCTGCCTTCGGCTCGCCGTCGGCCGATCCACGAGCCAGCCGACTACGGCGTACCGCTGCCCGGCTGGCTGCAGGATTGCGTGCGGCATGTCCCTCCCGGCGACGGCGAGAGCTGCCCGATCGACACCGAGGCGTTACTGGCTTCAGCTTTTGATTTCGCCTACCAGCTGCATGAGGGCCAGTTCCGGGCCAGCGGCGAGCCTTACATCATTCATCCGGTGGCGGTCGCAGACCTGCTGCGCGACATCGGGGCCAGTGCTGCCGTGATCGCCGCCGGCTTCCTGCACGATGTCGTGGAGGACACCCAGGTCACACCCGAGCAGATCGAGCTGCATTTCGGTCCCGAGGTGCGCACGCTGGTGGAGGGGGTCACCAAGCTGGGAGGCATCCACTTCACCAACCAGACCGAGGCCCAGGCTGAGAACCTGCGGCGCATGTTCCTGGCCATGGCCAGTGACATCCGGGTGGTGCTGGTGAAGTTGGCCGATCGGCTGCACAACATGCGCACCCTCAGGGCGCTCAAGCCCGAGAAGCAACAGCGCATCGCCCGCGAAACCCGCGACATCTACGCGCCGCTGGCCAATCGGCTCGGCATCGGCCGCTTCAAGTGGGAACTGGAAGATCTCGCCTTCAAGATTCTCGAGCCGGAGGCCTTCCGCGAGATCCAGCAGCAGGTGGCCAGCAAGCGCAGTGATCGGGAGGATCGGCTCGGCGTCACGGTGCAGCTGTTGCGGGACCGGCTGGCGGCGGTGGGCCTGCAGAGCTGTGAAGTGACCGGCCGTCCCAAGCATCTCTATGGCATCTGGAGCAAGATGCAGCGCCAGCAGAAGGCCTTCCACGAGATCTACGACGTGGCGGCGGTGCGGATTCTTTGTCCCTCGTTGGAGGGCTGTTACCGCGCGCTGGCTGTGGTGCATGACACCTTCCGGCCGATTCCTGGTCGCTTCAAGGACTACATCGGCCTGCCCAAACCGAATGGTTATCAGTCGCTGCACACGGCGGTGATCGGCCGGCATCGGCCGATTGAGGTGCAGATTCGTACCGGTGAAATGCACCAGGTGGCGGAATATGGCATCGCGGCGCACTGGAAATACAAGGAGGGTGGCTCCCCCGCCGACAGCGACACCGAACGCTTCAACTGGCTGCGGCAGCTGGTGGATTGGCAGAAGGACGATGGTGGCACCGACAGCAGCGACTTCCTGGCTTCAATCAAGGAAGATCTCTTCGATGAGGAGGTGTTTGTCTTCACGCCGAAGGGTGATGTGCTGGGCCTACGCAAGGGGTCTACAGCGGTTGATTTCGCCTATCGAATTCACTCTGAAGTGGGCAATCACTGCCAGGGTGTACGCATCAATGATCGTCTCTGTCCCTTGGCGACCCCCTTGCAGAATGGCGACTTCGTCCAGGTCATCACTGGTAAAAATGCCCACCCCAGCCTGGATTGGCTCAATTTTGTCGCCACTCCCACGGCCCGCAATCGCATTCGGGCCTGGTACAAACGCAGCCATCGAGAAGAAAATATCCAGCGCGGCACTGATCTGTTGGAGCGGGAGTTGGGGCGTGCCGGTTTCGATGCCCTGCTCAATGGCGACGCCATCGGCCGAGTAGCACGTCGCTGCAATCTGATCAGCACCGAGGATCTCCTCGCCAACCTCGGTTTCGGTGGCGTCACGCTGCAGCAGGTGGTGAATCGCTTGCGAGAGGAGATCCGCCTAGCCAGCGCCGCGGCGGCGCCTGCCCCCACCAATGAGCAGGTGGCCGCGCGGGTGGCGTCGGCGTCCCAGCCGGCACCAGCCACCCATCTGCACCAGAGCTCCGGCAGCCCGATCCTGGGGGTGGAGGGGCTGGAATATCGACTGGGGGGCTGTTGCAGCCCGTTGCCGGGCGAGCCGATCGTCGGTGCGGTGGCCCTTGGCAACCATGGCATCACCATTCATCGCCAGGACTGTGCCAATGTCGGCCAGACACCGGCGGAACGACGCTTGCCGGTGCGCTGGAATCCAGGCGGTGAAGGTCAGCAGCGTCGCTACCCGGTGCGGCTGCGGATTGAGGTGTTGGATCGGGTGGGAGTGCTCAAGGACATCCTCACCCGCCTCTCTGATCACCGCATCAACGTGAGCGATGCCCGGGTGCGCACCAGCGCCGGCAAGCCGGCCCGCATCGATCTGAGGGTGGAGCTGGTGAATGCGGCCCAGCTGCGCGACACCCTGGATCAGATCGGTTCCATGGCGGATGTGCTCGATCTCTGCCGTACGGGGATCGGCTGAGCGGGTGGCGGATTGGGGCTGGTCCGGGTTCAAGGCAGAGGCGGCAACCATCAGCTTGGTGGCACATCTTGCGGAGGCAAGGGCGATGTCCAGGGCTTGATCGGAACGGCTGCGTTGCTCAGCAGCGCGAGCCGTTCTCAAACTTGGAGCGCAAGCTCGGTGGTTGGCGAAGCCTTTCGTCAGGCTCCCACGAAAATCTGAGGCTATGAACCGAATCGGGTCCTGAAGTGGTTCGGCTGGCTGCCGTGCTTCAGGCGATCCGTCGCTGCTTGGCTGGGGAATAAGCGCCTGGCTTCTAAGCTCGCCACAGGTTTGGTGCTCGAATGGCTTGCCTGGCTCCGGCCCCCGGAGAGTGGGACGGCCAGGAATCTGAGCACCAGCTGGAGCATCTGGGACAGCAGGTTCCAGATCGTGCTCAGCTGGGGCAGGGTGTGGACGCCGATGCGCACGGCGCCACTGAGGATCGACAGTGCCGCCGCGATCGACAGCGCCGCCAGAGCGGCGAAGCCGAACATCTGGGTGAGGCCGAGCAGCATCTGGCCGATGCCCATGCCGATGGCGCGCATACCAGCGATCACGTTATAGATCGATTTACTGGCCACCAGCAGGGTGTCGAAGTGCAGGGATTCGGCGGCTTGGAACAGGCCGGCCAGGAACCCGCAGCCCAGCAGCACCAACAGGATTCCAACCCCCACGTCTCGTGAATCGAAACCACCCTCAACGGGGCGAACCCGCCTGTCCACCAGGGAGGCGGATTTCCGCGAAGGGCGGGGACTGGTGTGCAAGCTCATCGGTTTAATGGCGAAATTGCGTCACAATATCCGCATTTTGCTGTGAATGTTGCCCTGAGCAAACCCCCGCTGCTGAGGGGTCGCCATCGCTGCAGGACGGTTTTCGGAGTGGAGCGACAAGGCTGCATCCGGGGTGGGCGGCTGTAGGGATGGCAGTGGCCTCTTGCTTCAGGTCGCTTTTAAGCCTGAAGGCATCCCGCTTCAGGGTTGAGGATCGGCAGGTGATGAGATCAAGGAAGGCTTCGGGTGGGTTGGGGCTTGGGGATCGGGTCCAAGGCCCGCAGCACCGCAATTTCCCTCCAGTTGCGGGAGGTTCGCCCGAGCTGTCAGGACAGGCACGGTTGAGCTCCCGTGACCATAAGGGTGCTTGATCCTGGCCCTATCACTGGCTTGGTCTGGTCGCGCTGGGTGATCGCTCGGCACCACCATCCCGTGTCACCGCAATCCGAGCGCCCGTGTCACGGCAAGGTGAAACCGGAGGTGTTCAGGTGCTTGAGGTCAAGCAGGACCACGGTGAACCAGCCCAACAGGACCAGGCCACCAATCCCGCCCATGACCAGCAGAAAGGCGGCCAGTACTGACCGTGGGGACCCGCTGTCGTTTGGCACGCATACTTGGTTCAAGGTGTTTGATCATCCCACCCCTAAAAGCTGTTCAGAGCTGGGCGGGGCAGGCGATCCCTGCGGCCTGCTCCACCGATGGCTCCATCCGTGCCAGTTGCTGTGCAAGAGGCCTGAGCGCCCTGTCTAGGGTCACGGTGATTCGGGGTTGTTCACCCCATCTGACAGCCCCTGGGGCCGGTTTCCTGCGCCATGTCTGCCGTTGTGTCTGCCGCCAACCCCCTGCTGGCGCTCCCGTTCGAGCCAGCGATGGAGGCTCTGGGCGATGCCTACTGGGATGTGGTGGAGGCCGCCAGCTTTCCCCGCACCACCCTGCGCTTCCGCAACGATCCGTTGTTGCAGCAGCTCGGGCTCGATCCAACCAGCGTCGCTGATCAGCATCTCGAAGCGGCCTATGGGCGCTTTGAAAGCCGCAACCCCCTGCTGGCCCTGCGCTATCACGGCTATCAATTCGGCAGCTATAACCCCTTCCTCGGCGATGGCCGCGGTTTCCTCTACGGCCAGCTGCGCGACCGCCATGGCCAGCTGCAGGACCTGGGTACCAAAGGCAGCGGCACCACCCCCTGGAGCCGGGGAGGTGATGGCCGCCTCACGCTCAAGGGGGGCGTGCGTGAGGTGATCGCCAGTGAGGCGCTGCATCGGCTCGGCGTCAGCACCAGCCGCACCCTGGCGCTGGTGGAAACCGGCGAAGATCTCTGGCGCGGCGATGAGCCTTCGCCCACCCGCAGTTCGGTGATGGTGCGGATGGCCCGCACCCATCTGCGCTTCGGCAGCTGTGAGCGGTTACTGCATCGGCGCCAGCCTCAGCAATTGGACCGATTGTTGCGCCATGTGGTGGCGATTCACTATCCCCATCTGCTTGCGCTCGAATCCGGCGAGGCCCAGCTGCTGGCGTTCTATGGCGAGCTGGTGGAACGGGTGGCGCGGCTGGCGGCGGAGTGGATGGTGGCCGGCTTCACCCACGGCGTGCTCAACACCGACAACATGAGCCTGGCCGGTGAAAGCTTCGACTACGGTCCCTTCGCCTTCCTGGACCGCTGGGACCCGGGCTTCACCGCCGCCTACTTCGACCACAGCGGCCTCTATGCCTACGGCCAGCAGCCGTTGATCTGCCATCACAACCTGAGGCTGCTGCAGGAACCCCTCGCCATGCTGCTGCCCCGGCACGAACTTGAGACTCGGCTGGAGAGCTTCGCTCCCACTTACGACAACCATTACCGCAGCTGCATGCTGCGCCGTCTTGGCTTTGAGGGGGCTCTGGCGCACACCGCAGCGGAGAACCCGCTGGCGCTGCCCGATCTGGCCGATCCGGTGGCGCTCACCCTGCAGCTGCTAGCCAGCTGGGATGTGGGCTACGGCGCCTTCTTCGCTGGCCTTGCTGATCGGGTCCGCCGCGGTGGCCTGCCCTCTACCGCCGAGGAACTGGAACCTTTCGTGCCCGGGGCACCGTCGCCGGAGCGCGCCGTCTGGCAGAGCTGGCGTGATACTTGGTGGGCCTGGAGTCGCAACCTGGGGGCCTGGGATGGTGGCGAGATGATCACGTTGTCCCTACGCCGCTGGAATCTGCTCGACACACCAATCCGGCCGGTGATTGAACAACTTTGGGAGTCCATCGACCAGCTCGACGACTGGGAACCTTTTTTCAATTGGTTGTCGGAAGTGCGGGAGGAAAAAGATGCTCCGCATCTTTACTTGGTTTAAAAAACCAACCAAGGGGGGAGATCCAACAGGTTCGTCAGTCGGGTCGGCCCGAGCCAGAGAAGCGGTGACGTGAATCCGCTGCTTCCCATGTTGTTGAAACTCAAGATTAAATCGACGATGTCGTCAGAGGAGCTCCTGCGTTGGTCTTGGAGATCTGTGTCTGTAGAAGTGGTTTCGTCGATGAACAACTGAGGTTCTACGGATGACGAGGGATCAGGGGCAGTTGTTTCAAAGGCGAAAGGATGAGCCATGTAGCGATATGGTTGCAGGAACACCTCGCCTTGAGCGGCATCCTTAGGTGCCGGTTTTGGGTTGCGAAGCGTGGCAGCGACGGGAATTGTGTTTTCCGGTTGGGCAGTTACGGAGATGGCAATGGGGAGGATTGGATTGTCACTGTCTAAAATGTAGTCGGGAGATGGCTGAGCTTGGCCAGGATTGCAGCTGTCTAAAATGCTATCGGGGGATGGCTGAGCTTGATCAGAATTTTCGACGGCCTCTTCAGGGACCAAGAGTTGCGATGAAAGGTTCTCGGGAGACGAAGCTGCGTAGCCGCGCCACCAAGGCAGTGGCGTCGTAGTGTCGCCTCGGGATGGTGTAAAAGTATCCATCGGATCTTGCATGATAGCAACATCAGCCTCCTCACTCACGACATCAATCGTTGAAGCGTCGTAAGGCTGTGGGGCCAGGCCAGAATTATCGAAATCTGGGAGGAAGCAAATCATGATTTTGGGAATTTGACCCCATTCATTGCTAGGCGAATTTCCCTCAAGGAAATCTTCTGTCAGCTGTGGTCCATCAATAGACGGTAAATCTATGGAGATGCTGTCTGCCATAATTGGCAGGCTTGCGTCGAAAACTTCTATGAGCAGGTCGGATATTTCGGAATCAACTCTTGAATCCGAAGATTCGAGCTGTATGACTTCTGGTGAATGGTCAAGCTCGCCGTCAATCAAGAAAGGCTCTGGCCACTGAGGGTTGATGGAAAATTGGTCGTCATATTCGCTATTGACCGAGTCAATCGGGTATTGAAGGCAGGGCTCAGCAGTAAGGATGTCTTCGGTCCCAAGCGTGGTCCCTTCTGAGGATTCTTCGCCGGGAAGAATCTCTGCCGGCACCTCGGGAAACTCCTGAGGCAATTCAATCGATTTTTCTGCCAGGTCGACTGATCTTTCCGTCGGAAGAATCGATTGAGAATAGAGGGCGATTTCCAGTTCGCAGATTGCAATCTCTGGCTCTTTGTCTGATCCATCCCAAGGCAAAACTTCCGCAAAAGAATCCACGGAATCAGGTTTCTCTCCAGTCAGCGAGACGGGAGAGTTGTCAGCAGGCTCTGCGTAAATTACAGAATAATCATGGCCAATGGCCTGTATTTCTTGGACGTCGCTCGTGCCGGGAATGGGATCAACTTCGAATGTCAATTGAGGGTTGGAATTGTAGGCGTAACGGATGCGCGGGCTGAGTTCGGCGTCGTAGTCTGGGAGTATTGGGGCGCAGTCGATGTCTGCGGCTAGGGATTCATCAGCCTGTGTATAGAGAGATTCGCTGTCGCTCTGATTGTCAGCGAGGACTGTCTCTTCTTGAAAGTTTGATGGTCCGGAATAGGTATCGTTAAGCCGGATTTCGTTGGTAGAAGCATCGAATGCTTGGAGTCCCTCTGGATTCTCGCTGGCAGCTGAGATTTCAAGCTGGAAATTTTCGATGGAGTCATTGACCATATTGCCAATCCAGACCGGCTTCAGGTCAGGATTGATGCACAGCTGATCGCCAGAATCGGCAATGGATGGATCGGCTGGGGATGGAAAAGTGAGCTCCGCGGCGGGAATGTTGTCCACCTCAATCGGACAACCCGTGACAGAATCGATGACCGTATAATTTTCAAACTTGAGTTGACTCTGTAAAGAGAGATTCAAATTTTCGGCTGGCTCTTCTGAAATTGCCGGCGGCGTGAGGAGCTCCCCGTCAGAGAGCTGATCAGGCGCGAAGGCCAGAAAAACCAGAGGAGGGGACTCTGATAAGTGATAGTCCAAACCAGCGGGCGAACCATAAGTGGTGTGGACCGTCTCGAGCGCCGAATCCAGCAGAGACCCCGGGACAAGCTCTGCCGAGTCGAAAAGGCTTGCGGAATCCACTCTAGTTGACTTAAACGTTGGATTTATTTTGGCATGCCTGGTCCGTTCCGGGTGGCAGCTCTGGCCAATCCAGCTCGATTGTGGCGCCAAAGGGCTTCGAGCGCAGGCCAGGACTGGGCTTCTGGCTGGTGAGGGGCTGGGCTCCTCCCCACTCTGGATTGCCCAGAAAGCTGCGTCAGGCCAGAGACAGCCGCCAAAGCGCTGGTTAACTCAGCCACCGCCGAGCCTTGCCCGAATGGGTGGCACGCCATGCAGGCCTCCGGGTACCGGGTAAGCGTGCCCCTTTTGATGGCCCCAGGAACGTCCATCACATAGCCCTTTCTGAGCGAAAAGTTCGCACTCGCCCCAGGCCAACGTCCAGGAAGGTCTCAGGCGGATCTCGCTCGGATCACTCTTCGGACATGTTTGGCTTTCGAGATCGCTTGCTGTGCAGTGGATCTAGTCGGTCCACTACGTTTTGCTTCATTCACTGCTGTCTCGGCCTGATTCCGGATTGGGCCTTCTCGGCAGCGGAGGCGTTCCCGATTTCTGTGCGGGGATTGATGGGCGACACCCTCCCAGGGGACTTGTGGTGGCAGCTCTTCCGCCGGACTGGGTTGGGTCACGATCAATCCCAGGTGCTGCCGCGCCTGGAGTCTGGAGCGGGCGCTGTTTTTGTAGTCCGCAACGCTGGCTGACGTTGCTGATGGCGCCCCTGCCGCGCTGGAACCTGGCGTCAACGCCTGTGCGCCCGCTGATCGAGCGACTCTGGGCGGCGATGGATCAACACGATGATTGGCAACCTCTGGCGGACTGGCTGGCTGCCACCAGGCAGGAGCTTTCGGTGCGGGGCCGCTGACAGGGCCTGGGGCCGTCGTGTGGCGCAACCGTCCCTGGGACAAACTCACAGAGGCGACATCCGCCGGATCCTGCGGGCTCAGCAGGCAGCCGAGTTCATCGCCGCAGCCTGGATGTGGTTCCAGTTGAAACGTGACGGGAATCGTGCTCGGTCAGCGCCATGGTCCGTTCTTTCGAGCCATGCCTTTCTCCATCACCTGGTGCCCGTTGTGATCTGACATCAGGTTGCCTGTCTTACGCGAGTACGCCAGCTTGGCCACGATCCCATACGCCCGCTGCAACTGGCGTGAGACTGCCGCGCCCCCAAGGGTCGCCTCCGGATCACAGGCACCCAAGCCGATGAACACACACATCACGGTCGCCCCTATTGCGGCAACCGGTTGAGCCGAATCCTGCTTGATCTTTCGGATCAGTTAGGTGGCTTATGCCGATCTTAGGCCATGCCACAAGGCTTGACAGCAGACAGGTAACTTTGACTTCAATGAGCGATGCCAATGGCCTGGCTTCGTTCGTTTTCAGGTGCAAGTTGACATCACTGCTAAGCTGGAATTGATCAGTGGTCCGTGGAGTGGTTGAAAGTATTAGTTGCGGAAGACGACACCATTATACGCAATTCATTGTGCGAGCTTCTCGCCGCTTGGGGCTATGCGTGTGACAAGGCTGAAGATGGAGTAGCCGCCTTGGAGTTGGCCTTGTGCCTGGATTATGACCTTCTGATTCTAGACATCAATATGCCAAGGTTGGACGGCATTGAGCTTTGCCGTCGGCTACGGCAACAGCCCATCAAGCAGCCTTTGATTTTAATGCTAACGGCAAGAGGCACTAACCTTGATGTTGTTGCTGGACTGAATGCGGGTGCCGATGAATACATCGTTAAGCCCTTTGCTGCCGACGTGCTGCATGCCCACGTCAAGGCCTTATTGCGGCGGTCTTCAACTGCTCCGCACATCAAATGGCAGTGGGGCAAGTTGGAATTGGCGGTGGATGGTCATCAGGCGACCTGGAATCAAGTCGATCTCAATCTAACAGTTAAAGAGCATTTGATCCTGGTACCCATTCAGGGGTCGGGACGTACCGCCGCGCGAATGCACGCCTGATCGCTCAACGCCGAGCGGTCAAAGAAGCCGTGCTGCTCTTGCTGCTGAACTCAGGTATCCGGTAGTAAAGAAGGCATTACGCCATCGCGGTG
>JAPLIB010000058.1 GCA_026389335.1 Cyanobacteriota bacterium | reverse complement strand
TCCATCTGCTGCTCGAGCACCTGCTTCTGGCGTTCGGCCTGCTGCAGGCGGGCGTACTCCTCCGGGTTGATCTCGGAGAAGCGGTTGAGCTGCTGGCGGAGGGTGCGGATTTCTTTTTCGAGTTGATTGGACTTGCGGCGTTCGGCTCGCAGGGGTTCAGCGAGGCGGCTGTCGTCGGCAGGCGGTGAGGAAGCAGCGGCCGGTTCGCTTTGGGCGTTAGCACTGGCAGCGGTGTCAGTGCTGGAGCCAGGCGGTGTGCCGCTGGTGCCGGCAGAACCATCGCTGCGGCCCTGAGCCTCAGCGGTTCCGGCCTCGGCGCCCTGGTTTGGGCTGTAGTTGTCGTCAGCGCCCTGACCGCTGGAAGCGGCAGTGCTGGAGGAGGAAGAAGCAGTGGCAGTGGCCATGACCCGTCTCGGCTGTCGTGGAGGAGCACCCCGTCCGGGCTGTGCTCCCCAGCTATTGCCACTGACCCATCCGTGAGGAGACCGCAGCGATAAGAGAACAGGACGCGCAGCGCCATTTACTGTTCAACTCAGATGCCTGCCACTTGTGAAACGCCTCCTCTCGATTGCGTTGTTCGCTGGTGTGGTGTTGGCCGGGAGCGGTGCCATGGCCTGTGAGAAGCACATCAACGGCCACCAGAACAGCAGCGACACCAACACCGAGGGAGCCAAGAAGTAGGCGCTCTTGGTTCCTGTCCAGCTGAGTCACCCCCGCGAGAGCTCCAGCTGCCGGGCCAGCCACAGCTCCACGTCCTCATAGGTGTAACGGACGAGGTTGCCCAGCTTCACGAAGGGCGGGCCGTAGCCGCTGGAGTTCCAGCTGTAGATGGTGGAGAGTGACACCCCCAGATAGGAGGCCAGGGTTTCGGGGGTATAGAAGCCAGCCGGCAGGCTGGTGGTGCTGGTGTCGGCGTTGGCGGCGGCGCGGCGCTTGGGGATGAACAGCCAGCTGCCCACGGGGAGCGGATCGGAGGGCCGACCGGTGAGGGTGGGGTTCAACCCCCGCAAGGTGGTGACCGTGGTGAGGTGACGCTCGGCGAGCAGGTTGAGGCTCTCGCCGCTGGCGACGACCACGATGCGGTTGGGCTTGAGCGCGGCCTGGATGCGTTCGCCCAGCAGGGGCTGGGTCAGTGAGCCGATGCCGCCGGCGCCATACAGGCCGCCGAACTCGGTGACCGAGAAGGCCCCCAGTTGCCCCCGGCCGGGGGAGGGGAGTCGGCCGGGGGAGCGCAGCTCAGCCAGCGGCCCCAACCAGATGGCACCGAAACAAGGGGTGAGCAGCGCCGGGGTGCTGGAAGACACCGGCCGGATCCCGCTGGTGCTCCAGCTGATAGTTGAGCTGAGCCAGTCCCAGGGCTGCGAGGAGCTCAGGGGTAGCAGCGCCCCGCGGGTGAGGTAGCCCTCGTAGGTGAAGTCACCGGTGTCCAGGCCGGGAGCGTTCTCCTTGCTGGAGATACCGCGGAGCCGTTTGAGAAACCCCTCAAACAGAAAACGCCCGGTGCGCGTCGAGTCGAGCACGCCAGGGAGGGCATTAGAGAACAGCAGGAGACGGGCGTTGGCGTAGGGCTGCAGTGCAGAAGGAGGCAAGGCATGAGTGACGGTCAAGGTTCAGCCCCGCTCCAGCGCTGCGGTGAAGCTGCGGGCCTGGCCGCTCAGCTGGGGATCACGGCTCCAGCTGTCCAGGGAGGGGAGCATCAGCAGCAGCGCCTGGGCATGACCGGACCGCTGCCGCCTGAGGGCGCCTTCAATCGAGAGCCCCTCGCCGTAGCGGCTGATCGTCTCCTCCCGCAGCAGCTCGGTGTCGTACTCGATCACGTCGGCCTTCTTGACGGGCAAGCTGCCGTCCTCCGGCAGGGCATCGGGGCTGACGGCCTTGCGGCGGGTCTCGATCGGGGCCTGTAGCTGCTCCGGGCCCAGTCCCGCCAGCTCGGTGTCGATGGCGGCGATGGCATCCAGCTCCCGCCGGGCGGTGGGGATGGCATCGGGGTAGAGCTGTTCGAGATCCGCCATGGCGTCATTGATGGCGCGGATCGCCGGCAGGCGGGCCGGAATCGAGAGGGCAACGCGGATACCCTCCAGGTCAGCAGCGCGCCAGCGGTAGGGGGAGTCGCTTGGGCTGGCAAGGTCCGACATCGCTGTGGTGCTGGTCATGCCTGCTGTTGCCAGCAGCCGATCGCAGCGCTGGCCAGCAACGCCAGGGGGAATGCCTGCCCGCGCCAAGATGGAGCTTGCTGGTGCCTGGGCCATGGCAGATCTCACCGCCGTTACAGGTGCAGGCCTGGCCGCAGGCGCAGCCGCCGCTGCCAAGGTCCGCAAGGGCCTGGATCGCACCACCAAGGCCCTGGCCGTGGCTGCAGGCACAGTCGCGGCCTCGCTCAGCGAGCTCAACAACGTCGGGGTTGATCCCCAGCTCATCAGCCGCATCACATCCGCGGCCTCCAACCACGGCGTGGCAGCAGCAGACCTGCTGGCCAAGCTGCCCGGGGAGCTGGAGCACTGCGGCACTGCGGCCGTCGATGTCTTCCTCAAAGGGGGCGATGCCCTCGGCAAGCACTGGTCCCACATCGAAAGCCGTTTCAATTCCCCCCACCTGGCCGCTGATGCGGCCAATGGCATCTGGGAGGACGGCTCGGTCAACATCAGTCGCGGCTCCAGCGACATGAGCTGGCTGGAGCGACTCCAGGCCAGCACGGACAATCACCTCGATGGACTGATCGCCGCAGCCCAGACCCCGGAGTTCTGGCATCGCACCCTCGGCAATGCCGTGGAGGCCAGCGCCTATTCAGCAGCGATCACGGCCGTGGATCAGCTACTGGTGCACCGCGACCAGTTGCTTAATGGCACTGCAGAAGAACGCAAAGAGCGGCTGCTGCAGATCCTGCAGACCAGCGGCCTGATGGCCGCCGGCGCGCTGCCGGTCTCGGCGTTTCTGGCCATGGCCCTGATGCTGGTGCCCGGCCTGGCGGTAGTGATGGGCCCGCTGGGGGTGATCGGCAGTGCCGGTCTGGGGTTGAGGCTGATCACATCTGCCGTACGTCACCCAAGCCAGCAGGAGCGGCAGGCCGCCCAGCAGTTGCAGGGCCTTCTGCAGGAACTCATCTATGCCATGCAGCGCGACAGCAACGGCAATCTCACCATCACGGTTCAGGCTCAGCCGGCGAGCTGATCAGCTGCTACTTCTCAGGGTCTGGACTGTGGCTGCCCTCTCCTGCCCTGGTGGCCGGACTGTCATCCAGGGTCGGACTGCTGATCGCATTGGCGGTGGCCAGGGCCAGCTGATGGCGCAGCTCCTCACGGCTGATGACGCCCTTGTCGAAGAGCTCGATCCATTCCTTCACCTGGGGCTGCGGCTGAATCGGCGGGGTGAGCGGGCTCACCGTCACGTGCAGGCCGGCACCGGGGGTGAGGGGCTCGCCGGTGAGGGCGCACCAGTGCTGCAGCAGGGTGGAGAACAGCGACGCCCTCTGGATCGCCATCGCCTGCAGCAGCGCATAGCTCTGGGAGGCGGTGAGGCTGATCTCCATCTCGGTGCGGGCAGCGCCGCGGTTCTGACTGGGAATCAGGGCATCGCGGCGCATGGTGTCATCGAGGATCTGCAGCCAGGCCCGATGCTCCGCCAGAGAGCGCGCCCGGATTTCGACGAACTCAAAGGAGGCGTCCGAAGGCAAGTCCATGCAGGTGTTCGGGCCCAGCACCACCGGGCCGGCCTGGCTGTTGCCCATGGCGTCGACCATCCCCTTTCGCACCCCCACCGGCAGAGCCGTGCGGGAGAGGAGTTCTTCGTATTCGCTCTTGCAGCGGAAATGGTTGAGGTATTGGTGGGCCAAGCCCAGGTGCGGCAGGTCCCCCTCCCCAAAGGCGGAGCCATCGGAGGTGTACCAGCAGGCCGGCAGCCGGTGGATGCCATCAAACGTGGTGACCACTGGCTCATCGCAGCGCCAGCCGCTGGTGGCCTGGGGGTCGGCGCAGACCGGGTGGTGGGCCAGCTGCAGGCCGGTGACGGCCCCGTCCCTGGCGGTCCCAGCCTTGGTGGTCCCACCCTTGGTGGTGTCGCCGGTGGTGAGCAGCTGCAGGCTGCGGTAGTGCCAGCGGTCGGGGGCATCGGCATCGCCCAGCAGGGCGGTGATCTGCTCGGTGATTGCTCCTTCCGGCCCGGTCGGTTCAGCACTGATGGGCCGGTTGACCGGTTCGCGCCAAATGATCCGGCCCGGCAGGCCATAGGAGACGGGTAGCTCCCAGTTCAAGCAGTTGGCACGTGGCACCAGCTGCAGGCGGGGCAGGGACAGCCGATCACCGCGGCGCAGGGCCTCCTGCCTGTCGCCCTCGCTGGGCCAGCTGTGCTCGGGGGGGAGCACCAACACCAAGGCGGCGCCATCGCGGAGGACCAGCAGGTCGGCCGCCGCCAGGAACACGCCCAGGTCTGTGCCTCGGCCGTCGACGTCGGTGAGCACCGAGGTCAGGCTGGCCGGGAGGCTGATCCAACTGCCCCGGCTGAGCATTCCGGCGTAGGTGCGCAGGGCATCGCGGAAAAAACCTGAGGGGCGGGCGGCATCGAGGCGCTTGCGGTAAGCGGTGTCAGGCTCCCGTTCCCCCTTGGGGAGGTACTGCTCCTTGCGGCTGCTGCCGTCAGGGGCAGCGAGTAGGGCCCAGCAGTCGGCGGTGATCTGCAGGGATGGCCCAAGGGCGGTCAGGCTGGGGTGTGCCTGCCAGGGGGCATACGGCGCATTCGCTTGCGGGGAGACATCTTGAGGCACGGAAAGCCGGAGGGGCTACAGGCTCTTGCCAGCGCGAGTCCTACAGGCGTCCAGAGTTGTGTAGCCGAATGAACATGTGGTTTGCGGACCCGTGAACCATGGCTGCCAGTGAGAGACTTGCCGCTGAAATCCCTGCTGGGACTGGATTCAATGGCCATTGCAAGGAGCTATCCGAAATGGTTCTCGGACAAGACCGGCTATTTATCGGTGGTTCTCGGAACCTGCCAATGACGAGTTAGAAGGAGAGTTGATGCCCATTCTCAAATCACCGACGCGGAGTATACTTGCCAATTGGTGCGGAAGCACTTGTAGCCGGCTAAAATCTGAACATGAAGTCCGAGATCGAAAATCGCTTCAACGGCAACCTTGAGCGCGTTGAGCATCTCGTTGCGCACTATGAGACAGTGTTTACCGGGCCTGGACGCCGGGCAGTGGACACGTCGGACATCCTGCGTTCTGCAGTTGTTTTCTTTCATGCGACATTAGAAGACTTTCTACGCAGCCTCCTCGAGTGGAAGCTTCCAAGCGCTCAAGCTTCATACCTTAAGGAAGTTCCCTTGGCAGGCAAGAAGCCTCGACAGGCTTTTACACTAGTTGAGCTAGCGCTTTTCCGTGGATCCACTGTCAATGATTTGATATCACGTTCAGTTGCTGATCATCTCGAGCGCTCAAACTTCAACGACCCAGGTGAAGTTAGTGCAGTTCTTGAGCGTATTGGGCTCTTGCCATCGCTGCTTGATCCTTATCGTGGCAAGCTTGGGCCATTGATGAAACGGCGTCATTGGATTGTTCACCGAGCCGATCGCAACACAGCTTCTGGCAGTGGGCAGCACGCCGCATTAGACCTACAGAAGGCTACAGTTGAGATATGGTCAAATGCGGTAAGGCAATTTGGTACTTCTGTACTTAATCAGATCTGATTCAAAGGAGACCTTCAATGACAACCCGAATTGAGCTTGAACGCACACTCTCAGCGATGCCTGGAGTCGACGCTGTCACAGTGGTAGGGGATTACAGCTTGATCGCTACGGTTGTTTCAACTTCATTTACGCAACAGGATGAAGCGCTTCGCCAAGACAATGTCTGGAGATATTTAAGCGATACGCTTGGATCGAGCGAGCTGCAGAACGTTGAATTCATATTTACAAGTACACCAGAGGAGAACGATGCTGTTTCATCCTCTTCCTCAGTTGCTTAACGATTCCCTTCTAACATCAAGATGCAGAGACGGGAGCATGAGGGTGATCGTCAACTCTGAGGAATCTGCCCGCTTCTGATCTTGAGCGTTAGATTGCATCGCTTTCAGAATGGGGACTGCGTTTAAGCCTTCTTGTAACACTTTATTAATACTGCCCAGTCTTGTCTGACACGAATACTTGCATTGATGGGCAATATAAGATCGTCACCGAAACCAAATTCTCTCCACCATGTCACTTTTTGAACTTCTGCAAAAGCTTATTTCTGGTACACATAACCCTGGTCTGGATGCAGCACGAAAAAAGCATGATGACTTACCTAAAAGCGAATATTTTGAGGGTTCCCTTTCAGAAATTAAATTTGAGAAAGATAAACAGACAACACGGCAGAGGGGTTATGAGCTCGGTCAGATATTTAAGGCAGCTATAGAGGAGCACTATTCTCCGTCGGAGCAAAACCGAGTTAAAGATAGCCTTTTAAAGGCTATGACACGTCTTACTGCTAAATGTAGGATATTTCCTGATATGGATCACAGAAATATCTGGTATACGGATTACTATGATCTTATTGAATTGGCAAAAGATATGGGTTTTGGAGATGATACTTTACCTCGCTGGCCTGAAGAGCAAAATCACTCTAAGCGCTATCTAGAGCTTACCGTTTCGGATCTTGTTCAAATTTTCCTCGGCTTCTCAGAAGAAGCTTTATTAGATGAGTATCAGTTTGGAGCAGATGTGGATATGTGGGTTAAGTACCTATTAAGAGAAACTCTCAAGTCTAGGCGACGCTTTGCACGTGAACGCCAAAAACAGGATGAAGCTCTACGTTTTTCGCCTGTAATTTATAAAGTGATTGAGCAGGAGAGAAAACGACAAGAGACAAGAGAGTGATCGGTGAAGTTTAACCTAATAAGCGGGTTTACACGGAACGGAGGGTTACGCTATCGGGTGTAATACAAACATTGTTGCCGTTAGGTGACGCGCAAGCCGTTAATCTTCCCCCACCTCAAACGCCACCACCCGCTGACCGCAAGCCACCACAATCTCCCGCCACCGTTCCTCACTGACCCTCAGCCGCCCCGGCACCTCCGCGGCTTCCACCCCCAACCGCATCAGCTTCAACCCTCTGGCATGCAGCTCCCGCCAACTCGCCGGCACCTTGATCAGAAAGCCCTTATCGCGGAGATAGTGATACACCTCGCCGTTGGCATAGGTGCGGGCAAACGGCCGGAAGCACCCCCGTTCGGGTGAGTAGCGGCGAGCAGCCTGGAGGATGCCGAGCATGGCGATCTGATGCAGATCCTCCCTGGGATGTCCGGTGCGGCGGGCGATGTTGGCCGCCACCCGTTCGGCGATGTCCTGGTGCTGCAGAGCCAGGGCATTGGCGGCGGCATGGGGATTCACCGGCCGATGTCGCCGCGGACGGGCCGCTGTGGCGATGGCATGGGTCTGGGGCCGATGCGGCGTGGTGGCATGCGGCTGTGGCTGCTGATCCATGGCCTACCGGGAGAACACCATTGGCAGCGGCGCCGAGCTGTGGCCCCGCCCGCGCCAGTACTGCGCCTCGATCCACAGCACCCCTTGGGTGAAGGCATCCACCTGGTCGTCGATCCCGCCGCGGGGCGAGAAGGCCAGCAGCTCTTCCACGAGCGAGTCGGCCTTGCGGGCAAAGCGCACTTGACCGGCCTCCACTAAGGGAGCGACGGCATGGGCACGGGAGGCCTTGCTGCCCTTGGGCGTGATGGCGATCAACCCCGGCACCTGGCGCCGCAGCAGCTGGCAGACCGCTGGGCCATTGGCGGCGTCCTCGATCAGGACGGCGTGGGGCCGCAGGCCCTGGCGTTCCAGGGAGTTGAGCGAGGCCAGCAGGAACTTGATCACCCCCGGCAGGTCCAGCTGCTGCCGGTGGGCCCAGAGGGCCTCGATCTGGAGCTCCGCCCAGGGATCGGGGGCATGCGCCCCGTGGTCGGTCGCCCTCTCAACGGTTTGTAGCCCAGTGCGAATGGCCCGGGCAGCGTTGGCGGCCAGGGCCAGGCCCTGCCGCCGCGCATCGACTGCCAGGTGTCGCTGCGGCTCCAGCAGACCCAGCAGCGCAAAGCCGCAGGCGTCGTTGTCCTTGCCGTCCTTGAAGCTCAGGTCACAGCTCAGCACCAAGGGCGCATAGCGCCGGGGCTGGCCCAGTGCGACCGGCAGGGGCGCCTGGATCCAGTCCTTGCGGAACAGCAGACCCTCAGCCGGGCTGGGGCGCTGCTGGTAGAGGGCATTCCACCAGTAGGAGCCCAGGCGGGTGCGGATGCGCTGCAGCACCGCCAGCGGCACCCGTTCGGGGCAGAGGGCCTCGCCGGGTTGACGCCAGTCCGGCACCCGCCTGCAGGTGGGTGGGATCGGCATCGCGATGCTGATCGGTTCGGCGATCGCCGGCAGGTTGAGCACGGTCCAGTGCTCGGGGTGCTCTTCTGCCTCTTGCTCGAGCAGCCAGGCGGTCATGTCCTGGTGGTCCCAGCGGGTCTGCACCACCACCTGCGCCGCCGGCAGCCAGTGGCCGTCGCTGCTCTGGCCGGGTTCAGCTCGGGTGAACCAGACGCTCTTGAGCCAGTCGATCAGCCGCTCACGCTGCAGGGCCGACTTGGCGTCTTCCGGGCCCTTGTAGGGGTCATCGATGATGCCGAGGTTGTAGCCCTTGCCAGTGAAGGGGCCTCGTACACCAGCGGCGATGCAGCCGCCCCGTTGCGGCGTGAGCCAGTTGCCCACGGCGGCAGAGTCCTTGGAGAGGGCATGGCCGGTGCTCCGGTAGTAGTGCCGCGCCTCGCGGGAGTGGGCGTAGGCCAGCTCGGCTGAGTAGCTGGCAATGGCGCAGAACAGCTGCGGGTGCCGGCTCACCCAGTAGGCGGGGAACAGGCGCGACACCAGCTGGCTTTTTCCGTGGCGAGGAGGTGTGCAGACGATCAGCCGTGTCAGTTTTCCGTCAGCCACCTGCTGGAGCAGGTCGATGAGCAGCTCGGACAGCCGGTGGAACTGGAAGCTGGGGAAGGCCGAGCGGATGAAATCGCGGAACAGAAGCCCTTGGCGGGTAGTTGTCGCCCGGTCCGGATCAGGAACACCCAGCAGGCCCCAGTCAGCCCAGAGGTCTGTCGCAGAGTCCAGCAGCAGCCCGCCCGCACTGGGCAGGCTTAGAACTTGGGGGCGGAGGGTTGAGGCGATGCGGCCCATCAGGTCTTCACCTCGGATGGCTTGAGCGGGGCCCGCAGCAGGCCGCCGATCTCGGAAATCACCCGGAAGGCACCCACCGCCGCCGAGAACTGCTCAGCGTCCATGGCTCGCCTGGCGCAGTCGTTCAGCGCAAAGATCTGCTCAGCCTGGTGGCGCCGCCGGTCGGAGATCAGCTCTTCCACCATCCGCTCGCGAGCGAGGTTGAGGTAGCGGTTGATCGTCTGGGTGTTCCTTACCCCCCAGCTTTCACGAGCTTTTTCGTAGATCAGCGCCAGCGGAGTTCGCTGGGCGATCCACAGCTGCGCTTCTGCTACGCGGCGCTCCACCTCCAGACGCGAGGGCCGAGGCGGCGGCTGGGCCGCCTGTCCCTTGGTGCGTCGCGGTGGGTTGGCATGTCCGATCGGCCTTGCCGGATCGGTGGGCTCATAGACCGGCTGGCCGTTGTCGTCCTCCCCGCTGGCCGCAGCGCGGAGCTCCTCCACTGAATCGACGGGAGGCAGGGCATGGGCACGCTGCGGCATCGGCTCAGAACGGTTGGTCCTGCGCCTTCGGAGGGCGGATGGTCCAGAACGGCTTGCCGCGCTTCTCCGTGGCGCTGCCCTGCTGGATCGCCGCTTCCTTGGCGGCCTTGAGCTGCTGCTCGATCTGCTGCACCGCCGCCGGGAACGCGTAGTTCAGCCGCCCAGGGCTATGGGTGAACGCCCAGTCGTTGTGGGAGAAGGAGGGATCCAGCTGGCCGGCCGCCATCGCCTCGCCAAGGGACTCCAGGAGGGGTTCGAGCTGCTGTTCCAGTTGCTTCTGCTGGGCCTTGAGGGCCGTGATGGCATCGAGCAGCGCATCGATGGCGTCAACCGCAGCAGCGGAGGCGGCTTCGGCGGGGGCAGCAGACATCACCATGGACAGGACATTCAGAGGCCAGCAGACCAGGGCCTGCAAGAAGTTCACTGTATCGGCTTTGATCTGAGAGCCGCAACGACAGCGGCTGTTAATTCCTAATCAGCTTCCCTCTTATGTCAGAAGGGCCTGCAGGCCAGGCAGTAGCGGCTCCAGGCGGCGGCCCAGGCCGCCAGGCACTGCTCGCGGCTGTAGAAGCTGCTGGTGAGCGCCTCGCCGGGCTTGCTCCAGATCGTCTGGCCCAGCTCGTAGTGGTTCCCCTGGGCGGCCTCCAGCACCATGTAGCCCCCCAGCTGAGCAGCGGTGGAATAGGGCCGGCCGTGGGCCGAGAGGGTCTTGAGGTCGTACAGCACTCGCACCTCGTGGCCACGCCGCTCGCTGAGGGCCGGTGAGATGTAGGCGCCGTCAAAGGCCCCGGCGACGTTGCGGGTGAGGCAGCAGCTGAGCCGCTCGCTGGCGATCACCCGCACCTCGTCCCAGAGCGGCAGCAGCAGCAGCGGCAGGATCCAGTCCCGGTAGCGGTGATGCCCCGGCAGGGTCTCGGCATCCAGCAGGGCATCACCGGCGCTGCGGCCCACCATGAAACGGGCCTGGCTGTAGTGCTCCAGGGCTGCGTGCACGGTCACCCCACGGGGTTCCCAGATGGATCGCTTGGCCTCAATCGCCCGCTTGGCAGTGCTGCTGAGTCCATGGGCCAGCACGCCGGTGATCGATACCGGGAACAGGTGATCCCCCAGCCAGTAGCGGTGCGCCGCCTCATCCCGCCAGAGGCCGGGGATGGGATCAAGCCAGGTGGTGGCGGAGTGGACGGCCACGCAGTCAGGCCAATCGGGTGCAGGTGGTGAGGCCGTCTTCTCGCCTGAAGGCAAAGCCAGAACCGGGGTTATCTCGGATGTAGGCCCTGGCCAGCCGGATCACCAGCTCACGCGGCAGGTCAACAGCGATCGGCTGGCCGACGGCCAGGCAGTCAAAGGGCAGGTCGTGATGCGTCATCTCCTAAGGATAAGCGGCATCAAAGTCCAACGATCCAACACAGATCCAACGGTCGCTCGTTAGGTCGAAAACTCTTGCCACCACGACGGTCTGACCACCTCCCTAACAAACAAACATCTATTAAAATAGAGATATATATGAGAGGGGGTCTCTCTCGGGTGCACACGCACTATGCGTATAAGGGGGTGTATCGGCTGACCTAAGCGTTGGATCGTTAGATTTCTCCAAATCCCCTGTGCCGCAATGGTTTTTGGGCCAGCAGCCGCTGTTGGATAGCTGTTCGATCAAACGTTTTCCAGGTCAGCGGCATCGATGGGCACCATGACGCAGCGTTTTGTCCCGATGCCTGCGAAGTGGACCACACGCTTGGGGAGGTAGGCCCCGTCGATCCGTCTGAGCGCGGAGCGGTGGGCACCACCGCTCCAGGGGGTACTGCGGAGCACGTGGTCGAGCTGGGCGTTGGCGTTGGCGACCGCCAGGAAATGCCCCTCGGCGCGCTCTCCATCCGGCAGCGGTTGGCCGGCTCGGAACAGCCGCATGCCGTAGCGGCCGAGCACGGGCACCAGCCGGTCCCAGAGGGTATCGGCCAGCGACTCCTGCAAGGCGATGCAGCGGACCATCTCCCCAAAGGAGGCTTCTGAGCCGACGTCGTGCCGCACGATCTGCTGGAGGATGGTGTCGCGGCACTTGATCTCATCGGCCTCTGAGTGATCAGGCTGCTGGTGCTGCCAGTCCATCTGGTCCAGCCACTGATCGGCCATGACCAGGTCGAGCTGTCCGCCGCCGCCTGCCTCCAGGCTCCAGGCTCCGGCCAGCAGGGTGCCGTGCTGGTCCCCAAAACGCTGGCCAAAGCGGCGGCCAAGGGCCTGTGCCAGGACGCGTGCGTTGTCAATGATCACGGGCAGATGATGGAGGGTGCGATGGATCAACGCCCTGCCGTGATCGATCGTGGCGACCGATGCAATCTCGCGTTCGAAGTCAAGCCACACACTTTTCTCCACCTGATCTTTGCGCAGGCCGAGCACACAGAAGCGATCAATGTCGGCCTTCTGGATGAGCGAGACGTTGATGGAGGAGACGCAGAACATCGAGCGCACCTCGAAGCTGTTCGCGCCGCCGCAGGTGGTGCCTTTGTAGATCTTGCCGCCTTCTGAGCTGGCGATGCGGGCCAGGGCCAGGACGTTCTGAACGATCAGCTTGTCCTTCTGCTCGTTCTGCTCAAACTCATCGAAGACCACGGGGATGGCATCGGACTTGAGGGTGCCGCGCAGGCCGGCCTCGGTGGTGCCGCCAGTGGCGGATTGGACAACGCCGCCAAGCAGGGGGCGGAGGAATAACTTGAGGATGGTGGTGTTGTGGGTGACCACGAAGTCGTCGGTCACATAAAGCCGGTCGGGGTGATCGATGGCGACGCAGGAGCACTCTTCCGGCTCGCTGGGCTCGATGGAGACGACATTGAGGTAGAGGCAGTCAGCGTACTGATGGGTGGGTGAGACACGCTCCAACTTGCGCGGCAGCGAGAAGGCGATGGTGGGATCAGGCAGCCGAATGCTGATGTTGAAAGCTATCCTGCCCTGGCGCTTTTCGCCGTTGTAGGTGTAGGAGGTGTGTCTCGTGCCGACCTTGGTGATGCCGCCCAGAGAGCGAACGAGCTCGAGCACATCGTCACGCAGTTGTGTGGACATGGTGCAGAAGCTGATGCCGCCGGTCTTGTCGGCTGTGCCGCCGGTGTCCATCAGGCCCTTGAGCAACTCAGCACGGTCCTCGATCGATGCCTCGAGATAGGCGCGTGGGATGAATCTGGTGTGGGAGTGGGTACCAAGAAGCCTGAGGTCTTTGATCGTCTGCCTGGTCTGCTTGCCGTACCGCGACAGGTCACCCAGGCGATATCTGCCGTCGACATTTGTGTGGAAGAGGCCAAAGGGCGACCCCTCAAGGCACAGGCGCACTCGATCGACGACCTCCTGGTCGAAGTCGGTGAGATGGATGCCGCCGCACTCGGTGAAGCAGCCATTGCCGAGCATGACCCCGAGGGCGTACGGGTGCAACGGCAGGAGGAAAGCAGCCCCACCATTGCGAACGGTCATGGCCTGGCAGAGCGGCACCGCCAGGCTGCGGGATAGCCGGGTTCCAGTGGCGAGGATCTCGATCATCTCCGCGGTGGTGCGGATGCGCCAGGCGTGGTTCAGACGGACTTTCCAGAGATGGTCGCCGGTGGCGCGGGTCGAGCGGCCGTCGACGAAGGTGATTCGATAGGTCGCCTGCCGGCCCTGCGGGTACTTCCCTCGCACCCTCGCGGATCCGTTGTCAGGGGTGGAGACCAGGTCTCCCACCTCGATGTCGCCCATGCGGCGCCAGCCGGTAGGCGTCAGAACCTTGGCCGAGTGAGGCTGGGCTTTACCGGTGCCGGCCCCACCGGTGAGCCAGATATGGGGACGCCAGTTCAGGGCACCGCAGACGGGGGCCAGAACCAGCCAGCCGAGGAGGAAGTGCGCGGAGGCCGGCATCTCCCAGCGGAAGCGCTCCGCAATGAAGCGGATCTGCATTGCATCGGCATCAGGGAGGGGTAGGTCGCCAGGGCCGTCGAGGTGCCGAGCCTGTTCGTAGAAGTAGCGAGACGCTGGCGGCAGAAGCACGGAGCAGGAACAGCCGTCCACGTTGAGGCGGTCGCCGAGGTGAAAGATGACGCGACCCTCATCCAGCCAGGCGCCACGGCCCCGCACCCGCTCGGGGTCATAGACGCCATTGCTGGCCTGCTGCTCGAATAGATCCGAGGCTGCGGCAGCCCAGTTGATCCCGCTCTTGCTGGGGTAGAGCGTCTCCCAGTAGCTGAGGGAGGCAAGAGCAACGAGGTTGGTGGCGGTGTGGGCGCTGCGCGAAAGGCGCATCACCTGGCCGGTGTTGTGCGGTTGGTAGTAGTAGGAGTCGCCGTCGAAACCCAGGCAGAGGAAGGGCGCTGCCGACCTGGGTGCTGCAGGGGCAGGCGGGGCAGGGTCACTGCCATCGGCACCGGCGGCTGGGGGCGTCCATGGCTGGGCTGTTTTCGCCAGCTGCCGCGCGGCCTGCCGGGGCGTCCAGTCGGCATCAGCCAGATCCCAGCCCTGCGGCAGCTCGGCCGGTGGTTCCACCAGCTGCACACGGCAGCCCTGCTCGCTCAACAGAGCAGCCAGCCGCGCCATGGCCTTGCGACCCGGTGGGTCGGCATCGGGCCAGAGCGTCACCGCCCGCCCCGCCAGCCCCAGTGGGGCCAGCGGCTGCCAGTCGGCCTTGGCGATGGCGTTGGTGCCGTTGGCCCAGCTGATCACCACGTGCTCGTGAAACAGCAGAGCTGCGGCCTCGGCCGTGCCCTCCCCCTCCACCACCAGCACCGGTGCCTCGGGGCGTTGGCTCAGACCGGGAAGGCCGTAGAGGGGCCGGGGCGCTGGCCACTCGCAGGAAAAGGGATCGCGACGGCTGGGCCGGTGCCAGCTGCCAGCGAGCCACACCCGATGCAGAAAGGCCTTGCGGCCGCTGCGACCAGGGCAGAGCCGCTGAATCCAGAACAGCTGGTTGCCTGCCGCATCGCGATAGCACCACTGGGCGATGGCGCCCTGATCCAGCGCTGGCGGCGGGGCATCAACAGGGGGGATTTCAGGTTGGCGCCAAGGCCTGCGGCCGTGGCCCGGCAGGCCTGTCGCGGCAGAGGGCTTGCCACCGGAGCCGTTGCCGGTGCTCACCGGCTGGGGCCGATGCCGCCCTATCCCGTCCGGATCCAGGCCCAGGTAGCGCTCCACCTCCTCGCAGGCCTGGCGGAAGCTCCAGCGGCGCACCCGCATCAGTAGGTCCATTCCCGTTCCCCCGCCGCCGAGGTGGTCTTTGCCGCCGCACTGGTTGCAGAACCAGGAGCCGTTGCCGTCCCGGTCGTCAAAGCGGTAGCGGTCCCGCCCGCCGCAAGCAGGGCAGGGCTGATGGCGGTTGCTGAGCTGCTCGGCGTGCAGCCCCGCCAGCACCTCGAGGATGTCCCTCCAGCGGCCTGAGGCCGCCGTGATCACGTCGGTTGCCATGGGTGTTGCCGCAGCTCAACGACGATTGGCTGCTACCACCAGCGCCGGCCCTGACTGGCCCGGGCCGGTCTGTTCCGCCGCGATGGCGGCATCGATCACCTGACGCAGTGCCGCCGAGCGGCTGAGGGCGCCATGTAGGCGCCGCTGGTCAAGCCAATCCAACTGCGTCTCGGTGATGGAGACGCTCAGAGGCGGTGCAAAGGAGGCCATGAATACCTGAAGTACAGAGCACAGCCTAAGCATGCCCGGCAAGGCTTGGTAGGTTGAACATTGCTGAGCCCGCTTGCTCAGCGCAAAGCCTGCAGATCGGCCCATGGCTCTAATCGTCCTGCGTGACTACCAGCTGCAGTTGCTGGCCGATCTCCGCGCTGCCCTCAAGGTCCACCGGCGGGTCTGCGCCGTGATGCCCACCGGCGCCGGCAAGGGCCAGACGATCGGCGCGATTGTGCAGGGTGCTGCCAGCAAGGGCCGGCGGTTGTTGGTGCTGGCCCACCGGGCCGAGCTGGTCGAGCAGCTGACGGGCACGGTGCAGGCCTGGGGGCTGGAGCCCGACGTGATCGCCCCGGGCCACCGGGTGCAGGGCCGGCAGGTTGCGGTGGGCTCGGTGCAGACCGTGGCCCGACGGCTGGAGCAGTTGCCGCCGCCGGATCTGATCATTCAGGACGAAGCCCACCACCTGGTGGCCGGCAATGTCTGGGGCCGGATCATCAACGCCTGGCCTGGCGCCCACCTGATCGGCAAGACCGCCACCCCCGAGCGCCTCGACGGCAAGGGCTTGGGTGTGGAAGCCGGTGGCTATTTCGAGGCCCTGGTGCTGGGACCCTCAGCGGCCTGGCTGGTCGAGCAGGGCTGGCTGGCCCGCCCCCGGGTCTTCTCCTGGCCAGATGCCAGAAACAGCAAGGGACATGGCCCCGAGCTCCGCCGGCGGATGGGCGAGTTTGACCTCGAGCAGGCTGCACGCACCTTTGGCGACCGGGCCGCTATCGGCGATGCCGTCTCGCACTACCGGCGACGTCTGTACCCGGGCACGGCCATCTGCTTTTGCTGCACGATCGAGCACGCCGAGCAGATGGCTGGCGCTTTCCGCAGTGCGGGGATTCGCGCCGCGTCGGTGAGCGGCAGCACCCGAGCCGAAGAGCGCAAACGCCTGATTGCCGGGCTCGGCACCGGCGAGGTGGAGGTGCTCACCAACTGCATGATCGTTTCCGAGGGCACCGATATCCCCTCGGTGGGCGGCGCGATCCTGATGCGGCCCACCGCTTCCTTGAGCCTCTACCTGCAGATGGTGGGCAGAGCGCTCCGTCCAGCACCTGGGAAGCACGAGGCGGTGATCCTCGATCACGTGGGCAATGCCCATCGCCACGGCCTGCCCACCGATGAGCGCGAGTGGAACCTGGCCGGTCGGCGTCGGCGGGAGGGGGTCTCAATCCCGATCAAGGACTGCCCGGTGTGCTTCTGCAGCTGCCCCAGTGCCGCCCAGGTCTGCCCCGATTGCGGCCACCTGTTCCTCACAGGCGAGCGCGATGAGCAGCGGCGCGGGCTTCAGCAGCTCGACGGCGAGCTGGTCGAGATCACCGGCTCGGCGCACCACCGGCCCAAACCCAGCCAGCAGCAGAGGCCCCGGCGCACGCACCCGGCAGCTGGCTGCCGGACCTTCGAGCAGCTGCTGGAGCGCGAGCAGGAGCGCGGCTACAAACCTGGCTGGGCCAGGCACGTGTGGGCGGCCCGCCAGCGCAGCACAGTCAAAGGCGGTACGCTTTGACGTACGGCTAGCAGGAGCGCCATGGCCACCGTGTCAGCCACAGAAGCCCGCAAGCGGCTCTATGCCTTGATCGATGAGGTGGGGCAGTCCCACGAGCCGGTGCAGATCACCGGTAAGCGGAGCAATGCCGTCCTGCTCTCGGAAGACGACTGGCGCGCCATCCAGGAAACCCTGCATCTGGTTGCGATCCCCGGGATGCGTGAGTCGATCCTTGAAGGTATGGCTACCGATGTCTCCGAACTGAGCAGCGAACCGGGCTGGTGAGCTGGACGGTTCTGTTCACCCGGCAGGCTCAGAAGGACGCCCGCAAGCTCGCATCCGCATCGCCTGCTCTCAAGCAGAAAGCCCAGGCCCTGCTGGAGCTTCTGGCCAACGACCCCTACGTCCAACCGCCGCCCTATGAGGCCCTGGTCGGGGAGCTGCGCGGCGCATGCTCCCGCCGCATCAACATCCAGCACCGCCTCGTTTACCAGGTGCTGGAGAAGGAGCGCATCGTGAAGGTGCTCCGTCTCTGGAGCCACTACGAGTAGGAGCACCGGTTCAGGTCCTGAGGTATTGGCGGCCAAGGCCAGATCGGCCAATACGTGCCAGGTATTCGCCAAATCGCCAATACATGAACCAACCTGACGGCCAGCCCGGCAACAGGAGGCATGGCCTCCTCCCCGAGCGAACATGAGATCCAGCAGCGCATCCGCCTGGCCTGCGGCCGCGGGCCGGTGCGGCTCTGGCGCAACAACACCGGCGCCCTGGTCGACCAGCAGGGGCGCTTCGTGCGCTTTGGGCTCTGCAAAGGCAGCAGTGACCTGATCGGCCTGCGCTCGCTGGAGATCACCTCCGAGTTGGTGGGCCAGCAGCTCGCCCAGTTCGTCGCCCTGGAGATCAAGACGGGCTCCGGAACACTCAGCCCTGAG